>NZ_JBEPDK010000009.1:0-464354 GCF_040300265.1 Kribbella sp. NPDC000426 | reverse complement strand
CCGATGAACACGCCGCGTTCGCGGGCGGCCTCGGCTGTTTCGGTGCGGGCTTGGTCGGGGGCGGCGTGGAGTTTGGCGGCGCGGATGATCTTGTCGAGGCGGTACGGGGTGATGGCGTCGATCAGCGGGGCGACGCGCTGGTCGACGTACCGGGCGGCTTCTTCGGACAGTTTCAGGCAGTCGGCGGCGAGGCGGCGGGCTTTCCAGGGTGTGGCGTCGCCGGATTGGACGCGGGCCCAGGTGAACGGGAAGCGGTGGCGCAACGCGAGTGCTTCGCCGAGGAGTCCGGAGGCGACCATCGGGGAGATGCCGAGCACGACACCGAACTCGGCGATCGCGAACTCCGCGATCTCCGGGCAGCCCTCACCGCCCAGCACCACAGCGCGCTCGCGGCCGTCGGCTACCCGGCGGCCGGGACGGATCGGGCGGGTGGCGCAGACCGACGGGTGGTGGCGGTCGGCGTAGATCTGGGCGTGCTGCAGCAGTCGCGTGTCGGCCTGGTTGGCCGTCGCGCGGTGTTCGGCGGCGGACTCGAGGAGGTCGGCCGTCGACAGCTGCTCCAGATCTGTGTCGAACATGTGTTCGATTCTACATGGTCTAGAGCGGCTCGCCAAATCGGCGAGTCGCCGGAAGCCCTTATTTACAAGGCGAACAAGCAAGCGACCCCGCTGCTGCGGTCAGGTTCCGCGGTCGAGGACTACTGCGGGGGCGTAGTCGCGGCCTGCCGTGTTGTGGTTCAGGACATAGGCGACAGGTGTCTCAAGACATAGGCGACACGTGTCTCGGGTGATCGGCGACAGCTGTGGTGGGCTGGATGCTCGGGCATGTCGAAGGCTCGGTTGGTGATCACCGCGTTGTTCGTTGAGGGTCAGACGGCCGCTGAGGTAGCCCGGCGGTACAGGGTGCACCGGGCGTGGGTCTACAAGCTGAGAGCCCGGTATCTGGCTAAGGGCGAGGCGGCGTTCGAGCCTCGCAGCCGACGACCGAAGACCTTGCCTGGGGCGACCATGCCGGTGACGGTGGAGTTGGTACTGCGGCTGCGCAAGGAACTGACCGAGCAGGGCCTGGACGCCGGCGCGGACACCATCGGCTGGTACCTGCAGCACCACCACAACGTGCCGTTGTCGCGGGCGACGATCCACCGGATCCTGACCGGCGCCGACGCCGTCACCCCCGAGCCCGGCAAGCGGCCCAGGTCGTCCTACCTGCGGCTCGCCGCCGAGCAACCCAGCGAGTGCTGGCAGTCCGACTTCACCCGCTACCGCCTCGCCAGTGGCCAAGACATCGAAATCATCACCTGGCTGGACGACCACTCCCGCTACGCCCTGTCGGTCACCGCCCACCGGCGCATCACCTGCCGTCAAGCGCAACCCGACGGCAGTCAGGAACCATGCGTCACAGCCTGGATTCCTCGGACACGGAAGGGCCGGTGCCTGGCCTGACGCGTGCAGCAGAGCAGTCCCAAGGACGGTCGCCGAGGACCACCACTACTCCAAATCTCTTCTTTTCGTTGTTACTTCTTGAGTTGTTCGCGGTACCAGGCGGCTTTTTCTTCGAGGCGGGTGCGTTGGGACTGGAGTTCGGCGATGCGGCTTTCTACTACCTGGGCGTGTTCCTCGATGAGGGCCAGGCGTTCGGGCATGGTTTGGTCGGAGCGGGCCAGTTCGCCGTAGCGGCGGAGGCGTTCGATCGGCATGCCGGTGTCGCGGAGGCAGCGGAGGAAGTCGAGCATGGCGAGGTCGTCGTCGGAGTACTGCCGGCGGCCGCCGGAGTTGCGTGCCACCGGCGGCAGGATGCCCTCGCGTTCGTAGTACCGCAACGTGTCGATGCTGAACCCGGACCGTTCAGCCGCCTCTGCCGGACCGTACGTCGTCATGTCCCCACCCTAGACGGGATCTCGAGGGAGACTGCGGGTGTCGACGAGCTGGCGGGCGACGTCGTGGAGTTTGGTGTTGGTCTGCTGCGAGTACCGCCTGAGCACCTGGAAAGCGCGGTCGGAGTCGAGGCCGTAGCGCTCCATCAGGATCCCCATCGCCTGGCCGACGAGTTTGCGGGCGTCGACGGCGAGGTTGAGGTTCTGCTCGCGGCGGGCGGTCGCGACGGCGACGGACGCGTGCCGGGCCAGGATGTGCGCGATCGCCTCCGCGTCCGGTCCGAAGGCATCCGGTTCGACGCTGTAGAGACCCAGTACGCCGACTGTGCCCGCGGCAGTCCGCAGCGGTACGTCGAGAACGCTGCGGACCCCCAGGTCGAGAACCTTCTTGGCCCACTCCGGCCAGCGATGCTCGGAAGTGGTGTCGGGCACCATTACAGTCGCCTGGCTGTGCATGCACTCGACCAGCGGACCGGCCTCGCCGGCCATCTGGAACTGGTAGATCTCGGCCACGGTCGGATGGGTCGTCACCGGAACTTCCGGTTGTCCGCCCTTGGCGTAGAGCGCGATCCCGGCGTACTGGCAGTCCAGGGCCTGCAGAGCGAACTCGACAACCGCTTCAACGGTCTCCTCGACCCCGCCTGCGTCGTGCATCTCCAGGGCGAGCCGAGCGAATGTCGCGGCGACTTGGTCCGGGTCGCTCAGACCGGGCTGGGGCTCGATCTCATCCACCTTTCCATGATGCACCTGGACCGCACCGTGAACGAGGCGACGCGGATGTCCTGATTCGGGCGGTGCGTTGATCGCGCGGGAATGGGCACAGGAAGTTCTCAGCCCCGGGGCGACTCTGTGACGGAGGACGGGATGGACGTTCCGGAAGACATGACCAAGTACGCCGTGCTGCAGAAGGCATTGCTGCCGACGCGGCTACCGGTCCTTCCAGGCGTGGAGCTGTCGGCCCGCTACCTGCTGGCCGAGACGGACGCGTCGGCCGGCGGTGACTGGTTCGACTCGGTGGTGCTGGACGACGCCCGCATCGCCCTGGTTGTCGGCGACGTCGTCGGGCATGGCGTCCGGGCCTCGGCCGTGATGGGCCAGTTGCGCGCGGCACTGGGGATGGCGCTGCAGGACGGAGCGGATCCGGCGGTTGCGATCACCCGGCTGGAGAAGTTCGCGAGCCGCCTGCCCGGCGCCGAGGCGGCCACGGTGTGCGTCGCCGTACTGGATCCGTCGACCGGGGATCTGACGTACTGCGCGGCCGGTCATCCGCCGCCGCTGATCGCGTCGCGCAAAGGCACGGCCCGGTACGTCGAGCCCGCCGTCGGCAGCCCGCTCGGTGCACCTGGCGGCTACGAACTCGGTCATGACCACCTCGGGTTGGACGACGTGCTCTTGCTGTACACGGACGGGCTCATCGAACGTCCGCAGAGCACGCCGGATCAGGCGACCGCCGACCTGCTGGACGCCGTTGAGGCCGCCGTCGCCGGACCGCAGTACTCGGCCGAGCGCGTCACCGAGCAGGTGCTCGACCTGGTCACCGGCCACTCCGACGACGTCACGGTCCTTGCCGCGCATCGACGTACGCCGGTGGCGGCGATGACCCGGACCGGACCGGCTGTTCCGGAGACGGCGGCGCGGTTCCGCGACGAGTTCGCCGCGTGGCTGCGCGCACTGGAGCCGGAGCCCGTCGTGGTGATCGGACTGGAGAGCGCGGTCATCGAGCTGATGGCGAACGTGGTCGAGCACGCCTACTACGACTGCGCACCCGGTCAGCTCACACTGGCGGCCGACCTGGCGCCGAGCGGGCAGGTGGCGGTCTCGGTACAGGACCACGGCCGGTGGAAGGAATCGGAACCGTCCGTCGATCGTGGGCACGGGCTCGCGCTGGCGGGTGCGACGGTCGACGACCTCACCGTCAAGCGCACCCCGGACGGTACGACGGCAACCGTGCGTACGGCGCTGACCAAGGCGCCGAGCATGCTCGTGGGCGAGGTGTCGCCCGCAACCGACCGGGCCGAGTTCTCGGCGGCGGTCGCCGACGGGAGACTGCTGGTCGGCGGACCGATCGACATCGTCACCGCACGCGGGTTCGACCGCATCCTGCGCGAGGTCGCTCGCCACGCGACCCGACCGCTCACCGTCGACCTCTCGCGAGTAACCCACCTGGCCAGCGCAGGCATCCGCGTACTCGCCGCCGCCCTACGCCGCAGCGACCGCAAACTTGAACTGGTCGCACTGCGCGGCACCCCCGCGGACCACGTGCTCGGGCTGACGCAGCTCCCACATCGCACAGCCTGACCGATCACTCGGTGCACAGGCAGTTGATGGCGGGGTCGATCCAGTTTTGGCCGGACCATTCGGGGTGGCGGCCGATGAGGAGGGCCTTGACCTCGGTGCGGAGGTCGGACTCGGGCATGGCCGAGTCGCGTCGGCGCCAGGTTTCGTCACGGACTTCGCGGAGGTAGGCGGCGACCGTGGTGAGGATCTCCGGGCCGCCGAGGTCGCCATGGCCGGGTACGACGATCTTCGGTGCGGACGTGGTCAGCCGATCCATCACAGACAACCAGCCGACGCCGGAGACATCGACGTCGTACGGCGGGAACCACGGGAAGATCGCGAACTGACCCGTCTCGGCGAGATCCCCGGTGAACAGCACGCCGGCGTCCGGTACCTGGATGACCTGATCGCCCCTGGTGTGCCCGCGACCTGTGGCTCGCAGTTCGACGATCCGCCCGCCCAGATCGAGGTCGTGTACGTCGCCGTACACCTCGTCGGGGACAGGGATCTCGACGTCCTGGAGCCGCTCGGCGATCGGGCCGCCGAAACCGCGGAACATCTCCAGATAGCCGGTGCCCTTGGCCGCCAGGTCGTCCGCCTGCGCGCGGTTGACCAGGTACGTCGCATGCCCCGCGAAGACCTGTGCGCCGAACGCGTGCTCGGGATGGAAGTGGGTGGTGGTCAGGTACAGCTGCCTCCCGCGCGCCACCTCGGTCGCCAGCGCGAGCACCTCCGACGCGTTGGCGATGCCGATGCCGGTGTCGACGACCAGGACAGCGTCGGTGCCGCCGATGATGCCGATGTTCGGCACCAGGTCGACACGCTGGTTCGGGATCACGAGCAGGTCAGGCGCGAGCTCCAGGGCGTCGGCGACGTGGACGGCGGGGTCGGGCAGCAGTACGTCGGTCATGCTCCGATCCCACCGCTTGCGGCGTCGCGGCGTCCAAGACCGATCCGCTCGCGCCGATACCGTGCGGGTATCGTCGCTGGTCATGGAGCTGCGCACCCTGCGGTACTTCGTCGCCGTCGCGGAGGAACTCCACTTCGGCCGGGCCGCGGTGCGGCTGCAGATGAGTCAGCCGCCGCTGAGCCGGGCGATCAAGCAGTTGGAGCGCGAGCTCGGTGCCACGCTGTTCGACCGGTCCGCGGCGGGGGTCGCGCTGACGCCGGCGGGCGTCGTACTGCTGGAGGAGACAAGGACCCTGCTCGAGCAGGCTGACCAACTGAAGACGCGTGTACGCGGTGCGATCAGCTTCACGATCGGCATGCTGGGGGACAGCACCGATCCCGGTGCGGCGCGGTTGGCGGCCGCGTATCGGCAGCAGCATCCAGGTCTCGAGGTCCGCATTCGCGAGGCCGATCTGACCGATCCGACCTGCGGTCTCCGGGCTGGTCTCGTCGACGTGGCGTTGACCCGCGCGCCGTTCGACGAGACGGGATTGACCGTGCACGAGCTGCGGGCGGACCCGGTCGGCGCCGTACTGCGGGCCGATGATCCGCTGGCTCAGCACGATGAGTTGAAGCTCGCGGACCTGGCGGATCGGCGATGGTTCCAGTTCCCGGCGGACACGGATCCGATCTGGCAGTCGTACTGGAACGGTGGTCAGCAACGGGAAGGTCCGGTCGTACGGTCGGTCCAGGAATGCCTGCAGGCGGTGCTGTGGAACGGCACGGTCGGGCTGAGCCCGCTGGGCCACCACCCGCCCGGCGAGCTCACCGTCGTACCGATCGCCGATCTGCCGCCGAGCCGGGTCGTGGCGTGCTGGAAGACGGGGGAGACCAATCCGCTCGTGCGATCCTTCGTTGACCTCGCGTCCACTGCGTACCAGGGAGAATGGCCCGATGAGCGTTCTTGACAAGTTCTCGTTGGCCGGGCGGACGGCGTTGGTGACTGGTGGTTATCGGGGCCTCGGGCTCGCGTTCGCCACCGGTTTGGCCGAGGCCGGCGCGGACGTGGTGATCGGGGCGCGCGATGCCGTGGCGTCAGAGGAGGCGGCTGCACGGCTCGCCGAGGCGACCGGCCGGACGGTGATCGGGGTCGGGCTCGACGTGAACGACCGCGAGTCCGGGCAGGTCGCGGTCGCGGCTGCGTTGGAGGCGACCGGGCGGCTCGACATCCTGGTCAACAACGCCGGCGCCTGCGTGCACCGGCCGTCGCTCGAGATCCCGGACGACGAATGGGACGAGGTCTTCTCGACGAACGTCGACGGCCTGTGGAAACTCAGCCAGACGGCTGCGCGCCACTTCACCACGGTCGGCGGCGGCACGATCGTCAACATCGGCTCGATCTCCGCGCAGATCGTGAACCGTCCGCAGTGGCAACCGGCCTACAACGCGTCGAAGGCCGCGGTGCATCAGCTGACCAAGTCGCTGGCCGCGGAGTGGGCGCCGTTGAACATCCGGGTGAACGCCGTCGCGCCCGGTTACGTGAAGACGGAGATGGCGCCGGTCGACGAGCCGCAGTTCAGGGCGCGCTGGATCGACGACGCGCCGATGCAGCGGTACGCCGTACCCGAGGAGATCGCGCCGACGGTCGTCTTCCTCGCGTCGGACGCCTCCAGCTTCATGACCGGCTCAGTCGTGGTGATCGACGGCGGCTACACCCTTCACTAGCTGCTGCTCTCCAGCAGGGACAGGGACGCGGCGGCCGCTGAGGCAGGGTCGCCGGCCTCGATCGCCGCCGCGAGGGCTTCGTGCCAGGTGTCCTCGCCACGGGCGAAGACCTGCAGGCACTTGTCGTCGCGCACGCTCTCGGCCAGTGCGCGCGCGAAGCTCGTGTAGAGCTCGATCAGCACCGGGTTGTGCGATGCGCGCGCGACGCAGAGGTGGAACTCGACGTCCGCGCTGACGAACCTGGCCTCGTAGCCTGCCTCACCAGCGGCGGCGCGAGCTCCCAGTGCCTTGGCCAACTCCCGGATGTCGGTCCGCGTACGGCGGGATGCCGCGAGCCCGGCCGCGACGATGTCGAGCCCGCGGCGCACCTCGAGGACATCGCTCTGCTCGGCCACGCCCAACCGGCGACGGATCGCGACATCGGTGGCGTCACGGGCGGTCACATACGTGCCGTCGCCCTGGCGCGTCGCCAGCAGACCCGCATGCACCAGACCGCGGACCGCTTCCCGCACCGAAGCGCGGCTGACGCCGAGCTGTTCGACCAGCTCGGTCTCCGACGGGATGCGCTCACCGACCGCCCACCGGCCGTCCGTGATCTCCTCCCGTAACTGCGTCCCGACGGTCTCAACCAGAGAGACCCGCTCGACCTTCTTCATCGCAGCCTCTTCCTTAAACATCAGATGACTGGTAATCCTATCATCTAGCAACCCCGAGATCCCGGCTCGGTCCCGACAAAAAACTTCCGTTGAAGGAGGTCGGTCCGATGCACAACGCAGAATCACCGAACCAGCTCGCCTCCCACCCGGCTCGCCCGGCTCGTCCGGCTCGTCCGGCTACCGGCGACCGCCCGCCGGCCGACGCGGTGTCGGTGGTCGGACGGGTGCTGGACGCGATCCCGTTCAACAACGCCCACCGCCTGATCCTGTTGATGGTGCTGCTCGGCGCGTTCTTCGACGTGATGGAGGAGAACTCGCTCGGCGCGGTCGGCCCGGCGCTGAAGTCGGTCTGGAACATCTCCACGCCGGAGCTCGCGTTCCTGCAGACGGTCACGATCGGCGCGATGATCATCGGCAAGGTGATCACCGGCGCGCTCGGCGACCACAAGGGCCGCCGGTTCGCGCTCGGCTTCAACCTCGCGATCTACTGCGTGGGCGCGCTGATCTGCGCGCTCGCTCCGGGCTACGCGGTGCTGGCCGTCGGCCGGTTCATCGTCGGTATCGGGCTCGG
Source organism: Kribbella sp. NPDC000426 (assembly GCF_040300265.1). NCBI lineage: Bacteria > Bacillati > Actinomycetota > Actinomycetes > Propionibacteriales > Kribbellaceae > Kribbella > Kribbella sp. NPDC000426. The sequence goes on along the minus strand of NZ_JBEPDK010000009.1, from coordinate 456,364 downwards.
CGGCGAGATCGCCGCGGGGATGACGATGCTCAGCGAGCTGGTCTCGACGAAGTACCGCGGTGCGGTGGTCGCGTCGCTCAACGTCGGCGCGGGCGGCTTCGGCAACGTCGTGTCGTTCGGGTTCGCGGCGGTCGTGCTCGGTCCGCTCGGCAACTTCTTCGGCGGCCCGGACACTAGTTGGCGATGGATGTTCGGCCTGCTGTTCCTGCCTGCGCTGCTCGTGCTCGTCTACCGGCGGTTCCTTCCGGAGACACCGCGGTACCTGGCCTCCCGCGGCCGGATCGACGAGGCGAACGGCGTCCTCACCCGGCTCGCTGCCGGCCGGCTGAAGGACAAGGGCGGCCCGGTCACGCCGTACATCGAGACGGTGGTCGGTACGGCGCCGCGGGTCGAGAAGGTGCGGCTGTCGGAGGTGTTCCACGGTGTCCTGCTGCGTCGTACGTCGGCGCTCGCGGTGATCTCGTGGATGACGTTCGGCGCGCAGGTGACGGTGCTCGTGCTGATGCCGACGATCCTGGTCGAGCAGGGGTACACGATCACCAAGAGCCTCGCGTTCACGATGGTGATGAACGTCGGCAGCCTGCTCGGCGCGGCCGCGGCGACGTACGCGGCGCTGCACCTGCCGCGGCGGTTCGTGATCACCGTCGGCGCCGCGGCGGCCTGCCTCGCCGCACTGGCCTTCGGGTTCCTGGCGAAGTCGCCGGCGCTGGTTCTGTTGCTTGGAGCAACCTTCCAGTTCTTCGTGCTGCTGCTGAACAGCACGATCTTCGCGTGGGCCCCGGAGCTCTACCCGACCCGGGTCCGCGCGTTCGGCACCGCGATGGTGGCGGTCCAGGGCAATGTCGCCGGGGCGTTCGTCCCGATCGGCGCCGGGCTGCTGTTCGACCGCGCCGGTGTCGTCGCGGTGTTCGTCCTGATCGCCGCCATGTACTCGGTGATGGCTGTCGCCAGCCGGTTCGCGCCGGAGACGCACGGCCGCTCGCTCGAGGAAATCTCGACCTCTGAAGGAGTCTGACCTATGGATCGCTTGCACGTCAGCGCCACATCGCACTGGCCCAACTACCTGCCCGAGTACGTCGCCCGCGAGTTCGGGTACTACGAGGCAGAGGGCCTGGACTTCTCCCGCAGCGCGCCGGACGACTGGACGCAGGTGCTCACCGATCTCGGGAGCGGTACTGCGGACGTCGTACTCGGCGGCCTGTGGGTGCCGGCGATGTACCACGGCCGCGGCCGTGAGTACCGCGCCTTCGCCCAGCTCAACGCGCGCAACCCGAAGGCGCTGGTGACCCGGGAGAAGGTGACCGACTTCGACTGGAAGGACCTCGAGGGCAAGGTCGTCGTCGCACCGGGAGCCGGCGGCACCGCGCCGTACGTGCACACCGCGGGCCTGATGCGGAAGGCCGGTGTCGACATGTCGAAGGTGCGCTGGGTGCGCGACCTGTCCGGCTCGATGCTCACCGAACTGTTTCTCGGCGGCATGGGTGACGCGCTCGTCACCGACCTGGTGAATGCCGCCTTCCTCGAGCACCGGCAGCAGGCATTCGTTGCCGTGCGCCACGATCGCGCCGGCGGACTGATGCCGAACAGCGTGTACTACACGACCGACACCGTCCTCGCACGTGAGGATCGTCTGATCGAGCGGTTCTGCCGGGCGCTGCAGCAGTCGCTCGACTGGCTGAAGGCGCACGAGGCCGCGGAGCTGACCGACCTGCTGGCGCGCGAGTGGCCCGGGCTGGACACCAAGGTGCTGATCGGCGTCGTCGACGACCTGCGGGCCAGCGGGATCTGGGACGACCTGCGGATCAGCGAGGACGGGTACGGCGAGTGGATGCGCATCCTCGCCGAGGACGGTCTGCTCGACGAGGCTCCGGCGTACGACGACATCGTCGATGCGCGACCTGCGTCGGCGGTGGCGTCATGAGGCCGATCCTCGCGCTCAGCCGGGCCGAGATCGCGAAGACGCTCGAGATGCCCGAAGTGATCGAGGCCGTCGAGCAGGCGCACGCGGCGCTGACGACTGGCGGTGCCGTTCAGGCCGAGCGGTCGACGGTCGAGGTGCCCGGGTGTACGACGTTGCTCGTGCCGATGACGGCTGCGATCGCGTCCCAGCGGGTGGCGGGGATCAAGTTGCTGACTGATACCCCCGCGAACGCCAAGCGGTCGATGCCCGTGCAGCAGTCGACTGTGCTGCTCGTCGATCCGGAGACGGGGTCGTGCGAGGCCATTCTGGACGGGCCGGCGCTGACGTTGTTCCGGACGGCGGCGGCCTCGGCGGTGGCGACTCGTCATCTGGCGCGTGCGGCCTCGCGGACGCTTGGGCTGGTCGGTGCGGGAGCGCAGGCTCGGGCTCATCTGGATGCGTTGGCTGCTGTGATGACGGTTGATCGGGTTGTCGTGTGGAGTCGGACGAAGGCCCGCGTCGACGCGTTTGCCGCGTATGCCCAGGAACGTGTCGGAGACGTGGTCGTTGCCTCCGGGCCTGAAGAGGTTGTGCGGGCGGCGGATGTGCTGTGCACGTTGACGCCCTCGCGGGAGCCTGTGGTCCATGGCGAGTGGTTTGCGCCGGGTCTGCACGTGAATGCGGTAGGCGCTCCGCCGCGGCCGGATTATCGCGAGATCGACACCGAGGGCATCGTCCGCAGCCGAGTAGTCGTCGACAGCTACGACGTCGTACGGCGGGAATCGGGCGACGTGCTCGTACCGCTGGCCGAAGGCGCGATCACGGCCGAGCATTTCGAGACCGAGCTGGGTGATGTGGTCGCCGGCGTTCGACCGGGACGTCGTACGGACACCGAGATCACGCTGTTCGACTCGGTCGGGCTCGGTCTGCAGGACGTCGCGGCGGCACGGCTGGCGGTCGACGCGGCCCGCCGGACCGGACTCGGCGTGGAACTCAGGCTCAACTGAGCCCCGAAGACGTGTGACCCGCCCCTCGCCGGGATCGAGCCGGCGGGTCACACTTTCGAACCGATCAGAAGGAGTTGCAGTATGCCGACACCGAGCCCGGGCTACTCGATCACCGCACGCCTGGAGGCTCCCGCCTCCCCGCACACCACTGCCGGTCTGACCAGTGCGATCAGTGCAGCCGGCGGCGCACTCACCGCGCTCGACGTGGTCGAGTCGCGGGCCGACCGGGTCGTCGTCGACGTCACCTGTGACGCGGTCGACGCCAACCACGCGGCGGCCCTGGAGAAGGCGCTCGGTGAGGTCGAAGGGGTGGTCGTCCGTAAGGTCAGTGACCGCACCTTCCTGCTGCACCTCGGCGGCAAGCTCGAGGTTGTGCCGAAGGTTCCGCTGAAGCACCGCGACGACCTGTCCCGCGCGTACACACCGGGCGTGGCCCGCGTCTGCCAGGCGATCGCGGAGAACCCGGCCGACGCCCGCCGGCTGACGATCAAGCGCAACACGGTCGCTGTCGTCACGGACGGCTCGGCCGTGCTCGGGCTCGGCAACATCGGGCCGGCGGCCGCGCTGCCGGTGATGGAGGGCAAGGCCGCGCTGTTCAAGCAGTTCGCAGGGGTCGACGCGTGGCCGGTCTGTCTGGACACCCAGGACACCGACGCGATCGTCGAGATCGTCCGCGCGATCGCGCCCGTGTACGGCGGCGTGAACCTCGAGGACATCGCCGCACCACGCTGTTTCGAGATCGAGCGCCGGTTGCGCGAAGCCCTCGACATCCCGGTGTTCCACGACGACCAGCACGGTACGGCGATCGTCGTACTGGCCGCGCTCGCGAACGCGCTGCGCGTGGTGGGCAAGCGGATCGAGGACGTGCGGATCGTAGTGTCCGGCGTCGGCGCGGCCGGTCACGCGGTGATCCGGTTGCTGGCCGCCCAGGGCGCCGGCGAGATCGTTGCCTGCGGTCGCAACGGTGCGGTGCATTCCGGGCAGACCGGGTTGGAGACGTACCGGGCCTGGATCGCCGAGAACACCAACCCCCGTGGTGAGACCGGCTCGCTGGCCGAGGTACTGGCCGGTGCGGATGTCTTCATCGGTGTCTCCGGTCCGGGCCTGCTCACCGGCGCCGACATCGCCACGATGGCCGACCGGGCGATCGTTTTCGCGCTGGCGAACCCGGATCCCGAGGTGGATCCGGTCGCGGCCGGCGAACATGCCGCCGTGGTGGCCACCGGGCGGTCCGACTACCCGAACCAGATCAACAACGTGCTCGCGTTCCCCGGGTTCTTCCGCGGCATGCTCGACGCCGGCGCGCACGAGATCACCGACGCCGTGATGCTGGCCGCCGCGGACGCGATCGCGGACACGGTCGCGGCGGACGAGCTCAATCCGACGTACATCGTCCCGAGCGTCTTCGACGCGGCCGTCGCGCCGGCGGTCGCGGCGGCAGTCCGGCAGGCGGTCGAGGCGCATGCCTGAGATCACCGTGCTCGGCGAACCGAACGAGCAGATCCTGACCCCGGCGGCATTGGAGTTCGTTGCCCTCCTGCACACCGAGTTCGGTGCCCGGCGCAACGACCTCCTCGCGGCCAGACAGCGTCGGCGCGGCACGGAGCTGGACTTCCTGGCTGAGACCGCGTCGATCCGGGAGGCCGACTGGAAGGTGGCTCCGGCGCCGGCCGACCTGTTGGACCGTCGCGTGGAGATGACTGGTCCGACCGACCGGAAGATGGCGATCAATGCCCTCAACTCCGGCGCCCGCGTCTGGCTCGCGGACCTCGAGGACGCGAGTACGCCGCATTGGCAGAACGTGATCGGCGGGCAGGTGAACCTGTACGACGCGGTCCGCCGGACGATCACGTTCACGTCCGAGGCCGGCAAGGAGTACACGCTCAGCTCGGATCGACAGCTGGCGACTATCGTGATGCGGCCGCGCGGCTGGCACCTCGATGAGCGGCACGTGCTCGTCGACGGCGTACCGGTAGCCGGTGCGCTCGTGGACTTCGGGCTGTATTTCTTCCACAACGCCGCCGAGTTGCTCGCGCGGGGGAGTGGGCCGTACTTCTACCTGCCGAAGCTGGAGAGCCATCTCGAGGCGCGGCTGTGGAACGACGTCTTCGTCCGTGCGCAGGAGCAACTCGGCGTACCGCAGGGCAGCGTCCGGGCAACGGTCCTGATCGAGACGATCCCGGCCGCGTTCGAGATGGACGAGATCCTGTACGAACTGCGTGACCACGCTTCCGGACTGAACGCCGGCCGGTGGGACTACCTGTTCAGCGTGATCAAGTACTTCCGCGACTCCGGCCCCGACTACGTGCTGCCGGATCGCAACGCGGTGACGATGAGCGCGCCGTTCCTGCGCGCGTACACGCGGTTGCTGGTGCGGACCTGTCACCGTCGCGGCGCGTTCGCGATGGGTGGGATGGCGGCGTTCATCCCGAGCCGCAAGGATCCGTTCGTCAACGGGATGGCGTTCGCCAAGGTCCGGGCCGACAAGCAGCGCGAGGCCGGTGACGGGTTCGACGGCTCGTGGGTCGCGCACCCCGATCTCGTGCCGATCTGCCGGGAGGTGTTCGACGGCGTGCTCGGCGATCAACCGAACCAGCTCGGCAAACCGCTCGAGGACGTGGTCACCGACGCGCGCGATCTCGTCGACGTCCGGTCGACCCCGGGGGAGCCGACCGAAGCCGGCCTGCGCAACAACGTCCACGTCGGCCTGCTGTACCTGGCGTCCTGGCTGCGCGGCAACGGAGCTGTTGCCATCGACAGCTTGATGGAGGACGCCGCCACCGCCGAGATCGCGCGGTCGCAGATCTGGCAGTGGGTGCACAACGAGGTGAAGCTCGATTCGGGCGAGCAGGTGACGGCCGGGCTGGTCGAGCGGATCGTCGACGAGGAGATCGCCGCCCTCGGCGGCGGCTTCGAGGACGCCAGGCGGATCTTCTGCGATGTCGCTCTTGCCGATACCTACGCCGACTTCCTCACGCTGCCGGCCTACGACGCTGTACTGGAGGCGGAATGCGCATCCTGATCGCGAACGTGAACACCACCAAGACGATGACGGAGACGATCCGCGCGCAGGCAGCGGCGTACGCGTCACCTGGCACCGAGGTGCTGGGGCTCACGCCGGACGTCGGGCCGGAGTCGGTGGAGGGTAACTTCGAGAGCTACCTCGCGGCCGTCGCCGTGATGGACGCGGTCGTCCGGTACGACGGCCCGTACGACGCAGTCATCCAGGCAGGGTACGGCGAGCACGGGCGCGAAGGGCTGCAGGAGCTGCTCGACGTACCGGTCGTCGATATCACCGAGGCTGCGGCACAGGTCGCGATGCTGGTCGGCCGGAGCTACTCGGTCGTGACCACGCTGGACCGGGCGGTGCCGCAGATCGAGGACCGGCTGTTGCTGGCAGGACTGGCGGATCGGTGTGCTTCGGTGCGAGCGAGCGGTCTCGCGGTGCTCGAACTGGAAGCGGACCCGGGCCGTGCCGTCGACGCGATCGTCGAGCAGGCGGTCAAGGCAGTGACCGAGGATCGCGCCGAGGTGATCTGCCTCGGCTGCGGTGGGATGGCCGGCCTGGACCAGAAAGTCGCCGCGGCCACCGGCGTACCGGTGGTGGACGGCGTCGCGGCCGCGGTCGTGCTCGCCGAGTCACTGGTCCGGCTCGGACTCTCGACCAGCAAGGTCCGGACGTACGCCGCGCCCCGTCCGAAATCCGTCATCGGCTGGCCGTTGGGAGGGCGACGCCACTGACTTCGCAGAATCGCTTGAAACGTCAGACGACTGGTAATCATACTAACGACTACCGAGATCCCGGCTCGATCGACAGCTCAATCCCCTTGTCATCAGGAGGTCGGTCAGATGCACCCCTCGGACTCTCAAGTCACCGCTGCACCACCACCCGCCACCGGTCGCCTCTCGGAGGTGATGGACCGGATCGGCTGGACCCGCGCGCACTGGGTCGTGGCCGGCATGGTCCTGGCCGGTATGTTCTTCGACGCACTCGAACAAGACACCACCGGTGCCATCACCGAAGGCCTCAAGGCCAGCTTCGGCATGGACACCGGCGACCTCGCCTTCCTGAACACCGTGATGATCATCGGTGGACTGGTCGGCCGGGTCACCACCGGCTACCTCGCCGACCGCAAGGGCCGGCGCTACGCGCTCTCGTTCAATCTGCTGCTCTACACCCTCGGCGGCATCCTGAGCGCGATCGCGCCCAACCAGACGATCCTCGAAGTGTCCCGGTTCATCGTCGGGATCGGCCTCGGCGGCGAGTTCACCGTCGGCCTCGCGCTGGTGACCGAGATGGTCGCCACGAAGTACCGCGGCACCGTTGCCGCATCGCTCAACATCGGGTCCGGCGGCGTCGGCAACTTCGTTGCTTTCGGCCTCTTCCTGGTCGTGCTCGGTCCGCTGAACGACGTCCTCGGCGGCACCTCCGCGAGCTGGCGGTGGCTGTACGTGCTGCTCGCCGTACCTGCACTGCTCGTCGTGTTCATCCGGCGGTACATGCCGGAGTCGCCCAGATTCCTGTTGTCGAAGGGTCGATTGGACGAGGCGAACGCCGCACTGACCGCGCTCGCCTCCGGCCGGCTCAGCCGCAAGGGCAAGGGCCCGGTGACGCAGTACCTCACGAACGACGACATCCCTGATGTGGTCGGTCAGTCCGTGCCGCTGCGGACGCTGGTGACGATCGGTTCGCTGCGGCGTACGGCGGCTATCGGTGTGGCGTCCTGGATGTCGTTCGGCGCGCAGATCACCTTGCTGGTGTTGATGCCGAGCATCCTCGTTGCCCAGGGCTACAGCATCAGTGACAGCCTGGCGTTCACGATGGTGATGAACCTCGGCAGCCTGCTCGGCGCCTGTGCGGCAGCACTCGTCGCGCGCAGCGTCGGCCGGCGTACGACGGTTGTCACCGCGGGCATCCTCGGTTGCTGCGCCGCGGTCGCGTTCGCCACCTTCGCGCACGGCACCACGCTGATCCTGTTGCTCGGCGGCACGTTCCAGTTCTTCGCGCTGCTGCTCAACACCACGCTCGCCGCCTGGTCGCCCGAGGTGTACCCGACCGAAGTACGCGCCCTCGGTACGTCGATCGTCAACGGGATCGGGAACGTCTCCGGCGCCGTGATGCCGCTGATCGCCGTCCCGGTCTTCGCCGCCTGGGGGATGTCCGGCGTGTTCCTGATGCTCGCGCTGATGTACGTCGTCCTCGCGGTCGCGGCCCGGTTCGCGCCGGAGACGTACCGGCTGTCGCTGGAAGAGATCAACCAAACCCAAGTCTGAGAGGAAGTTCCTGGTGAGGGAATACAGCACCCCGATCGACTACCGGCGGATGGAAGCCCTGCTCCGCGACTTCGAGCCGAGCTTCGACTTCGAACCCGCCGGCCAGATCACGGAGGCGGAGTACGCCGACCGGATCGAACGGCTCCGCCGAGAGGCGACGGTGGCGGGACTCGACGCGTTGCTCGTGCACTCGAGCCTGGTCGGCTGGTACCACACGTCGAACCCGTTCCTGCGATACCTGTGCGACTGGATGCGGGAGGGGGTGCTGATCCTCCCGACCGATGCCGACCTCGATCCCGAACTGCTCTCGTTCTGGACCGAGTCGGCCGTCGTACCGCCCGGCGGCGAGCCGCTGCTCGTCGGCGACATCTGGCAGGTGTCGCCATTCGGCCGGGAGAGCGTGGACCGGCCCGGATCCCCGCTGCACAAGACGATCGACGGGTGCGTCGGCGCCCTGCGACGGCTCGGTCTCGCGGGCGGTGCGCTCGGTCTGATCGGTGACGAGACGGCCGCCACCTTCTTCGCCGGGTTGCAGTCGGAGCTGCCGTCGGTGGGGTTCACGAACGCCACCGACATGATCCTGCGGATGCAGCGGATCCGGACCACGGCCGAGATCGACATCATCCGGTCCGCGGGCGAACTGATCGGCATCGGCTGGGAGGCGCTCTGCCACGTCGCCCGGCCGGGCGTCACCGACTACGAGGCGTACGCCGCGTTCTCGTACGCACAGATGGCGCGCGGCGGCGAGACCGGTGACGGCTATCAGATCGGCGCGAACCGGTACGGGACGTTGTGCGGCAAGCCGTACGGGCATGTCCTCACCGAGGGCGATCTGCTCAACCTTTACATCTCCAACGTCACCTATCTCGGGTACTGCGCGCAGGCCGCGCGGATGATGGTGATCGGTACGGCGACCTCCAAGCAGGACGAGGTCCTGGAGATGACGGTGGACGCCGTACGCCGGGCCGAGGCGCTGATCAGGCCCGGTGTGAAGTTCAGCGAACTGCACGACGCCGCGTTCGAGGCGTACGTGGAGCGGGGCTACCTGAAGTCGAAGGAGACCCGGACCATGCCGTTCAACTGGGAGGCGATGCCGGACGGATCGCCACGTCCGGTGCCGCGCCAGTACGTCCCCGATGCGGACTGGGAGGCGCAAGGACGCCGGCTCATGCATGTCTGGCCGGCCGCTCCCGGTCCGCACAACCCGAACCTGGGGCACGCGATCGGGATGCCGAAGCTCCCGCAGTACAACGTTGCCTCGCACAACACCGACCGGATGGAACCCGGCATGGTGTTCGTGCTGCACGCGCAGTGGGTCGACCCCCTGGTCGCAGGCTCGAACCTGGGCGACCTGTACGTCGTCACCGAGACCGGTTTCGAGAACCTGACCTGCCGTACGCCGGTGGAACCGTACCGAACGGAGAAGACCGCATGACCGCCCTCAAACTCAGCTCGATGGCCCATGGCCTGAACTACCTTCCCGAATATGTTGCGCGCGGCAACGGAATCTTCGCCGCCAACGGTCTGGAGGTCCCGTACACACTGCGCGACCCCTGGGACGGCATCATGCACGACCTCGCCGACGGGACGTCGGACGTCGCGTTAGGCGGCATCTGGGTGCCGGCCATGTACTCCGGCCGCGGCCGCGACTTCGTCGCGATCGCCCAACTGAACGACCGCTTCCCGATGTGCATCGTCACGCGTGAGCGCGTCGACGGCTTCGAGCTGTCCTGGCTCCGCGACCGCACGATCCTCGTCCCCGGCCAGGGCGGCACGGCCCCCGCCGAATTCACCCGCGGCCTGATGCGCGAGGCCGGGCTCGACCCGTGGCAGACCCGCTTCGCGCACGACCTGTCGATGCCCATGCTCCATGAGCTGTATGTCAACGGCCTGGCCGACGCCTTCCTCACCGACCTGGTCACCGCGCTCGAACTGCAGCAGTCCGGCCAGGGCCACATCGCCTACCTGCACGCCGAACGCGGCGGCCGAATGCCCAACAGCGTGTACTACGTCCTCCGCGAACGCCTTGATGAGCTGACACCGGCGTTGATTCCGTTCGTCCGCTCGATCGACACGGCGATGCAGCAACTACGCGAGGGCACGGTGGTCGACCTTGTCGGCTTGTTCAGCGCCGAGTGGCCCGATGCCGACCCGTCGACGTTGCTCGCCGCAACAGAACTCCTGATCAAACACGGCGTTTGGAAAACTCCCCGCATAGACCCCACGGCCTGCGAACGCTGGACCGGCATCCTCCACACTGCGGGCCTGACTGTCACCCACGTGAAGTACCCCGACATCGTGGACACCCGAGCCATGCCTCTGGAGCAGCCTCACCTGGTGATTGCCTTACCGGGTGATTCGGTCTACTCGGTGGCCGATCTGGTCGAAGATGTGGATCCGGGTGGTGTCGAGGGCGAGGTGGATGCGGGAGCCGCGTTTCAGGTCGGCTTCGGCAGGGAGTTCGATGACCAGGTCGGCTCGGCGGTGAGTGGGAGGTAGCAGCTCGGCGGGGGCCGACGTACGGGACCGGACTCGCGACAGGACTCTGGTCAGCACCGACGTGGGCGCGTCCTGATGGGGTACGGCGTGCATCGGTCTCGCCTGGCCGACCTGGTCCGGGTTGACCGCCTCGATCCCGCACTCGACGAACGCGATGGATTGCTGCCCGTGGAACTCGAACGCCCGCAACGTCCCGACGAGCTGGTTCGCGACGTCCTCGTCGGTGATGACCCGGAAGGCGTTCGAGCGGGCGCCGACGATGACCTGCGCGCCGTCGTGGTGGCGCAGGATCAGCGAGCGGCGGTCGGGCGGGGGCAAGGCGATGGACTGGCTGCCGAAGTCGAGTGCGACCCGATGGTGTGCCGTGACGCGGACGGTCGCGGACAGCAGGTTGATCCGCGGTGCGCCGAGGAAGCCGGCGACGAACGCGGTCGCCGGGTCGTTGTAAACCTGCGCCGGCGTGCCGACGTCCTCGATCCGGCCGTCGCGCATGACCGCGATCCGGTCGGCCAGCGTCAGCGCCTCGACCTGGTCGTGGGTCACGTACAGCGTGGTGACGTTCAGGTCCCGCGTCATCGCGCCGATCTCCTGGCGCAGCTCGGTCCGCATCGTGGCGTCGAGGTTCGACAGCGGCTCGTCCAGCAGGAACACGTTCGGCCGGCGGACGAGCGCCCGCCCGATCGCGACGCGCTGGCGCTGCCCGCCGGACAGCGTCCGCGGCATCCGGTCGAGCACCGACCCGATGCTGAGGATCTGGGCCAGGCCGGCGGCGGTCGAGCTGGCGTCGTCGTCGCCCTGGCCGGCGATCTGGAGCGGGAACATGATGTTCTCGCGGACGGTCCGGTTCGGGTAGAGCGCGCCGGTCTGGAAGACCATCGCCACCTGCCGGTCCTTCGGCGGCAAGCGGGTTCCCTTGGTCCGCCCGAACCAGACCTCGCCGGCGGTCACCCGCTCCAGCCCCGCGATCATCCGCAGCAGCGTCGTCTTCCCGCACCCCGACGGCCCGAGCAGCACCATGAACTCGCCGTCGGCGATATCGAGGGACAGCTCGTCCACGGCCAGGTGTTCACCCTCGAACACCTTGGACACCCCGTCGAGCCGGATCGCTGTCATCCCGTTCCTTATACGGGAAGATCCGGTCCACCGGCAAGCACTGGCCCCCGCTTTGCAGGTACTTGCAGGCGGCAAGATTGAACGCCTAACTGTTGCTGCAGGCAACAGAGCTGAAGGCTCGTCAGGTGTGGCTGCCGTTGACGACCGTGGTGACGAGCTCGCCGATGCCGCCGTCCGGTGTGCGGGTCAGTTGGATGAGGTCGGCTCGGGCGCCTACTTCGAGACGGCCGCGGTCGGTCAGGCCGAGGAGGTTGGCGGGCGTGGTGGTTGCCATCGTGACGGCGGTGTCGAGGGGGAGACCGCCCGGGCCGGTGGACCAGCGGAGGCAGTCGAGGAGGGAGGCGCCGCTGCCGGCGAGGTACGGCGTACCTTGCAGGCGCAGGCTGCCGTCGGGGCCGACCGTGACCGCGCCGCCGACGGCCGTCGTGTAGTCGCCGGGAGCACAGCCGGCGAGTGCGGCGGCGTCGCTGGTGAGGACGCAGCGGGTCGGGTCCTTGGCGCGGACGAGGGCGGCGAAGGTGTCGGCGGGGAGGTGGTGGCCGTCGGCAATCAGGCCGGCGCTCAGGGCATCCTCGGTCAGCTGGGGCCAGATCGGGTTGTTGTGCCGGTCCAGCTGAGCCGGCAAGCCGTTGCCGAGATGCGTGGAGAGCCGGCCACCCGCGCCTGCGAAGGCGTGGATCTCCTCGGCCGTGGCGAGCGAATGGCCGACCGACACCACGACACCGTCCGCGAGGTGCCGGGTGAACTCGAGGGCGCCGTCACGTTCAGGGGCGACGGTCATGATGGCGATCGCGCCGGCTGCGGCCTTCTGCCAGCGGTCGAACTCCTCGGGATCAGGGTCGCGGATGACCGCCGGATCGTGCGCGCCGCGGGCACCCTCGGCGCTCGAGATGTACGGACCCTCGAGATGCAGCCCGGGCGCGCCGTACGCCGTGATCGGGTCGGCCGCCCGGGCTGCGGCCGCACGGGTGACGAGGGCGGTCGTGGTCGCGTCGTCCGCGGAGATGATCGTCGGGTAGACCGTGGTGACGCCCTGCTGCCACAGAGCGCGGACCAGGTCCGACAACTCGCTCGCCGGGCGCGAAGGATCGTTGACGTCCAGGCCGCCGTACCCGTTGAGCTGGATGTCGACCAGGCCTGGGAGCAGCAGGAGGTCGGGCGCTGCCGGGTGGTCGGTGATCTCCTCGATCCCGGCGGCGGAGTACCGCACCCGCACGCCACGGCCGTCGGCGGTGTGACCTTCCAGGACCTCGCTCATGCGGGTCTTCTCCCTCGGTTCGGGTACCGGACTTCCTGCTGGGACACAGAACTACATCTTGGGCTCAGCAGCAAGACATGCTAGTTTGCTGCAAACGTTTGTAGTCAACCCGTCCCGAGGAGTGCACCGTGCTCGACACCCGGACCCAGATCGAGGACCTCCGTCTCGAGGTCTTCGCCGCCACCGCGGACATGGCTGCCGCGGCCGCCGCCGGCACCGCCGAGGTGCTCACCCGTGCGGTCGCCGAGCGCGGCGCGGCGCGCGTCGTGATCGCCACCGGCAACTCGCAGCTCGCCTTCGTCACCGCCCTCGCCGGGTGCGACGTCCCGTGGTCGAAGGTCACCGTCTTCCACATGGACGAGTACGTCGGTATCGACGCGGACCACCCGGCGTCGTTCCGGCGCTGGATCCGGGAGCGGATCGCGGAGCCGTTCGGCCCGGCGCGGGTCGAGTACATCGACGGCGAGCCGGCCGACGTCGAGGCCGAGTGCGCGCGGTACGAGGCACTGTTGCGGGAGGCACCGATCGACCTGACCTGCATGGGGATCGGCGAGAACGGTCACCTCGCGTTCAACGAACCCGGACAGGCCGATTTCGACGATGCGCGCTGGGTCCGGCAGATCACGCTGACCCCGGAATCGCTGCACCAGCAGGTCGGCGAGGGCCACTTCCCGAACGTCGACGCGGTGCCGCCGACGGCGATCTCGCTGACCGTCCCGGCTCTGCTCAGCGCGCGACACGTTCAGGTGGTCGCGCCGGAGAAGCGCAAGGCGGCCGCCGTACGCAACACGCTGACGCTGCCGATCGACACAAGCTGCCCGTCGACGATCCTCCGCCGCACGGCGAACGCCACCCTCTACCTGGACGCCGACTCCGCCACCGACTCCCTAGACCTCCTCCCGGCCCCTTAGCCCGGCGGGAGGGCGAGGAGGGTGGGGAGGTGGACGGGGTGATGGGCGGCGATCGACTCGACGAGACCGTCGCCCATGGCAACGGCGTACGCCGCTTCGGTGCTTGTTGCCATCAGCCCTAATTCGAGCGATTCGGGACTCGGTCCGGCGAACAGGTCGTGCCGCATCAGCGGGTCCGCCCCGCCGTGACCACCCGTCTCCGCAACCACCTCCAGGACCCGCGTCGGGCCGAAGAGCTCGGAGACGGTGATCTGGTCGGATGCCGGCAAAGCCGCACCGTCGACCGTCCGGCCGTGCAGCAGCTCGACCGATCCGTGGGTGCCGCCAATGCTGACGCGGTACCCCTCCCAGCTGCTCGAGAAGTCCACCGAATAGGTCATCGAGGCCCCGCCGGCGTACTGCACGATTGCGCTGTACGTGTCCTCGATGTCGATCTCCGCGTCGTAGAGCGAGAGCGGTTGCGACGCCGGATACTGCTGCGGATAGTGCAGCCCGAAGAGGCCTTTGCGTGATCCGCCCTCGGTCGGGGACACCCCGGCTGCCTCCTGTGCGAGAAAGTACGGATCGTCCGGGCGATGCGGGCTCGACGGGCCGTAGTAGTTGAGCGCGCCGTACCCGAAGATCTCCTCGGGCACGGAGCCGATCCACCAATTGAGCAGGTCGAAGTGGTGCGACGACTTGTGCACCTGCAGCCCACCGGAGAACTCGCGCCGCCGGTTCCAGCGAAGGAAGTAGCTCGCGCCGTGGCGAAGGTCGACGTGGTAGTCCATCACCACCCGGGTAACCCGCCCGATCGTGCCGGCCTGGATCAGCCGCTTCACCTCACGATGCGCCGCCGGGTACCGGAAGTTGTGTGTGACCTGCACGGTCCCGTCCGACTCGCGCTCAGCCGCCAGCACCGCGCGAGCCGCGGCCGCGGTCGTGACCATCGGCTTCTCGGTGATCACATTCACGTCGTGCCGCAGCGCGCCGAGGATGTACTCCGCGTGCGTGTGATCGGGCGAGGTGACGATCACCGCGTCCGGCCGGATCATCGCGAGGAGCTCGTCGTACTGCGCCTGCGCGACGAACGGGATCGTCGTCCGCCCGAGCCGTTCCAGCGCCTGGTTGAACTCGGCCACGCGGGCCTCGTCCGTGTCGACGATCGCGACCACCTCGGCGTACTCGGACAGGTCGTCCTCGTCGCTGCCGTAGCCGAACCCGCCGTCGGCGGTGCGATCGGTCAGCCCGAGGATCGGGAGGACGAAGCTCGCCAGTCCGCGGGCGGACAACCCGCAGACGACGTACCGGCGGATCGAGGACATCGGGCGCTCCTTCAGTCGAGCAGCCGGCAGCAGGCGCTGTCGGCCGCGTACAGTCCAAGGCTCTCGAACAAGGTCCGCGCCATCACCCGGTGACCGCGGCCGCCGGGGTGGGTCGGATCGGCCATCCACTCGGCCGGAGCCCAGCCGTCCCCGGCCGCGCTCCAGTGCGCGAAGTGGTCGACCAGCGGCACGTCTCGCCGCGTCGCCATGGTGCGGATCGTCTCGGCGTACGCCGGGAGGTGGTCGCCGAGGTGGTACCGGCAGGTCCGCAGTACGGCGGTCGGCGTCTGCACGACGACGGCTGCGCCGGTGTCGAGGATCGTGGCCAGCAGCGTGTCGTAGCGCTGCTCGAACTTCTCCAGGCCGTCGGGGCCTGCCTTTGCATCGTTCGTGCCGACGCCGATCAGCACCAGATCGGGGGAGAGGTCGAGCGCGGCGGGGAGCCGACCGAGCGTGTCCTCGGTCGTCGCTCCGGAGACTGCCCAGCGGACGAACGAGTCGCCGTACCGCGTGAGCTCGTAGCGGACCCGCTCCTCGAGCAACTGCACGTAGTCGCGCTCGGCGCCGGTCCAGTGCGCGCCCTGGGCGATGCTGTCGCCGATCGTCGACCAGCGGATCGGGTCGCCCGAGTGCAACCGGGCTGTCACGGGGCTGTCTGCCATGACCGACACCATAGCAAGATTCTCTGCTATTGCGACAAACGTTTGCAGTCCGTATCGTCCAGCGCAGCCCGTCGGTCGCAGAGGAGCCCGCCCATGAGTGACGCCCCGAGAAACACGCACGGAATCACGCGCCGGAGTTTGCTGGCCGGGGCGGCAGTCGCCGCTCTCGCAGCAGGTACGACGACGTCGGCCCAGGCCGCGCCGTCCCTCACCCTTCCGAACCCGCCGGCCGACGGGATCGCCCGCGGCCAGGTGTTCGACAACCAGATCCCGGACCGCTCGGTGTACGCCGGTCTGGTCTCGTTCGTCTGGGGTGCGTCGAGCCTCGCGCAGCCGGCCGGCGCGGTGCCGTCGGCGTACATGCCGGCGTTCCGCGATTTCGACCAGTCGCACACGCTGGCCTGGTACCAGACGAACCACCCGGACTGGATCGTGTACAAGGCCGACGGTACGACGGTGGCGTGGGAGTTCGGCAACACGACGTACGTGCCGATCGACTTCCAGAACCCGGACGTGCGGACGTTCTACTGGAACTCGTTCGTGCAGCCGAAGATCGACGCCGGGTACCCGATCATCGCCTTCGACAACGTCCTGACCTTCAACGGCTACGGGAACGCCGGGCACTATGACGGCACGCAGTGGGTCCCGCAGTACTCCGGTGACCGGGTCGACGACGTCTGGGCCGAGGCGGTCCTCGACTGGTTGTCGTACCTCTCGGGGCGTCTGCACGCGCTCGGGATCGGCATGGCCGCGAACATCACCTGGAACGCCTCGGTGAAGGTTGCCGACATGCTGGAGGCGGTCGGCCTGGTCGATGTGTACGTCGACGAGCAGGGGTTCACCGTGCATCGGCCGGAGAACTACAACGACGCGGCCTGGGACAACAAGTTCAACTTCACCCGGCAGATCGCCGCGCAGACGTTGCACTTGGCAATCAACGAGACGACGGAGGAGACACTCGCGACGGCGACCCAGGAGCAGATCGACTGGGCGGTCGCGAACTATCTGCTGTACCGCGAGCAGAAGAGCATGATGACGCTCTGCGGCGTGGGGGAGTACCACGTGTTCGTCGATTGCCCGCAGCTTCACACGAACATCGGGACGCCTTCTGCGGCGCCGGTGCTAGATGCCTCGGGCGCCTATACCCGCTCCTACCAGCACGGACTGACGCTGGTGAACCGATCTTCCACGGCCACCGCTGTGGTCACGCTTCCCGCCGGGACCTGGACCGATCTGCACGGCTCCACGGTCTCCGGCCAACTGTCGATGCCGCCGAACTCCGGCAGCGTGCTGTCGAACCTCTGAGAGGAATCCGTCCATGAGACTCCGCCGAATGTCCTCGGCCGCGCTCGTCTTCGCGGTCGGCCTGGGTCTGCTCACGCCGACCGCCCAGGCAAGTGAACCCAACCGGTCCGGCGGCGGGTGCCCGGCTCCCCAAGCCGATGTCCCGTTGCCCGTGACGCGCGATCACGGCGTACTGCAGGCGCAGGTGTTCGATCGGCAGGTGCCGGATCCGTCGGTGTATGCGGGTCGGGTCGGGTTCGTGTGGGCTGCGTTGCAGTCGGCTCAGCCTGCCGGTGTGCTGGCCAGCTCGTACGTCACGGCGTTCCGGAACGCGCCGGCGCGGGAGTACACGCCGGAGTGGTTCAAGACGAACCATCCGGACTGGATCGAGTACACCGCTGATCGTGCGACGCCGGCGTGGGAGTTCAACAACCAGGTGTATACGCCGATCGACATCAGCAATCCTGCGGTTCGGCAGTGGTACACGAGCACGCTGATCGACCCGGCGATCGCCGCGGGTTTCAAGGTGATTGCCGTTGACAACATCGGCGTACGGAACGACTTCAAGGTCAGCGGCCACTACGACGCGAACGGTCAATGGGTGCAGCAGTTTGGGACCGACCCGAAGGATCCGGCGTGGGTCGCGGACGTGCTGGACTGGCTGCGGTACCTGCGCGACTACGCGCACGCGCGCGGGGTGGCGGTCGCGTTCAACCTGACGTTCAACGGCAGTCTGCACGACGAGTTCCAGGACAAGTCGCCGGAGTACATCGCGGATCTCGACCAGATGATCGACATCTCCGACATCTGGCTGAACGAGCAGGGCTTCACCGTGCACCGCGTCGAGAACGTGACCGACGACGAGTGGCAGCTGATGTTCGACCTGCTCCGCCGGCACCGCTGCAAGCCGTCGGTCGTGATGAACAAACTCCCCACCGCGTACTGGAACGAGGCCACACCCGAGCAGCGCCAGTGGGTAGTCGCAAACTACCTCCTCTACCGCGAGGCCCCCGCGATGCTCGAAAGCACCGGCACCAAGGACTACGCGGCCTTCAACGAGATCCCGGAAATGGCAGCTGACCTCGGCACGGCGATCACCCCGCCCGTACGCCGCGGGCCCGCGCTCTGGACCCGCCTGTACCGCGAAGGCATGACCGTCGTAAACCCATCCTCAACCCAGTCCGCCCAACTGTCCCTCCCACAAGGCACCTGGACCGACCTCCACAACATCCAGTACTCCGGCCACATAACCATCCCCGCCAACACCGGCCTGGTCCTCAAGAAGAGCTAACAACCCGCGCACCGCCCCCACCCGGGGGCGGTGCGCACCACCTGCAAGGAAAAGATCGAAGGAAACCAAAGAAAGACAAGGATGGAGTGGAGGTTTGGGTGCCTGGCTGGGTCCGGCGGTCGCGTGGCTCGCCGAGTCGTGGCGAACGGTCCCTGGCCGGTGCGCCGAGTCGTGGACCACGGCTGCGGAAGTCTCGCCAGAACCCACGACTCGACGGACCCGAGGCCAGCGTCGAACTCGGGGCTGATCGCCTGGAGTCGGCCGGCGCTTCGCGGAGAGAACTTTGCTCAGAGCGCCAACTATGTTCCGCTGAGCAGTGCCCGCGTCACGCACGAGCACGACCTAACTGCGCGGACTCACCCAGGACTTCTGAGGTTGGTTGGGGCTACGCCGGTGGAGCCTCGGATGACTAGGCGGGTTTCGAGGCGGACTGTTGTGGGGGTGGTGAAGTTGTCGCCTTCGCGGAGTTGGTCGAGGAGGAGGTCTACGGCTGCCGAGCCCAGCTCGGCCGCCGGGACGTGGATCGAGGTGAGCATCGGGTGGGTGACGGTTGAGAGGGGGCTGTCGTCGATGCCGATGACGCTGATCTCGCGGCCTACCTGCATGCCGCGTTCGGTCAGGCGCGACATCACACCCAGGGCGATCAGGTCGTCGTACGCGATGGCGGCCGCGGTTTCGGCGGACTGCAACAGGTCCGCGGCCCGCATACCGGCTTGGATCTGGGGCTCGAACGGGCCGAGCTCGCGGAGCTCGAGGCCGTGCTCGGCGCACGCGGCAGCGAGGGCGTCGCGGCGTTGCTGGTTGGACCACGAGCGGCGCGGGCCGGCCAGGTAGCAGACCTTGGTGTGACCGAGGGACACCAGATGCTCGACGGCCTCCGTCATACCCTCGGACTCGTCGATCACGACACTGCCGGCGCCTTCGACCTCGCGGTTCACGAAGACGACCGGCAGCTGCTTCGCGAGTCGGGTCAGCTCGGCCGGGTCGGTGCGGGGCGACGCGAGCACCAGCCCGTCCACCTGCCGGCTCAGCCCGCGGGCGAGCTCGAGCTCGTCGGCGACGTGCTCGTCGGTGTCGGCGATCAGCACGGAGTACCGCTTGTCGCGGGCGCGTGCCTGGACCGACTTGATGATCGGCGGGAAGAACGGGTTCGCGATATCCGGCACGACCAGACCGATGGTGTCGGTCCGGCCCGAGACCAGCGAACGGCCGGCCCGGCTCGGCGCGTACCCGAGCTGGCGGGCGACCCGCTCGATCCGCGTCCTGGTCTCGGCGTTGACCTTGTCCGGATCGGTCAGCGCCCGCGACACGGTCGACGTCGACACGTTGCAGGCCGCGGCCACCTCCGCCAGCGTGACAGCCATCGCAACTCCCCGGGCTCGTGGATAAGTCCTGGCATCGTAGCGCAAACGATTGCCGTGATCATTGACCCTGATTGTAACCACTTGGACGGCTTTCCACTGCAAACCGTTGACTCTTGCTGCAAACGTTGGCAGTCTCGTCTCACCCCGGCCGGTCAGGCCGCGGTTCGAAGGGAGATCCCGTGCGCTCCAGGATGAAACTGACAGCGGTCGTCGCCGGTCTGGCTGCCCTGACCGGCCTGACTGCCTGCTCAGGCGGCAGCAGCAACGCGGCCGGGAGTACGCCGCCATTGACCGTGGCGGCGTACTCGCAGCCGACGTTGCAGCCGAACTTCAACCCGTTCTCGGTGAACGCGTTGCGCGGCACGATCGGGCTGATCTACGAGCAGCTGTTCGACTTCAACACCGCGCACCAGAACGAGTTCATGCCGAGCCTGGTGACGAAGTACACCTGGGCGGCCGGCGGGAAGGCGATCGACCTCGCCCTGGACAACCGGGCGAAGTGGTCCGACGGCAGCGCGCTGACCGCCGACGACGTGATCTTCACCTTCGACTACATGAAGCAGCACCAGTTGCTCGCGTTGCCGGTCGACAAGGTGACCAAGACCGCCGACGGGGTACACCTCACCTTCACCAAACCGGCGTACGCCGCGATCCAGGACCTGGGCCGGACCGTGATCGTGCCGAAGAAGATCTGGGCGACCAAGGATCCGGACACCGACACGAACCTGAAGCCGATGGGCAGCGGCCCGTACTCGCTCGGGCAAGTCACCGGCCAGCAGGCCACTTTCAAGGCACGCGACGACTACTGGAAGCAGAAGGTCCCGGTCCCGCAGATCACCTACGTGACCACCAGCAGCACGAACCTGCTGACCCAGCAGCTCGTCCGCCACGAGATCGACCTCGCGTACGCCGGAATCCCGGACGTGAAGAACCAGTTCGTCCAGCGCGACCCGGCCCAGAACCACCTCTGGCCGATCTACGCGAGCATGAAGCCGCTGATGCTGAACCTGAAGCGCAAGCCGTTCGACAACGTGCATGTACGCAAGGGCCTCGCGCTGGCCATCGACCGGCAGGCGGTCACCGACGCGTACAACCCAGGTGTTTATGCGCCGGTGGGTCCGACTGGCCTCTACCAGGGCACGTGGTCGTCCTGGATCGCGCCGGCCGACCGCGACCCGGTCAAGCCCGACAAGGCCGCCGCGCTGGCCGAGTTCGCCCAGGCCGGCTACAAGCAGCAGGCCGGCAAGCTGATCGGTGCCGACGGCAAGCAGCTCAAGCTGCGGATCCTCACCGTCAGCGCGTTCGCCGACGGGATGGCGTACTCGCAGGAGCTCGCCGGACAGCTCGCCGCACTGGGCATCGACGCCGCGGTGAACGGCGTACCGTCCGCTGCTTACACCGGTGACGAGGACAAGCGCGACTTCGACGCGATCTACGGCGACGCGTTCACGTTCGGCACGAACCCGTACACCTTCTACAACAAGATGCTGTCGGCGAAGTCGAAGACCAATGTCGTCGGCTGGGACGACCCGGCCACCGAGTCCGCCCTCGGCGCGCTCGCCCAGGCCGCGCCGGACGCCCAGCTACAGCTGTCGAAGCCGTTGCAGCAGATCATGCTGACCCGGCTCCCGGTCGTCCCGGTCGCGGTGAAGGGTACGCCGTACATGTACAACACCGAGCACTGGACCGGCTGGCCGAGTGCCGAGAATCCGTACACGACGCCGGATCCGGGTGCGATCAGCGGGGTGTTCGCGGCCAAGCTGTTCCTGTCCCTGAAGCCGGCATGACGCGACTTCTCGGTACGCCGTTCGTCCAGCGGATCGGGTTCTACCTGTTGGCTGCCTGGTCTGCAGTGACGATCAATTTCGTGCTGCCGCGGCTGATGCCCGGCGATCCAGCGTCGGCGATCCTGTTCAAGATGTCCGAGCTCGGCCCGGTCTCGGAGCAGCAGGAGGAGTTGGTGCACCGGTTGTTCGGCGGTGCGCGCGGGCAGTCCTGGTGGCACGAGTACGTGAGCTATCTGAACGGGATCATCCACCTGGACTTCGGCCGGTCGATCTCGTTCTACCCGGCGACCGTGTCGTCGGTAGTGAAGTCCGGATTCCTGTGGACGCTGCTGCTGGTCGGCAGTGCGACCGTGATCGCGTTCGTGCTCGGCACCAGCCTCGGCATCGTGGCCGGCTGGCGGCCGGGCCGCGCGGTCGACTCGGTCGGCAGCCTGGTGTCGATCTTCCTGCACTCGCTGCCGTACTTCTGGGTCGCGCTGATCCTCGTGTACGTGTTCGCGTTCACGCTCGGCTGGTTCCCGCTGTCCGGCGGCGCCGACCTCGGCGTCGTACCGGGGTTCACGCCGGACTTCCTGAGCAGCGCGGTCCGCCACGCGATGTTGCCCGCCGCAACCATCGTGCTGACCTCGGTCAGCGGGTGGATGATCCACATGCGCAACATGATGGCCTCGGTGGTGAACGAGGACTATGTGCTGCTCGCCCAGGCGAAGGGCCTGGCCGGTCACCGGGTGGTGTTCTCGTACGCCGCGCGCAATGCCGTCCTGCCCAGTATCAGCGGGTTCGCGGTGTCGATCGGCATGGTGGTCGGCGGCTCGCTGCTGACCGAGATGGTGTTCAACTATCCCGGCCTCGGCAGCCTGCTCAACCAGGCGATCGTCAACGTCGACTACCCGTTGATGCAGGGTCTGTTCCTGATCATCTCGCTGACCGTGCTGGCGGCGAACTTCGTGGTCGATTCGCTCTATGTACTGATCGACCCGCGCACCCGGGAGGCGGCGTGAAGCGACTCGTGGGCGGTGACCGGAAGGTGACCGCCGGACTCGTGATCCTGGCCGTGATGCTGCTGATCGCACTGGTCGGACCAGTGCTCGTCAGCTCGGTCCTCGGCCAGTCACCGACCAAGCTGCACGCAGGCCCGGCCCTGGCAGGTCCGTCCGGTGATCACTGGCTGGGTACGACGTCGTCCGGCGTCGACGTCTTCGCGCAGTTCATCACCGGGACCCGGGTCTCGGTGTTCGTCGGCCTGGTCGGCGGGACGATCTCGACGTTCCTCGCCGTACTGTTCGGGCTGATCAGCGGCTATCACACTGGTCGGACCGGTGCGGCGCTGACCGGGTTCGTCAACATCTTCCTGGTCATCCCGGGGTTGCCGCTGCTGCTGCTGATCGCCAGCTACACGCGGGGCCGGGGCGGCTGGGCCGCGGTCGCGTTGATCATCGGTCTGACCAGTTGGGCCGGCGGTGCGCGGGTCAAACGGGCGCAGACGTTGTCGCTGCGAAACCGCGATTTCGTTGCCGCCGCGCGGTACAGCGGGGACAAGCAGTCGCGGGTGCTGTTCATGGAGGTTGTTCCGCACCTCGCGCCGGTGATCGCGTCGACCTTCCTGTTCGCGGTCGTCGGGTCGATCGCGGCGGAGGCCGGGCTGGACTTCATCGGCGCCGGCAACACGAACACGGTCAGCTGGGGCACGATGCTCTACTGGGCGCAGTCCCAGGGCGCATTGCAGAGCGGGGCGTGGTGGTGGTTCCTGCCGCCGGGGCTCGGGATTGCGCTCGTCGGTACGGCGGCCGGTCTCGTGAACTTCGGCATCGACGAGTTGTCCGACCCACGTCGTCGGACCCTCCGCGCCGGATCAGTGTCGAAGCAGCCGAAACGGCGCAAGGTTCGCCGTACGGAGGTGGCGGCATGACGTTGCTCGAGGTGCGCGACCTGGTGGTCGAGTACGGGACGGTGCGGGCGGTCGACAAGGTGTCGTTCGATGTCGGGCGCGGCGAGATCTTCGGCGTACTGGGGGAGAGCGGCAGCGGGAAGACCACGCTGATGACGGCCATCACCCGGCTGCAACGCCCGCCTGCGCGCATCGCCGGCGGCACGGTGACGTACCGACCGGCCGACGGTGTGCCGGTGGAGCTGGTCGGCTGTACTCCGAAGCAGTTGCGCGAACTGCGCTGGGAACGCGTGGCCGTGGTCTTCCAGAGCGCAATGAGCTCGCTGAACCCGGTGATGCGGGTCGGTACGCAGTTCGCCGACGCGATCCGAGCGCACCGGCCGATGAAACGCGCCGAGGCCTGGGACCGCGCCGCCGAACTGCTCGAGCTGGTCGGGATCCCGAGCGACCGGGTCCGCAGCTATCCGCACGAGCTGTCCGGCGGGATGCGGCAGCGCGCCGCGATCGCGTTGTCGCTGGCCTGTCAGCCAGACCTCGTCGTGATGGACGAACCGACCACCGCAGTCGACGTGGTGATGCAGCGCCAGATCCTCGACAACCTCAAGGAACTGCAGACGACGTTCGGCTTCTCGGTGCTGTTCGTCACGCACGACCTGTCGCTGCTCGTCGAGCTGGCCGACCGGATCATGGTGATGTACGCCGGACGCGCGGTCGAGATCGCATCGGCCGAAGACATCTACCGCGACCCGCAGCACCCGTACACCCAGGGATTGCGGGACTCGTTCCCGTCGCTGCACGGGCCGCGTCGTGAGCTGCGTGGGATCGGCGGCGCGCCGCCGGACCTCAGGCAGCTGCCGACCGGCTGCGCGTTCGAACCCCGCTGTCCGCAGCGCGTCGACGATTGCCGCGAAACCCTGCCGCTGCTGATCGAACGCGACCGTACCCAGGCAGCCTGCCTGCTGCTGGACGACCGGCTGGAGGCGCGCCATGCTGGAAGCCGTTGACGTCACGAAGCGGATGGCGCTGCACGGTCGTCGCCGTGGGCAATGGTTCACCGCGGTCGACTCGGCATCGCTGAAACTCGAGTCCGGCAAGGTGCTCGCGCTGGTCGGCGAGAGCGGTTCGGGCAAGAGCACGCTGGCCCGGATCCTGACGCTCGGCGACGAACCGTCGTCCGGGACGATCCGCCTGGCCGGCAAGGAGGTCAGCCTGCGTCGGCGGGCCGATCGGCAGGCGCACTTCGGTCAGGTCCAGCTGATCATGCAGGACCCGTTCGCCTCGCTGAACCAGCTGCACAGGGTGCGCTACATCCTCAGCCGTCCGCTGCGGAACTTCGGCGCGAGCGGCGACCTGACCGATCGGATCATCGAGCTGCTCGAACGGGTGAACCTGACACCGGGGGAGCAGTACATCGACAAGTACCCGCACGAGCTGTCCGGTGGCCAACGGCAACGAGTCGCGATCGCCCGTGCGCTGGCCGCGGACCCCGTCGTACTGATCGGTGACGAGCCGGTGTCGATGCTCGACGTGTCGATCCGGCTCGACGTACTGCGGTTGTTTGCGGACCTCTGCGTGAACGACGGGCTCGCGATGCTCTACATCACCCACGACATCGCCAGCGCCCGGTACTTCGCCGACCAGATCAACGTGATCTACGCGGCCCGGATGGTCGAGGGCGGACCGGCCGAGGAGGTGACCCAGCGGCCGCGTCACCCGTACACCCAGCTGCTGCTGGAGTCGTCACCGGATCCGGATCGCAACGGCGCGCGCAGTACGCTGCCCCTGGTCGCTGCAGAGCCGATCGACCGGGAGCATGAGTTGGCGGGATGCCCGTTCGCGGCGCGGTGTCCGCACGCGATGCCGATCTGCTCCGAGCAGCCACCGCCTACGACGACGTTCGCCGACGGCCACTGGTCGCGCTGCTGGCTGCACACGGAGAGTTAGATTTGCGGGCGATCGGGGTATTGGTAGTAGGTGACCAGGGGATGGTTTGCGATTGCTCCCGGCGCGCTGCTCCTGCTGGCGGCGTGCGGAGGAGCCGGCACGGCCGGGACTCAACCAACGGCGACCGTCACAGTCACTCAAACTGTCACCGCACAACCGACAACACGCCAGCGGTCAGGGTCGTCTGCTGATCAATGACCGCAATTGGGTCGTCGTCTCCCAGCAGCCGGCCGGCGGCACTCGCGCGCCTGCCGACACCAAGATCGTCCTGCGCTCGAAGAAGATCGGTGAGTAGCCGGTTTCCTTCTGGCTGAAGTTAATTCCGTCCGAGCGGTTGACAGCCGATCTCCGCCGAATTAACTTCAGCTGGAAGTAAAGCCGTCGAAACCGACAAGGTGGGGCGTGTGAGCGACCGTCTGAACGTGCTCGTCGTGATGGCTGACGAGCAGAGCTGGAACACCCTGGGCTGTACCGGAAACCCCGCTGCGCGGACGCCGAACCTCGACGCGCTGGCGGGGGAGTCGACCGTCTTCGACGCCTGCTACACGCCGTTCCCGTTGTGCTGCCCGGCGCGGACGAGTCTGTGGACCGGTCTGATGCCGCGGCACCACGGCGTACTCGGGAACTGGCGGCCGATCGAGCCGCAGCTACGGTCAGCGGGTGTCGCGCAGGCATTCGCCGCGGCCGGCTACCACACGCATTACAACGGCAAGTGGCACGTGCCCGGTACGACGCCTGCGCAGATGGGCTGGGCCGACAGCAGCGCAATTCCAGCCGTACTGCGGGGGCAGGATCGCGGGCGCTACATCGAGGACTACCGGACGTGGGCGGCCAACCGTGGGTACGCGTTCGATCCGGACCACATCGAGAACCTCACGACGGACGATCTCGTTGCGCTGAGCAAGGAGCCGTACGCGACGTCGAGCGTTCCACTGGATTCGTTCCTGGAGACCTGGCAGTGCGACACGTTCCTCGACGGCCTCGACCGGCGCCCTGCCGACAAGCCGTGGCTGGCGGTCTGCTCGATGAACGCGCCGCACTTCCCGATGCTCGTCCCCAGCCCTTACGACCGGCTCATCGACCGTGATCGCGTGCGGCTGCCGGCGAGCTGGTCGACGGGTACGGCGACGAAGCCGCGCGAGGTCCGCGACTCGCACTTCGCACGCGACTTCGAGCACCTCAGCGAGCAGGAGTGGATCGAGGTCACGAGCCACTACCTCGGCCTGTGCGCGCTCGTCGACACGCAGTTCGGCCGGATCCGTCAGTACCTCGAGGACGCCGGCGAGTGGGACCGGACGGTGGTCGTGTTCACCTCCGACCACGGCGATCTGATGGGCGCGCACCGGCTGATGGAGAAGGGGCACTTCCTCCACTACGAGGAGGACCTCCGGGTGCCGCTGATCGTTCGGCATCCCGACGGCCGGCAGAGCCGGAACGCGAACTTCGTCTCGCTGGTCGACGTCGCGGCGACGATCAGCGAGCTGGCCGGCGTGACCTGGGACGAGCAGCACGACGGACGGTCGTTCGCGGCGATGGTCGGCAACGACACCGCCGCGCCGATCCGCGAGTACGTGACCGCCGAGACGATGCTGCACGACGGCCACCCGGGCGGGAACGGCGATCCGTTCCACGCGAAGGACTGGCAGTACCCACGGGACAGTCTGAACCTGTCCGTCCGGACTGCCGACCACCGGTACATCTTCCGGTCTCACGACGAGGCCGAGCTCTACGACCTGGCCACCGACCCCTGGGAGCAGCGCAACCTCGCGTCGACCGCCGAGGGCGCATCGACCGCCGCGTTGCTCGCCGGGTTGCTCGCGGACGAGGTCTGCGACGTACTGCCCGAGGCGGCGGCGCTGGTCCGCAAGTCCGTCCCGGCCGACACCCCTGCATCGAAAGGCTGATCATGACGTCCAACTCCCAGTTCTCCCGGCGGCGGCTCCTGCAGTTCGGAGCAGCGGCGGCCGGAACCGCAGCCCTCGCCTCCTGCGGCCGCGGCCTCGGCGGCAGCAGCTCGTCGTCGGGCGGCGGAGGCTCGAAAGGCGCGCTGGACTTCATGTTCTGGGGTGAAGGCGACCAGAACAAGAAGCTGATCGAGGCGCTCGACCTCTACCAGAAGAGCGAGGGCGCCACGAAGGTCAACCCGCAATACTCCGGTTTCTCCGGGTACTACGACAAGCTCGCCACCCGTGTTGCCGGGGGCAACCCTCCGGACGTCTACCAGATCCACCTGCCGTACCTGATGGAGTACGTCAAGCGTGGTGCGGTGGCGCCGCTGGACCAGTACAAGGACGACCTCGGCCTGGACCAGATGCCGGACTACGTGGCGACGACGACCAAGGCGGACGGCAAGTACTACTTCGCGCTGCTCGGCGCCGCGACCCAGCCGGCCATCATCGTCAACACCACCAAGCTGAAGGGTCTCGGCCTGTCCGCGCCCGGTCCGGACTGGACCATCGACCAGTACAAGTCGGCGATGGCCGACGTCTGGAGCAAGAGCGGCCACAAGCTCGCCGGTACGGCGGACCTCGGCGGCAGCCCGATCGCGCTCGAGTCGTTCCTGCGCGGCCGCGGCAAGGCGCTGTTCGGTGACGGCGGCTCGCTCGGGTTCGGCGAGGACGACATGGCCGCGTGGCTGCAGCTCTGGCAGGACCTGCGCGGCAACGGTTCCGCCGTACCGATGGCGGTGACGGCCGCGGCGACCGGCTTCCAGAACGACCCGGTGACGATCGGCAAAGCGGCGTACACCGGTACGGCGACGTCGCGGGGTCTGCCGTCGATGCAGAGCCTGACGAAGGAGACGCTGAGCCTCGGGACGTTCCCGTCCGGCGGGCCCGGCTCGCAACCTGGGACGAACATCATCCCGGCCGGCTGGTTCGCGATCTCGCCGAAGTCGAAGAACATCGAGGGCGCGGTCTCGATGCTGAAGTACCTGACCAGCAAGCCGGATGCGGCCAACGCGATGGGTCTGGCCCGCGGCGTTCCGATTCCCGAGGACATCCGCGACGGGGTCGCCAAGTCTGCGACCGGGCTGAACAAGCTCGTGCTCGACAACTACGCCCTGGTCGCGTCCAAGGGTCCGGCCGCGCTGCAGATGTACCCGCCGGGTGCGAGCAAGCTGCTGCAGACCTCGCTGCCGAACGTGAACCAGGTCGTCGGCTTCGGCAAGAGCTCGGTGTCCCAGGCGGTGACCAAGTTCTTCTCCGACGCCAAGGCCGCGCTGAAGTGACCGACGGTGCGAACGGTACGGCCTGGCAGATCCGGCCGGACCAGGGACAGATGCGGTCCGCGCAGCCGTTCGACGTACGGCAGCAGAACTACTCGGCGATCCTGCGCGCGGTGATGCGGCACGGGCCGGTGGCGCGCTCGGAGCTGTCCGGCCTTACCGGCATGACCACCGGGACGATGACGAAGCTGACCAGCCTGTTGTGCGAGGCTGGTCTGCTACGTGAACTGCCGGCCGAGACGGGGCACGGTGCCCTCGGCCGGCCGCGGATGCCGATGGTGGTGGACGACCGTACGCATCGCGTCGTCGGTGTGCACTTCGGCCTGCGCCGTACGACGGTGTGCCTGCTCGATCTGCGCGGGACGCTGCTGGCCGAGGTGCGGCTGCCGCATCGGGGCCGGCGTGCGTTCGAGCCGCTCGTCGCGCAGGCCGTCCAGGGGATCCGGGAGCTGGTCTCGCGGAACCCCGGAAAGATCCTCGGCGTCGGTGCGAGCACGGGTGGCTGGGTCGACCGCCAAGCAGGTGTGGTCCGTGATCATCGGGTACTGCGCTGGCGGGACGTACCGCTGCGGGACGCGCTCGGTGGCGGGCTCGGGCTGCCGACCGAGGTCGACTCGAGCTTCCGGGCGCTGGCGATGGCCGAGCGGTGGTTCGGCGGCGCTCAAGGCATGGATGATCTGATCGGGCTGTTCGTGGGAAACGTCGTCGGCGCCGGGTTCGTGCTCGGCGGGCGGGTCTTCTCGGGGTACCGGGCCGCGGCCGGGACGGTCGATCATCTGTCGGTCGGAGTCACCGCGGCCGAGGCGTGTTCGTGCGGCCGACGGGATTGCCTGCACGTGGCCGCGAGCGACCTCGCCGTACTGGCGCAGGCTCGGCGAGACGGGCTGATCGGAGTCCGCGGGACGCTCGAGCATCTCGTCCAGGCGGCTCGCGACGGGGACCTGCGGGCCGACGGCCTGCTGGTTGCGCGGGCCGAGTTGGTGGGAGTCGCGGCGGGGACGTTGATCGAGATGCTCGATCCGGAGGTTGTGGTCGTCAGCGGCGGCGTGGTCGATGCACCGGAGTACCTGCGTTCAGTCCAGCGCGGGGCGCGCGCGTACTTGCGAGACAAACGTCCGGTGGACGTGGACTCGGTGGTGCGGCTGAGCGCGTTCGGCGCGGACGGTGTGGCGGTCTCCGCGGCGAGTGTGATCCTCGATCGGATCTATGCGGCGCCGGCGGAGTTCGTCCCCGGTCTGCTCGAGCTGCGGTACGGGTGACGGGCATGGTGTGTCTCGAGTCTGCCGCGGTGTGGTCGCATCGTGCCTCGTCGCGGAGTACGTGGGTGATGGTCGAACTGGTTGCCGACGGCATCCGGGGAGTCGGTGAGCTGTCCGATGGCGGGCCGGTGGCCGAGTTGGTGGCGGCGGCTCGATCGGTCGGGTCGTCGATCGTCGGCCTGCCACTCGAGCAGGTCCGGACCGAGCTTCGGTCGGCGGACACGTTCCTTTGGTCGACGGTGCTCGGCGGGTACGAAGCGGCGCTCGCGGATCTGGTCGCGCGGCTCGAGGACCGGCCGCTCGCCGAGTCGCTCGGCCTCGGCGAACCGCAGCCGGTGCGGCTGTATGCGAACCTCAACCGGCGGTACGGCGGGGACGGCGCGGACGCGATCGTCGCCGAAGCAGTGTGTGCCGTAGGCAACGGATTCTCGGCGGTGAAGGTGGCGCCGTTCCTCGACAACCACGCCCGGGGTATGTCCGGCATGCAGCTCGTCGACGCCGGGCTCGAGTTGGTGACGAAGGTACGCGAGACGCTGCCCGACGGCGTACGGCTGATGGTCGACTGCCACCACCTCGTGCCGACGGGGTCCGTGGCGCCTGTCGCCCGGGAGTTGGCCGCGCTGGACCTGTACTGGGTCGAGGACCTGGTGCGGGTCGACGATCCCGCGGCGATGGAGGCGGCCGCCGCGTCCGGGTTGGCGCTGGCCGCGGGGGAGCACGTATGGCGGCCGGCTGCTGCCGCGGCGGCCTGTGCTGGCGGTGCGTTGACGTATTGGCTGGTTGATCCGAAACATGCGGGCGGACCGGCTGGTGTCGCGCGGATCGCGGAGGCGGTCGGGGACACGCAGCTGACGTTCCACAACCCGAGCGGGCCGATCGGTACCGCGCACGCAGCTCATCTTGCTGCGCTGGGCGGCGCCGGCACCTGGCTCGAATTCGCGTGGGGCGAGACGGATCGCCTCGCGTTCCTGGACCCTCCCGAGGTGGTGGTGGACGGCAGGTTACGACCCGCGGGTCCCGGCATCGGGTGCGCGCCGCGTACGCCGTACGGAGTCGAGCTGACACGAGTCGGAGAGGAGTGAGCTGTGGCTGTTGCGTTTCCGGCGTTACGTGGCGGGCGGCGGACCCGGTACCAGAACGGGTGGGCGCTGCTGTTCCTGGCGCCCTGGCTGATCGGGTTCCTGGCGTTCACCGCGGGGCCGATGCTGATGTCGCTGTACCTCGCGTTCACGAAGTACGACCTGCTGACCGCGCCGAAATGGATCGGGTGGGGCAACTTCGGGCGGATGTTCGGCGACGACCCGCTGTTCCTGCAGTCGCTGAAGGTGACCGCGATCTACGTCTTCGTCGGCACGCCGCTCAGCCTGTTCTTCGCGCTCGCGGTCGCCGTCGTACTCAACCGTGGACTGCGCGGTCTCGACTTCTACCGGTCGGCGATCTACCTGCCGTCGTTGTTCGGCGGCAGCGTGGCGATCGCGGTGCTGTGGCGGAAGGTCTTCAACGGCGACGGTCTGGTCAACCAGATCCTGGCGCTCGTCGGCATCCACGGCCCGTCGTGGATCTCCGAGCCGCATACCGCGCTCGGCACGCTGATCGCGCTCGAGGTCTGGCAGTTCGGGGCGCCGATGGTGATCTTCCTGGCCGGGCTGCGGCAGATACCGCGGGAGTTCTACGAGGCGGCGCAGGTCGACGGGGCCAGCAAGTCACGTCAGTTCTGGAGCATCACGATGCCGTTGCTGAGCCCGATTCTGTTCTTCAACCTCACGCTGCAGCTGATCCGCTCGTTCCAGGCGTTCGCGCCGGCGTTCATCATCAGCGACGGCTCGGGCGGGCCGGCCGACTCGACGCTCTTCTACTCCCTCTACCTCTACCAAGAAGGATTCGTGAACTTCGACATGGGTTACGCCGCGGCGATGGCATGGATGCTGGTGCTGCTCGCAGGCGCTGTCGTGGCCGTCAACTTCTTCTTCGCCAAGTTCTGGGTGCACTATGAGAACTAAGCGGGTGTTCGCGCATGTTGCGCTTGTCGTGGTCACGCTCGTCATGCTGTATCCGCTGGTGTGGATGGTGGCGAGTTCGTTCAAGCCGACCGACGAGATCTTCTCCCAGCCCGGGCTGATCCCGCGGCACTTCGAGCCGTCGAACTACGCCGAGGGCTGGAAGGGCATCTCGACCGCGTTCAGCATCTTCATCGAGAACTCGTTGTTCATCTCGGTGCTGGCGATCATCGGCAACGTCATCTCGTGCAGCTTGGCGGCGTTCGCCTTCGCCCGGCTGAACTTCTTCGGCCGCCGGATCGCGTACGCGACCATGCTCGTGACGCTGATGCTGCCGACCCATGTCACCCTGGTGCCGCAGTACATCTTGTTCAACAAGCTCGGCTGGGTGAACACGTTCTACCCGTTGTTCGTGCCGCATTTCTTCGCCGTCGACGCCTTCTTCGTGCTGTTGATGGTGCAGTTCATCCGCTCGCTGCCGCGGGAGCTGGACGAGGCGGCCCGGCTGGACGGGTGCTCGCCGTGGAAGATCTACCGGCACATCGTCTTCCCGTTGCTGCGGCCGGCGCTGGTGACCACGATCATCTTCACGTTCATCTGGACGTACAACGACTTCTTCAAGCAGCTCATCTACCTGAACGACGTGCAGCTGTTCACCGTGCCGCTCGGCCTGCGGCAGTTCCTCGACTCGACCGGCGACTCGTCCTGGGGACCGATGCTTGCCATGAGCACCCTTGCGCTGGTTCCGCCGCTCGTCCTGTTCGTCACGTTCCAGCGCAAGATCGTCGACGGCGTCGCGACCTCGGGTCTGAAGGGATGAGGCCGGTCGCGCTCGTCACCGGGGCCGGCGGCGGTATCGGTTCGGCTGTGGTGACGACGCTGGTGAAGCACGGCTGGGTGGTGGTCGGCGTCGACCTGGTGGATCGCCCAGCCGGCCTCGAGAGCGTCGAGTGGGTCGTGGGCGATGTGCGCGACCAGTCGACTGTCGAGCACGCGCTGGCCGTGGCGTCGCAGTACGGCGAGGTCGGTGGGCTGGTGACGGCGACTCTCGCCGAACAACGCGGATCATTGGAGAGCCTCGATCCGGCGGCGCTCACGACCGTGTTCGAGGTGCAGGTCGCGGCCGCGTGGGCGTGGAGTACGGCGGTCGTCGCGGCCGCGCCTCTCGAGGCGTCACTCGTGCACATCTCCAGCGTGCACGCGCAACGAGCTGTGCCCGGGATGGCGGCGTACGCGATGGGAAAGGCTGCGCTGGACGCCTTGGTGCGGGCCGCCGCGGTGGAGTGGGGTCCACGTGGCGTGCGGTGCAACGCCGTACTGCCCGGCTTCGTCCCGGTGCAGCGGAACCAGCACCGTCGGTCCGAGGAACGCCTGGCCGGCCATCCGCTGCGGCGCTACGTGACCGCGGAGGATGTGGCGCAGGTTGTTGCCTTTCTGCTCGGCTCCGAGTCGCGAGCCGTGACCGGCGTGTCCCTTCCGGTGGACGGCGGGATGCTCGCGACGCTGCCGCACTGGGCCTGACGAACAAACCGACTGGACTGTGAGGTTTCTATGCGACCCAATGTTCTGATCATCCTCGTCGACGACATGGGGTACTCCGATATCGGCTGCTACGGCGGCGAGATCGGTACCCCGAACATCGACGGTCTCGCCGCGCGCGGTGCGCGGCTGACGAACTTCTACAACACTGCGCGCTGCAGCCCGTCCAGGGCATCGCTGCTGACCGGTCTGCACCCGCATCAGACCGGCGTCGCCGAACTGGTGAACAACGACGGACCCGGTGGCTACCCGGGCAGCCTCACCAGCAAGTCCGCGACGCTGGCAGAGACGTTCCGCGCGGTCGGTTACCAGACGCAGATGACCGGCAAGTGGCACTTGTCGAACGAGCGTGAGCGTCCGGCCGACACCTGGCCGACGCGACGCGGCTTCGAGCGTTTCTGGGGCACGATCAGCGGCGCCGGCAGCTACTTCCAGACCACCACGCTGCACGACGGCGAGACGCCCGTACCGCTGTCCGACCTAGGTCCGGACTTCTACTACACCGACGAGATCGGCTCGCATGCCGCCGCCGCGATCCGGGATGCGGCCGGAACCGATCAGCCGTTCTTCTCCTATGTCGCCTTCACCGCACCGCACTGGCCGCTGCACGCGAAGGAGGCCGATCTGGCCGAGACGCGCGGGATGTTCGACGAAGGCTGGGACGTACTGCGTACGCGCCGCCGGCAGCGTCAGCTCGACGCCGGCATCTGCGCCGAGGACGCGACGCTCGATCGCCGCGATCCCGACGTACCGGCGTGGTCGGACGAGCCCGAGCAGAAGTGGCAGCTCGAGCGGATGGAGGCGTACGCCGCCCAGGTGCGCGCGATGGACCGCGCTGTCGGCACGATCCTGACCGCGCTCGACGACACCGGGCAGCGCGACAACACGATCGTCGTGTTCCTGTCCGACAACGGAGGCTGCGCCGAGGAACTCCGCAGCGACCCCGACGGCGCGGACCAGTTCCGCAAGCATCACCTGATCATCCCGCCGAGCGCTCCCGACGGTACGCCGATGCGCGTCGGCAACTCGCCCGACATCCGGCCCGGCGGCGCCGACACCTACACGAGCTACGGGCAGGCGTGGGCGAACCTGTCCAACACGCCGTTCCGCCTCTACAAGCGCTGGGTGCACGAAGGCGGAATCGCCACTCCGCTGATCGTGTCGTGGCCCGCGGGCAGTCTGTCCGGCACCGTGATCGACGCACCGAACCAACTCACCGACATCGCACCGACGTTGCTCGAGGCAACCGGCGTACCCGCGTTGTCTCAGCGTGCCGGCGAGACGCTGCCCACGCTGCCCGGCGTGAGCATGCTCGACCTGCTCCGCGGCGGCCCCGCAACCGACCACGACCTCTTCTGGGAACACATCGGCAACGCCGCCGTCCGCTCGGGCCGCTGGAAGCTGGTCCGCGAGCACGAAGGCCCCTGGGAGCTCTACGACCTCGCAACCGACCGCAGCGAAACCCACAACCTCGCCCCCGAGCAACCAGAGCGCGTCGAGAACCTGGTCCAGCGGTGGCACCAATGGGCGGACTCCGTCGGCGTAATCCCGTACGCCGACGTACTCACCGCCCGCGCCTCAATGCCCAACCAGCCGGCTTGAGATGGCAACCCGCCGCCCGAACATCCTGCTGGTGATGACGGACAGCTCCCGCCGGGACACGCTGTCCTGCTACGGATCCGCACACGCCGTCTCGCCGAACCTCGACCGGCTGGCAGCGGAAGGCGTCCGGTTCGAGCAGGCGCACACGACGGCGCCGGTGTTTACGCCGGCACGTGCCGCCCTGCTGACCGGAACACACACGCCCGTGCACGGTTGTGTGGAGAACGGGATCTCGCGCCGGCCCGACCTGATTACGCTGCCGGAGTTGCTGGGCGGCGCCGGCTATCACACGATCATGGTCGGGAAGACCCACTTCGGCGGACCGGCGGCGTTCGACGTCGAGTGCGTGCTCGGTGGCGAGAAGGGCGCGACGGTCGAGGACGACTATGCGCGGCATCTGGCCGAGCACGGGTATGCGCGGGCGTCGGCGCACCCGAACCCGATCCCGCCGGACCTGTTCTGCGATGCCTACCTGGTCGACAGAACCATCGAGGCGATCATGAACCGACCCGCGGACCGGCCGTACTTCGCGTTCTGCTCGCTGCCCAGTCCGCACTCGCCGCTGGACCCGCCGGGGGAGTGGGCCGGACTGTTCGACGACGTGGAGCTGCCGCCCCTGAACCACCAACCCGGAGAGGAGACCTGCCGTCCCGCTCACCTCGAAGCGCTGGTCGGGCGACGCGGCGTCGAGTCCGAGCAACAGGACGGCCCGCTCGACCTGACCGCAGTGGACGCGCAGCGGCGGCTGTACTACGGGCTCGCGGCGTACTGCGACGCGCAGATCGGGCGCTTGCTCGACCACGTCGACCCCGACAACACGCTGGTCGTCTTCACCACCGATCACGGGCAGCAGTACTTCGACCACGGGTTCAACGACAAGCACACGTTCTACGACGAGTCGTGGCGTATCCCGCTGATCATGCGCTGGCCCGGGGCGATCGCGCCCGGCACGGTGGCGGACTGGGCGATGACGACGGACCTGACCGCAACGTTCGCGGCGGTTGCCGGAGTCGATGCGCCGACGTTGCAGGGATCCAACCTGCTCGACCCGGCGGTACGGCGTACTTGCGCGGCCTCTGTCCTGCACAGGTCGTTGGCGTTGGCAACGGACGGCTGGAAGCTCGAGTACTACCCCGAGGACGGCACGGGCCGGTTGTTCGACCGGCGGAACGATCCGCGCGAACAGCACGACTGCTGGTCGGACCGGTTGGGAGTTCGGCAGCAGTTGCTCGAAGCGCTGCTCAGCTGGCGTGCCGATCTGACCGATGTGCAGTACCTGCAGGAACACACCCATCAGGGCGGTCCGGTCGCGCAGCGGGTGGCTGCGCAGACGGCCCGCCGTACCGGTCTCGACGCGGAGTTGCGGCTCAGCGCTCGCGTCCCAGTTTGAGAGGACCCAGCTGTATGGAGGTACGTCCGGAATATCCCCGGCCGCAGTGGCAGCGGCGGCGTTGGCAGTCGCTCAATGGTGAGTGGGACTTCGAGATCGATCACGGCGACACCGGACTCCAGCGCGGTCTGCGGAGTACGCCGTACAGCCGGCGGATCGTGGTGCCGTTCGCGCCGGAGTCGGAGCTGTCGGGGATCGGGAACACCGACTTCATGGACGCGGTCTGGTACCGGCGCGAGATCAGCGTCGATCCGAGCTGGACAGGCGAGCGGATCCTGCTGCACTTCCAGGCCGTCGACCACGACACGACCGTGTGGGTGAATGACGTCGAGGTCGGCCGGCATCGCGGCGGTTCGACGTCGTTCGCCTTCGACATCACCGAGGCGCTCGACGGCGGTACGGCGACTGTGGTCGTGCGGGCGCGGGACCCGCGGACCGGCGTACAGGCCCGGGGCAAGCAGGCGACCTGGTACGAGAACACCGGGTGCTACTACACGCGGACGACCGGTATCTGGCAGACCGTTTGGCTGGAGCCCGTCGGCCGCTCGTACCTGCAACGCCCGCGCATCACCCCGGACGTCGCGAACTCGCGATTCATCGTCACCGTGCCGATCGACGCACCCCGGCGCGGACACCGGCTGACTGTCGAGCTCACCGACTCCGGCGGCGTGGTCTCGTCCGAGGAAGTTGCTATCGGCACCGACTTCGTCGCGACCTGCGTGCTCCCGGTGCCGTCCGACCGGCGACGGCTGTGGAGCCCGGCCGATCCGCACCTGTACGGACTCCGCTTCGTGCTGGACGACGGTGAGGTGCTCGACGAGGTCGAGAGCTACGCGGGCCTGCGCTCGATCGCGATCGAGGGCAACCGGTTCCTGCTGAACGGCGAGCCGGTCTTCCAGCGGCTGGTCCTCGACCAGGGTTACTGGCCGGACGGCATCATGACCGCGCCGACCGACGATGCGCTGGTGCGCGACATCCAGCTCGCGCTCGACGCCGGGTTCAACGGCGCGCGCCTGCATCAGAAGGTGTTCGAGGAGCGGTACCTGTACCACGCCGACCGCCTCGGCTATCTGGTGTGGGGCGAGTTCCCGGACTGGGGTGCCGCGGGCCAGGGGCCGAGGGGCAACAACCAGCAACCGACGACGGCGTACGTCGCGGAGTGGCAGGAGGTCCTCGCGCGGGACTTCAACCATCCGTCGATCATCGGCTGGTGCCCGCTCAACGAGACCCATCAGGACCTGCACGACCGCGAGACGCAACTCGACGACGTCACGCGGGCGATGTTCCGGGCGGCGAAGGCCGCTGATCCGACCCGGCCGGTGATCGACGCGTCCGGGTACAGCCATCGCGTGCCGGAGACGGATGTCTGGGACAGCCACTCCTACGAGCAGGACCCGGCGGCCTTCGCGCTGGAGCAGGCCGGTCTCGCGAACGGCGAGCCGTTCGGCAACGTCAGCCGGCAGGGCGCGCCGCAGTCCCTGCCGTACCGCGGCCAGCCGTACATGGTGAGCGAGTACGGCGGCATCTGGTGGAACGCCGCGGCCGCATCGGCCAGCGGGGCGGACCGGCGCGAGTCCTGGGGCTACGGGCAACGAGTCGGATCGCTGCAGGAGTTCTACGAGCGGTTCGAGGGCCTGACTCGCGTGCTGCTCGAAGACCCCGCGATGTTCGGGTACTGCTATACGCAGCTGACCGATGTGTTCCAGGAACAGAACGGCATCTACGGCTTCGACCGCTCCGAGAAGTTCGACGTCGCGCGGATCCGGGCCGTGCAGACCCAGCAGGCGGCGTACGAGCGTGAGGAGGTGCGGGTATGAGGAGGCGAGCTGCGGTGACGGCCGCCGTGCTGGTGGCGGCCGGCCTGACACAGATGCAGGCGGCCGATGCCCAGCCGCGCGCCGGCCGGGTCGAGATCCGGGTGGATCGTGGGCCGTTGATCATGGCTGACGGGGTACCTGCGCCGGTGATCGGGCCGGAGATCTTTGGCGCGAATGCGCGGTGGATCGACGATGAGCTCGGGGCCTGGGACCCGGTGACGCGGGGGCCGGCAGCAGGGTTCGCGGATGCCGCCGCGGCTGCGAAGCTCGAGCTGATCCGTTACCCGGGTGGCACGGTTGCGAACTTCTTCGACTTCAAGAAGGCGATCGGGCCGGTTGCGCAGCGTGGATGCCAGACGTCCGGTGGGTTTGCGGCCGTGCGCTTCGGCAACCTGCCGGGGCCGCGCAACGGCTTCGGTCCGGACGAGGAGGAGGCGCTGGCGACGCAGATCGGTGCGAAGACGATGGTGATGGTTCCGTCGATCAACCAGACCGCAGCGGACGCCGCGGACTACGTCGAGTACATGAACTCACCCAGCGACGGAGCGGCGACCAATCCGAACGGCGGGACCGACTGGGCCGAAGTACGCGCCGCGAACGGACACCCGGCGCCGTACGGCATCACCAAGTGGGAGTACGGCAACGAACCGTTCCTCGACGGGCAGCGGTACTGGCGTGACGAGGATCTGCAGACTCGGGTGCAGCAGTTCATCGAGGGCGGCTGGAGCCGGCAGACGGCCGCGTCGGCGACGTACCAGAACGACGACGGCCTGTTCAGCGGCTGCGATC
Organism: Kribbella sp. NPDC000426; assembly: GCF_040300265.1. Classification (NCBI taxonomy): domain Bacteria; kingdom Bacillati; phylum Actinomycetota; class Actinomycetes; order Propionibacteriales; family Kribbellaceae; genus Kribbella; species Kribbella sp. NPDC000426. The sequence continues at coordinate 417,259 of NZ_JBEPDK010000009.1, read as the reverse complement.
TGGTGAATCGGAAGACGAGTACGGGCGCGGCCGACCAGACGTACCGGACCCGGTACAACCCGATCGCGCTGCCGTCCGACGCGACACCCGAGTCCGGCCCGATCGCGGAGCCGGTGCTGACGGTGAACGGGTTGCAGTGGACGCGGGTGAACTCCCTGGCCACGGCCGGCGCGACCGATCAGGTCTACGAGATCGGGCAGGCCGACGGCGCGGTCAGGTTCGGTGACGGCACGCATGGCGCGATTCCGGCGAAGGGCGCGGCTCTCAGCATCGAGTACACGACCGGCCGGCAGGACGGGTTCCTGGATTTCGTCAAGGCGATGAAGGCGGTCGACCCGAAGATCACCGTCTGTTCGGGCTGGGGCAAGCCGGAGTTCGTCGATGCCATGGGCAACCGTCCGTACGACTGCATCGGCATCCACTCCTACACCGACCAGGCCGGCGGCGACGCGGACGGCGCCTACGACTCGACCGAGCTCTACCAGCAGTTGATGAATGCCAGTGACGTTCCGACCCGGGAGCTGGCGGAGTTGCGCAAGCGGATCGCCCGGAACTTCCCGGATCCGCGGCGGCGTCCGATGCTCGCGGTCACGGAGTACGGCACGATCAGCCAGAACGGGCCGACCGGAGTGAGTACGCCGAACAACTTCGCTGCGATGCAGATGCACAACGTGTACGAGACGACGATGCTGATCGGTCAGCTCACGAACGGCGTCCGGCTCGCGATCAACTCGAACCTCAACGGCGGTCCGGCCGCCGATCCGGCGAAACGGGACTGGGGCAACATTCTCGGATCGCCGCCGGGCTTCGGGATCACCGGCCGGTCGATGTCGCTGACGTTGGCGGCGCCAATGATCGGTGCGGCGCCGCGGAAGATGACGACGACCGGTAACCCGACGCTGCCCGGTCAGGACTACACAGCCGTCGTCGCCGCTGCCACCCGAAATGCGGGCGGCATCCAGTTGCTGGTCGTGAACCGGAGCCTGGATCAGGCGATGCCGATCACGGTGGATCCGGCCGGCGGTCCCGCGGTGCGGTCGGCGCGGCAGACGACGGTGACCGACGACGACATCACGGCGTACAACAACGACCGGGTGCAGCCGGTCCAGCCCACCATGACGACACTCAGGAAGGGGCCCAAGGTCGAGGCCGAGCTACCGCCGCACTCGGTCAACCTGATCGAGCTGGACTACTAGACCGCGTGCGCCGTGAGGGCCGGGACGAAGGTCTCGGGGGAGCGGTAGACGGAGTCGAGCATGATCGCTCCCGCGGCGATCCCCAGGGCGTACGGACCGAAGGCGCTCGGGCGGATCCGCGCGGTGGCGTCGATGTCGCGGTCGACGGCGAGCTTGGCCTGCGCGGAGTCGCGGATGGTCGCGACGTCGTCGACCGGGGCGGTGATGCCGCCGCCGAGGATCACCAGCTCCGGATCGAGGAGCTCGATCAGGGTGGCCGCGGCGGCACCGACGACGACGGCGCGCTCGCGCAACAGCCGACGGGCGCGGGCGTTGCCCTTCACCGCGAGCTCGAAGACGTCGTACACCTCCTGGTCGGCGTCGATCAGGCCGGCCGTCCGCGCCCGGCGGGCAACTTCGAGATCTCCGGCGACCATGGCGAAACAGCGCCGGCTGCCACACGCGCAGACCTCGCCGGAGCGGTCGGCGATCGGCAGATGGTCGAGTCCGCCGGCGGCCGCGTGCGCCCCGCGGTACGGCATGCCGTTGAGGACGAACCCGGCGCCGATGACGTTGCCGACGAACAGGTGGATGAAGTTGTCCACTCCGGTGGCCGCGCCGAACCAGTGCTCGGCCAGCGCGAGCGCACGCACCTGCGAGTCGATCAGCACGGGCAGGCCCATCGCCTTGTTCAGCGCGGCGGCCAGCGGGACGTTCTTCCAGTCGAGGAGGGGCTGGCTCTGCACCCGGCCCGTCGAGCTGTTCACCCAGCCGCCGGTGCTCGCGCCGACGCCAAGGACGGTCAGCTCGGTCCCGTCGATCAGCTTCCGCACGGCCCGCGCCGCGCTGCGGACCAGACGCTCGAAGTTCGTGGTGCGCTCCGTCGTGTGGACCTCGGCCACGAGTTGCCCGCGCAGGTCGATCAGGCAGGTGTTGACCCGGTGCAGCCCGAAGTGCACACCGACGACGCCGTACGTCGACTCGTCGATCGCGACCGGCACCTTGGGGCGCCCTGTCCCGCGCTGTGCCGGCTCGGCGGCCTCCTTGACCAGCCCGGCCCGGACGAGGGCCGCGGTCAGCCGGGTCACCGAGCCGGTCGACATCCCGATCACCGAGGCCAGGTCGGTGCGGGCGGTCGGGCCGGAGCGCATGAGCTCACGCATGATCGTCGAGTAGTTCTGCTGCCGGATGTCGCTCAGCTGGGCAGAACGCGGGAGCTCCTTCATGCCGTCGGTTCTAGCACGGCCGCGGCACAGGTCCATTGACAGACCCGAGCCGGACTATTTAACTTCAAGTCAGAGAAAAGGCGACGAAGAGACTGTGCGGGTGAGCACGCGAGCGACGTTCAAGCTGCGGGGGACCGTGAATGCAACGATCCGGCCGGAGATCTACGGGCAGTTCCTGTCCCGCCGCCGCTGGGTGGCCGACGAGGCGCTGCACAACCCCGATCACCCGGACGCGGGCCGGGACGGTCTGCGCCGGAGCGTGGTCGACGCGATCGCGGAGCTCGGTGCGCCGGTCGTGCGCTGGCCCGGCGGCTGCACGGGGACGTCGTACGAGTGGGAGCGCGGGGTCGGACCGGACCGGGAGCGGACCGTCGACTGGCATTTCGGGTACGACGTCGGCAACGGCTTCGGTACGGCGGAATTCGTCGAGTACTGCCGGCGGATCGGGGCCGAGCCGCAGATCAACCTGACGACCGGGACCGGCTCGTTGCGCGAGGCACTCGCGTGGATCGAGTACTGCAACGGCACCGGCGACTCGGTCTGGGCGAACCTGCGCCGCTCCCACGGGTACGACGAGCCGTTCAACGTCCGCTACTGGCAGATCGGGAACGAGGAGTGGGGACCGTGGGAGATCGGCCAGGTCGGCCCGCAGGAGAACGCCGTCCGGTGCCGTGAATGGGCCAAGGCGATCAAGCGCCTCGACCCGGACCTGAAGGTGCTCGCGATCGGATGCTTCGAGCCGACCCAGGCCGTCGACTGGAACCTTGCCCTGCTTCGCGAGGCCTGGGGCCACATCGACTACCTGACCCTGCACACCTACTGGCAGTTCGATCCGACCGCCGACGGCGGCGACTACGCGCGGGTGCTGAGCGGTCCTCATCGCACCGAGGAAGCGATCGTCGCGATCCAGGGCCTGGTTGATCTGGTCGCCCGCGAGAAGCCGGGTACGCCGAAGCCGGAGCTCGCCTTCACCGAGTGGAACTGCGCCGACGCGACCCGCTTCGAGATGAGCCCGAAATGGCGTCCGGGCGAGACCCGCTACCGGACCGTCGACGCGCTGGCAGTCGCGTCGTTCCTGAACGTCATGCAGCGGCAGGCCGGCAGCGTGACCCTGGCCAACTTCGCCCAGACCATCAACGTCGTCGGCGCTCTGGTGGTCACCGACGACGAGGTCGTGCGCGAGACCGTCTACTGGCCGCTGTGGATGCAACGCCGCCACAGCGGCGAACTCTCCCTGGCCGGCGACACCACCTGCTCCACGGTTCCCGGCGAAACGCTGGAGCGCACCCCGATCGAACTGCCCGCCCTCGACGTCAGCGCCTCAACGAACCCCGGCGAGGCGAAGGTATGGCTCTCGGTCATCAACCGGGACCGCAACCAACCCGCGCAGCTGTCCATCGACCTCGGCCTGCCGCTGGCGAGCAACGTCGCACGCCTGCACCAACTGCACACCGAAGACCCACTCGCCCAGAACACCCTGACCGAGCCGGACCGCGTAGCGCCCCACTCCGACGAGGCCAAACTGACCGACAACCTCACCCTCGACCTCCCCCCTAGCTCGTACACAATCATCGAACTGACCACGACCGGTCCGGTCGTCGGGAAGAAAGTTGAGCAGGAGTGACAACCATCGGCGGGGTGAGTCGACTCCTGTAGGGGTATGACCGCTGAGTTGTCGGCTGTTCGGGGGCAGGTGGAGGATCGGCGCGGGGCCAATGCGGCGGACTTCGACGAGTACGTCGCGGTCCGCTATCCACAGCTGGTCCGGATGGCGTGGTTGTTGACGCAGGACTGGGGGCTGGCCGAGGACCTGGTGCAGACGGCGTTGGTGAAGTGCTGGGCGGCGTGGGGGTCGATCCGGAACGAGGATCCGACAGCGTACGTGCGTCGTACCGTGATGACGACGTACTTCGCCTGGTGGCGCTGGCGACGGTCACGGCCGGAGCGGTTGACGGATGTCGATGTGGACCTGGTGGCGGTCGACGAGTACACGCGGGTCGACAACGCGGACCTGCTGGAAGCACTGCGGTCGTTGCCGAAGCGGATGTGTGCGGTCGTGGTCCTGCGGTACTTCGAGGACCTGACCGAGGCGCAGACTGCGGCCGCACTGGGCTGCAGCGTGGGCACGGTGAAGAGCCAGACGCACCGGGCGCTTCGACGGCTCCACCTGGAGCTGTCCGCAGCTGAGGAGGCGGACCGGTGATGAACGTCGACGAACTCCGCGAACAGCTCCAGAGCGCTGCCCAGCCGCCACGTCCGCTCGTGGCGCCGTTGCAGGACCTGCACCGGCGCGGACGTCGCCGCAGACGCCGACGCTCGGCCGTCCTGGCCGCGGGGCTGGCTGCGGTAGTCGGCGTGGTTGTGGGCGGGACGCAGTACCTCGGCAAGCCGGACGTAGAGCCGGCGACCCGCCCGCTGGAGCCCTTCCCGGGGGAGCTGAGTGTTTACCGGTTGGCGGACCAGGAGGCGGGGGCCAGCGGCCAGACGGACTTCACACCGACCGTGCTGGCGACGGCGCTGCAGGCGGCGGCCGGAGCGACGCTGTCGATCACGTGCACGGCACGCGATGCTGAACATCGGCAGGTCCTGGTGACCAGCCAGGGTGGATTGCCGCAGCTCGTCGCGTGCTCGAGCTACCCGACGAACCCGAGCACACTCGGCGGGTTCGACTCCGCAGGCACGCAGGTGGTGCGGACCCCTCCGGTCAGGTTCCGCATCGTTGACCTGGGCTACCGGCTCGGCGAGACCCCGCCGGCGGCTGTGCAAGATCCCGCGGCGCGGCTGGCGGTGGCGGTCTACGTGCCCTGACCGGCCAGCCGGCGAGCTGCTGCAGCGGCCTCGGTTGTTGCGGTGTGGAGGTCGGGTACGACGCCCTCGCGCACGAACGCGGCGAACCCGTGGGCGGTGGCGGCGACGCTGTGGATCAGGGCGAGCGCCGACGCGGGGTCGGGACGAAGCTGCTCGGCGGGGGAGCGGAGTACTGCGAGGACTCGCTGGCCGGCCTCTTCGAGTCCAGGATGGTCCGGCTTGTGCAGGCCCGCGCTGAAGGCGACGTCGAACAGCGCGGGCTCCCCGACCGCGAACTCGACGTACGCCGCGGCGAACCGGGCCAGCTGCTCGGGGTACTTCCACTGGGCGCTGTCCGTCGACGACCTCGACGCGACGTTCACGCACCTGCTGGACGCCGGCGCGACCGAGGTCTCCGCCCCGGCCCCGGCAGCGCGTGCCGGAGCGCGGTTCGCCTACGTCAAAGATCCCGAAGGAAACCTGCTCGAGCTGATTCAGCCCAGCTGACGGATCGCCTCGGCGATCGAGTCGGTGACCGGCGCACCGGTCGCCTCCAACGACGACCGCGTCATCGCGCCGGTCGACACGAGGATGCACTGCGTGCCGGCCGCCTGAGCCGCCTCGCCGTCATCCACGACGTCTCCGATCAGTACGACGGTCGCCGGGTCCAGCTGCTGCGCCTCGAGGTGGCGGACGAGGCTGTCGGCCTTCGACCCACCGCCGACCTCGCCGGGCAGTCCGTCGACCCGCGTGAAGTACGACGTGAGCCCGTACTGCTCGACGGTCGGAGTCAACCGCGCGTGGAACCACATCGACAGCAACGACTGCGTCCGGCCGCTCTCGGTGCACTGCCGCAGTACGTCGAGAGTCCCGCCGGCGAGCTCGCAGGTGTGCAGCAGCGCGTCGTACCGCTCGTGGTACAGCTTGTCGACCCGCGCCCAGTCCTCCTCGTCGAGCGTGCGCTGCAAGATCTGCTCGTACGAGACTCGCATCGGCCGCGCGTACGCCGCCTGCCAGTCACCCCAACTGAGCTCCGGCCGCCCGAACCCGGCACAAACCTCGTTGACCGCAGCTAGTACGGCGTGATTGTCATTGAGTAGCGTCCCGTTCCAGTCCCACACCACATGCGCAGCCTTCACCGGGGTAACTGTAGACGGGCTCTCGGATTGGAAAGGTGGCGTAGTGGGTCAGATCACGGAGCTGACACGGGTCGTACCGGCGGACCCCGGGAAGCCTGTTCGTCCCGAAGCAGCAGCCAGTCAACAAGCCTCCCGTGAGCTCGCCGAACACCCGGCGACCTGGTCACACGAGCAGGCGGAGGACGTCGTACGGCGCTACACCGAGCTGGCTCCGGTCTGGGACGGTGACCGCGGTGGCTACCGCGCTGTCCCGCTGACCGACGCGCTGCAGCGTGGTGGGCCCTGGCCCGACGGACTGTGCTTGGAGGTCGGCTGCGGGACCGGACTGCTCTCCGCACTCATCCATGACGTCTGGCCGAAGGTAGTCAGCCTGGATCTGACCTGGGCGATGCTGAGCCGTTCGACTGCTCCGTGGCGGGTTCTGGGTGATGCGTCGCAACTGCCCGCCGGCGACGGATCGGCGCGGGCGGTCGTGCTGGCCGACGTACCTCTGTTTGCTGATGAGGTTGTGCGCACGCTGACGCCGGATGGTGTGGTCGTGTGGTCCAACGCGCTCGGTGAGGACGCGCCGCATCACGTGCCGATCGAGACGGTGCTGGGTGCGCTGGAGAAGGCTTCGCAAGCGGACTGGTCCGCGGTGATGTCTCATGCGGGTTGGGGTTTGTGGGCCGTGCTGCGTCGAGAGGAGGCGGCATGAGCTTCCGGAGTGCTGCTGAGATCGGGGTCGGGTTTCACAGGGACGTGATCGCGCCTCTGGTCGGGGACGTCGGGTACGCGGCCGGGCTGCTCGGCTGGGGATCGGACGTGCTCGGGTACGACACCGATCGCTCGACGGACCACGGGTGGGGTCCGCGGGCTGTGGTGCTGGTGGATGCGAGTGAGGTCGAGCGGGTGCGGAAGGCCGTCGACGACGGGCTGCCGGACGAGTACGACGGGCATGCGGTCCGCTTCGGTTGGGACAGTCAGGAGCCGGTGCACCACGTCACGGTCACGACGCTGGGGGAGTGGCTGCGTGGGCAGCTCGGGTTCGATGCGTCGCAGGGAATTGGGATCGCGGACTGGTTGGTCACGCCGCAGCAGCAGTTGTTGGGTGTCGTGGCTGGTGAGGTGTACGCCGATGACGGACGGTTGGCCGCGGTACGTGATGCGCTCGCCTGGTACCCGGACCAGATCTGGCGTTGGCTGCTCGCCTGCCAGTGGTCGCGGATCGCGCAGGAGAAGGCGTTCGTCCAGCGCACGTACGAGGTGGGAGACGAGCTCGGGTCGCGGGTGGTCACGGCTCGGTTGGTGCGTGACGTGATGCGCTTGGCGCTGCTGCAGGCGCGGACCTATGCGCCGTACACCAAGTGGTTGGGTACGGCGTTCGCACGGCTCGACCACACCGACGGCCTGGACCAGGCACTCGCCGACGCGACAACCGCCGTCCGGTTCGCCGATCGCGAGCAGGCGCTCGTCACGGCGTACGAACTGGTCGCCCGCCGCCACAACACCCTCGCCATCACCGAGCACATCGACCCCACACCCCGCCCGTACTTCACCCGCCCCGCCCAGGTAATCGACGCCGGCCGCTTCGTCCACGCCTGCCTAGCAACCGTCACCGACCAAGCAGTAGCCCGCTGCGGCCTGATCGGCTCCATAGACCAATTCGCCGACAACACCGACGTCCTCAGCAATCCAGCAGCCTTCCGCAAGTTCACCGCCGTCTACCACTGAAAGAAAGAAACGAGAGCCGGAGCGGGCCACGACTCGGTCAGGTCGGGCGGGGGGTCTGGATGGCTACTAGGGTTGAGTGATGACTCTTGCCAGCCATGTCGTTCGGTCCGTCACGACCGCCGATCATCGTTATGAGTACCTGCGCACGATTGGGCGGAACTCGTTTCTTGGTAGTCATGGGAGCGGGGGTAAGCAGACGGTGTACGTCGTGGAGACCGATCGGGGAGCCACCGGGTGGGGGCTGGCGTTGTACGACGCGGACCCGCGGGGGCTGATCGGTCGTAATCTGGCCGAGTTGATCGACCCGGAGCGCGGGGTGATCGATCCGGCCGCCGAGTTCCTCGACTATCCGTTGCACGATCTCGCGGCGCGGATCCTCGACGTGCCTGTCTACGCGATGCTCGGTGGACGCGGCCCGACCCGGGTGCGTTGCTACAGCGGCGGCATCTACTTCGACGACCTCGACCACGGGCTGGAGGCGATCCGGACGAACCTGGCCCAGGACCAAGCCTTCGGGTTCCGTGACTTCAAGCTGAAGATCGGGCGCGGCCACCGCTGGATGGATTCGCGGGCCGGGCTGGCGCGCGACATCGAGGTGACCCGGCTGACGCGTGAGCTGTACCCGGACGCCGGGATCCTTGTCGACGGCAACGACGGGTTCAGCCTCAACGGCCTGTTCGAGTACCTCGACGGCGTCGCGGACTGCGACCTGTACTGGATCGAGGAGCCGTTCCAGGAACGCCGCCCCGATCTGCAGGCGCTCCGCGAACACCTGCAGACCATGACGAACCGCCCGAAGGTGGCCGACGGCGAGTACGACCCGGACGTCGACCACGTACTCCGGCTGGCCCGCGAAGGCCTCGTCGACGTAGCCCTCATGGACGTTATCGGCCACGGCCTCACCGCCTGGCGCCGCACCATGCCGGAGCTCGCCTCCGAAGCCTCACCGCACGCCTGGGGCGTCCCGCTCAAGACCCTGTACGCCGCTCACCTGGCGGCCGGCCTCGGCAACGTCCCGATCGTCGAAGGCGTGCCGGGACCAGGCGCCTACACGCTCGAGGACGGGTACGTCGTCCTGTCCGAGGAGCCCGGCTTCGGCCTCGCCCAGCCGTAGTCAGGTCAGCCGTAGTCAGGTCAGCCGTAGTCAGGTCAGCGGTTCGCCGCCGTCCACGCGCAGCGTCGTACCGGTCACGAAGGTGCTGGTCATCGCGAACAGGACGGTCTGCGCGACGTCGTCCGCCGTACCGATCCGCCGGGCCGGGTTGCGCTCGCTGATGTCGCGGAAGTAGTCGTCCTTGCCCGCGCCGAGCCCGTCCCAGGCGCCGGTGTCGATGACGCCGGGGGAGATCGCGTTCACCCGGATCGGCGCCAGCTCCAGCGCGAGCGACCGGGCGAGGATGTCCGCCGCGCCGTTGGTGATCGCGACCGCGAGCGTGCCGACCGCGATCTTGGCGGCCGCGACACCGGAGAAGATCGTCAGCGAACCGCCGTCGTTGATCCGCGGCGCGAGGTGCTTGGCGAGCATCAGCGGGCCGATCACCTTCGTGTCGAACGACGCCCGGACCGCGTCCCGGTCGAGGTCCGCGATCTTCCCGCGGGCCCGGGCCGACGCGGTGGAGACGATGTGGTCGACGGTCCCGAGCCGCTCGCCGAGGGCCGCGATCGAGGCCTCGTCGGTCAGGTCGACGTACTCGGTGGTGATACCCGGCTCACCGTCGTACGCCGCCTTCAGCTTGTCCTGGCTGCGGCCCGCGGCGACGACCTGGGCGCCGGCGTCCCGTGCGGCCAGGGTGACCGCACGGGCAATGCCGCCGCCCCGGCCGACGACCAGAACTGTCATGCCTTGAAGTGTCATGACGCATACCGAACACGAGCGGCCGGCCGGCTCGCATCCGCCACTGGCTGGCCTTCAGACCTCCTGGCCGAGGCGCTTGGTGTACTCCGCGACCTGGCGCAGCGACTTCTCGTCCGCCCACGACCACTCCGGTCGCGGCGTGTCCGGCCCGCCGTACGGCGTATCCGCGTAGTGCGCCTGCAGCTCCGCCAGCTGTGCAGTCAGCTCCGCCCGGACCGAGGTGTACGCCGGGTCGTCGGCGACGTTCACCAGTTCCTCCGGGTCCTTCTGCAGGTCGTACAGCTCCCACTCCGACTCGAACAGCCGCTCCGACGACCCGGGCACGCCCAGACCGGCGCCGTAGTAGTGGATGAGCTTGTATTCCTTCGTCCGTACGCCGTAGTGGGCCGGAGCGTGGTGGATCGGATCGTCGTGCTCCCAGTACCGGTAGTAGATCGCGTCCGGCCAGTCCGGGACCTCCTCACCCCGCAGCACCGGCAGGAAGCTCCGGCCCTGGGAGGTGGGCATATCCAGCCCGGCCATGTCGAGGAACGTCGCTGCGAAGTCCACGTTGGTCACCATGGCGTCGCAGGTGCTGCCGGCCGGGATCACCTCGGGCCAGCGGATCATCATCGGCATCTGCAGCGACTCGTCGAACATCAGCCGCTTGTCGAACCACCCGTGATCCCCGAGGAAGAACCCCTGGTCGGAGGTGTACACGACAACCGTGTTCTCGCCGAGCCCCTCCTCGTCGAGTACGTCGAGCAGCCGGCCCACGTTGTCGTCGATCGACTGCACGCACTGCAGGTAGTCCCGCAGGTAGCGCTGGTACTTCCACCGCATCCGCGCCTCCCGGTTCTCCGGTCCACGCAGCTCGTCCGGCAGGTCCTCGCCGAGCTCGTCCGCGCCCAGGTCGTCGGCAACGGACATGCGTACGCCGCGAACCGCCTGGCTGCGAGTGCTGTGGTCGTCGAACAGCGTGCTCGGCTCCGGGATCGATCCGACCGGGTAGAGGTGTTTGTGCTTCTCGTCCGGCACCCACGGCCGGTGCGGCGCCTTGTGGTGCACGAGCAGCAGGAACGGCCGATCCGGGTCCCGCTGCCGGATCCAGTCGATGCTCTGGTCGGTGACGATGTCGGTCGCGTACCCGGGCACTGTCTCGGCGCCGTCCGGTCCCAGCATCAGCGGATCGACGTACTCACCCTGTCCGGGGAACACTCGCCAGGCGTCGAAGTGCCGTGGCGCCGACTCCGGCCGCTCGCCGAGGTGCCACTTGCCGAACAGTGCGGTCTGGTAGCCGGCGTCCTTCATCACCTCGGTGAACGTCGGCACCCGGTAGTCGATCTCGGTGAAGATCGACGCCACGCCGTTCACATGGCTGTAGGTGCCGGTCAGGATCGACGCCCGGGACGGCGAGCAGATCGAGTTCGTGCAGTACGTCGCATCCATCCGCACCCCGTCCTGGGCCAGCCGGTCCAGGTGCGGCGTGCTGTTGACCTTGCTACGTGTGTTGTTGCTGTACGCCGAGATCGCGTGCGCGGCGTGGTCGTCGGACATGACGAAGACGATGTTCGGGCGTGCCATCAGCTTGCCTTCCGGGTGAATGCAGCGTCGATCTCGAGCATCATCTGTGCGGTCACACCTGGATGCCCGGCGAGGACCTCGAGCAGGGGAGCGGTCGGGGTGAGCCGTCGCATCCCGCTGAGCCCGGCGACGATGTGAGCCGGGAGCAGGTCCGGGTAGTCGTCCAGTACGTCTGTCAGCGTAAGCGTTCGCAGTGGAGAGTCCTCCTTCAGATCAGTCCGGCGCACCGACGGCTTGAGCGCTCGTTGCAGCTGCTCCCACTGGTGCCCGATCAACAGGTGCTCAGTCAGAGCCGGTCCGTCCGCCGGTAGCCCAAGACGTTTGTACTGCTCGGGTGGAGCGTCGTTGGCGCGCATGAGGTCGAGCATCAGACCACACAGGCGCAGCTCGAGTTCGTCGTCACGCAGAGGGTGCTGCTGCTGCGGATCGGTGTGCAGGTCGAACAGGATCGAGCCATGCCACCACGGGTTCCCAACCGACGGCCCTGGCAGGCGGAGGAGGCGCACGTCTTTCGTGAACTTGAAGCCGTCGACCAGCTCGGCGTTCTGGAGTTCCTCAGGGCTGAAGCGCGCTCGCATGTGGGTAGGCATCAGGGTGTAGTTGTAGAGCGGTGTGTTCGACGGGTCGGCGCAGGCGCGCATATAGACGTACCGGCCGTCCGTCACGTTGACGTGCGCGCCGTGCGCGCCGAACAGCGCACCCTCTCGCTCAAGTTCACCGGACAGCGGCAGGCCTTGCATGTCAGGCGGACTGTCGACGGCGAAGTAGTCCAGCAGCGTCGGCGCGATATCGATCGTCTGCACCAAGGACGCCCGCCGTACGCCGGCCGCGCCGTCCCGGGGATCCCAGACGAACAGCGGAGTGTGGATGGTCTCGTCGAACCACGGCTGGACGCTCTTGCCCCACCATCCGCGCTCGCCGAGCAGGAAGCCGTGGTCCGTGCAGACGATCAGCATCGTGTCGTCCCACAACCCGTGCTGGTCGAACAGATCGAGCACCCGACCCAGCGACCGGTCACACATCGCCAGCAACGACAAGTACTCGCCGCGTGCTCGCTCCACCTCCTCCGGCGTCTCGATCACACGCCGGTACGACGGCCAGTCGAACACCGGCGCATCGGTGTCGACCCCGAGCAACCGCCGGTACTGCTCGTAGCTGAAGAACGGCTCGTGCGGGTCGAACGTCTCGATCTGCACGAACCACTTGTCCTCGGCAAGGTTCGTCTCGATGAACTCGACACCGGCGTCGAAGGTCAACGTCTGACTGTGCTGCGACTCGTCCTGCATGTACTGCCGGTTCACCCAGTCCTGCCGGCTCAGGAAGCTCGCACCGTTCAATGTCTCCGGTACGTCGGGCTCACGGACCTGCCCCTTCCACCGGTCACCCTCCTGCCCGCGGAAGAACTCGTACGTCGAGTACCTGTTGTGGTACGTCGCGCCGCCGTCCTCCCAGTAGTGCTGGTGATCGGTCGCCAGATGCGTGTGTACGCCGTGCTGCCGCAACAGCTCCGGCATCGAGTCGTCGAACGGCTCCAGCGGGCCCCACGACCGGTGCAGGAAGTTGTACCGCCCGGTGTGCAGCTCACGCCGTGCAGGCATGCAGGGCATGCTCCCGGCGTAGCAGTTCTCGTACAGGGCAGTGTGTTCGGCCAGCCGGCTGAAGTTCGGCGCATGTACGTTCTCCGCGCCGTACGGCGGGAGCATGCGCCGGTTGAGCGAGTCGTACATGACCATGACAGCGCGTTTCATCCGACCGCCTCACTGGCCAGCAGCTCACGCCGTTCCTGGCGGCGGACAGCCTGCCGGTCCGGGTCGGGGATCGGTGCGGCCATCAGGAGACGCTTTGTGTACAGGTGTTCGGGCCGCTCGGTCACGGCGGCGGCGTCGCCGTACTCGACGATGTCGCCGCGGTACAGCACCGCGACGCGGTGGCTGATGTGCCGGACGACGGCGAGGTCGTGCGAGATGAAGAGGTAGGCCACTCCGGTCTCCTCCTGGATAGAGATGAACAGGTCGAGCACGCGCGCCTGCGTGGACAGATCGAGCGCGGACACGGGTTCGTCACAGACGATCAGCTTGGGCCTGAGCGCCAGGGCGCGGGCGATCGCGATGCGTTGCCGTTGGCCACCGGAGAACTCGCGGGGCAACCGGCGTACGGCGTCCTGGGGCAGACCGACCTGGTCGAGCAGCGTGCGGACCCGCTCGGTCGCAGCAACGCGACTGACCGACCCACGGGCAACGAGTGGCTCGACGAGGATGTCCTCGACGGTCATGGACGGGTTGAGCGAGCTGTACGGGTCCTGGAACACGACCTGGATGTCGTCACTCAGCCGGCGCCGCTCCCGGCGGGACATGCCGACCAGCTCCTGCCCGTCGAACCGGATCGACCCGGAACTGACCGGCACCAGGCCGAGGACCGCCCGTCCGATCGTGGTCTTGCCGGAACCGGACTCACCGACCAGTCCGAGTGTCTCGTGCGGCTTGATGTCGAACGAGATGTCGTGCAGCGCCCGGAAGGCATTCGCCCGCCGGCGTCCGGCGTAGTCGACGACGACATTCTTGGCCTCAAGCATGGTTCACCTCGAGTCGGGTGCGTGGAGTGCTGTCCTCGAGCGTCGAGCCGAGCAGCGTCTGCGTGTAGGGGTGCTGCGGGCTCGCGAACAACGGCCGTACGTCGTTGACCTCGACGATCCGCCCGTCCTGCATCACGGCCACCCGGTCGCAGATGTCCGCGACCACACCGAAGTTGTGGGTGACCAGCAACATCGCCATCCCGAACTCCGTCTGCAGACCGCGCAGCAGATCCAGTACGTCGGCCTGCACCGTCACGTCCAGCGCCGTCGTCGGTTCGTCCGCGATCAGCAGATCAGGCTTGCCCGACACTGCACCAGCGATCAGCACGCGCTGCGCCATACCGCCGGAGATCTCATGGGGGTAGGCGGCGAAGGTACGGCGTGGATCCGGGATGCCGACGCGTTCCAGCAGACTCAGAGCCTCCGCCACAGCAGCCTGCTTGGACAGACCGGACACCACACGCAATGGCTCCACCAGCTGCTCGCCGACCCGGAAGCACGGGTCCAGGTTCGACATCGGCTCTTGCGGGATGTAGCCGATCCTCTTGCCTCGCAGTGCTCGTCGCTGCGACTCCGACTGCCGGGCCAGCTCGGCGCCGTCGAAGACGATGCTGCTGCGACCGATCAGCGTGCCGCCGGGTGAGAGCAGACCGAGCACCGAGAACGCGGTCTGCGTCTTGCCGGATCCGGACTCGCCGACCAGTCCCATCACCTCTCCGTGCCGGACGTCGAGATCGACGCCGTGCACGACCTCTCGATAGCCGTCGTTGCTCGGGTATCCGACCGTCAAACCAGTGATCCGCAACAGCGGGAGATCGGTCGTGTCGGGTGTCGTCGGCGCCAGTTTCGGAGGTCGAGGTGGTTTGCGCGGCCGGTCCGTGCGCTGGATGACGTCCCGGATCGCGTTGCCCAGCAGGACGAGCGAGGCGACGGTCAGCGCGATCGTCATACCTGGCCACCAGATGGCGACCGGTGACGTGTAGATGTTGGTGAACGCGTCCTGCAGCATGCCGCCCCACGTCGGCGTACCCGGATCGCCCAGGCCGAGGAACTCCAGCCCGGACTGTACGACGATCGCGATACCGGCCACGACCGATGCCTGGATGACGATCGGAGCGCGGACGACCAGCAGCACGTGCCGCCCGATGATCCGGGGATCGCTCAGCCCGGACACGCGCGCCGCGTCGACGTACAGCTCGTGTTTCACCGCCATGACCTGACCGCGGACGAGCCGGTGGAAACCGGGGGAGAGCATCACGCCGAACGCGACCATGGCCAGATAGATCGACGAGCCGAGGGCCTGGAACAGTGCGAGCAGCACGATCATCGTCGGCAGCGCCATCAACAGGTTGGCGCCCCAGCCGAGCACACCGTCGAGCAGGCCGCCGTAGTACCCGCTGAGCAGACCAGAGATCACTCCGAGCACCAGTGCGACTGCTAGAGCGATCACTGCGCCGGTCAGGGTGTTGCGACCGGCGTACAGCAGTCGGCTGGAGATGTCGCGGCCGGCGCCGTCGCCACCGAGCAGATAGCCACTGCCAGGACCAGCGTTGATCTTGTCGAGCCGCAGCGCCGTCGGACTGTGCGGTGCGACCAATGGCGCGAAGATGCTCGCCAGCACGATCACCAGCAGTACCACGAACGCAGCAATCGCCAGCGGGTTACGGAGTACCTTGCGGACCGTCATTGCACACGCACCTTCGGGTTGACCCAGCCGCTGATGACGTCGATGACCAGGTTGACGATGACGACCAGCACGACCAGCGTGACCACCACGCCCATCAGCACCGGTACGTCGCCCTGCAGGGCCGCGTTGATCGTCAGCGTGCCGAGACCGGGGATGGCGAACACCTTCTCGATCACCACGGCACCACCGAGCAGAGCGATGAACTGCAGTGACAGCACGGTCAGCGCGGGACTCGCGGCGTTCCGCAGGGCGTGGCGGAACAGTACGGACCGCGGACTGATACCCCGGGCCCGCAACGTGCGGACAAAGTCCTGACGCAGTACGTCGATGACCGCACCACGTACCTGTTGGGCGGCTGACGCGGTGCTCCCGATCACCAGGGACGCCACCGGCAGGACGAGGGCTGCTGCCCAACTGCCAGGTGACTCCGAGAGCCGCACGTAGCCGGTCGCCGGTAGTACTCCGAGGCCGACCGAGAAGAACACCACGAGAACCAGTGCGACCCAGAAGTTCGGCAATGCGAACCCGGCCACGCTCAGCACCTGGATGACCCGGTCCAGCCAGCCACCGCGAACGGCAGCTGCCACGCCGAGCCCGACACTGATCAATGCGGTCAGCGACACGGCCAGGACGACCATCGACAACGTCACTGGCAGTCTGTTGGCAATCGCCTGCGCCACCGGCTCGTTGGTGAACCATGAGATGCCCAGGTCGCCGTGCAGAGCGTGCGAGGCCCAGGTGCCGAGCTGTGCGAGCAGAGGCTTGTCCAGTCCGAGCTCAGCGTTCTTGGCCGCCAACTGATCCGGAGTCGCGTTCTCACCGAGCAGGTTGCGGGCGACGTTGCTCGTGCCGGAGAAGGCGAGCAGGAAGGTGATGCCGGCGATCACCACGACCAGTACGACGCATGCGACCAGCCGGCGTCCGATGAATCGAAACATGCCGTCACTCCTTCGGGGCGAACGAGCTGATGGCGGGCGCCACGTTGTAGGCCTGCATGGCGACGGCGGTCTTCGCGTCGCTCAGGTAGACGCTGTTCTCGCGGTACCACGGGTCGAACCAGGCGTTGTCGACCAGCCACTTGCTGACCGCCTTCATCGCCGCCGGCAGCTGCGCCTCCGGAGCGTTCTGGGCGGTGGCCAGCAGCTTGTCGAGCTGCGGGTCGCCCGCCTTCAGCGGGTTCCACGGCGCCTTCCGGGTGACGGCCTTCTGGATGTCCTGCCACGCGGACTGGCTGCCCAGCGTCATGAACGCGACCGGGTACTTGCCGGACAGGATCTCCGGGATGACCGCGTTGGCCGGGACCTTCACCCACTTCACCTTGATGCCGATGGCCCCCAGTTGCTGCTCGATGATCGCGTTGTACTGCGCGAACCCGGGCGACTCCGGCATCGTGATCGAGAATCCGCTGCCGTAACCCGCCTCGGCGAGCAGCTGCTTGGCCTTCGCCGGATCGTAGTTGTACGTGCTGTCCAGCGCCTTGTCGTAGCCGTCGCCGGCGGTGTTGAAGATCTGCGTGGTCAACGCGCCCTGCCCGTGCGAGACGTTCTTCAGGATCGCCTCCCGGTCGAAGGCGTAGTTGATCGCCTTGCGGACGCGCAGGTCCTTCAGCGCCGGGACGAGCTTGCCGTCGCGGTCCATCAGCAGCAGGCCGTTCCAATTCACCGGTGTGGTGTTCGCGGTGAGTCCGCTGCGCTGGGCGTCGGCCAGCGAGTTGGTGTCGGTGAGCGCGCCGTTGACCTGGCCGGACTTGATCGCGTTCAACCGGGCGGTCAGATCCGTCATCGGCTTGATCACGATCTTGTCGTACGGGAACGCGGCGGTGTTCCAGTAGCCGGGGTTCCGCTTGTACGTATAGGTGCTACCGGCAACGGTCCCGGTCTTGTCCAGCTCGTACGGTCCGCTGCCGACCGGCGTGGTCGCGACATCCTTGGCCTTGAGCGACTTCGGGCTGGCCATCACCCCGCCGACGCTGGCCAGATAGTCGATCAGCCCGGGATCCGGCGTCTTCAGCTTCAGGTTCAGCTCGGTCGGGCTGACGATCTGGTACGCCGCGATCGACCGGCTCATGTACGAGTTCTGGCCGGTTCCGGCGGCCAGGTTGGTCATGTTGTCCTTCACCACGGTCGCGTCGAACGGCGTACCGTCGCTGAACTTCACGCCGCTCTTGAGCTTGAGGTTCAGCGTGGTGCGCCGGGCGTCGTACTTCCAGGACGTCGCGAGCCATGGCAGCAGTTTGTTGTCCTTGTCGCGGGTCAGCAGCGTGTCGAAGACCGGCGACCAGTACTGCATCTGGTTGCCGATGTTCAGCTGGGTGGGGTCGAACGAGTTGTTGTCGAGGACGGCCGCGATCGTGAGGGTCTTCGACGCGGACGAGCTGGCGCCGGCGCCGGAGCAGGCACCGGCACCGACGACGAGGGCGGCAGCGGCCAGCAGGGCGCTGCAGCGGCGGATGAGCATGATCGGCTCCTTAGCGTGCGGGTGGTGCGACCGGGATGTCTGCGCTGGGCTGGAAGCCGAGCCGCCAGGTCTTGACCCAGATGGGTGTGGGTGAGGTGAGCGGGGCGGTGTAGAGCTGCCAACGGCGGCGCTCTGCCGTCGGAGGGTCGGTGGTCCAGCCGATGAGCGAGCCGTCCGTCGGGCACGTGATCGCCACCAGGCCGTCACGAGTCTCGAATTCCGGTTCGGCCGTGTGCGGGCAGTGCCCGTTCGGACGCCACTCGGCAAGCAGGTCCTGCTCGGGTCGTTGCCCGAGGTCGCCGGTCTTCGCCAGCCAGTCGTCGAGCGCGGCGGCGAGGCGCTGCTGTACGTCGGCGTACTCCGGCAGCCCAGCGAGGTTGTGCTCCTCGTGCGGATCGGCCTCGACGTCGTACAGCTCCTCCGGCGCACGTTTGCTGGCGGCAACGATCGAGCGTTGCAGGTCGGTGAGGATCGACGGCGGTTCGCCGAACGCGAGCTGTTGCTGGGCTTCCTGGGCGAACAGCCGCCGCAGTTCCTTCCAGGTCCACAGGTTGTCCGGGTACTCCGTGTGCCCCATCGGCGAGCGATCCGGGTGCAGATGCCGGGTGTAGCGGAATCGCCGGTCGCGGATCGAGCGGGACGTGTCCTCCGCCTCACCCATCCGGTCGCGGGCGCTCACGACGTACTCACTGCGCCGCTCGAACAGCACCTCGCCGTGCATGTGGTCGGGGACCTCGAGACCGCACATCGAGAGCATCGTCGGCGCGAGATCCATCAACGCGACCGGTTCGGCGTACGTCGTCCCCGCGGCGATCTTCCCTGGCCATCGGACGATCAACGGCTCGCGGAACCCGAGCTCCGTGGCCCACCGCTTGCCGCGCGGCATCCCCAGCCCGTGGTCGCTCCAGAACACCACGATCGTGTTGTCCGCGAGACCGTCCTCCTCGAGCTGGTCGAGAATCCCGCCGGCCCAGTGGTCCATCTGGCTGATCAGCTCGAGATACCGCCGCCACGATGTCCGGTACACCTCGGTGTCCGGGTGGTACGGCGGTACCTCGGCCTTCTCGACCCGCTGCGCATCGGGTGTCTTGCGAGCGAACTCGTCGTCGTCCAGGTAGAGCTGCGACTCGTGAGTGATCAGGCTGTGGAAGGCCATGAAGAACGGCTGGTCCGGGTCGTCGCGCAGCCGCCAGTGCGCGTGATCGCCGAGCTCGTCGTACACCGGCTCGGGTACGTCCACCTGGAAGTCGGTGAAGGCTGTGTTGCCGGTCCAGTAGCCCGCGGAGCGGAAGTACTCGGGCAGCAACCGGACCGACGGCGGGGGAGTGGCGCGGGTCCGCATGTGCATGGTGCCGATCGCCGGCGGGAAACAGCCGGTGATGATCGCGCTGCGCGAGGGACCGCAGACCGGGGCCGCGGAGAAGGCACGCTCGAACAGCATCCCCTCGGCGGCAAGGCCGTCCAGTCGCGGCGTGGACGCCTGTTCGGCGCCGGGCCAGATCCCGGCGTAGCACCCGAGGTGCGGATTGATGTCGTGCGTGCTGATCCACACGACGTTCGGTCTGGAAGTGGGCATAGCTGTGCTCCTGAAGGGGCAACTACACGTGGTCCTGCGGTCAGTCGACCGCGCGGATGCGGCGCTGGGAGCTGCGGCTCTGCAGCTCTTCGCGGAGTTCGATGCACCAGGCGACGTGCTGGTCCATCAGCTGCGAACCGAGCTCGTGCGACCGCTCCTCGACGTAGGCCTGGAGGTCGGCGTCGAACGGCAGCTCCGGCTCCTCGGGGACGGTGCGGTCCCGGTCGCGGTAGCGCTTGATCTGCAGCTGCCGGGCGAGGATCTCCCGATCGAGCAGCTCGATCACCTGGTCGGGCTCGAGGAACCCGCAGAACGCGAGCCGCCCGTAGAACCCGGGGTCCCGGGTGTAGATCGTGGTCGGGGAGTACGGCGCCGTGAGCCAGTCCATGAACACGGTGATCCCTTCGTCGGTGACCCGGTAGGTCTTGGCGTCCTGGGCGCCCGGCCGCGGCTCGACCGTGTGCCAGACCCAGCCGCGCTCCTCCATCGACGACAGGCAGCGGTACACCTGGCTCATCTGCGTGTTGGGGCGCAGGAACGTCCCGCGGGCGTCCATGTAGCGCTTCAGGTCGTACCCGGTGCTGGGGCGCATCAGCAGCACGCCGAGAAGGATGTGCTCGAGCTTCATGATCGCCTCCGACCGGTATGACACAAGTGGAATACCCGAGAGGACACCACAAGTGGAATACCCCGTCAATACTTCATGACCTTGTCCGGTATCGGAGATCGTTTACCAAGAAGGCCCGGGTGGGCGTAGGTTTGTCGCTCATGGCCATGTTCGACCTTTCCCTCGACAAGCTCCGCGAGTACCGGCCCGACGTGGCCGCCCCCGCCGACCTGGTCGACTTCTGGCGCCGCTCCATCGAGAAGGCGCGCACCGACGACCTGTCCGCCTCGTTCACGCTGATCGACAACAAGCTCGCGCTGATCGACACCTACGACGTCACCTACGCCGGCTTCGGCGGCACGCCCGTCAAGGGCTGGCTGCACGTACCGGCAGGTGCCACCGGCCCGCTGCCGACCGTTGTGCAGTACCACGGGTACTCCGGCGGCCGGGGCTTCCCGCACGCGACCACGTTGTGGGCGCAGGCCGGCTACGCCCATTTCGTGATGGACACCCGCGGCCAGAGCTACGGCGCCGGCGGTTTCGACGCCACGCCGGACGCCACGCCGTACGCCGGTCTGAACCACACGCCGGGCTTCATGACCGCGGGCATCACCGACCCGGAGACCTACTACTACCGCCGCGTGTTCATCGACGCGGTCCGTGCGCTCGACGCGGTGAAGACGTCTCCGCTGGTCGATCCGGCCAAGGTGATCGTCACCGGCGGCAGCCAGGGCGGTGGCATCTCGATCGCCGCGGCCGGTCTCGCACCGATCGCCGGGATCGAGTTGCTCGGCTGCGCTCCCGACGTACCGTTCCTGTGTCACTTCGAGCGGGCGCTGCAGATCACCGACAAGGACCCGTACGGCGAGATCACGCGGTACCTGAAGGGGTTCCGGCAGGACGTCGACGCGGCACTGCGGACGCTGAGCTACTTCGACGGCGTCAACCTCGGCCGGCTGGCCACGGCGCCTGCGCTGTTCTCCGTCGCGCTGATGGACGCGACCTGTCCGCCGTCGACCGTCTTCGCGGCGTACAACAGCTACGGCAGTGAGCAGAAGGAGATCGAGGTCTACCAGTACAACAACCACGAGGGTGGCCAGACGTACCAGCAGTTGGCCCAGCTCGACTGGTTCGCGCAGATCTTCGAGGCATACGCCTGAGGCTTATCGATTGACCGATGAGTTTTCGGTCCGGGCGTCGTTACACGGTCATTGATGTCGGCCAGACTGGACCGACCGGGACCGTGGGAGGCCGCAATGGACTGGAAACTCGAGCTCGTGATCGTGCCGGTGTCGGACGTGGATCGGGCCAAGAAGTTCTACACCGACCAGCTCGGGTTCGCGGAGGACGTCGACCACCGGGCCGGCGACTCGTTCCGGGTCGTTCAGCTCACCCCGCCCGGGTCGGCGTGCTCGATCACGATCGGGACCGGGGTGACGTCGGCCAAGCCGGGCAGCTACCAGGGCACCCATCTGGTGGTGAAGGACATCGAGGCGGCGCGGGCCGAGCTGGTCGCCCGCGGCGTCGAGGTCAGCGAGCCGTTCCACTTCGGTGACCAGGGCAAACAGGACGGTGTGCATCCCGACCGGTCCGACTACAACTCCTTCCTGTCCTTCGACGACCCGGACGGCAACAACTGGACCGTCCAGGAGGTCGGGCACCTCTCATGACCACGCTGGAAGAGGCGGCGTTCGCGGGCGACGAGGCCGCGTTCGCCGACCTCGCGGGACGCCACCGGCGCGAGCTCCACGTGCATTGCTATCGCATGCTCGCGTCGTACGACGATGCCGAGGACGCCGTGCAGGAGACGCTGCTGCGGGCGTGGCGCAGCCGCGATCAGTACGACGGCCGCACGTACTTCCGTGCGTGGCTGTACCGGATCGCGACCAACGTCTGTCTGGACGTCACCCGACGCCAGACCCGGCGCAGTTCGTCGCCCGGCGACATGGCCTGGCTCCAGCCGTATCCGGACCGGCTGCTCGACGAGATCGCTCCGCCGGCCGACCAGCCCGACGCGGTCGCGGTGGACCGGGAGACGATCGAGCTCACGTTCCTGATCGCTCTCCAGGCACTGCCTGCTCGTCAGCGCGCCGCACTGATCGCCCGGGACGTGCTCGGGTGGTCCGCGTCGGAGACTGCCGGCCTGTTGGAGACCAGCGTGGCCGCGGCCAACAGCGCGCTCCAACGCGCCCGCGTGACGATGCAGCAGCGCCTGCCGGCCCGCCGGTCCGACTGGAGCGCGCCACGCCCGACGGCCGAGGAGCGCGAGGTGCTGGATCGCTTCATCGACGCCCATCAACGGTGTGACGCAGCGGCGGCGATCGCGATCGCGGCCGAGGACCTGCGGATCTCGATGCCGCCCGACCAGTTGACGTTCGACGGCCTGGCCGCGTGCCTGCCGTTGTTCGAGCGGGGCATGGGGCCGAAGCGCGACGGCGAGTGGAAGCTGGTGCCGACCTCGGCGAACCGCCTGCCCGCAGCAGCGTCGTACCTGATGCGTCCAGGGGACACGGTGTGGCGGGCGTTCAAGCTCGACGTGCTGTGGGTCAGCGACCACAAGATCGTCGAGATCACCACCTTCGGCTACTCCCGTTTCCCAGCCTTTGGTCTGCCCGACCGCTTGACCCCCTAATGTGTTCTTCATGCTGGGACTACCTGCGGGGATCCAGGCCTGTCTGTTCGACCTGGATGGTGTGTTGACCGACACCGCTGCCGTCCACGCCGCCGCGTGGAAAGAGATGTTCGACGAGTTCCTCCGCGTCTACTCGGAGCAGCACGGGATCGCGTTCACACCGTTCGACGCCCGGGCGGAGTACGACGCCTATGTGGACGGCAAGCCGCGCGCGAACGGGGTGCGCGACTTCCTGACCGCGCGCGGCATCACGCTGCCCGACGGGAGCAGCGACGATCCGCCGGACGCCCTGACGGTCAACGGCCTCGGCAACCGGAAGAACGAGGCCGTCCAGCGCCGGATTCGGACCGAGGGCGTGCACGTCTTCGACGGCTCGCGGCGGTATCTCGAGGCCGCCGAGCAGGCGGGTCTGCGGCGCGCGGTGGTGTCGTCGAGTGCGAACACCCGCGAGGTGCTGGACGTGACCGGACTCGCGAAGTACGTCGAGCAGATCGTCGACGGTGTGACGATCCGGACCGAGGGCCTGAAGGGCAAACCGGCGCCGGACACGTTCCTTGCCGCGGCCAAGGGGTTCGGCGTCGATCCTTCTGCTGCAGCTGTGTATGAAGATGCTCTCGCTGGCGTGGCGGCCGGCCGGTCGGGCCATTTCGGGCATGTGATCGGAGTGGACCGCGTCGGTCAGGCGGCCGAGCTGAAGGCGCACGGGGCCGACGTGGTGGTTCGTGACCTCGGAGAGTTGCTGGAGGACGCATGATCGACCGTGGCCATCACCCGATCGAGCCGTGGCGGTTGCGGGAGACCAGGCTGGCGCTCGACAAGCTCGCCCAGTCGGAGTCGCTGTTCGCCCAGTCGAACGGCCATATCGGCCTGCGCGGCAACCTCGACGAAGGCGAGCCGTACGCGATCCCCGGCACGTACCTGAACTCGTTCTACGAACAGCGCCCCCTGCCGTACGCCGAAGCCGGTTACGGCTACCCGGAGTCCGGGCAGACGCTCGTCGACGTGACCAACGGCAAGCTGATCCGGCTGATGGTCGACGACTCGCCGTTCGACATCCGCTACGGGTACCTGACCAAGCACGAACGCTCGCTGGACTTCCGCACCGGCATCCTCGAGCGCGACGTCGACTGGACCTCGCCGGGCGGCAAGCGGATCAAGGTCCGCAGCCGCCGTCTGGTGTCGCTGACCCAGCGCGCGGTCGCCGCCATCGAGTACGTCGTCGAGCCGGTCGACCAGCCGGCCCGGTTCGTGATCCAGTCCGAGCTGGTCGCCAACGAGGCCCAGCCGAAGCTGTCCGACGACCCACGTGTCGCCGCAGTGCTCGACAACCCGCTCAAGCCGGTCAGCCACGACGGCGGCGAGCACGGCGTCGTGCTGATCCACCGGACCACGCGTAGCCAGCAGTTGATGGCGGCTGCGATGTCGCACGAGGTGGACACCACCGTTCGGTACGCGATGGACCAGGACGTGCGTGAGGACTGGGCGCGGACCACAGTGATCGCGCATCTGCAGCCCGGCGAGAGTCTGCGCGTCGTGAAGTACCTGGCGTACGGCTGGTCCAGTCTGCGTTCGGAGACAGCGATCCGGGATCAGGTCGCGGCAGCCATCGCGAGCGCGCAGTTCTCCGGCTGGGACGGTCTGACCAAGCAGCAGGTCGATTTCCTCGACGACTTCTGGGACGGCGCCGACGTCGAGGTGCAAGGGCATCCGGAGCTGCAGCAGGCAGTGCGGTTCGCGCTCTTCCATGTCCTGCAGGCCGGTGCGCGCGCCGAGCGTCGCGCGATCCCGTCCAAGGGGCTGACCGGTGCGGGGTACGACGGGCACACGTTCTGGGACACCGAAGGCTTCGTGCTGCCGGTGCTGACCTACACGATGCCCGACGCGGCCGCCGACGCGCTGCGCTGGCGACATTCGATCCTCGAGCTCGCCAAGGAGCGGGCCGAGGTGCTGGGCTTCAAGGGCGCGGCGTTCCCGTGGCGAACGATCCGCGGCCAGGAGTGTTCCGGCTACTGGCCGGCCGGTACGGCGGCGTTCCACCTCAACGCCGACATCGCCGAAGCGGTCATGCGGTACCACACCGCGACCGCCGATGACGGCTTCCTCGAAGAGGTCGGGCTGGAGCTGCTCGCGGAGACGGCCCGGCTGTGGATGTCGCTCGGGCACCACGACCGCGACGGCAAGTGGCATCTCCCCGGCGTGACCGGCCCCGACGAGTACAGCGCCGTTGCCGACGACAACGTTTTCACCAACCTGATGGCGGCGCGCAACCTGCGGTTCGCGGCGGAGGTGTCGGTCAAGCTGCCGGCCAAGGCCCGCGAGCTGGGCATCGATGCCGAGGAGGAGGCCGCGTGGCGTGACGCGGCCGCTGCTGTGTACGTGCCGTACGACAAGGATCTCGGCGTACACCCGCAGTCCGAGGGCTTCACCGGGTACGCCGTGTGGGACTTCGACGCCTACAAGGACAGGTATCCGCTGCTGCTGCACGCGCCGTACTTCCAGCTGTATCGCACGCAGGTGGTGAAGCAGGCCGACCTGATCCTGGCGACGTTCTGGTGCGGTGACGCGTTCACCCCCGAGGAGAAGGCGCGGAACTTCGACTATTACGAGCGGCTGACGGTGCGGGACTCGTCGTTGTCCGCGTGCGTGCAGGCCGTGATGGCGGCCGAGGTCGGGCATCTCGACCTCGCGTACGACTATGCGTACGAGGCCGCGCTGATCGACATGCGCAACCTCCACCACAACACCGGCGACGGGTTGCACATGGCGTCGCTCGGCGGCGCCTGGAGTGCGCTGGTCTGCGGCTTCGGCGGGTTGCGGGACTGCGACGGCAGCCTGTCGTTCGATCCGGCGCTGCCGATCGGACTGGGCGGGCTGAGTTTCTCGATCCGCTGGCGCGGGGTCCGGCTGAAGGTCGAGATCGATCCGGTGGCGGTGAAGTACACCGTGCACAACGGCCCGGACGCCGAGGTCACCTTCCGGCATGCCGGTGAGGAGATCACGGTCCGGGCCGATCAGCCGGTCGTCCGGACGCTGGAGAAGCGGCGCCCGCTGCTGCCCCGGCCGCCGCAACCGCCGGGCCGCGAGCCGCGGCCGGCGATGGCGATCAACGAAGGCGCCTAGCTACTGCCGGCTGGTTGTCAGCGGCTGATGGACGAGTTCTTGTGCCGGGCCGACAGCGACTCGGCTGTGCCGACCAGCAGCACCGACGAGATCACCGCGATGATGAAGCCGAACACGTTCAGCTCGAAGATGCTGCCGGTGCCGAGGATCGCGGCGATCGTGCCGCCGATCACCGAGCCGGCCAGGCCGAGCAGCAACGTGGCGAGCAGGCCGAGCTTCTGCTTGCCGGGTGTGAAGAGCCGGGCCAACGCTCCGATGACGAGTCCGGCGATGATGAAGCCGATCATGGCTGAAGACCTCCGAGGGTCGAACGGTAGGACTCCAGTCTCCGGCCGAGGCGGGGTCTGAGGGCAGTGGAGTTCCCCCTGAGCCGACCCGGATCCGACCCTGGCTTCAGCTCCGTGCCGTGGTGGGGATCAGGTCGCTGTTGGGCTTCAGCCTGGGGGTCGCCTGGAGCTCGCTGAGTACCGCGGTCGCGAGCTCGTCGGCGGCGTCCCGGTTGCTGTGCAGCAGGGCCTGGTAGCTGTTGCGGCAGGGGGACCCGGGCGCGAGGATATCGACGTACTGCTCGATGTCCGACAGCGCCGGCTTGCCCTTGACGACGTCGGCGGTGCTCCTCGCGCACCTGATCAGCGTCGGCTGCGTCCTGGCGATGCTGTTCTCGGCGAGCAGTTGATCCGCGAGCGCCTTCGTCAGGAAGTACTGCGCGGTGGTCCCCTTGTCCTGCAGGTACCGCGCCGTGGCGAACTCCTTGAGGCTGTCGCTGAGCACGCAGACACCCCACTGCGGCGGCACTACGATGACCTGGTTCTTGGGCATGAACACGGGAATGTCCAGGACTCCGGCGAGGCCGCCGCTGTTGTTGACGGCGATCAGTGCGGCTCGCGATGGCAGGTCGGTCGGATTCCCGGAGGGTGCGGCGATCAGCCGGCTGGTGAAGCCCGCGTCCGGCATGATGATGACCGTCAGCCCGCCGATGTTCTTGAGCAGCAACGAGGTGCGGGTCGGATCGGTGGTGGCGGACAGCGCGACGCCGTCTGCCTGGGCCTCGGCCGGGAGCTGCTCGGTGGAATGCGCGCAATCGGCGGCCGGCTTGACCGGACTCGTGGTCCGGGGAAGGACGATCGAGGGGGTTTCGGTCACCGGGCCGGCCCCGCTCGAACCCTCGGCGCTCGTACAGCCGGCGACTGCCAGCAGAAGCGCACCGGACATGAGTGTCCAACTACGTAGCGCCACGATCTGTCCCCCTGACCCCGAGCACCAGGTCCCCACCTCGCTCGGCCTTCCTCCCAGAATACTGTCCGACCAGTCGCTTAGTCTCTCTTTGTGACCGTTCTTCATCAGTTGTCGAAACGAGACGCCCGCCGGCTGGCGGTGCGGGCGCAGCTGTTGACGAGCGAGCGACCGGACGATCTCTTCGACGTCGTCCGCGGGCTGAACGTGATCCAGCTCGACCAGACGGCGTACGTCGCGCCCAACGCGGACCTGGTCGCGTGGAGCCGGCTCGGTTCGTCGTACGACGCTGCCGAGCTCGCGGATGCGCTGGCGACGCAGGAGCTGCTCGAGCTGCGCGGCTTCGTGCGGTTGCCGGAGACGCTGGCGCTGTTCCGGGCTCAGATGGAGGCCTGGCCGTCCGACGGCGAGCCGCTGGATTGGCAGCAGTACCGCGGTGACTGGGTGAAGGCCAACGAGGGCTGCCGGCTCGACATCCTCGAGCGGTTGCGCCAGGACGGCCCGCTGATGATGCGCGAGCTGCCCGACACCTGCGTGCGGCCGTGGAAGTCGAGCGGCTGGACCAACAATCGCAATGTCTCGCAGATGCTCGAGTTCATGATGCAGCGCGGTGAGGTGGCGATCGCGGGCCGTGACGGACGGGACCGGCTGTGGGACCTGGCGTCCCGGATCTACCCCGACGACCCGATCGTCCCGCTGGACAAGGCCGCCCGGCTCCGCGAAGAGCAGCGGCTGCGGTCGATGGGGATCCTGCGGGCCAAGGGTCCTGCCTGCCCGGGCGAGCCGCTCGATGCCGGCGAGGCGGGGGAGCGGGCCGTGGTCGACGGCGTCCGCGGCCAGTGGCGGATCGATCCGGAGCTGCTCGGTCAGCCGTTCACCGGGCGGACGGCGATCCTCTCGCCGCTCGACCGGCTGGTGTACGACCGGAAGCGGCTCGGCGAGATCTTCGACTTCGACTACCAGCTGGAGATGTACAAACCGGTCGCGAAACGCAGATGGGGGTACTTCGCGCTGCCGATCCTGCACAACGACCGCCTGGTCGGGAAGCTCGACGCGATGTCCGACCGCAAGGCCGGGATCTTCCGCGTCGACGCGATCCACGAGGACGAGCCGTTCTCGAAGACGCTGACCGCGGCCGTGCACCGCGAGATCCGCGATCTGGCGAAATGGCTGCGCCTGGAACTCGTACTCACCTCTTGACGAGAGGCGATGTTCACGTAAACATCACCGGGTGAGGTCAACCGCTCGCAGTTTCGCCGCCGCCCTGTTGTCCCTTCTCGTGCTCGTCGCCGGGCTCGCCGCACCGGCGCAGGCCGGTCCGCCGCGGACCGACGATTTCCGCGGCGTGAACTGGGCCGATCCGCGCGACAACTACGCCCATGACGAGGTGGTTCCGTCCGGTCTGAGCACGGCCGACGACTACCGGACGACGTACCGCAAGGCGATCGGGATCGTCGGCGAGTTCCGCAAGGAGCTGAAGGCGAACACGATCCGGCTGCCGATCAACCCGTCGAGCGTGGGCACCGCCTGGTGGAACTCGTACCGCGCGGCGATCGACGCCTCGGTCGCGGGCGGGTTCAAGGTCATCCTCAGCTACTGGGAGGCCGACAACGCCAAGGACGGCCGGGTCGACGACCCCACGGCGTACGCCGCGATGTGGGACACCGTCGTCAAGGCGTACGGGCGGAGCCCACACGTGTACTTCGAGCCGATGAACGAGCCGTTCGGGTACTCGCTGACCGAGTGGGTGTCGCTGACGGCGGCGTGGATTGCCCGGCACCGCGACGTACCGCGGGGGCGGATCGTGATCTCGGGCACCGGCTACAACGACAACGTGACCGGCGTCGGCGCGGCGCCGGAGTTGAAGGGCACGCTGCTGTCGCTGCACTTCTACGGCTTCTGGGCGTCGGACACCACCGAGGCCGCCTGGCTGGCGAACCTGCGGCCGCGGATCGGTTCGTACGGCTGGCGCACGATCATCGACGAGGCCGGCTCGCCGATGACGATCGGCCTGAACTACGGCAACCACGAGGGCAACGTCTACACGGCGTACCTCGGTGCGCTGACGCAGGTCGCCCGCGAGCAGCAGATGGGCATCGTCTACTGGCCGGGTCTGCGCACCGGCGACTCGTACTCGATGACCACGCAGGTCGGCCCGAGCGATCTCCAGGTCAACAGCCAGAGCGGCCGCGACCAGCTGTGGTGGGGCTGGGGTCTGCTGAAGAAGGAGCCGACGAACACGCTGCCGCCGGCCCCGCCGGGTGAGCCCCTGCGTGGTGTCGCGAGCGGCCGGTGCGTCGACGTACCGGGCTTCTCGACCAGCCCGGGTACGGCGCTCGACCTGTGGGACTGCAACAACGGCGGCAACCAGTCCTGGAACCAGACTGCCACCGGCCAGCTGACTGTGTACGCCGACAAGTGCCTGACGGCTGGCGCGTCCGCTGCCACTATCGAGAGCTGTACCGGCGCAGCCGATCAGAGCTGGCAGCTCAACGCGGACCAGACCGTCAGCTCATCTGCCGGCTGTCTCACGGCCAACGGAACCGGCAACGGCGCTGCCGTCATCGTTGCCGCCTGCAACGGATCCGACGACCAGAAGTGGACTCGCTCCTAGCCTGGCGCGGCGTTCGATCGACTGGCCCCAGGTGGTGCCGGCCAGGAGCAGCACTGCGCCGAGCGCGGCGGTGACGGTCAGGTGCTCGGAGCCGAGTCCGATACCGATGGCAACCGCCCAGATCGGCTCGGTGCCGAGAAGCAGGCTGGCCCGGCTCGCTGACGTGCGCTGGACCGCCCACGTCTGCACGAGGAACGCGAAGACGCTGCAGAACAAGGCCAGGTAGGCCATCTGGAGCCAGCCCACGGCCGGGATCGCCGGCAAGTGATGTAGGGCGGGTGCCGCGAACAGTGCGGTGCCGACGAAGGTCTGGACTGTGGTGAGCTGCAACGGCCGCAGGTCGGTGGCCAGGCGGCCGACCAATGCGACGTGTCCGGCTCTGACAACGGCGGCCGCGAGCATCAGGAGGTCACCGACACCGGGGACGTGGAGTCCGTGGCTGGACATCAGGAGGCCGACGGCCCCGACGCAGACCGCCGCCGCCAGGTAGAACCGCGGTGGGAGCCGGCGACGGTCGAGCAGTGGAGTCAGGACGAGCGTGAGGCTGATGATCAGCCCGGCGTTGGCGGCGCTGGTATGCGTGACGCCGTACGTCTCGAGGATCAGTACGGCGGCCTGCGTGAGGCCGAGGAGCCCGCCGATGCGGAGCTCTTTGCGGTTGATGCGTCGTACGAAGAGCAGCAAGGCGACCGCGGAGATCGCGTACCGGACGAAGAGGACGGTCAGCACTGGTGTGGACGCGGTCGCGGTCTTGGCGGCGAGGTAGCTCGAACCCCAGACGATGGCGACCAGCAACAGGAGGAGATCGGTACGGCGGGATGCGGGCACGACTCCAACGGTGACTCGTGGCGACGTTGAAGCCAAGTACCACCTTCTAAAGCGATCTTGTAGCGGTCCTACAGTGTTGGGATGGACGAACGACAGCTGCGAGTGCTCCGGGAAGTCGGCGAGCTGGGAAGCGTGACGGCCGCGGCCGACGCGATGCTGGTGACCCCGTCCGCGATCTCGCAGCAGCTCAGGCTGCTGCAGCGGTCGATCCCGGTCGCGTTGACCGAGCGCGACGGCCGGCGGGTGGTGCTCACGCCGGCCGGGCGTGCGTTGGCAGCGGCGGCGGCCGATGTGGAGTCGGCGTTGGCGCGGGCCCGGCAGGTGGTGGACGACTTCGCCGAGCAGCCGGATGCGGTCGTGTCGGTGTCCGCATTCCACAGCGCGGCTGCGGCGTTCTTCCCATCACTGTTGCGGGCGGGGGACGGTCCACGGGTCAGCTTGCATGACGAGGATGTCGCGCAGGACGAGTTTCCCCCGTTGACCCGGGAGTACGACGTGGTGCTCGCGCATCGGATGGATCATGCCGCCGCTTGGCCGGGCACGGTTGCAGTGACGCCGTTGCTGCACGAGCCGTTGGACGTCGCCGTACCTGTTGGTCATCGGTTGGCGTCGAAGCCCTCGCTGTCGCCGCGGGAGGTGGCGGGCGAGCCGTGGATCACGGTGCACGACGGGTTTCCGTTGATGGCGACGATCGAGGCGATCGGGGCGGCCGCGAACCGGCGGCTGGAGTTGGTCCACCGCGTCAACGAGTTCACCGTGGTCGCGGAGTTGGTTGCCGCGGGCGCCGGTCTGGCGCTGATCCCGCGGTGGACGGCCCGGTCGCATCCGGGGGTGGTGCTCGTGCCGATGCGGGGCGTGCACGTACGGCGGCACATCGATGCCCTGCACCGACCCGAACGCACGGCTCGGCGGGCCGTGCGGACCACCCTCGCGAACCTGCGGGCCGCGGCCGCGACGATCCGGACCGCGAGCGCTTGATAGCCTCTCGACAAGTTCGCTCCCCGCCCGGAGTAATCGTTCCAGGAGAGGGAGATATGACGGGAAGAGTGCGCGGCGTCCTCGCCGTGGTCGGGGTGCTGGGAGTGGTCGGTGTGATCGCCGGGCCGATGGCGGCGGCGCAGAACCGGCCACCCGGCGTACCGCGCGGCGAGATCGCGATCCCGGTCGCGCCGGAGTCGAACGTTGCATCAAGCAACGGACCGCTGCGGCAGCTCCAGCCCGGCGGACCGTTCCGTACTGCCCGCGGGGTCGTCGTGTTGGTGTCCCACGGTGCGCGGACCACCGTCCGCCTTCATGTCACCGGCGTCAAGCCCGCCGGCGGCACCTTCGGTGCCCACCTGCACACAGGCCCTTGCGTTGCAGGCGACGGCGCGGCCGCCGGACCGCATTACAACACCGACGCGATCGCGGGCCGCAAGCCGGTACGCATGGACCGCGAACGTGAGATCTGGCTCGACTTCACCGTCAGCCCGACCGGTGCCGCCACGGCGTCAACCGTCGTCCCCTTCGCCCCGACCCCCGGCAACCGCTCCATCGTCATCCACCAGGAGCCAACCAATTCCCACGGCGCCGCCGGCCCCCGCCTCGCCTGCCTCCCACTCACCTGGAACTAGTCCGAGCCGCCGTTGCTCCTCAGCAGCTGGGCGTTGATCCACTGTCGTTCTTGTTCTTTCTGGTCCTTTCTTTCCTTTCGTTCTGCTAGCTGTTGTGCACGATGTGTGCGTCCGGGCCTGGGAAGAACAGGGACTCGGTGTCGGTGTCGGTCCAGTGGACCAGGTACGGCGGGGCGCCGTCCGGGTCGTGGACTTCGACGATCTTCCCCTCGCGACGGTGTGCCATCAGATGGCTGGTCTCGACCACAACTTGGTCGCCTGCTGCGGCTTTCATCACACCCACCTCCCACCCTCAGCTTCGTCCTGACGGGCGGCGCGCACCACCCCTCATCCGATGTTCGGTAGCGTGACGGTGGCCGTCGTACCTCCGGTGCTCGACGAGGTCAGCGTGATCGTGCCGTCGTGGGCGCGGGTGATCTCGCGGGCGATGGACAGCCCGAGTCCGGATCCGCCGCTGGTCCGGGAGCGGCTGGTGTCGAGGCGGACGAAGCGTTCGAACACCCGTAGCCGGTCCGCCTCGGGGATCCCGTCGCCGTCGTCCTCGACCGTGATGATCGCCGATCCGTCCTTCTCGGCCGTGCTCAGGTGGACGCTGGTGTGCGCGGCGCGGGCGGCGTTGTCGACGAGATTCCGCAGTACCTGACCCAACCGGGCCGGGTCGCCGACCACCCGGACCGGGCGGACGTCGCCGGTCACCTTCAGCTCGGGCATCGAGCTTCGCAACCGCTGGATCTCGGCCGCGACCAGATCGTCGAGGTCCACGTCTGTCTGCTGCATCCGGATCCCGGTGTCGTCGGCCTTGGCGAGCAGCAGCAGGTCCTCGACGAGCTGCCGCATCCGGTCGGTCTCGGTCGCCATCACCGCGCGCAGTTCGTGCCACGCCTGCCCGGTGGTGTCCGCCTCGATCACCTCCAGCGCCGCGGTCAGCGTGGCCAACGGCGACCGCAGTTCGTGACTCGCGTCCGCCACGAACGCCCGCTGCGTCGCCTGACCGGTCTCGAGCCGGTCGAGCATCTCGTTCATCGTCACCGCGAGCCGCGCGATCTCGTCCCGCGTCTCCGGCACCGGGACGCGCTCGGTCAGGTCCCGGGTGCCGATGCCCTGCACGCGGGAGCGGATCCGCTCGACCGGCCGCAGCGCCTGCCCGACCATCAGCCACCCGGCCACGCCGACCACGATCAGCAACGCCGGGAACCCGATCACCAGGTACTTCGCCACCGTGGCGACCGTCTGCCGCTGCGTCTCCACCGACGACGCGACCACGACCGTGTACGTCTGCCCGTCGTACGACGCTCCTTGCGCCACGATCAGGTAGTTGTGGTCGTCGTCGATCAACGGCATCTCGCCGACCTCGGCCCGCATCAGCGCACCGGCCGGCGGACGGAGGTCGGTCAACGGTGTGTTGCCGACCCGGCTCGACGAGGCCGCGATCACGCGACCGGCCGGATCGAGGACCTGGACCAGCTGGGTCGCGCGGGTCGTCTCGACCAGATCGCGCGCGAGGCCCGCCGTACCCTCCGAGCTGACCTGACCGGCCACATCGCCGACCCGGCCCTCAGCGGCGTCGGAGACCTCGGTGATCAGGGCCCGCTGCAGCAGCAGGAG
The DNA here is from genome assembly GCF_040300265.1 of Kribbella sp. NPDC000426. Classification (NCBI taxonomy): domain Bacteria; kingdom Bacillati; phylum Actinomycetota; class Actinomycetes; order Propionibacteriales; family Kribbellaceae; genus Kribbella; species Kribbella sp. NPDC000426. The sequence goes on along the minus strand of NZ_JBEPDK010000009.1, from coordinate 383,257 downwards.
CAACGCGGCGGCGCCGAGCATCATCGCGACGGCGACCACGATCACGGCCGCAGCCGTCGAGCGGCTCCGTACGCTCGCCTGCCGCAGACCACCCGCGGTCCGGTACCACCCGTCGACCCGACGTCGCACGACCGTGCTCACCCCGCCAGTTTCGCAGGTGGCGCTATCCGCCTTCGGGGTTGAGTCGGTATCCCATCCCTCGGATGGTTTCGATGGCGTGCCGGGCGAACGGGGTGTCGATCTTCTTCCGCAGGTACCGCACGTAGACCTCGACCACGTTCGGGTCGCCGTCGAAGGCCGGGTCCCAGACCGAGGCCAGGATCTCGGCCTTGCTGACCGTGTCGCCGCGGTGCTGCATCAGGAACTCGAGCAGGCCGTACTCGCGGGGCGTGAGCGTGATCTCCCGCCCGTCCCGCTCCACCCGCCGCCGGGCCACGTCCAGCGAGAGGTCGCCGGCGGTCAGGACCACGGGCCGCTCCGGTCCGCCGCGCCGGATCAGCGCCCGCAACCGGGCGATCAGGACCAGGAAGCTGAACGGCTTGGTCAGATAGTCGTCCGCGCCGAGGTCGAACGCGTCGGTCTGGTCGTACTCGCCGTCCTTCGCGGTCAGCATCAGCACCGGAGTCCAGATCCCGCGCGCCCGCAGCATCTCGAGCACCCGGTACCCGTTCAGCTTCGGCAGCATGATGTCCAGCACGATCACGTCGTAGCTGTGTTCGGTCGCCGCCCACACCGCGTTCTCGCCGTCGTGCACCATCTCCACGACGAACCCGGAGTCGGTCAGACCGCGGTGGACCGTGTCGGCCAGCCGCAGCTCGTCCTCGACCATCAGCACTCGCATCCACCCAGTGTCACCGAGGCCCGCTGAGAATCCGCTGAGAGGTGGACAAACTTGACGCGATGAAGTCGGCCCGCCTAGCGTTGTCGAAGCGCTTCGACAACCCATTTCGGGAGAGGCTGGCCACGATGAAGTTCAGCGACGGGTACTGGCAGCTCCGCGAGGGACTGACGCGGTTGCGGCCGGCCGAGGTCGAGGGCGTGCAGGCGGGGGAGCGGGAGCTGACCGTGTTCGCGCCGGCCCGGCGGATCGAGCGACGCGGCGACACGCTCAACCAGCCGCTGTTCACGGTGACGTTCTCGTCGCCGGCGCGCGGGGTGATCGGGGTCCGGATCGGGCACCACCTCGGCGGCCGGCCCGCACGGCCGGCGTACCGCTTGAACGTGGACGACGATCATCCGGTGAAGGTGGACGTCGGTGCCGCCGAGGCGCGGTTGACGTCGGGTGAGCTGAGCGTGGTGATCGCGCTCGAGGGGCCGTGGGACGTCCGGTTCGAGCAGGACGGCCGGCCGCTTACCAACTCGGGTGCGCGGAGCGTCGGCCTGATTACCGATGCCGACGGCAAGCACTACGTCCACGAGCAGCTGGCGCTCGGCGTCGGCGAGACGATCTACGGCCTGGGTGAACGCTTCGGTGCGTTCGTGAAGAACGGGCAGGTCGTCGACAGCTGGAACGCCGACGGCGGTACGTCGAGCGAGCAGGCGTACAAGAACGTGCCGTTCTACCTGAGCAGCAAGGGGTACGGCGTACTCGTCGACAGCCCGGCCCGGGTGTCGTTCGAGGTCGGCTCCGAGACCACGTCCCGCAACCAGTTCAGCGTCGAAGGCCAGGAGCTCGGGTACTACGTCTTCGCCGGTCCGGCCCCGAAGGACGTCCTGCGCCGCTACACCGCACTGACCGGCCGGCCCGCCCGCGTGCCGGCGTGGTCGATGGGGCTGTGGCTGTCGACGTCGTTCACCACGGACTACACCGAGGAGACGACGAGCGCGTTCGTCGACGGGATGGCCGAGCGGGATCTCCCGTTGAGCGTGTTCCATTTCGACTGCTTCTGGATGCGGCAGTTCCACTGGTGCGACTTCCTGTGGGACCCGATCGCGTTCCCGGATCCGGCCGGCATGGTCCGTCGGCTGAAGGACCGCGGCCTGCGCGTCAGCCTGTGGATCAACCCGTACATCGCACAGCGGTCCGTCCTGTTCGAGGAGGGTCGAGAGCTTGGCTACCTGCTCAAGCGGCCGGACGGCTCCGTCTGGCAGTGGGACATGTGGCAGGCCGGTATGGCGATCGTCGACTTCACCAACCCGGATGCGGCCGCGTGGTACCGCTCCAAGCTGCAGGCCCTGATCGATCTGGGCGTCGACTGCTTCAAGACCGACTTCGGCGAGCGCATCCCGACCGACGTTGCCTGGTGCGACGGATCCGATCCCGAGCGGATGCACAACTACTACGCCCAGCTCTACAACGCGGCCGTCTTCGGGCTGCTCGAGGAGAACCGGGGCGAGGGCGACGCGGTTCTGTTCGCCCGCTCCGCGACGGCCGGCGGGCAGCAGTTCCCGGTGCACTGGGGTGGCGACTGCGAGTCGACGTTCGAGGCGATGGCGGAGTCGTTGCGCGGCGGGCTCTCGCTGGCGTCGTCGGGGTTCGGGTACTGGAGTCACGACATCGGCGGATTCGAAGGCCTGCCCGACCCCGCGATCTTCAAGCGCTGGGTGGCGTTCGGGCTGCTCTCGTCGCATTCGCGGTTGCACGGCTCGTCGTCGTACCGCGTGCCGTGGGCGTTCGACGACGAGGCGGTCGATGTACTGCGGAAGTTCACGAAGCTGAAGTTGTCGTTGATGCCGTACCTGATGACGGCCGCGGCCGAGGCGCATCAGGACGGGGTGCCGATGATGCGGCCGATGGTGCTGGAGTTCCCCGACGATCCGGCGGTCGCCTACCTGGATCGCCAGTACATGCTCGGTCCCGATCTGCTGGTCGCGCCGGTGATGAGCGTCGACGGAGAGGTCTCGTTCTACCTGCCGCGTGGTCGATGGACGTCGTTGCTGACCGGCGAGGTGCTGTCGGGTCCGGGCTGGGTGCAGCAGACCCATGCCTTCGACAGCGTGCCGCTGTTCGTGCGTGAGGGCGCCGTGATCCCGATCGGGGCAGTCGACGACCGGCCGGAGTACGACTGGGCCGACGGGGTCGAGCTGCGCTGGTTCGCGCCGAGCGACGGGCAGACGACGGTGGTCGAGCTGCCCGACGCCGACGGGGGAGTGGCCGCCGTGATCGAGCTGACCCTGCGCGACGGTGAGGTCGAGTCGCGCGTGATCGAGGGCGTCTGCGAGCGCTACACGGTCAAGCTCTCGAGTACGACGTCCGCCGCGGAGAAGACCGCGTAGACCGTGCGTACTCCGGTCGCCGGCGCCAACCCGCCGGTGATCGGCGTGCGGGGGCCCAGCTCGACCTGGACGGTCGTCAGGACCTCGCCGTGGAGCGGGTCGTCGAGGCGGAGTTCGATCGTCGCCGGCCGGGTTCCGTGGTTGGCGGCGGTGATGGTGACGGCTGTCTCGGAGTCCAGCTGGACGTCGTGAAACGCCAACCAGGCTTGGGGTTCCAGCGAGACAGTCGTCTCGTCGGAGAGCGTGATTCCGCAGTACTCGTCGAAGCTGGTCGCGGCGAGTTCGAGCGTTCGCGACGGGATGCGTTCGCCATGGACGTCGAGGGTCGTGGTCAATCGAAGGTCGCTGCTGGACCGGCCGACCATGACGCTGTGGCGCGCTGACTCGACGCAGTGCCGGTCCCGCGTCACGTCCCAGAACCCGAGGTCGGCCGCGGCGACAGTCAATTCGACGTCGGCGCACTCGCCGGGGGCGAGCGACAACCGGCGGAAGCCGCGGAGCTGTCGCAGCGGTTGCTTGACTCGTGAACGCTGCTGACGGGTGTACAGCTGGGCCACTTCGGTGCCTGGCCGATCGCCGGTGTTGGTGACTGTGAACGTGACTCGGACTTCGCCGTCGGACGCGATCGACGGCGCGCTCAGCTGCAGATCGCCGTACCTGAACGTGGTGTAGCTCAGGCCGTGACCGAAGGGGTAGAGCGGCGTGCCTCGGTAGTACAGGTACGTCGCATCAGTGGTGATGATGTCGTAGTCGAGGAGGTCGGGCAGGTCCGCCGCGGAGTCGTACCAGGTCTGGGTCAGCCGTCCGGCCGGGTCGTGGTCGCCGAACAGTACGTCGGCCAGCGCGCGACCGTACTCCTGCCCGCCGTGCGCGGACCACAGGATCGCCGGCAGGTGCTGCTGGGCCCAGCCGATCGCGAACGGATAGCTGCTGCTGAGCACGAGCACCGTGCACGCGTTCGCGGCGTGGACCCGGCGGATCAGCCGGTCCTGCGCCGCCGGGAGGTCGAGGCTGTCGCGGTCCTCGGTCTCCCGGCCGTTCACCAACGGGTGGTTGCCGGCGACAACGATCGCGACATCGGCGCGGGCAGCCACGGCGGCGGCCTGCGCGGCACCGTCGACGACGACATCGAGCACGAACGGCGTCGCCTGCTCGGCAAGGCTGATCGCACCTTCCGCGTCGACGTGGAGGAAACGGTCACTGTGCAGGTGCTGGATCAGCACGGTGCCGGCCAGCTGCACGAATCTGAACGTCTGCTTGACCTCCCAGCCGTTCGGACCGCACTGATCGGCGGCGAGCTCACCGTCGTCGCTCATGCTCAGGTGTTGCCCGTTCCGCACCGACCGCAGGGCGAACGCATCCCCGCCCCAGTCGAACAGGTCGAACTCACCCGGCTCCCGGCCAGCTCGCAGTACGGCGTCCGCGCCGACCGTCAGGTACGACGAGGAGTCGGCGATGCGGAGCGTGATCCGGTCGACGCCCTCGCAGTACTCGACGCGATCCCGGCCGAGCCGCTCGACGATACCGTCCAGCGCGGTGACCTGATACGGGAGTGTTCCGGCGTACCAGTCCTCCCTGACGGCGCCGGCGAGCGGTCCGACGACGGCGATCCGCTGGACGGCGTCGGTGAGGGGCAGGACCTGGCACTCGTGTTTCAGCAGCACGATCGCTTGGCGTGCGGCGTCCTGGGCCAGCTCGCGGTGGGCGGGACAGTTGACCAGATCAGGCTCGAGCTCGCGGTACGGGTCGAGTTCAGGCGGGTCGAACTCGCCGAGGCGGAGCCGGATCGCCAGCACCCGTCGTACTGCGCTGTCGATGTCTGCCCACGTGAGCAGGCCGCGATCGAGTGCCTCGCGGATCCGGTCGATCGTCGGGGCGGAGTTCGTGTCGTCCTGCGTGAAGCTGTCCACGCCGGCCTTGACTGCGGCGGCGTACGCGGTCGGGCCGTCGGGTGAGTACTGCTGCAGACCGAAGAGGTTGCCGGGCGCGTACGCGTCGCTGACGACCAGCACGTCGTCGCCGGTCCAGGTGCGCAGTACGTCGTTGATCAGCGGGCTCAGGTGGGCAGGCCGTCCGTTCACCAGGTTGTACGACGGCATCACCGCGACCGCCGCACCGGACTCGATCGGCGCGCGGAACGCGGGCAGCTCGTACTCGTGCAGCACCCGCGGCGGCAGGTTGCTAGAGGTCGTGCAGCGGTCGGTTTCGTTGTTGTAGGCAAGGAAGTGCTTCAGCGTCGGAGCGGTCCTGAGGTACGACGGGTCGTCGCCGGCGAGCCCGTGTCCGTACGCGGTCGCGATCACGCCGGTCAGCCACGGATCCTCGGCGTACCCCTCCTCGTTCCGGCCCCAGCGCGGGTCGCGGAGCGGGTTGACCACCGGGGCCCAGACGTTCAGGCCGACGCCGGCCGGGTCCTTCTGGTGGAAGACGCGGACCTCGTCGCCCACCGCGGCGCCGACGGCGCGGACCAGGTCCGGACTCCAGCTCGTGGCGAGGCCGATCGCCTGCGGGAAGACGGTCGCCGGGCCGAGCCAGGCGACGCCGTGCAGCGCCTCGGTGCCGGTGCGGAACGAGTCCAGGCCGAGCCGCGGGACCGGCGGCTGGTACTGGTGCAGCAGCGCGACCTTCTCGTCCGGGGTGAGCCTGGCGAGCAGATCGTCGGCCCGCTCGCCGGTCGGCCGGGCCGGATCGCGGAACGGGGGCGGAGCTGAACGGGGGAGGGGAGCTGGAGTACTCATCGGCGATCGACTCCACGGGCTGTGTGTCGAAGCGCTTCGAACGGTCATCGTGACAATCGATCGAAGCGCTTCGACAGATCGGGCGTGAACAGAGGGTTGCATCCCGAGCGGCGACGGTCAAGACCTCGCGGGCTCGCTCAGGGTAGGCGCTTTCCGTCGGTACGGATCAGCGGGTGGGGAGGTGGCCGCGGGTCAGCGGGGTGAGGGCTTGGGCGGCGGCGCCCAGGGGAGTGGCGGTGTCGGGGAGCGTCGACGCGAGGACCGTGCAGCCGCCGGCGTCGGGGGCGATGGTCGCCTCGCGGAGAGCCTTGTCGAGGGCGGGAGTGAGGTGGTCGGCGAGGAGCGCGTAGGCGCCGCCGAGGAGGACGAGCTCTGGGTTGAGGATGTTGACGAGCGCGGCGATGCCTTGACCGAGGTAGGCGCCGGCTTCGGCGAGGACCTGGGTGACCGCGCTGTCCTGGGCGTCGGCGCGGCGGATCAGCTCCTCCAGTTGGAGCTGCGGGTCGCTGTCGGTCACGTCCGTCCGGGCCAGGATCGACGGCAGGCTCGCCAGCGCCTCGAGACAGCCCCGTCGACCACACCCGCAGCGCGGCCCGTCCGGGACGAGGCGTAGGTGGCCGATCTCCCCGACGTAGCCGAGGTGACCTTCGAGCGGCTTGCCGTCGGCGATGATGCCTGCCCCGACGCCGGTGTCCCCGGTGAGCCGGATCAGGTTGGCCGTCCCGGCGTGCGGACCGTAGAGATGCTCGGCCAGCACGCCCAACGACGCGTCGTTGTCGACCGTGATCGGGATGTCCGGCCGCCCGATCGCCGCCACCAGCTCGGCCCGCATCGGCACATCCCGCCAGCCCAGACCGGCCGCCAGTACGACGGCGCCGTCGCGGTTCACCAGCCCGGGCACGCCGACCGTGATCCCGAGGACCTGTCGACCGGATGACTGCACGGTGGTCACTGCACGGCGGGCCAGGTTGGCCAGTGTCGCGATCGTCTTGGCTGGCCCGGCGTCCACGCCCGGCCCGGCGCGGTGCCAACGCAGTACCTGCTCGCCGGCCGTGTCGCAGCCGAGGGCGGTCAGGCCGCGAGCGCTCACCTCGAGCCCGATCGTCGCGTACGCCGACCCGTCGAGCAGCAGCAGTGTCGCCGGCCGGCCGACATGGTTCTGGGTCTGCTGGGTCTCGCGGACCAGGCGGCGTTCGAGCAGGTCCCCGACGATGCTGGTCACGGTCGCCTTGTTGAGACCGGTCCCGGTGGCGATCGCGGCCCGCGAGCAGGGTGCCTCGCGGCGCAGGTAGCCCAGCACCGCGGCCAGGTTGGTCGCGCGGATGTGGGTGTGGTCCGCGGTCTGTGTGGTCAAGGTCCGTCCCTCGATCGAGTCCTGGGTCAGTTCTACACCTTGTCGCCCGGTCGGCTCTGAGCTAATTTGTTTGGGTATTAGCCCAACTAATTCTAGGGGATGCGACGTGACCGGACCAGAGATCGGCGGCACCAGGCGCCGGACCTTCATCTCCCTGCTCGGCGTCGGCGCCGCGGCCGCCGGCGGTGTCACCCTGACCGGCTGCTCCAACGGCGGTTCGGGAGCCGGTACGAGCGGCCGGGCCGAGACCGAGGACAAGTTGTCCGGCCTGTTGCCGAAGTTCATCGCGTACGAGCCGGTGAAGCCGGACCTGGCCGGCGAGAACGGCGCGTCGCCCGGGTTCTCGCACTATCCGAGCGAGCTGAAGCGGGCCGTGCCCGACAAGATGGTGCCCAGCGGCAAGGAAGTGTCGGCGATGACGCCGCTGTGGAGCCCGATGCCGCCCGGCCTCGGCAAGAACTCCTACTACGACGCGAACAACGAGCGGATCGGGGCGCCGGTCCGGTTCAACATCCTCAACGGCAACGACTACGGCGACAAGCTCGGCCCGATCCTGGCAGCGGGCAACGTGCCCGAGCTGCTCTGCATCCCGGGCTGGAACATCTCCGGGCTGACCCGGTTCGGTCAGGCCGTGGACAAGCTGTTCGAGGACCTCACGCCGTACCTGGCCGGTGACAAGGCGGCGGCGTACCCGATGCTGGCGAACCTGCCGACCCGGGCCTGGGCGTACGGCGTGTGGAACTCGCAGCTGAAGGCGGTGCCGTTCCCGTCCGACGGGTTCCCGTGGGCGCTGTTCTACCGCAAGGACATCTTCGACCAGGTCGGCGCGGAGCCGCCGAAGACCGCCGACGACGTGCTGGCGCTGGGCAAGCAGCTGACCGACGCGAAGGCGGGCCGGTGGGCGTTCGGGTCGGTCGCCGACGAGATGGTGCGGATGTTCGGGGCACCGGGCGGCTGGCGCAAGGACTCCAGCGGCAAGCTGGTGAACAAGATCGAGACCCCGGAGTTCGAGGAGGCGGTCGCGTTCGTCCGCAGGCTGTTCCAGTCGGGGTACGTGCACCCGGAGGTGGTCGCGAACGCCGGCGCGGACGAGAACGCACTCTTCGAGGGCGGCAAGTTCGTGATCCGGCAGAACGGGTTGGGCGGCTGGCACGAGGCGTTGCAGCGGCAGCAGACGATCAACCCGAAGTTCGATCCGCAGCCGGTGCTGCCGTTCGCCCACGACGGCGGTACGCCGATCACCTGGGGCGGCGATCCGGCCGGCATCTTCACGTTCGTGAAGAAGGGGGTCGGCGAGCAGCGGGTGAAGGAGCTGCTCGGCGTCATGAACTACACGTCGGCGCCGTTCGGCACCGAGGAGTACGTGCTCTACAACTACGGGGTCGAGGGCAAGCACTACGTGAAGCAGGCCTCCGGTGCTCCGAAGCTGACCGCGCTCGGGCAGAAGGAGGTCTCGCAGACCTACATCTTCCTGGGTGGGCGGCCGACGGCGATCACCGAGAGCGAGTACCCCGGGTACGTGCAGTCGATGAGCGCCTGGCAGAACGCGGCGGCGAAGGTCCGCGAGAAGAACCTGTTCGACGGGATCCGGGTGGAGCAGCCGGCCAAGATGGCCGCGCTGAACCAGCCGTTCGACGACGCGCTCCAGGACATCTACCGCGGCCGGAAGCCGGTCTCGGAGCTGAAGACGGCGATCAAGCAGTGGCAGACCAACGGCGGAAACGAAGGCCGCGACTTCTACGCCAAGGTCCTCAGTGACAACGGTCGTTAAGCCCCCGGAGCGGGCGGCTCGTCCTCCGGCTCCGGTGAGGTCTGAAAAGCCAACTGGCATGAGGTTCCGGCATCGGCTGCGGCGGGATTGGCCATTGTTGGTGATGGTCTTGCCGGTGGTGGTGTTGCTCGCGGTGTTTCACTATTTCCCGACGTTGGGGAATGTGATTGCTTTCCAGGACTACTCGCCGTACGCCGGGATCCGGGGGAGTGACTTCATCGGGTTCGCCAACTTCAGCCGGATGTTCTCCGAGCCGGCGTTCTGGCGGGCGGTGGCGAACACGCTGTCGATCACCGCGGTGCAGCTGATCTTCTTCTTCCCGATCCCGATCGGACTGGCGCTGCTGCTGAACAGCGTGCTGTCGGCAAGGATCCGGAACGTTGTCCAAGGCATCGTCTACCTGCCGCACTTCTTCTCCTGGGTGCTGGTCGTGTCGCTCTTCCAGCAGATGATCGGCGGCGCCGGACTGCTCGCCCAGACCCTGCGCGACCACGGCCACCAGGCGGTCGACCTGATGACCAAACCGGACACGTTCATCCTGCTGGTCACCGCACAGTCGGTCTGGAAGGACGCCGGCTGGGGCATGATCGTCTTCCTGGCGGCCCTGTCCACCATCAACCCGGCCCTCTACGAAGCCGCTGCGGCCGACGGAGCCAACCGCTGGCGCCGTCTTTGGCACATCACCCTGCCCGGCCTCCGCCCGGTGATCGTCCTGCTGCTGATCCTCCGGCTGGGCGACGCGCTGACGGTCGGCTTCGAGCAGTTCATCCTGCAACGCAGCGCCGTCGGCGGCAGCGCGGCGGAGGTCCTCGACACATACGTCTACTACCAAGGCCTGCTCGTCGGCGACTTCGGGTACGGCGCCGCGGCCGGCCTGTTCAAGGGAGTCGTCGGCCTGGTCCTCGTCCTGGCCGCCAACCGATTCGCGCACCTGGTGGGCGAGCAGGGGGTGTATTCGCGCTCATGACCGCACGAGCTGTCTGGGAAGAAGAACCGACCGCGGTCGGTCGGCTGGGCAAACCGGTCGTGCTGACCCTGATCGCACTCGCCGTGGCGTTCCCGCTGTACGTCGTGGTGGTGACGAGCCTGTCCACCACGGAGGCCGTGACCCGCGCCGGCGGGCTGGTCGTCGTACCGCGGGAGCTGACGGTCGCCGCGTACGTGCAACTGCTGTCCGGTGGCGTGGTCACTCGTGCGTTGCTGATCAGCGTGGTGATCACCGCCGTCGGTACGGCGTTCAGCCTCGGCATCACCGTGCTGGCGGCGTACGGGCTGTCGCGACCGGGTTCGTTGTTCCACCGGCCGCTGCTGTTCGTCGTCCTGCTGACGTTCTTGTTCGGGCCGGGCATCATCCCGAGTTACCTGGTGGTGAACTCGCTCGGGCTGATCGATCACTACGCGTCGTTGATCCTGCCGGCCGCTATCTCGGCGTTCAACCTGATCGTCATGCGTTCGTTCTTCATGGGTATTCCGGGCGAGCTGATCGACAGCGCGCGGATCGACGGCGCGGGCGAGTTCGCGATCCTGCGCCGGATCGTGCTGCCGTTGTCCAAGGCCGTGGTCGCGGTCGTCGGGCTGTTCTACGCGGTCGGCTACTGGAATGCCTTCTTCAATGCGCTGCTCTACATCAACGACAACAACAAGTGGCCTCTGCAGATGGTGTTGCGGACCTACATCGTGCAGCAGCAACCGCTGCCGACCGGTGCCGGTGGCGTGGCGTCCGGAGTCGGTCTCGGCCTGCAGCCGGCGCCCGGTCTGGCGATCAAGATGGCGATCGTGGTGATCGCGATCATCCCGGTGCTCCTGGTGTACCCGTTCGTCCAGCGGCACTTCACCAAGGGCGTCATCATCGGCGCCGTGAAAGGCTGAGCCTGTGACTCTTTGGTACGGCGGCGACTACAACCCCGAGCAGTGGGATCCGGACGTCTGGAAAGAGGACGTCGAGCTGATGCAGCGCGCCGGGGTGAACCTGGTGACCGTCGGCGTGTTCTCGTGGTCCTCGCTCGAGCCCAGCCCCGGGCAGTACGAGTTCGGCTGGCTCGACCAGGTCATGGACCTGTTGCACGCGGGTGGCGTCCAGGTCGACCTGGCCACCCCGACAGCGTCACCGCCGCCGTGGTTCAGCCGGCTCCATCCCGAGGCCTTGCCGGTCACGGCGGACGGCGTACGGCTCACGCATGGCAGCCGGGACACGTACTGCGCGTCCGCGCCCGCCTATCGCGAGGCGGCGAGGGGGATCGCGCGCAAACTGGCGGAGCGGTACCACGATCACCCGGCGCTGGCGATGTGGCACGTGCACAACGAGTACGGGACCACCTGTTATTGCTCGTTGGCGGCTGAGCGGTTCCGCGCGTGGTTGCAGGAGCGGTACGGCATACTCCAGCGGTTGAACGAGGCGTGGACGACGGCGTTCTGGAGTCAGGGGTACGCCGAATGGGCGGACATCGAGCCGGCGCGGAAGACGCAGTACCTCGTCAATCCCGCGCAGTACCTCGACTTCCGGCGATTCTGGTCGGACGAACTGCTGGCGGCGTACCTGGAGCAGAAGACCGAGCTGCGGAAGCTGTCGGCGTTGCCGATCACCACGAACTTCGTGTTCGGCGGCTGGGTTCCGGTGAACCATGCGCAGTGGGCCGACGAGGTCGATATCGTTGCTATCGACAACTACCCTGATCGCTCGGACGTCGGCGCGGAGGAGCAGACGGCCTTCGCTGCGGACCTGGCGCGAGGCTGGTCCGGCGGGAGGCCCTGGCTGTTGATGGAGCAGGCCGCCGGCGCAATCAACGTAGGCGGCCGGCTGCACACGAAGGAGCCGGGGCGGATGGCGCGGCACAGCTTGTCGCATGTCGCGCGCGGCTCGCAGGGCGCGCTGTTCTTCCAGTGGCGGGCGTCACGGGGCGGGTCCGAGATGTTCCACCCGGCGATGGTGCCGCACGCAGGTCCTGACACTCGGATGTTCCGTGAGGTTGCAGCGCTTGGATCGGAGCTGCCAAAGCTGGCTGAGGTTGCCGAGAGCAACATTGAGGCAGACGTCGCGATCCTTTGGGACGTCGAGTGCTGGTGGGGGATGCAAGGCACTCACCTCCCTTCGTCGTCCCTCGACTACCTGGCCGCGGTCCGTGCCGCCCATCGGCACTTCTGGCGAGCGGGGGTGACAGTCGACTTCACGGCTCCGGACGCGGATCTGTCGTCCTACCGGCTGGTGGTCGCGCCGTCGCTCTATCTGATCTCGGACGAGGCTGCGGCCGGGCTCACGGCGTACGTGGAGAACGGCGGACAGCTGGTCGTCGGGTACTTCAGCGGCGTCGTCGATCCTGACCTCCGGGTTCGGTATCCCGGTGCGTTCACGGAGCTGCTCGGCGTGCGGGTCGAGGAGTTCCATCCGCTGCCGGACGACTGCGAGGTCGTCCTGGAGTCCGGTGGCGGCGGGCGCCTGTGGAGTGAGGACGTGCACGCGTTCTCGGCCGAGGTCGTCGATCGGTACGTCGGGGGAGTGCTCGACGGCAAGCCCGCGATCACCCGCCGCCAGGTCGGAGCGGGTACGGCGTGCTACGTGTCGACCGAGCTCGATGATGCGACGGCGGAGCGGCTGTTCAGCCTGCAGCCGTCACCTTTGGAGATCGTCCGACGGCAGCCTTGGACGTTCCTGTTCAACCACGGCGACACCGAGGTCGACGTACCCGAAGAGGGCGAGCTGGTTATCGGTCGGTTGCCGGTGCCGCCGGGTGGTTATGCCGTGCTGCGGTGCTCCCGCGGGCAGTAAGCGTCGGAGGAAGGAGCGTCAGGCCGGGCACCTCGCCGCCCTCGAGTTTGGTGATCAGCGACTCGACCGCCTGATCGCCGATCCGCTCGGCCGGGATCGTCACCGATGACAGCTGCGGGACCTGGCGTTCGGCGACGTCGTCCGCACAGATCGCCATCAACGACATGTCCTCAGGCACCCGGCGGCCGAGCCGGCGCAGTACGTCGAGGAGTGGGCCGATGATCGGCTCGTTCTGGACGACGAGTCCGGTGATGTCCGGGTGGTCGTCGAGCAGCTGCTCGACCGTGTGCAGGATCGCGTCGAACGTGTGCTCACACGGCGTCTCGACCCCCAGGACGCCGCGTCGTTCGGCCGCCTCGGCGAAGCCCGTCAACGTCCGCTGGGCGAACCCTGTCTGGCGCTCGTAGACGGCCGACGGCGTACCGAGGAGAGCGAGCGAGGTGTGGCCCAGGTCGGCCAGGTGGTCGACGCAAAGGGCGCCCGCGGCAACGAAGTCGAGGTCGATGCAGGTCAGCCCGTCGGCCTCGTCCGGGTAGCCGATCAGCACCGACGGCATCGGCAGCTCGCGCAGTACCGGCACGCGTTCGTCGTGCAGCTCGACGTCCATCACGATCAGTGCGTCGACCAGCGAGCTCTGCGCGACCCGCTCCAGCCCGTCGGGTCCTTCGTCGGCCGTCACCAGCAGTACGTCGTGATCGAACCGGCGGGCCGTGGTCACGACCGCGGCTGCGAACTGCATCATCACCGGGACATGCATACCGGTGCGGAGCGGGATGACGAGGGCGAGCACGTTCGATCGCTGGCTGGCCAGCGCGCGGGCACTCGCGTTCGGCCGGTAGCCGAGCGCCTGGACGCTGCGCTGCACCCGCTCGCGGGTATCGGTCGAGATCGTCCGCTTCCCGCTGAGCACATAGGAGACCGTGCTGGCCGCGACCCCGGCATGCCGGGCGACGTCCGCGATCGTGACCATGCTGCTCCCCTTCGAGTAGGTGGAACAGTTCTACCCTAGATCGAAGCGCTTCGACACTAACTCAGGCGGACGACGCGCGCGGACGGCTCGGACACGTCGGTGCTGATCGTGAGCGAGTCGCCGTTCCAGGTGTAGGTCCAGCCGTCGTCGTCGGCAGGGAACAACGGGCTGACCTTCGCGTGGGGGAGTTCGACGGTGATTGCGGCGGGTCCCGGCGTTCGGTGCCACACTGCCAAGTAGGCCGAGTCCGGCCCGGTCAGGCGGAGTGCGACCCATTCGTCCGTCCACGCCGGAAGGCCGAGCGGCCAGGACGGCACCATGGACTCGAGCTCGCCCAGGATTTCTCGGTGGGCGGCCAGCGCCGACCTGACCAGCTCGCGCTCGGCGTCGGTCATCTGGTTGAGGTGGCCGGACAGGTAGAGCCGGCCGGGGATGCCGTTGACCAGGGCGAGCGTGAACTCCTCGCGCGTGGTGCCGGTGATCGGGTACGCCCAATGACCGGCTTGCTCGGGCAGTACGGCGGCCGGCGCCGCCGCAGTGATCGGGGCATAGAGCAACGGATGCTGCTGGTCCGAGGTGGACTGCAGATGCAGCCGGGACAGCATCGCGTAGTCCATCCGCATCGCCCCGGAGGCGCAGTTCTCGATCAGCAGTTCCGGGTGCCGGGCCTGCAGTGCGTCGAGCCAGTCGAGCAGCGCCCGTTGGTGTTCGAGCAGTCCGTGGCCGAGCGACGTACCGCCCTTGTCGGTGCCCGGGCCGGTCATCGTGTTGTTGTCGAACTTGAAGAAGCCGATGCCGAAGTCGGCGACGAGCCGGTCGACCGTGTCGTCGAGGTGCTGTCGCGCCAGCGGGCTACGCAGATCGAGCAGGTACCGGCCGTGCTCGGCGACGCGGATGCCCTGCTGGGTGAGGAACGCGTCGTCGGGCAGCTCGCGGGCGATCGGCGCGTCGACACCGATCACCTCGGGCTCGAGCCAGAGACCGGGGACCATGCCACGGTCGTGGATCCGGTCGATCACCTCGCCCAGCCCGCCGGGGAAGCGGGTGGTGGAGGGTTGCCAGGCGCCGACGGTGCTCCACCAGTCGCCCTCGGCGTACCAGCCTGCGTCGATGCAGAAGTAGTCGGCGCCGACCTCGGCCGCCGCGTCGATCAGCGGGAGCAGTTTGGCGGTCGTTGGGTCGCCCATCAACGTGTTCATGTAGTCGTTGAAGATCACCGGCATCCGGTCGTCGACCGGTCGGCGCTGCCGCACCGCACGCCGCTGACGAGTGAGTGCGGCGAAGACGCTGTCCCGATCGGTTCCGGCGACAAGCGAGACCGGCACCGTCGTGAAGGACTCGTCCGCGGTCAGTCGCACCGTCCACTGGTGCTCCTGCGCGGTCGGGCCGCTGAGCAGGAGGTAGCCGCCGTTCCGGTTCTCGCCGAGCTCGTAATGCCACGGCCCGTTGTGTTCGATCTGCCAGCCCAGCGCGTACGACGTACCGACGAGGACCCCGACCGGCAATCGCTCGCCGGTCGACCACGAGCCAGTGCTGGTGACGGCGTGCCGGCTTTTCGAGACCGGGTAGTGCGGGTCGCGGACGATCTGCGGTACGCCGCCCGCGCGCAGCGACTGCATCGACCAGCGGTTCTCGGCCATCCAGTCGTTGGCGGCGGAGTACAGGTCGGCCTCGACGGACTCCAGGCCGACGACGAGGGACGAGAGGAAGTCCAGCACGAGCTCGCCCGGTCCGGTGAGCGAGGCCTCGGACCAGGCCTGTACGCCGGCTCCCGCCTCGAAGACGCTCGTCACGCGAAGGCCGGTGGTGGCGTCCTCCTGGACGATCCGCAGCGTGGAGCCGGAGTCCTCGTGGGTGACGTAGCGGAGGCGACGGCCGAGGGTCGTGTCGACATGGCGGTTCGTGCCGGGGGAGCGTCCGTGGCCGAGTGCGGAGACCTCGACCAGCGGCTGGCTCCCTGGCTCGGTGCCGGTGGTCAGCCGTACCGGGCCGTCGTCGAGCGCGAAGGTCAGGGTCAGCTCAGGCGTCCGCCACACGAGGTTCATCGATAAACCTTAGAAGGCTCCGCCCTTCCGGCCTCAACTCGCGATCCGCGACGTGGACGGCTCAGCGTGATCCCGAACAGCACCAGCCCCAGGCCCAGCACCTGCTGGAGCGTGAGTACATCGCCGGAGACCAGAACACCCAGCAGTACGCCGGTCACCGGGTTGAGCAGCCCGATCAGCCCGACCGTCGCCGCGCTGAGATGGCGCAGGCCCGTGAACCAGGCCGTGAAGGCGACAGCGGTCGCCACCAACCCGACGTACGCGAAACCGCCGACCGCGGCCAGGTCGAGGTGCGGCGGTGCGCCCTCGAAGATCGCCGCGAACGGGATCAGGACCAGACCGCCCGCGATCAGCTGCCAGGAGGTGGTCGCGATCGGGCCGTCGGCGCGGCCCCACTTCTTGGCCAGGATGTAGCCGAAGGACGACATGGTGAGGGCGGCGACCGACGCGGCGACACCACGCAGGTCGACGGCGGTCGTTCCGGTGCCGAGCAGGAGGCAGACGCCGGCGATTCCGGCAGCGGCACCGGTGAGGACCGGAATGGTCGGCCGCTCGGCGAGCAGTGCCCAGGCGAAGAGCGCCATCGTCAGCGGCGAGGCGGACATGATCGTCGACGCGAGGCTGACCGGCAGCAGCTGCGAGGCGAGGTAGATCAGCGCGAAGAACGCGCCCATGTTGCAAACCCCGAGCAGCAGCGATCGCCACCACCAGACACCGCGGGGGAGACGCCGCGCCAGGCAGAGCAGGAGGAGCCCGGCGGGCAAGGCGCGGAACACCGCGCCGTACAAGGGATGTCCGGTGGGCAGGTACTCGTGGGTGACGAAGTAGTTCGTGCCCCACGCGACCGGTGCGATCGCGGTGACCAGGGTCCAGCGAAATGTAGCTTCCACGGAAAACACTATATCTTCCCAGGAAGATATAGTGGCCGGGTGACCGATCACGTGGCCAGGATCCAGGCGGAGTGGCAGGCGGAGCGACCGGATGTCGACACCAGCCCGCAGGGCGTGATCGGCCGGCTGCACCGGATCGCGAATCAGCTCACCGGCGAGCTGACGCTGCTGTACGCGCAGTACGGACTGTCGGAGGGGGAGTTCGACGTCCTCGCGGCGTTGCGGCGCGCGGGTTCGCCGTACGAGCGGGCGCCGGGGGAGATCGCGCTGCACACGATGGTGACGACCGGCGCGGTGACCAAGCGGGTCGATCGGCTCGAGGCGGCCGGTCTGGTCCGGCGGCGGCGCAGCGACGACGACGGTCGCGGTCGCGTGGTCCGGCTGACCCCGGCCGGACGCCGGCTGATCGACAAGGCGTTCGCCGCTCACATGGCCAACGAGAAGCGTCTGCTCGAGCCGCTCAGCGCGACCCAGCAGGCTCAGCTCGAGAGCATCCTGACCACCTGGCTCGCACACTTGGAGCCAGCGGATTGAATTGAACGCTTGACAGTGGCGATGTAAAGGTAGGTAACGTTATTTTGCTGCCGCTGCGACTTCCTTGAAGCTTTTTGGCATCATGAAAAACGCTAGGGACTGCGCGAAAAGTCCCCGCGGTGCTAACGACAGGCCGTCCCCGTCGTTGAACCGTGCAATCACCGCTGTGAGCTCCAGCACCTCCGCGCCTGCGCTCACGAAGGCTCCAGGAGAGTGTGTGCACGTCCCCCGCATCGTGATGATCGTCGCGAACGACATCACCAACGACACCAGGGTCCTCAAGGAGGCCGTCGCCCTCGGCAAGGCCGGCTACCAGGTCACCTTGCTCGGAGTGTCCGCCTCCGGCCGGCTGGCTATCGACACCATTCAGTCCGGTGTCGTGATGATCCGCGTCCCAGGCCACTTCGTCCTGCGGGACGAGCGCAACCGCAGGCGCCGGCTCCGGCGCGATCGCCGGTTGTTCGACGTCCGGCCCGAGGGCACCGAGGAGGCCCGGGTCGCCGCGCGCCTGGCGGACCTGAAGGCCGAGCGCGGCCGAGCCGCGGCGAAGCTCCGGGCGGGACAGCTCGGCCGGGCTGCCCGGGTGGCGGGCGCGGCAAGCCGATCGCTCAGGCACCGGCGGCTGGGCCTGTCCCAGGCAGCCGTGTCGGTCCGCGGCTGGTTCGGCGAGACCGAGGCCCGGATGGCGACGAACTTCTGGCAGTGGTGGGACACCTGGCTGCCGGCCCGCGGCGGTCTGGTCAGGTGGCGCGCGATCATTCCCGAGGCCGACGACTACGAGGCGATCTTCGCCGACCTGATCGACCAGCTGCGTCCGGACGCTCTGCACGCCCATGACATGCACGTCATCGGAGTCGGATCGCGCGCCGCGGGCCGGGCGGACCTCCGCGGCCGCAGCCTGAAGATCGTGTACGACGCCCACGAGTACGTCCCCGGCCTGTCGCAGTACGGCGGCCGCACCCCGCGGATGATCGCGGCCTGGGCGCAGCACGAGGCGGAGTACATCCGGAGCTTCGACCGCGTGGTCACGGTCAGCCCGGCGATCGCCCGGACGCTGCACAAGCGGCACAAGCTGGACCGCGAGCCGACCGTGGTGATCAACAGCCCGGAGCTGTGCGAGCGCGACAGCGGGATCACCGACATCCGCGCGACGATCGGTCTCGCTGACGACGTGCCGCTGCTGGTCTACAGCGGCGGGGTCACCCGGGCCCGTGGCGTCGAGACCGCGATGGAGGCTCTGCCGCTCCTGCCCGGGGTCCACCTGGCGGTCGTCTGCGTGCCGCACGCGCGGACGCGACCCGTCGACGAGCTGCGGGCGCTCGGCAAGTCGCTGCAGATCGAGGACCGGGTGCACTACCTCGACCCGGTCGCGCCGAACGACGTGATCCACTTCCTCCGGACCGCGGATGTCGGCCTGATCCCGATCCTGCGGTACCCGAGCCACGAGATGGCCCTGCCGAACAAGGTCTTCGAGTACACCTTCGCCGGCCTGCCGGTGGTGACCAGCGACATGCCGACGCTCGAGGAGTTCGTCGGCAAGACCGGGATCGGCGAGGTCTTCCAGGCGGAGAACCCGCAGGCGCTGGCCACCGCGGTGAAGACCGTCCTGCAGGACCCGGAGCCGTACCGCGAGCGCGCCGCGGACCCGGGAGTGCGGGCCGAGATGTCGTGGGAGGCCCAGGCCGGTCACCTCCGCGACCTGTACGCCGAGCTGGTCGGTGTACCGCCTGCCCAGGAGGACGTCGTACCGCGGCTGGTTCTGGGGCCGATGGGGTCCAAGGCAGCGAAGGCGTGGTTCGAGGAGATCGACGGTGCGGAGATCCTTCGGCGTCCGTTGGCCCTGCCGGACCTGGACAGCGTGACGCATGTCCTGATGGAGGACTGGCAGTCGGTTCTGGGCAGCGAAGAGCTGATCGCCGATCTGCCGGTGCTCACCGCGGCCCGGATCAAGCACGCCGTCGTGGTCTACGGCCGGGTCGACCGTCAGGACGTACGGCGCCGGATGCGGGCCTACAACGGGACGGTCTTCGTCACCGACCGCGTGATCGCCGACGCCGTCGAAGGCACCGTCTGGCTGCCGCCGGGCGACGAGGGCGTGAAGGTTCTCCGCGACTTCATGACCCAGTAGGCCAGGCCGCCCGACGGCGCGCGGGGACACCTGTGCAGGTCGCTGGGGACGGGTGGGTAACCTCTGGTGGTCGCAAGGTGAGCCGATAGGAGATGATGCCCACCGTGACCGGACCACAACGCGAGCGAGCGCAGGCGCCGTCGGAGACTGATCCGGCTGTCGCCGGCCTGACCGTTGGGCTCGGTGGGCCGTCCGGGCGGTTCGCCCGGCTCGGATCTTCGTGGTGGACGCCGCTGCGGATCGCGCTCGCGGTGTGCACGATCACCTTCGGGCTCGGCGTCCTGCAGAAGGCGCCGTGTATGGAGGCGGGCTGGGACCGGCAGAGCTGGCGGCCGTTCAAGGCGCTGTGCTACTCCGACATCGGGTTCCTGTACCAGGAGCGCGGTTTCGCCGAGGGCAACCGGCCGTTCCTCGACACCGGCAACTATCCCGTGCTCGAGTACCCGGTGCTGACCGGCGGGTTCATGGAGGTCGCGGCCCGGATCACCTGGCTGTTCACCGGCGACCCGAAGAAGGACATCACCGCCGAGCAGAAGCGCGACACGGCCGGCGTGTTCTTCGTGGTCAACCTGGTGATGCTGTTCATCTGCGCGCTGCTCCTGGTCGGCTTCACCGTCGCCACGGCTCGCGGGGCCGAAACCCGTCCCGGCGCGGCGCGAGGACAGCCGCTGGACGCCCTGTACGTCGCTGCGGCGCCCGTGCTCGCTCTGACGTCGACGATCAACTGGGACTTGTTCGCCGTCGCGCTGACGGCCGGCGCGATGTTCGCGTGGTCGCGTGGAAAACCGGTCTGGTTCGGTATCTTGCTCGGGCTCGGGACGGCGGCGAAGTTCTATCCGTTCCTGCTGCTCGGGCCGTTGCTGATCGTCTGTATCCGCGGCCGCAAGTTGTGGCCGTGGTTCCAGGCCGTCATCGCGGCCGGTGTCGCGTGGGGCCTGGTGAACGCGCCGATCTACCTGCTGGCCAAGAACGAATGGCTGTCGTTCTGGCAGTTCAACGATCAGCGCGAGAGCGACTACGGCTCGATCTGGTACGTGCTCAAGCTCGCCAACCACGAGGTCGCGGACGTCAACCAGCTGAACATCGTGATCTTCGCCGGCCTGTGCCTGTCGATCGCGATCCTCGGGTTGATGGCGCCACGACCGCCCCGGTTCGCGCAGTTGGCGTTCCTGGTCGTCGCCGCGTTCCTGCTGATCAACAAGGTCTACTCGCCGCAGTACGTGCTGTGGCTGCTGCCGCTGGTTGCGCTGGCCCGGCCGCGGCTTCGGGACTGGCTGATCTGGCAGGCCTGCGAGTGCTTCTACTGGATGCTGGTCTGGATGCATCTGGCCCAGTTCCTGGCGCCCGGGGATCCGCAAGTCCCGGACCGGATCTACTGGTTCGCCGTGATCCTGCGGATGGCCGGCACGCTGTGGCTGATGCTGGTGGTCGCCCGCGACATCCTGCTGCCGGAGAAGGATCCGGTACGCCGGGGCGACCTGGTCGACGATCCGAGTGACGGCGTACCGTCGCGGGCCCGGACGAGGCTCACGACCGCCCTGGATCCCGCCTAGAGCATCAGCTTCGAGACGTCGAGGTTGCCGCCGCTGACCACCGCGGCGGTCACCCCGTCGAGCCGGATGCTGCCTTCCAGCAGCGCCGCGAACGGTGCGGCCGCTGCGGGTTCGAGGGCGAGCTTGGTGCGTGACATGACGAGGCGGGTGGCCTCGAGGAGAGCTTCCTCGCTGACGCGGACGACCTGGTCGACGTACTGCTGGAT
Source organism: Kribbella sp. NPDC000426 (assembly GCF_040300265.1). Classification (NCBI taxonomy): domain Bacteria; kingdom Bacillati; phylum Actinomycetota; class Actinomycetes; order Propionibacteriales; family Kribbellaceae; genus Kribbella; species Kribbella sp. NPDC000426. The sequence continues at coordinate 362,089 of NZ_JBEPDK010000009.1, read as the reverse complement.
GAGCGGGAAGTTGCGGGTGCCGCAGACGGGAGCGGCAAGACCGTCGGCGATCGACCGGGCGGTGGCGAGCTTCTGCGGCTCGCCGGCTTCGAGGCTGCGGCTGACCACGTCGGCCTGCTGAGGCTCGATCCCGATCACGCGGATCTCCGGCTTCACCAGCTTGAGTGCCGTCGCGACGCCCGAGATCAGCCCGCCGCCGCCCACCGGCACCAGGACGGTGCCTAGGTCGGGCCGGTCCCCCAGCAGTTCCAGCCCCAGGCTCCCGTGTCCGGTGATCACGTCCTCGTCGTCGAACGGATGGACGCCGGTGAGCTGCCGCTCGTCCTTGATCCGCTCGTACTGCGCCATCAGGTCACCCTCGACGAGCTCGACGGTCGCGCCGTACCCGCGGGCCGCGTCGACCTTCGCCTGGACAGCTGTCTTCGCCATCACGACGGTTGCCGGTACGCCGGCGTCCCGCGCGGCCCACGCGAGCGCACCGGCAGCGTTCCCGGCCGAGACCGTGATCACGCCACGCTCCCGCTCGGCGGCGCTGAGCCGGAGCAGCTTGGTCAGCAGCCCGCGGACCTTGAAGCTCCCGGTCTTCTGAAACAGCTCGGCCTTGAGCACCAGCTCGCCGCCAAAGCGCTCGTCCAGCGCCGAGGAGGTCACAATCGGCGTCCGGTGAATCCGCCCCTCGAGCTCCCGGGCGGCCTGGCGGATGTCATCAAGTGTCGGCATACCCCAGACCTTAAAAGTCCAGTAGGCCGATACGAATTAGACGCGGGTGGCGACTGCTGCGGCGAGTTGGGTTGCGGCTTCGGGGTGGTGGGGGAAGAACAGTTCGGGCTCGATGAGTTCGAGTTCCATCAGGAGGAAACGGCCGTTGACGACGACGCCGTCGACGCGGGCGTACGTCGGTGTGCGGCCGGCCGCCTGGAGGGCGGTCAGGGCGCCGTCGAGTACGACGGGAGTCGGCTCGGTCGGTGTCACGGTGCCGCCGAAGTCGTCCTGGACGCGGTAGTCGCCCGCGGCGGCGCGCTTGATCACCGCGTGGGTGAACTCGCCGTCGACGAAGACCAGCGACCACTCGCCGTCGGCGACGATCTCGGGCTGGAACGGCTGCACGAGGTACACGAGCTCGGGCAGCTCGGCCAGCACCTGGTCGAACTCGGCGGAGCCGGCGACACCGCGGACGGTGTGCAGCGCGGTCGCGCCGACGGTCGGCTTGACCACGATCTCCTGCCCGGCGAGCCCGCTCACCACCTCGCGCAGGCACGCGCCGGCCGCGATCTGCGACGGCACGATCGCGACACCGCGCTCGCGGAGCTCGAGCAGGTACCGCTTGTCGCCGTTCCAGCGGACCAGACCGGAGTCGTTGAGCAGCGGTACGCCGGCCTTGTCGAGCAGCGCGAGCCACTCGGTGAACTCGTCGTACCGCAGGTGATAGTCCCAGACGGAGCGGAGCAGGACCGCGTCGTACGCCGACCAGTCGACGGACGGGTCGGACCAGACCTCGGCCACCGGGTCGAGGCCGGCCGTGCGCAGGGCTTCGACGAGCGGGAGGTCGTTCGGGTGCAACTCAGCGTGCTCGGCCGAGGTCGCGAGGGCGATGCGTTTCGTCACGCCCGCCAGTGTTGGCAGGCGACCGGTCCGCAGTCAAACGTGATTCCGCGACCGTCCGGCGACGGATCGTGATCGCGCTGACAACGATGACAGCGGCCACGAGGTAGCTGAGCCCCTGCCGGGTGTCGTGCCCGAAGCTCGCGTAGGCGAGGTACGACGCGATCGGTACGGCGATCCACTCGGGCCGGTGGGCCAGCGCGGCGAGCGCGAGCAGCGGGAGGCCGTACCACGGGTACGTCGGTGTGGCGATCAGCAGCGCGGCGCCGTACAGCCAGCAGCAGGTGAGGGCCAGCGGGTCGCGTTTGGTGCGGTAGAAGGCGAGTACGGCGAGGGCGAGCGCGAGCAGCGCGGCGACGACCTGGCGGGCCTCAGGAGGCAGCAGGAGCGCGAGAATCGCCGATCTCGAGCTGCCGTCCTCGAACCCTTCCTGGTTGAGGTAACCGGGCAGGAATCCGAGCACCAAGGTGCCGACGGCAAGGACGTGCGGCACGTAGGTCGCGATGAAGGTGCTGACGGCAACGACCGGTCGGCGGGTTCGAAAGGCAGGGAGCAGCAGCAGGGGGAGAAGCTTGACGCTGCCGGCCGCGCCGAGGACGACGGCGGCGACCTTCGGGCGTTTGGCGGCGATGATGACGGCGGCAGTGATGAGCAGGGCCGCGAGTACGTCGACATGCGCGGCGTTGCTCGCCTCCAGGGCGACGATCGGTGACCAACCCCACAAGGCCGCCCAGCGTGGGTTTTGTACGGCGAGTAGCCAGGTGAGCGCAATCGCGATCAATGCGGCGGCTATCTGCAGACCGAGTGTGCCTGCCGACCAGGGTGTGAACAGCGCGACCACGGTGAAATAGGCCTGCGCCACCGGCGGATAGATCGTCGGCACGAACGGCCGGTTGATCCGCGTCCGCGGGTCGTCGACGGGATTCTTGGGGGTCTGCGGCGTCACCCCCGACTTCTCGGTCGGCGACAGACCCGGGAACAGGATCGGATCCCGCAGCCGCGCCAGCGAGTCGTCCAACGGCACCCGTGCGTACGGCGAATGCCCCGACAACTGCACCCGCCCGTCCCACACGTACCGATACGCGTCCGTGCTCGTGATCGGCGCATGCAGCAAACCCGGCACCTGACATAAGCCCGCCACGATGACGACGGCGGCAACGCTCAACCCCCGCCCGAACCGCCAGACGACGACGGCGACCAGAACGGTCCCCACCGCGAGCACCGCGTTCGGCCACCACCCGGCCCACGCCGCCGCCACCGCCCCCGCGGCAACCCCAGCCGCGACAACCCCAGCGGCGGCGACCCCGCCCGCGAGAGCGCCGCGCCCGCGCTGACTTTGTGCACCAGCGGCGTACCGCGACGTCGAATTCATGCGGATTCGGTGCACAAAGTGGCCGATCGGGAGGGTGCGGTTCGGCGGAGGGTCAGGAAGGCTCGGTGGCCGGCTCGCCAGTCTTCGGTCGGGTGGAGGTCGGCGTGGCGGGCGTAGCGGAGTACTGCGTGCGTGCCGACTCTTGCCCAGGGCAACGGAGTGGAGCGGCGGCCGGTGGAGCTGCGGAGCACGATCGGCGCGGTGTCGTCCAGGTCGTCGTTCGGGTCGACCTCGACCAGGACCAGGCCGTCGGGGCGGACGAGCTCGGCGCAGCGGCGCAGCAGATCGACGGGATCGCCGCCGATCCCGATGTTGCCGTCCATCAGCAGCACGCTGCCCCAACGGCCCTCGCCCGGCAGCCGGTCCTGCACCGGACGATGCAGCGCGGCCGCCCCGCGGGACGTCGTGAGTGACACCGCACGCGGCGACACATCGACACCCAGTGCAGGGATCCCGCGTTCGGCCAGTGCGGTCACGATCCGTCCCGGGCCGCAGCCGACGTCGAGCACGGGACCTTCGCAGCGGCTCAGCGCGAGCCGGTCGACCTCATCGGCAGGCGCCGTCCAGCGATCGAGCTCGGACAGCGACGGCACGGTCCGGCCATCGATGCCAGTGGCAACGACACGCGCAGTACCGCCCAGGGCCTGCTCGAAGAGCAGTCCCGGATGGGCCGCGTGCTGCAACCGTCGATACAGCCGCGACACCCGCAACGCCGGGAACTCGGCCGCGAGGTACGCCGCGTCGCGCGGCGTGTCCATGTCCCGCAAGGTCGGCAGCATCCGCACCCGCAGGCCGAGGTCCTGCAACCGCTGCAGTTGATCGCGCCCGGTGTGATCGGTCGACATCGGTACGCCGACGACCGCGCGGGGGTCCGGCGTTCGTAGCCCGAGGCACCAGTACCCGCCGTCCTCGGTCAGCCCGAGCACCGCGTCGCATCCGGACCAGTGGAACCCGAGCAGCTCGGGCCTGAGCTGCGGCGTATCCATCCCGACCAGCAGCATCGGTGAGCCGTCGTACGCGTCCTCGAAGGCCGCCGCAATCCGCTCGTCCAGCCCGTCCCCACGCTGCCCGACAACCGTGAACCCGGCCGGCAACCACGGCCCCGGATCACCTTCCAGCGCAAGAACCCGCCGCGACGCCCGCGCCCCCCGTACGGCGCCCAGCGTGTCCACGAGCGACGCCCGGGCCAACGCCGCCGCCTCCTGGGCGGTGAACTCGCTCTGCAGCCGCGTCTTCACCCGCCCCGGCACCGGCTCCTTCGCGATGACGATCAGCGTCCCTCTCACCGGGCGAGGACCTTCGACATGTCGAGTACGGCGCGGGCCGCGCCGAGCGGGGTCCCGGTGACCTTCGAACGACCCGAGCGGGGCAGGTAGTCGACGTCCACCTCGGCGATCCGCCAGCCCGCGTCGGCCGCCCGGACTACCGTCTCCAGCGGGTACCCGGACCGTCGATCGGTCAGCCCGAGCCCGAGCAGCGCCGTACGACGACCTGCGCGCATCGGACCGAGGTCGTGCAGTGCAACGCCCGTACGACGCCTGATCCGCCGGGACAGCTCGACGTTGGCGAGGCGGAGATGCCACGCCCAGGTGCCCCGTGTCACCGGGCGCCGGCGACCGACGACGAGGTCGGCGCGATCGGCAAGGACCGGCGCAGTCACCCGATCCAGCTGCTGGGGGTCGAGCGACGCATCGGCGTCCATCACAGCGACGACGTCGGACTCGGCCGCTTCCAGGCCGGCGTGGCAGGCAGCGCCGTACCCCTTGATCTCGCAGTGCACGACGGTGGCGCCGAGCCGGGCGGCGATCTCGGGGGAGCCGTCGGTGGAGCCGTTGTCGACGACGATGGCGCGGACGCCGGCCGGGAGCCGTTCGAGGATCCAGGGCAGGGCGGCCGCCTCGTTCAGGCACGGCAGGACGAGATCGACGGACATTCTTCGACGGTAGAGACGAACGCGTGCCCGCGGTGGCAGAACGCGGCTACGGATCGCTTACGTCGTACTGCGTTCCGGCACTGATGCGGCGTCGCGCTGACCGGACGATCTACGCTCTGAGCGTGGCTACTCGTGTTCTCGTGGTCGACGACGACCCGACCGTGTCCAACGTCGTCTCCGCCTACCTGACCAAGGCGGGGTACGACGCCCGCGTGGTCGCGGACGGCGTGTCGGCGGTCGAGGTCTGGCAGCAATGGAAACCGTCCGTCGTCGTACTGGACGTGATGCTGCCCGGGCTGTCCGGCCTCGAGGTACTGCGCCGGCTGCGCGCGGCCGACGACGGCGCCGCGGTGATCATGCTGTCGGCGCGCGGCGAGGAGGAGGACCGGCTGGTCGGCCTCGAGGTCGGCGCGGACGACTACGTGGTCAAGCCGTTCAGCCCGCGTGAGCTGACGCTGCGGGTGCAGGCGATGGTGCGGCGCGAGGAGCGGCTGGCCGGGCTCGACCTGACGCCGACCAAGCTCAGCGCCGGACCGGTCATGGTCGACACCGCGGCACGACGTGCGTACCTGAACGGCGACGAGCTCTCGCTGACCCACCGCGAGTTCGACCTGCTCGCGTACCTCGTCTCGCACGCGGGCAAGGCCTACACGAAGGCCGAGCTGCTGCGCCGCGTGTGGGGCTGGGACTTCGGCGACTCGTCGACCGTCACCGTGCATGTACGGCGGCTGCGGGAGAAGATCGAGGCCGATCCGTCGGATCCCAAACTCGTGCTGACCGTGCCGCGGACCGGGTACCTGTTCGCCGGTGACTTCGCGGGCGAGCGCGCATGAACAAGGACATGTTCACGATCCTCGCGCTCACCACGCTGTGGACGCTGGTCGTCGCCGCGGTCGGTGCGGCGATCCTGTGGCAGTTCCGCCGGCGGTCGTTGCGGGTGACGATGATCGTCGCGGGTCTCGCGCCGATGGCGGCGGCGCTGGCCGCAGTACTGCAGAGCGTGCGGGCCATGTTCATCTCCGAGCACGACTCGTGGGTGGTGCTGTGGACGTTGGCGTTCGCCGCGCTGCTCGGGCTGGCGATGACGGTCCTGCTCGGGCACTGGATCACCACGGGTTCGCGGGACGTCGGACGGCGCTTGCGGCAGCTCGGCATGTCGTACGACGCGCCAGAGGCCCGGACCGGAGCAGTGCCCGCGGAGTTGGCGGACCTGGCGAACGAGCTTGAGATGACGCGGAAGAAGCTGGCTGCGTCACACGAGCGGGAGCGGGCGCTGGAGGCGAGCCGGCGCGAGCTGGTGGCGTTCATGTCGCACGACCTGCGGACGCCGCTGGCCGGGTTGAGGGCGGTGTCGGAGGGGCTCGAGGACGGCGTGATCGACGACGTACCGGGTGCGCTGCGGCAGATGCGCTCGACCGTCGATCGGATGACCGGGCTTGTGGACGACCTTTTCGAGCTGTCGCGGCTGTCGGCGGCGCCGTTGCCGACGCGGCGGTCCGCGGTGAGCCTGCGTGAGCTGGCCGAGGATGTCGCGGGGGAGAACAACGAGCATGCGCGGGCGGAGGGCGTTCGGCTGGCGTTGTCGACCCCGGACGACGACGATCGCCTCGCCGTCCAAGGGGATCCGGACGAGCTGACGCGCGCGGTGACGAACCTGGTCGGCAACGCGATCCGGCACACCGCGCCCGGTGGCACGGTGACGGTGGCGGTCGACCGGGAGACGGACGGCCGGGTGCGTCTGGCCGTGACCGACGCGTGCGGCGGGATCCCGGACGACGACCTGGAACGGGTCTTCGACATCGGCTGGCGCGGCGACGAGCAGCGGACGCCCGAGCCGGCCGGCGAGTCGACTCATGCGAGCGGTGGCGGACTCGGTCTCGCAATCGCCCGCGGGGTGGTCGAATCGCATGACGGCAACATTGGCGTCACCAACGTCGACGGCGGGTGTGCCTTCCAGATCGACCTACCGCCCGTTGCCGCTCACAACTAGATCCCGCAGGCCGGTGGCCAGGTCGTAGGCGGGCTTCCACCCGAGGTCGTGTTTCAGCCGGTCCGAGGACGCGGTGATGTGGCGGACGTCGCCCAGCCGGTACTGGCCGGTGACGACCGGGCTCGAGCCGTCGTAGACGTGGGCGAGCTCGGTCGCCAGGTCGCCGATCGTGCGGACGGTGCCGCTACCGACGTTGTACGCCGTGAACGCCGGCTGCTGGGGGAGTGCCGCGGCGGACATGGTGACGGCGGTCGCGATGTCGCGGACGTGCACGAAGTCACGGCGCTGTCGCCCGTCCTCGAAGACCCGCGGAGCTTCACCTCGCTCGAGCGCCGAGCGGAAGATGGCGGCGACTCCGGCGTACGGCGTGTTGCGGGGCATGCCGGGTCCGTAGACGTTGTGGAAGCGCAGCGCGGTGACGCGGCCGTCGGTTTCGCGCGCCCACGTTGCGGCGAGGTGTTCACCGCTGAGCTTGCTGGCCGCGTAGGCGTTCCGCGGATCGAGTACGGCGTCCTCCGTCACGAGACCGGGCTGGAGCGGCGCCCCGCAGTACGGGCAGGGCGGCTCGAAGTTGCCGGCCTCCAGATCCTGCGTACGGCGCGGTCCCGGCGCGACCTGGCCGTGCTCGCTGCAGTCGTAGCGGCCTTCTCCGTACACGACCATCGAGCTGGCGTAGACGAGCCTGCGGATGTTCGCGTGAGCGAGGGCCTTGAGCAGGACCGCCGTACCCAGGCTGTTGGTGGAGACGTAGTCGTCGATGTCGTCGAGGTGGACGCCGAGACCGACCTTGGCGGCGAGGTGGACGACGGTGTCGATGCCGTCCAGGGCGCGGGCGACACAGTCCGCGTCGCGGATGTCGCCGACGATCAGACCGGGACGGGACGCGGGTTGGTGGGCGTGGACGTCGGGGCGGAACGAGTCCAGCACCGTGACCTCGTGGCCCTCGGCAACGAGTTGGTGGTGGACGTGCTGCCCGATGAAGCCGGCGCCGCCGGTGAGCAGGACTCTCATCGGGCCGCCGCCGTACCGTCGAGGGCGTGCCGGCAGCCGCAGTCCGCGTCGGGCTTCGGGAGCTGGCTGATCACGTCCTTGAGCAGGTCCTGGAGTCTTTGGATGCTGTGTTTGAAGGCCTCGAAGACCTCGGCCTGCGTGACGCCGCCGCCGGTCTCGACGCCCGCGTCGTGGTCGGTGACGACGGCGATCGAGGTATAGCAGAGGGCGAGTTCACGCGCGATCGCGGCCTCGGGCGCGCCGGTCATACCGACGACCGACCAGCCTTGGGCCGCGTGCCACTGCGATTCGGCCCGGGTCGAGAACCGCGGGCCGTTGATCACCACCATCGTGCCCTCGGGTACGACGTTGCCGGCGGCAATCACCGTCGCGCGACCGGTCGGGCAGTACGGGTCGGCGGCGGCGGTGTGGACGACCGGTGCCTCGTCGTACACGGTGTGGTCGCGGCCCCAGGTGCGGTCGACGTACTGGTCCGGGACGACGAACGTGCCGGGCGTGAGCTCGGGCTTCAGGGAGCCGACGGCGCACGGGCCGAGCACCTGCCGGACGCCGAGTTCGCGCAGCGCCCAGAGGTTCGCGCGGTAGTTGACGCGGTGCGGCGGGAACCGGTGGTCGGCGCCGTGGCGGGGGATGAACGCGACCTGACGGCCGTCGAGGTCCCCGACCACCGGCGGCTCACTGGGCGCGCCGTACGGGGTGTCGAGCTCGATGGGTTCCGGGTCGGTGAGGAACGAGTAGAACCCGGACCCGCCGATCACGCCGATATCAGCCATGGCTCCGACGCTAACGGCGGTAACGGCCGCGACTACCGGATCCGGCCGGACCGTCAGCGCTCCGTAATCGATGATCGAATATGCGCGTGGAGATCTCCTGGGTGCTGCTCGCAGTCGGCGCGTTGCTGCTGCTGTTCGGCGCCTATGCGAGCTGGACGGCCGGCCGGCTGGACCGGCTGCACCACCGGGTGGAGCTCGCGCGCGCGTCGCTGGAGACGGAGCTGGCGCGCCGGTCCGCGCTGGTGGCTGAACTGGCCGGAAGCGAGATCCTCGATCCGGCTTCGGCGTTGCTGTTGCTCGACGCGGCGCACCGGGCTCGCGCGGCGTCGCTCGACGTACTGGAGGTGCGTGAGCAGGCCGAGTCCGCGCTGACCCGCGCGATCCATGCCACCGGCACCGATATCGAGCCGTGGGCGGGCGAGTTGACGCTCGCGATGCGCCGGGTGCAACTTGCCCGGAGGTTCCACAACGACGTCGTAGTCTCGACGCGGGACCTGCGGCAGCGGCGGTTGGTGACCTGGTTCCGGCTCGCCGGTCATGCCCCGATGCCGGCCACGATCGAGCTCGAGGACGGGAAATGAGCAGCTTCGAGGAGGACGTCGAGCGCTACCGGCACGAGCTGCGCGTGCACTGCTACCGGATGCTCGGGTCGTACGACGAGGCCGAGGACCTGGTGCAGGAGACGTTCCTGCGGGCGTGGCGCGGGCTGGACGACTTCGAGGGCCGGTCGTCGGTCCGGGCCTGGCTGTACCGGATCGCGACCAACGCGTGCATCGACGTACGACGGCCGCGCCGTGTTCTCCCGTACCAGCTCGAGCCGGCCTCGTTCCCGTCGACCGCGCTTCCGGCGCGGGAGGACGTGGCCTGGCTGCAGCCGTTTCCCGACGTACTGCTGGATCGTGCGGAGGAGCCGGATGCGGTCGCGATCCGGCGGGAGACGATCGAGTTGGCGTTCCTGATCGCGATCCAGCAGCTGCCGGCGCGGCAACGCGCCGTACTGATCTTCCGCGACGTGCTGGGCTGGCCGGCGCGGGAGACAGCTGAGGCGGTCGACTTGTCGGTTGCTGCGGTGAACTCGGCGCTGCAACGGGCCCGGCCGGTGTTGCGCGAGCACCTGCCACCGCACCGATCGGAGTGGTCGGCTCCGGATGCGTCGGCGGACGAGCGAGAGTTGCTGCGGAAGTACATGGCTGCGTGGGAGGCCGTCGATCCCGGCGCGCTCGCAGCTCTGATGTACGAGGACATCCGGATCACGATGCCGCCGTACCCGTTCTGGTTCGAAGGCCGCGAGGATGCGGTGCGTTCGTTGATCCCGAACCTCACGCCGCAGTATCGCGGTCGGTGGCGTTTCCTGCCGACCACGGTGAACCGCCAACCCACCCTCGCGGCCTATCTCTTACCCCCGCGGATGACGTCCTATCAGCTGTTCGCCCTCGACATCTTCCGGATCGAGGACCGCCGAATAGCCGAAATTACCGCCTTCGAAACCACGAACCACAAACTTTACGGATTACCCGCGACGGTGTGATCAGACGCCGTTCTGGTTCTCGGTCTTGCGCTGACGGCCGGAGAAGTCGCCGACGACCTTGCCGCGGTGGTACACGCGGTTGTCGTCGCCGAGGTGCCCGGCCTGGGTCGCCTTCCTGGCCTGCTTGCCGCTGGTCTTGCCGCCGTTGGCGACAGCGTCGCGGGCCGCGTCCTTCTTCTTGCTGAATGGCATGAACGTTCTCCCTCTGTCAGTTGGACAGCGAATTGCGCAGACGCTATCGGTCCGGGGGAGTAATAGGTCGTTTGAAAAGTTGCTATTTGGCATCGGCGTAGATCTCGACCATGGCGGTCGTGAACGCGAAGTTGGTCGGCGTCGGGCCGAACGTCAGCGTGCCGGCCAGATTGCTCGCCTGCTGGATCGCGTCGGCGACCTGCTCGGCCTCGTCGGCCGGGCAGTGGACGATGACCTCGTCGTGCTGGAAGAACACCAGCTCGGCCTTCAACGGCGTCAGCGCTTGGCGCAATGCGGCGAGGAGCAGGAGAGCCCAGTCGGCCGCACTGCCTTGGACGACGAAGTTGCGGGTGAAGCGGCCGCGGGCCCTGGCGTGGCGTGGGTCGGTCGTGGGGACGTCCGCGGCCGGGCCTTCGAGAAGGGCGGCGTCGAGCGGATGCCCGGTAGGCGGGCAGGTGCGGCCGAGGTACGTGCGGACCAGGCGGCCCTCTTCGCCGGCGCGGGCGGCGTCGTCGACGTACGCGACTGCTTGGGGGAATCGCTTGCGGAGCATGGCGAGGTTCTTCAGGCCGTCGCCGGAGGTCTGGCCGTAGATGGCGCCGAGCACGGCGAGCTTGGCCTGCGCCCGATCGCCGGAGAACGCCTGGTCCGACACGGCTTTGTAGAGATCACCGGAATCGCTGGAGACCTCCATCAGCGCGCGGTCGCGGGAGATGGCGGCGAGGACGCGCGGCTCGAGCTGGGACGCGTCGGCGACGACGAGACGCCAGCCGGGATCGGCGACGACCGCGCGGCGGATCACCTTCGGGATCTGCAGACCGCCGCCGCCGTTGGTGATCCAGCGACCGGAGACCGTGCCGCCGGGAACGAAGCCGGGACGGAACCGGCCGTCGCGGACCCAGTCGTTCAGCCAGGACCAGCCGTTGGCGGTGTAGATCCGGTAGAGCTTCTTGTACTCGAGCAACGGCGCGACCGCCGGATGATCGATGTGCTCGATCTCCCACTTCCGTGTCGACTTCAGCTGATGGCCCGCCTGTTTGAAGGCCTTGAGCACGTCGGCCGGCAGCTCAGGCCGGACCCGATGTCCGAAGGCGGCTGAGATCTCGTCGGCCAGCTCGGTCAACCGACGGGGCTCGCCCGTGCCGCCGAAGCGCTCGCCGAGCAACTCGCTGAGGACGTCGCGATGGGCCTGCGCGCTCCATGGGAGCCCCGCGCGATCCATCTCGGCGGCGATCAGCATCGCCGACGATTCCGATGCCGTGAGCAACCGCATCCGGTCCGGGTGCTCGGCGAGGTCGTGTCGCCGGAGCTGATCGGCGTACACCCTGAGGAGGGCCTGGAACGCGATCGGCTCGGCGGAGATCTCGAACAGTGACGACTGCTCGCCCGGCACGACGGCGCGCATCGGCGGATCCGGCGGGACCGGCGCGCCGCTAAGTCTCGCCCACGCCGCGGCCGCGGAGCGTGGCTCGCCGAGACGGCCCTCGTGGCCGAGCAGCAGGCCTTCGGTGTTCTCGAGGTCGTAGCACCGCTCGACCCGGACCCCGGCGGCGAGCAGGCGGGGATAGATCTCGGCCGACGACCGCCACACCCACCGGGTGACCTGCGGCCGCGACGCAACGGCCGCGACCAGGTCGGGCTCGTGCCGGATCTCGCCGGCGGGCTGCCCGTCCGGATGCAGCGCGACCAGCGTCGCCCCGCCGCCGTCCTCAGGCGCGATCGCCCACCGTTCGTCCATACCCGAATCCTCACACCCCGCGCCGACAGTCCGGACCTTGAGCACCCACCGACCATCTCGAGCAGCTGGGAACGGTTGATGGGTGCTCAAAGAGCGATGAGGCCAGTGGTGGGATAGTGGACTTATGTGGCGTACGGGGGATCTGGAAGCTGCTGACGGGTCGAAGACCGAGCAGGTCGAGGGGCTGGTACTGCGGCGGATCGAGCGCGGCGACCTGTCGATCGGTTCGCGCCTGCCCTCGGAGCGCGTGCTCGCCGAGCGGCTCGGGGTGAGCCGGGTGACCGTCGTACGTGCCTTGGAGAACCTGCGGCGGGACGGCGTACTGGAGACCAAGCGGGGTTCGGGGACCGTGGTGCGGCCGCTGGACCGGTTGCTGGACCCGGTGGCGCCGGCGTCGACTGTGACGGCGGGGGACCAGCCCGTACTGGACCTGCGGTTCGCGACTACCGCAGCGCCCCATGACGTGGCCGAGGCAGCTGCCCAGATCGTCGAGGACGGGTTGCCGCAGGCGATGGGTGGAGATGGACCGCCGCCAGGTGGCTCGATCGAGCTCAGAGCAGCACTGGCGGAACGGCTGACCATCGAGGGTGTGCCGACAGAGCCGGAACAGCTCACGCTGACTGTGGGCGCAGCGGCCGGACTGAACGCCGCGTTGGCTGGACTGGACCTGGGACCGGGTGTCGCGATCACCGAGACCCCGACGTACCCGGCTGCCTTTGATCTGCTCCGGAAACACCGCCTGGATGTGGCCGGCTGGCCCGCCGGTGTCTGGGATACCGACCAGCTCGCTCACCTCTGCAGACGCCACCGTCCGAAGGTCATCTACCTGCAGGCTGACAACCACAACCCGACCGGGCTGAGCCTTCCGGCGGACCGCCGCCAGGCCGTGGTGGAGATAGCACGCCGGTACGGCGCTGCGCTGATCAGTGACGAGACCATGCGGCCGCTGTGGCTGGCCAGTGGGAAGCAGGCCGAGCCGCTGAGCCGCTACCCCCGGACTGTGAGCGTCGGGTCGTTGTCGAAGACGGTGTGGGGCGGACTGCGGGTCGGGTGGGTCCGGACCGGGAAGCAGCTCCGACGGCGCATCAACACGGCCGCCCAGCTCAGCGTGGCCTCGCCGAGTGCGCTGGACGACCTCCTGGCGCGGGCGCTCGTCCAGAAGCTCGACAAGGTGATCGGCCGACGGCGTACCCGTCTCCGCGCCAACCTGGCCGCACTGGAAACTGGACTGAAGACGCTGAACGGTGTGGCGTGGCCCACGCCGACCGGCGGTATGACGTTGTGGCTGGAGCTGACTGAGACCAGAGCACGCAGAGTGCTCGACGCAGCACGCGAACAGAACCTCCTGCTCGGCTCCGGCGACCTGTTCACGCCGGATGGCACCGACCGGCGCCACATCCGGATCCCGTTCACCGCGCCGCCCGCGACGCTGAGGCTGGTCGTCGCCCGGCTCGGCGATGCGCTGGCTCAGTCCACTTGATCTGAGGTGGACTGAAGATCGCTGCCGGAAACCTCCTAACCTGAAGACGAGCCCCACGACCAGGAGGAAGCAGTGAGCGAGAACGTGACCCCGCAGACCGGTACCGCGAAGGTGAAGCGCGGGATGGCCGAGATGCTCAAGGGCGGCGTGATCATGGACGTCGTCACCGCCGAGCAGGCCAAGATCGCCGAGGACGCCGGCGCGGTCGCGGTGATGGCGCTCGAGCGGGTCCCGGCCGACATCCGCGCCCAGGGCGGCGTGTCCCGGATGAGCGACCCGGACATGATCGACTCGATCATCGGCGCGGTCTCGATCCCGGTGATGGCCAAGGCCCGGATCGGTCACTTCGTCGAGGCGCAGGTACTGCAGAGCCTCGGTGTGGACTACATCGACGAGTCCGAGGTGCTCACCCCGGCCGACTACGCGAACCACATCGACAAGTGGCAGTTCACGGTGCCGTTCGTCTGCGGCGCGACCAACCTCGGCGAGGCGCTGCGCCGGATCACCGAGGGCGCGGCGATGATCCGCTCCAAGGGCGAGGCCGGCACCGGTGACGTGTCCAACGCGACCACCCACATGCGCCAGATCCGCCAGGAGATCCGCAAGCTGACCAGCCTCCCCGAGGACGAGCTGTACGTCGCCGCCAAGGAGCTGCAGGCGCCGTACGAGCTGGTGCGCGAGGTCGCCGCCGCGGGCAAGCTCCCGGTCGTGCTGTTCACCGCCGGCGGGATCGCCACCCCGGCTGACGCCGCGATGATGATGCAGCTCGGCGCCGAGGGCGTGTTCGTCGGCTCCGGCATCTTCAAGTCCGGCAACCCGGCCCAGCGCGCCGAGGCGATCGTCAAGGCCACCACGTTCCACGACGACCCCGACGTGATCGCCAAGGTCTCCCGCGGCCTGGGCGAGGCCATGGTCGGCATCAACGTCGACGAAATCCCCCAGCCCCACCGCCTCGCCGACCGCGGCTGGTAACACCCACCGGCTGGCTCCGGCCTCGGGCTCGTCGAGTCGTGGAGAGTGGTTCAAGAAATCTGCCGTGATCCACGACTCGGCGGACGGGGTCGGAACCGTTCGCCACGACTCGGGCGGGTTGTGGATGCTTCGCGCAGCCGAATCTCCGGCCGGCCGCCGAGGGCAGCCACCGCTCTGGATCTCTTCTTTTCTCTGTTCTTTATCTTCCTTGCTTCCTTCTTCGCCCTGGCACGGCGAGGCCTGGGGCGGTCGGTTAGCGTCGGGGTGTGTTGCTGCCTGAACTGTCCGTGCCGGGAGCGGATCTGCCGGTGCGGGCGGTTCTGCCCGCCGTGGTTGATGCGGTGGGTTCGCGCGGTACGGCGGTGCTGGTCGCGCCGCCGGGATCGGGGAAGACCTCGCTGTTGCCGCTCGCGCTGGCCGATGCGCTCGATGGCACGGTCATCGTCGCCGAGCCGCGCAGGATGGCGACCCGCGCGGCCGCGACCCGGCTGGCGACGCTCGTCGGCGAACCGCTCGGGCAGCGGATCGGGTACGCGATGCGCGGTGAGCGCAGCGGCGGCAAGGGGCTTCGCGTCGAGGTGGTGACGACCGGGCTGCTGGTACGGCGTCTGCAGCAGGACCCGGAGCTGCCGGGGGTCGCCGCGATCGTGATCGACGAGTGCCACGAGCGGCACCTCGATGCCGATCTGCTGCTCGCGTTCTGCCTCGATATCCGGGCGAATCTCCGGGAGGACCTGGCGCTCGTCGCGACCTCCGCGACAGCCGACACGAACAGGCTGAGTCGGGTCCTGAGCGCTGACGTTCCGGCACCGGTGATCACGGCGTCTGCTGCGCTGTTCGACGTCGCGGTCGAGTGGGTTCCGCCGCCGGTTGCGGTGCCGATGCTTCCCGGCGGGCGGGTCGACCCGCGGCTCCTGGATCACGTTGCGGATGTCGTACGGCGTGCGCTGGCCGAGGACGACGGCGACATTCTCGTGTTCGTTCCGGGTGAGGCTGAGATCAACGGGGTGGCACGGCGGTTGGCCGGGCTGAATGTGCTGCCGTTGTTCGGTCGCCAGTCGAGGGCTGAGCAGGATCGTGCGCTGGCGTTGTCCGGGACTCGCCGGATCGTTGTCACGACGTCGGTCGCGGAGAGTTCGCTGACGGTGCCCGGGGTCAGGGTCGTGGTGGACTCGGGGCTTGCCCGGGAGCCGCGGACCGATCAGTCCCGTGGCCTTGGTGCGTTGGTCACCTGTCGGGTTTCGAAGTCGTCGGCGGACCAGCGCGCGGGTCGGGCTGGGCGGGAGGCGCCTGGTCGGGTCTATCGGTGCTGGTCTGCCACCGATCACTCGCATCTCGACGATCATCCGGCGCCGGAGATCGCGATCGCTGATCTGGCCTCCTTCGCCCTCGACCTGGCGGCGTGGGGTGCGCCTGGCGGTGACGGACTGACGTTGCTCGATGCGCCGCCGGTGCCGGCGATGAGTGCTGCGACCGAATTGCTGCGCCGCCTCGAGGCCGTCGACGACGGCGGCCGGATCACCGAGCGCGGACGGCGGATGGTTGCGATCGGGGCGCATCCCCGGCTGGCTCGCGCGCTGCTGGACGGTACCCCGCGGGTCGGCGCCGACCGGGCCCGTGAGGTCGTCGCGATGCTGTCCGACGACTCCGGTCGAGACTTCGGCGACGACTTACCGGCCCGCTGGCGCTCCCTCCGCCGCGGCCAGGACCGCAGCGCAACAGCCCGCTGGCGAGAAGAAACAAAGCGCCTCGGCCGGACCACGCCCGCCGGCTCAGAAACAGATGGGGTGCCGGATGATCTGGCGGTTGGGGTTGTGGTGGGGCTGGCTTATCCGGATCGGATTGCGCGGGTTCGGGCGGCCGACTCCGCGACGTACCAGATGTCTGGTGGTACGGGTGCTGCGCTGGATCCGCAGTCGCCGTTGCGGACCACGCCCTGGCTGGCGATTGCGGTCGCCGACCGGGCGCCGGGTCGCGCCGACGCCAGGATTCGGTCCGCGGCGCCGATCGACGAGCAGACCGCGCGGGACATCGCCGGCGACCTCGTCTCGACGACCGACCAGATCCGCTGGGACGACGGCCGGATCGTGACGCGGCGCGTCGAGGCGTTCGGTGCGATCGTGCTCAACGACGTACCGCTGGCGAAGCCCGACCCGCTGCTCATCCAGGCGGCCGTCCGCGACGGCATCCGCCGCAGCGGTCTGTCCGTACTGCGCTGGTCGGAGTCGGCACGCGCCCTCCGGGAACGGCTCGCGTTCTGCCACGCCCACCTCGGGGCTCCGTGGCCCGCGGTCGACGACGCGGCGCTGCTGGCCGACCTCGACGAATGGCTCGGCAGCGAGCTCGCCGCAGTACGCAGTTCGCGCGATCTTGCCCACATCGAAGTGACCTCGGCCCTTAGGCGACTACTGCCATGGCCGGCCGCAACCCGCTTCGGCGAACTCGCACCGGAACGGCTCCAGGTCCCGTCAGGCTCCGAAGTACGACTCGTGTACGACGGAGCCGAGCCGCCGGTCCTCGCCGTGAAGCTCCAGGAGGTCTTCGGCTGGACCGACACGCCGGCTGTGGCGGACGGCCGGGTCCCGGTCGTCCTCCATCTGCTGTCGCCCGCCCGCCGCCCGGTCGCGATCACGAGCGACCTCGCGTCCTTCTGGAAACAGGGATATCCGCAGGTCCGGGCCGACCTGCGAGCCCGCTACCCGCGCCATCCGTGGCCGGAGGACCCCCTCACCGCGATCCCCACCAAGCGCGTGAAACCTCGCAACTGAACCGGATAACCCGGGGTTCAGTTGCCCGCGGCCCACAATGTAAGGACAAGTTCCGAGGTCACGAAATGGGATCGGATCCGGCGCGTCGGTCGCGGTCCCGGAGCAGGACGGCAAGCGTGGGGACGTGTGCTGTACAAGGGGTTCTGGGGTGGCGGGCCGCCGGTTGCGGGGTCTGGGACTCGCCGTCGTGAGGCTTGACGCCGCACGACTTTGGCAAAGACAATGCGTAATCACTTCGGGCGGTAGCACGTCGGAGTGCGCCCTGCCGCCATTATCGTGCGGCTGGACCGTGGGCAGCGAGCAGCGACGAGCGCTGGCCGGCCACGGGACGGGGGGATGTTCACCACAAGGGGCAGGTGTGATCAGCACCGTCGGGAATCTAGCGAGAAGAGGCAGGACCAAATGAGCGAGACCAGCAAGATCGGGCGACGGAGTCTCCTGCGGGGGAGCCTGGCGGCCGCCGCGGTGCTTCCCCTCAGTGGCGTGCTCGCCAGCTGCGCCGGCAGTGGCAGTGACAACAACAGCTCCCAGCAGGGCGGGACCAAGAGCTCGGACAACCCGTTCGGGATGGCGGACAAGTCCAGCGTCGACGCCGTGATCTTCAACGGCGGCTACGGCTACGACTACGTCCAGTTCGCGGCCGACATCGCGCAGAAGAAGCAGGCCGGCTCGACGTTCAAGGTCTCGCCGTCCACCCAGATCGCCCAGCAGCTGCAGCCGCGCTTCGTCGGCGGCAACCCGCCGGACCTGATCGACAACTCCGGCGCGAACCAGATCGGCTTCAACACGATCCTGGACCAGCTGTCGACGCTCGACGACGTCTTCGAGGCCAACAACTACGAGGGCACGAAGATCGCCGACACCCTGTACCCGGGCGCCAAGAACCCCGGTACGTTCGACGGCAAGTTCGTCGCGATGAACTACGTGCTGACCCTGTACGGCATCTGGTACTCCGACAGCCTGTTCAAGGCGAACGGCTGGGAGCCGCCGAAGACGTACGACGGCCTGCTCGACCTCGGCGCCAAGGCCAAGGCCAAGGGCAAGTACCTGTTCGTCTGGGGCAAGGAAGCCGCCACCTACTACCACACGATGGCCGTCGACGGCGCCATCAAGGAGGGTGGCGACGAGGTCCGGCTGGCGCTGGAGAACCTCAAGGAGAACTGCTGGTCGATGCCGCAGTTCCAGGGCATCTTCAAGGCCCTGGAGACCATGGTCAAGAACGGGTACTTCGTGCCCGGCGGCGCCGGTACCCAGTTCACCGCCGCGCAGGCGAAGTGGAGCAACGACCAGCAGGCCATCCTCTACCCCTCGGGCTCGTGGATCGAGAACGAGATGAAGAAGGCCACCAAGGCGGGCTTCGACATGAAGGGCGTCCCGGAGCCGACCCTGACCGAGAGCCCGAAGCTCCCGTACGAGTCGCTGCGTTCCGCGGCTGGTGAGCCGTTCATCGTCCCGGCCAAGGGCAAGAACGTTGCCGGCGGCAAGGAGCTGCTGCGGGCCATGCTGTCCAAGGACGCGGCGACCAACTTCGCCAAGACCCGGCTCGCGCCGACGATCGTCAAGGGCCTGGTGCCCGCCGACGGCTTCGGCTCGACCGCGCTGCAGTCGCAGACCGCGATGCTGGATGCCGCCGGCACCAACGTCTTCGACTACCAGGTGTTCGGCCTGTACGGCATGAACACCGACCAGCTGGTGGTCTGGAACTCGTTCCTGTCCGGCCAGCTGGACGCGGCCGGCCTGACCAAGGGCCTGCAGCAGATCACCGACAAGGTGCGCAACGACAGCTCCGTCAAGAAGATCCCGGTCACCAAGTGACCACGACGCAAGAGGCTGTGCCGGGAGGCGGACCCAAGCGGTCCGTCACCCGGCGCCGCCGGCCACTCACTTTCGACCGCGTCAGCTTCATGGTCGTGTTCCTCGGCGTGCCGCTGGTGGTGTTCGTGGTCTTCGTGGTCTCGCCGTTCGTACAGGCGCTGTACTACTCGCTGACCGACTGGTCCGGCTTCAGCGCGGGGCAGAACTTCATCGGCTTCGACAACTACGTGAAGCTGTTCCACGACGACATCTTCCTGAAGGCCGTCCGCAACAACATCGAGCTCGCGATCGTCGTGCCGATCGTGACGATCGTGCTGGCGCTGACGCTGGCCACGCTGGTGACGATCGGCGGCTCGGGCACCGGGACCGTCCGCGGGCTGCGCAACTCCGGCTACTACCGGATCGTCTCGTTCTTCCCGTACGTGATCCCCGCGATCGTGATCGGCCTGATCTGGGCCCAGGTGTTCACGCCGGGCTCGGGCATCCTGGACGCCGTACTGTCGAAGATCGGTTTGCACCAGTTCGAGAACTACGCCTGGCTCGGTGACGCGCGGACCGCGATGCCGGCCTCGATGTTCGTGATGATCTGGGGCTTCGTCGGCTTCTACATGGTGCTGTTCATCGCCGCCATCCGGGGGATCGACCCCGAGGTGTTCGAGGCGGCCCGGATCGACGGCGCCGGCCGGTTCCGTACGGCGGTGTCCATCACCGTGCCGCTGATCCGCGACAACGTGCAGACGGCCTACATCTACCTCGGGATCGCCGCCCTCGACGCCTTCGTCTACATGCAGGCGCTGAACCCCGGCGGCGGGCCGCAGAACTCGACCCTGGTCATGCCCCAGCAGCTGTTCACCACTGCCTTCACCAAGGGGCAGTTCGGGTACTCGACCGCGATGGGCGTGGTCCTGGCCGCGGTGACGATGCTGTTCGCGCTCCTGGTCTTCGTCGTGAACGCCCTGACCGGCGGACGTGAGCGGAAGGTACGCCGATGACAACCACCACCGCCGACCGGGCCGACCTGGTCGACGATTCCCGCGCACCCGGCCATGGGACCCGGGAGGGCAAGGGCGTCGCCGCGACCGCCCACATCGCGCTGATCCTGTGGTCGCTGCTGGTGATCCTCCCGCTGCTGTGGACGCTGCTGTCCTCGTTCAAGTCGACGCAGGAGGTCCTGGGCAACCCGCTGACGCTGCCGCACAAGCTGCGGTTCGAGAACTACGCCAACGCCTGGACGACGGCCGGCATCGGTCGCTACTTCGCGAACACCGTGATCGTCGTGGGCTGCGCACTGGTGCTGGTGATGATCCTCGGCGCGATGTGTGCGTACGTGCTGGCCAGGTTCACGTTCCCCGGTAACCGGCTGATCTACTACTCGATGCTGGCCGGACTCACGTTCCCGGTCTTCCTGGCGATCGTGCCGCTGTTCTTCACGCTGAAGAACTTCGGCCTGCTCAACACCCTGCCCGGGCTGATCATCACCTACGTCGCGTTCGCGCTGCCGTTCACCGTCTTCTTCCTGCACAGCTTCTTCAAGGCGCTGCCGGGAGAGGTCTACGAGGCCGCGCAGATCGACGGGGCGGGGGAGTGGCGCACGTTCTTCTCGGTCATGCTGCCGATGGCGAGGCCCGGGATGGCGTCGGTCGCGATCTTCAACTTCCTGGGGTTGTGGAACCAGTTCCTGCTCCCGGTGGCGCTGAACACCGACTCGAAGAACTACGTGCTCTCGCAGGGCATGGCGTCGTTCGCGTCGCAGGCCGGTTACGCAGTGGACTTCGGTGCACTGTTCGCGGCCGTGGTCATCACGGTGGCGCCGGTGCTGGTCGTCTACATCATCTTCCAGCGGCAGTTGCAGGTCTCGGTCACCGCCGGAGGCGTGAAGTAGCGCCTGAACTACCCTTGAGCAGTGACAAGCAACTTGCAGTCGGTGGACGAACGGACCGCCCGGGAGCTGCGTGGCCTCGCCCGCGTCCTGGTGCGGTCCGGGTACGCCGACCACGCCGCCATCACGGCCGCGCTGACGGAGGCGGTCCGGGAGGACGCGCCCTCGATGGACGCCGGCGCACTGGTCCCGCTGCTGATCGGTGAGGCCGTGATGGACCTGAACACCGACGCCGCCGGCTGGCCGGAGCGCACCGACCCGGACCGGCTGGACGCCGTACTCGCGGAGCTCGAACAGCTGGGCGTGGTGGTGGTCCGGTACACAGCGGACCACCACGAAGCCCGGGCGGCGCTGGAGGCCGCGGATCGCCCGCAGGGTCTGGTGTTCTTCACCGACACCGACGTATGGCACGCGGTCGACTTCGGCATGCTCGAGCTGAAGCTCTGGCATCCCGACACCGCCAACGTGGCCCCTGGCGAGCCGCTGCTGGACGACGTACTCGAGCTTCTGCACCGCAACGACCTGCCCGCCGTCTTCGACGAGGGCCGGATCGAGGTCACGCTCAACTGGCAACGGAGGGTGACGCTATGACGGCCATCGGCGTGTTCGCCCTGCAGGGCAACGTCCGCGAGCACCTCGCGATGCTGACCGAGGTCGGTGTCGAGGCGCGCCCGGTGCGGCGTCCGTCGGAGCTGGAGCAGGTCGACGCGATGGTGCTGCCCGGCGGCGAGTCGACCACCATGTACAAGCTGGCGCGGACGTTCGAGCTGTTCGAGCCGTTGCAGAAGCGGATCGCGGACGGGATGCCGGTGTTCGGCACCTGCGCCGGGATGATCATGCTCGCGGACCGGATCACCGGCGGGATCGAGGGTCAGGAGACGCTCGGCGGGCTCGACGTGACGGTCCGCCGGAACGCGTTCGGGCGGCAGGTCGACTCGTTCGAGGCCGATCTCGAGTTCCCCGGTCTGGGAGCGGACTTCGACACGCCGTACCACGCCGTATTCATCCGGGCACCGTGGGTGGAGCGGGTCGGACCGGACGTAGAGGTACTCTCGACGGTGAGGTCGGGCCCTGCCACAGGTAGGATCGTCGCGGTCCGCCACGACCGGCTGCTCGCCACGTCGTTCCATCCGGAGATGACCGGGGACGCGCGGCTGCACGGCTACTTCGCCGAGCTGGTCCGGGCCCACTGAGTCGTTGTTGTAGGTAGAAGGGTTGGTTTCGCCATGTCAGGCCACTCCAAGTGGGCCACCACGAAGCACAAGAAGGCCGTCATCGACGCGAAGCGCGGCAAGCTCTTCGCGAAGTTGATCAAGAACATCGAGGTGGCCGCCCGGATGGGCGGCGGCGACCCTGGCGGGAACCCGACCCTGTACGACGCCATCCAGAAGGCGAAGAAGTCCTCGGTCCCGAACGACAACATCGACCGCGCCGTCAAGCGCGGATCCGGTGCGGAAGCCGGCGGCGCGGAGTACCAGACGATCATGTACGAGGGCTACGGCCCGAACGGCGTGGCGATGCTGGTCGAGTGTCTGACCGACAACCGGAACCGGGCCGCCGCGGACGTCCGGACGGCGATGACCCGCAACGGCGGCTCGCTCGCCGACCCGAACTCGGTCGCGTACATGTTCAACCGCAAGGGCGTCATCGTCGTCGCCAAGGAGCAGGACGGGAAGTCGCTGTCCGAGGACGACGTGATGGAGGCCGTGCTCGAGGCCGGCGCCGACGAGGTCAACGACCTCGGCGAGTCCTGGGAGGTCGTCACCGAGGCCACCGACCTGGTCGCGGCCCGGACCGCCCTGCAGGACGCCGGGATCGACTACGACTCCGCCGACGTCCAGTTCGTCCCGTCGATGACGGTCGAGCTCGACGCCGACGGCGCCGCGAAGATCTTCCGCCTGATCGACGCGCTCGAGGACAGCGACGACGTACAGAACGTCTACGCCAACTTCGACGTATCGGACGAGATCATGGCCGAGGTCGGCTGACCCGCAGCGCCTAAAGGACACCGCTCCGCGGCGGCTGTCCTACTGCCGCCTTCGGCGGGTTGCGCGGACCGTCGTCTGGCGCGACCGTCCCCGGCGGGAGTTCACGCCCGTCACCCGGGAAAGGACGCTGCTTCGCGGCGGCTGTTCTGTTGCCGCCTTCGGCGGGGCGGACCGTGTTCTGGCGCGATCGTCTCCGGAGGGGGCTCGCCCGTCAGCCGGGAGAGGTCGCCGCTGCGCGGCGGCTGTTCTATAGCCGCCTTCGGCGGGTGCGCGGGCCGTCTTGTGCCGCGACCGTGCCCGGCGGGAGTTCACGCCCGTCACCCGGAATGGGCGCCGCTGCGCGGCGGATGTTCTGCGGGCCGCTTCGGCGGTGTGCCGAGTGACGTCTCGCGCGGCCGGCTTCGACGAGAGCGTGGCCGGGGTCGGGTGGTGCCGGTTACATGCCGAGGGCCTTTCCGTCGATTACCTGAGTCGCCGGAGGGGCCTTCGGTGTTGTGACTTGGTTGTACTCGCTGAAGCTGAGCGCGTCGGTGCCGGACTCGAGCCGGACCGGGCGCGCGGTGGCGGTGTCGACCCAGAGCGTGCCGTCACCGTCCCCGAGGCCGATCGAGGGTACGCCGTCGACGGTCTTCGGCGCGGTCTTCTTGAGCGTGCCGCTGGGCTCGAACAGCGTGTCGAAGAACTCGGCCTTGCTGGCGAACAGCGCGAAGTTGCCGAGGTCCTTGTCGCTCATCGTGGTCCGGATCCAGCGGCCGGCGATCAGCCCGACGATGGCGTCCGCCTCGGCCTTCGACTTGGTCTGCGACTGCCAGAACTTGTTGCTCATCTTCAGGTACGCCGTCTTGCCGATCACCATCACCGACATGCCGCCGTCGCTGGTCGTGATCGACCCCTGACCGCCGGTCTTGGTGACGCGTACGTCGAGGACCATCCGCTCCTTGCCGTCGGAGACGGCGCCCTTCATCCGGACGCTGGTGGCGGCCTTCGCGGCAGCCTGCGTCTTGGTGAGGATCTTGGCCGCCGACAGACCGGCGATACTCTGCTCCGTCGGCACGGGGATCGACGGCTTCTCGAGGACTGCTGTCGGTGTGGTTGGTGCTGTGGAAGTCGGCGTTGCTGCCGGCGTGGGCGTCGGCGTGCTCTCCAGCGCGTCGTCATTCGCAGCCTTAGGCCCGCCGCATCCTGCGACGAAGGCCATCAGTGCGATGGCACCCACAGCTGACCGATTCTTCAGCATCCTGCTCTCCCCCCAACGACGGCACAGATACCAGGGAGATGCGCGCCAGACCGGAAAAGTTGCTGCTACGTGCGATGTTCCGGGATCAGCGCGAGGTTCTGCATGGCTGCGAGCGCGTACTGCGCGGCGCCGTTCGTGCTGATGAACGCCGCCTCGTCGACCGGCATCAGGGCCCCGTGGACCGCGGTTGTCCACCATTCCGCCTCACGCTGCATCGCGTTCCGGTTGAGCTGATCGCCCTCGTCCACGAAGAACTTCCGCCACGCGAGACGGGCCAGCTCAGTGTCGCCGGTGCGCGCCGCGGCGTACGCCGCCAGCCTGCTGTGAGCCTGCACGAGTGAGATGCCCTGCAGGGGTTGCCCGACCTCCGCGGTCTGCTCCTCGGGCGTCAGCAGGTACAGCCGGCAGTAGTCGAGCCATGCCTTCTCGAACCCGGGTACGTCGAGGTCCAGGTCGATCAGCTCCGAACAGATCTCGGGCAGGCCGAACAGCGAGGACAGGTGCGAGACCGCGATACCGCGCCGACTGGTGTCGAACCGGCCGGTGGACAGGTCGAACCGCGCATTGCCGGTCAGGAATCCGAAGTGCAGCGCCGCGATGTCGGTCATCGTTCCGACCAGCCGCGCCCGCGCCCGCTCGTCGCCGTGCCGCTCCCACCTCGTCAGCCAGGCCGCCGCGAGCGCGCCCCAGTCCACACCCAGTTCGATCGAGAGCGCATGTGGGTCGGGGGAGTAGACATCGGGCCGGACCTTGCGCTGTGGATCGACTCTGAGGAACGCCTCGTCGATGGTGGCCAGCTCGTCCAGCAGGTCACCGGTCCGCTCGTCCGCGGTCAGGTAGTAGTAGAAGCGCCGGTAGATCGCGCTGGAGATCCGCACCTGCTTGCAGCTGCAGCCCCAGTGCTGCACGTTGTGCCGCGACCCGAGCCCCTTCCAGCGGCCCAGATGATGTACGTCGACCTCGCCGGTGTGCCGTGTCATCGCCTCCGCGAACCGGAACACGTCCGCCCGGCCGGTGCGCAGGTACTGGTACCAGAGCCAGAGATCCGGTGACAGCTCCGAGTTGTCCCACGCGTACCCGCCGACGTCGTACCGCCACGTGTGCCGGTCGCGGTCGTAGGTGTGCATGACGTCGCCGTAGTCCCAGAAGCCGTACCAGCGTCGTTGCTCGCGCTGGCCGACGTAGTACTGGAAGAGGAAGTTCAGCCGGGCCTCGATGTCCTGGTGGTCGGCGGTGGGCAGACTCCAGGTGCCGAAGACGCCTGCCTCCAGCATCCTGGCGGGGGAGACAGTCAGCAGACCGGGGGAGTCCAGCAGCGCGACGTGTTCTGTCAGTTCGTCTGCTGATGGTGTGGTGTCGTGGACGCGCAGGCTGAGCTCGTGTGTGCGGGCGACGCCTTGAGCGTTGCCGAAGCCTGGCTCGTAGTCCTCATAGGTGACTTCGAGCCCTTCGAGTTGTTCGGGGTACGTGTCCTGGTCCATGCCGTCGTGCCAGTAGCGCACGTCCATCGCCGGTGCGCTGGGCGACCACATCCACACGGTGGCGGTGGCGAGGTCGGTGGCTGCGTTTCGGATGTCGAGCCGTGTCGGGTGCAGCTTCCAGAAGTCGCGGAGTCCGAATCCCAGTCCGCCGCTGACGCCGCCGACGTACCCGTAGCCGGGCGCTCTGGTCCCGGACGGGATGGTGACCCAGCCCTGGCCCGGACCGGTGCGTTTGCGCAGGGTGAAGCCGTCGGCGCTGCTCTGGTCGAGGGTGTAGTCGTTCCACTGCGGGATGAGGCGCAGCCGGTCGGCCACCTCCGGGTTGGGGATCTCCTGGATGGCGCGACCAGCTACTTGGGCTTGTCTGACCGCTTCGCCCGGATCGCGGCGTAGACCTGTCAGCCCGCGGACTGCCTCGGTCAGGAAGCCGGCCGGACCGGCCAGGCGGATGTGCCGGTTGTGGGGCTCGTCGCGCATCACCACGTCGGCGGCGAGCCCCAGGCCGGCCAGGAAGTCGCGGTCCGGGTCGCCGTCCCAGATGAAGCTGTGCACGATCCGTACGTCGGCTGCGCCCGCGTAGAAGTAGAGCCGCACCGAGAACGGCAGCCAGTCGCCGTGCTTGCCGTCCAGCCTGACGACCGCGCGCACGGGGCCGTCCTGCTCGACAACAAGATTGTCAACAATCGCCGTGGTCTGTTGTCGACAATGCTGCAGATCGTCATCCGGGGTGTCCTGGCGCAGGCTGATCAGGCGGACGTCGCGGACGGTCTCCTGCCCGCCGTAGTTGATCGAGGCAATCAACCCCGGCGGCTTCAGTACCCACGTGATCTCGCCCGTCGACACGCGAACTTCGCCGTCGGCCTGCTCAACCTGCACCGGGCGACTGGGCTGCGTCGACTCACCGACAACCAGTTCGTACGACGCCTCCGGCCGCTCGGCCGGGCCGATCGCGTGGGCGGACCACTTGACCGAGCCGTCCGGCCAGGTCGCGGTCGTCCAACTCTGCACCGGCGTACCGTCCGCCAGCGCGAAATCAGTGCCCTCGGCAACGGTACCGCGGGGCCATGGAACTCCCCAGGAGGTGCCTTGTCTACAAGGGGTTTCGAGCCATTGCAGCGTGGTCATTCCTTCACCGACCCTATCAGGACGCCCTTGGCGAAATGCTTCTGCAGGAAGGGGTAGAAGAACAGGATCGGCAGCGTCGCGACCACCACGACCGCGAACTTCAGACCCTGCTCCGGAAAGGTCACCGTCTCCAATTGCTGCAGTACGTTCGCCGAGTCCGCGTTGGCCGCGGTGAGTTGGCGGACGATCATCTGCAACGTCCATTTCTTGTTGTCGTCGATGTACAGCAACGGCGACATGTAGTCGTTCCAGATCCCGACTGCGTAGAAGAGCGAGAACGTCGCGATGATCGGCTTCGACAACGGCAGCACGATGCGCAGGAACACGTTCAGCTCGTTGCATCCGTCGATCCGGGCCGCCTCCTCGAGCGCCTCCGGCAGTTCCTGGAAGAAGCTCTTCACCACGATCAGGTAGAACGGGTTGATCGCCAGCGGCAGGATCAGGGCCCAGTAGCTGTCGAGCAGCCCGAGATCGCGCACCACCAGGTACGTCGGGATCATGCCGCCGCTGAACACCAGCGTGAAGATCACCAGGTTCAGCACGAGCGCCCGCCCCGGCAGGAACCGCTTCGCCAGCGGGTACGCCATCGTCAGCGTGAGCAGGAGCTGGACGACGGTGCCGACCGCGGTCACGCCGATCGTGGTCAGCAACGCCCGGACGAACGTGTCGGTCGAGAAGATGTACTGGTACGTGTCGGTGACGAATCGCTTCGGCCACAGGAAGAACGGCCGCGAACTGATCTCCGACTCGGTCGCGAACGACCCGGCGAGCACGTAGACCAACGGGAGCACCGTGACGATCGCCAGCCCGCTGAGGAAGACCACGTTCAGCACATCGAAAACGCGGCTGCCGACCGAGTCGTAGTACCGCACTCCTTGCTTCATCGGTACCCCCTCAGAACAATCCGCGCTGGCCGAGGCGCTTGGCCAGGAAGTTCGAGCCGAAGATCAGGATCACGCCGACCACGCCCTTGAACAGGCCGACCGCGGTCGCGTAGCTGAAGGCGCCCTGGGTGATGCCGATGTAGTAGACGAACGTGTCGAACACGTCCGCGACATCGCGGTTCAGCGAGGTGGTCATCAGCCAGATCTGCTCGAACCCGGAGTCCATCAGATGCCCGGACGTCAGGATCGCCATCACCACGATCGTCGGCCGGATCGCCGGCAGCGTGATGTGCCAGAACTGCCGCCACCGGCCGGCGCCGTCGACTCTTGCCGCCTCGTACAGCTGCGAGTCCACGCCGGCCAACGCGGCCAGGTAGATGATCGTGCCCCAGCCGGTCTGCTTCCACAGCAACTGCAGCACGATCAGCGGCCGGAACCACTCGGCCTGCGCCACGTAGTCGGTCTTCTGCCCGCCGAGGATGCTGTGGATCCAGTTCGCGATCACGCCGAAGTCCACCGAGAACAGCAGGTACGTCAGCGAAGCGACGATTGTCCACGATAGGAAATGTGGAATGTAGACAAGCGACTGCACCGACCGCTTCAGCACGTTGACCCGCAGCTCGTTCAGCAGCAGGGCGACGATGATCGGCGCCGGGAAGACGAAGAGGATTGTCAACAATGCGAGCAGCAGAGTGTTGAACATCAACCGCCCGAAGTCCGGCCCGGTGAACAGCTCGTGGAAGTGCTTCAGCCCGACCCACTCGCTCCCGGAGTACCCGAGGAACGGCACGTAGTCCTTGAACGCGATCGTCAGGCCGTACATCGGCAGGTACTTGAACACCACGAAGTACGCGAGCCCGGGCAGCAGCAACAGGTACAACCAGCGGTAGCGGAGCAGGTCCCGCCACAGCGGCTGACCGCGGGTACGGCGTTTGCGCTTCGGGGCGGGCGCCTGCCGCGACGACCCCGCGGCAGGCTGCACCACCTCTGGCACCAGATCGGTGGCCATGTCTGTCCCCCCGTTGATCAGCCGCCGGCCTTGGCGAGGTCGTTGACTTCCTTGACGATCTGCGTGCCGCCGCCGTCGTACCAGCGTTTGATCTGCGCCTTCAGCTGGTCCTCGGTGATCGCGCCGGACAGGTACTTGATCCGGGCGTCCGGGATGATCGTGTCGAGTGTCTGGCCCTTCGCCACCGCGGTCGGCGCGATGATGCTGAGCGCCGGGTTGAAGACGGCGGTCTTCAGGTCCTCGTTCATCAGCACGTCGAACTTCTCCCGCATCTTCCGGCTGGCCTCGTCGTTCGGCCGCAGCGCGTAGGCGCCGAGCCCGACCGACGCGCGGGTGCCGAGCTGGATGAAGCCCTTGTCGACGTCGTTCTGGATCGCCTTGACCTTCGGGTCGTCGGAGTTGATCGGTACGGCGTACTGCCCGTCGGCCTTGAAGTTGCGGCCCTCGATCCCGTTGGTGAGCAGGATCGATCCCTCCTTGGACTCGAGCTTGTCCAGCGTCTTCAGCACCTCGTCGAGCTGGTCCTCGGTGCGGATGTGCTGCTTGGAGATCGCGATCACCATGTTGTAGCCGGTGAACGGATACGAGTGCTTCTCGCCGTCCGGACCCTTCAGGTTGCCGACCAGCGTGACCTTGTCGAAGTCCTTCGGGTTCTTCTCCTTGAACAGATCGAGCAGCTGGGTCGCCCGCACGTTCACGTCGATGATCATGCCGCCCTTGCCCTGCACGAACGGGTCGTTCCAGTTCGCGCTGTCCAGGGTGGCGAAGTCCGGGTTGATCAGGCCTTCCTTGACCCACTTGCGCAGCCATTCGTTGGCGGCCAGGAACTCTGGGGTGTCGAAGCCCGGGACGAGCTTGCCGTCGCGCTCACCCCATCCGTTCGGGGCGCCGAACCAGGTCTCGACCACGTCGTACGGGCTGGCGCTCGCGTAGTTGCCCGGCCACTTCGGGATGATCAGGCCGTAGGTGTCCTTCTTGCCGTCGCCGTCCGGGTCACGCTCGGTGAACGCCTTCGCGACGTTGTAGAGGTCCTCAACGGTCTGCGGCTCCTTGAGACCGAGCTTCGCCAGCCAGTCCTTGCGGATCACGATGCCGGAGCGCAGCAGCGGCCGGACCCGGTAGATGCCGTACGTCTTGCCGTTGGTCTGCGAGTTCTTCGCGGTCTGCTCGTCGGCCGGCTTCAGGTTCGGGTACTTGTCGAGCTTGCCGGTCAGGTCCCAGAACGCGCCGGCCTCGGCCGCCTTCACGAACGAGGGGCTCTTCTCGTTCGCCACCATCACGTCCGGGATCTTGTCCGACGCGAGCGTGACGTTCGACTTGTCGCCGTACTCCGCGTTCGGCACCCAGGTGATCTTGAGTTTCTTGCCGATCAGTTTCTCGACCGCCTGCTGGAGCTCGCCGTTCGCGTCCGGCGCGGTGCCGAACAGCGGCGCCATCACTGTCAGCTCGTTGCTCGAGGCCTGGCCTCCCTTGTCGTCGCCGCCGCCGGAACAGGCGGACGCGGCGAGCAGTGCAGTCGATGCGGCGACTGCGACGGCGATGCGCCGTGTGGAGAAGATGGTCATCGGTTCCCTTTCAGATGCAGGCGCGCTTCGTTCTCGGCGAAGAAGCGCAGGCAGAGCCAGGTGTCGAGCTGGATCCAGGCGCCGCCGGCCACCACGAACCCGAACACCGGGAACTTGGCCGACACGTAGGCGATGGACAGCGCGACGAACAGCAGGACCAGCGACGACGCCGGCCGCGCGAGCGCGACCAACGATGCCTTGGGCAACAACGTGCGGATGCCGAGGTCGTAGTGCACGGTCATCGGCAGCGCGTAGGCGGCGATCAGCCCGAGCGCGACCAGCGCCGCGAGACTCGCCAGCCGGGGGAGTGCGGCGCCGAGCGCGGCGAAGTACAGGTAGTTGCCGACGAGTACGACGGCGAGCGCGACGAGCGGGAGTACGACGAGCGTGCCGCGGCGGAACTCGTGGCGGAACGCGGTACGGAAGGCAGGCAAGGCGTGAAACGATTCACCGGCAGACCTGCGTCTGGCCAGTGAGTATGCCGTGAGCGTGGCCGGGCCGATACCCAGCGCGATACCGCCGAGCAAGGTGAAGACGATCCACAGGGCGTTCAGTTTGATCGCCCAGACGACCTCGTCTGTTGCGTCGTAGAGCTTGATGGACCAGCCACTCATGGCGCCTGCCTAGATGTTTCGGGCTGCTTCGGGCGAAAAGTGATGTGACCATATAGTTGAATCGTCTCAACGTCAACGCCTCGGAAAGCGTTTGTCAGGGACCGGTCAAGCACTGGTCCGGGCCCGGTCAGGGACTGGTCGGGGACTGCTCAGGAGTGCGAGATGCGCAGGTTGGCGTACTCGGCGATCATCGGGGCCATCTGGCGGAAGCCGAGTTTGCCGCCGGGAAGCGGGGTTTCGTCGTACCAGCTGAAGCTCACCAGGTCGTTGATCGCGAACGTGATCGTGCCTTCGTGCACAGTGAGCTTCAGGTGGTACGGGCCGTCGGCGTCCGGCACATCCGGGATCGGGTCCGCGCCCTGCGCGACCAGGTGGAATCCGTGGCTCTTGCGCAGATTGCAGGTGTGGAAGGCACGCTCGGCCGGCCACCGGCGGCGGAAGTACGAGACGTGGTACGTGTCGAGGTCGCCGTGGTGGTACTGGTCGTACGGGCCGGTGCGCGGCTGGAGCTCGAACAGGTCCTCGCCGCGGCGACCCCGCGCGTGGAAGAACAGGATGCACAGGCCGGGCTCGCGGATCGGCCAGAAGTCCCACTCGACGGTGATATCTCGCGGGAAGTCCTCCGGGCACCAGAGCACGATGTTCGCGTCCTGCCCGTCGCCGGCCGGCCTCGAACTCTCCAACCGCAACCGCCCGAGCGGGAACGACATCGCGCCGGAACCCTCGAGGTTGAACCCGTCGAGGTCGGCCGGTGCGGCGAGCGGATTCTCGTACATCAGCGCCGGCGTTTGAAGTCGCTCGACTCGCGGACGATCAGGTCCGGCTGGAAGATGACCTGGCGGTGACGATGCCGGTCCGCCGCCTCGACCTCCTCCTGCAACAGCTCCATCGCGGATCGCCCGAGCAACTCGGCCGGCTGGCGTACCGATGACAGCGGTACGGCGGCAGCGCGGGCGAAGTCGATGTCGTCGTACCCGACGATCGCCATGTCGCGCGGCACCCGGAGTCCGGCGACCGCCATCGCCTGGAGGAATCCCAGCGCGAGCAGGTCGTTGGCGAGGAACGCCGCGGTCGGGCGCGAGCGAACAGGCATCGCGGCGATGCGCTCGCCGATCGCGCGTCCCTCGACCACGCCCATCACGTCGACCTCGTAGTACTGCAGGTCGATATCGTTGGACTCGGCAACGATCGCGGTGATGCCGGCCTTGCGATCGGACACCTGCTGCATCGTGAAAGGCCCACCGATGAAGGCGATCCGGCGATGCCCGGCCTCGATCAGATGGTTCCCGGCGAGACGTCCGCCGAGATGGTCGTCGACAGACACCGAGCACAGCCCGCGGTCGGCGGCACGGTCGACGAGGACCACCGGCGTACCGCGCTCGACCAGCGCCGTGAGCCGCGGATCGCTGCTGTCGAAGGGCGTGATCAGGATGCCGAGGACGCGCTGCTGCTCGAGTTGATCGAGGTGGTGGCCTTCGCGCACCGGGTCGGTCTTGCTGTTGCAGAGCATGACGAGGGTGTCGTGCTCGTACGCCAGCGCCTCGGCGCCCTCGGCCAGATCGGTGAAGAACGGGTTCGCGACATCAAGCACCACCAGCCCGACGGTCCGGCTCTTCCCGGCCCGCAGATGCCGCGCCGCCTCGTTCCGCACGAACCCCAGCGCGTCGATGCTGTCCTGCACCCGCTGCCGGGTATCCGGAGCCACGATCCCCGGCCGATTCAAGAAGTTGCTGACAGTCCCCACCGAAACCCCGGCCCGCCGCGCAACCTCCTTGATGCTGGGCGTCCCCATCACTCCCCATCCACCCGCGGCCACCGTCCCCCGAAGTCTAACCACCCCCAATTGAATCGTCTAAATCCCACGAATCTGGCGGTAGTGGGGAGGTTGGGTGGGGATTCCGGAAGAGGATTGTCCGGTTGTGGTTTTACGCTGCGGGGATGGATACGGATACGGCTCGGTCTTCGGGGTTGACGGGTGCGCCTGGGTTTACGGCTGGGCGTCCGCCGGAGTGGGATGTCGGGATTTTCCTGCGCGGGGATGAGCTGCAGACTGCGCTCCTCACGCTGGAACGCAATCGTCGTACGTTCGCGTGGAAGTGCTGGGGCGTGGACTCGAACGGGCTTCAACTGCGGCTGGGGCGGTCGGCGATCACGCTTGGTGGGCTTCTGAAGCACCTGGCGCTTTGTGAGGAGACGAAGTTTCAGGGCGACCTGGCCGGTGCGCCGTTGCTGCCTGAGTTCGGAGAGATTGACCCTGAGTCGACGTGGGAGACATGGGCTTGGGAGTCGGCTAAGGATGACGATCCCGACGAGCTCCGCGACCTTTGGGTGCGTGCGGTGCATCGGTCTCGCGAGACGCTTGCCGGCCTGCTAGCTGAGTCAGGGCTCGACTATGCGCCGGAAGGCGGGATGAGTCTGCGGCGGCTGATCAGCGATCTCATCGAGGAGTACGCCCGCCATACCGGCCACGCCGACCTGCTCCGCGAGGCGTTCGATGGCGAGACCGGCGAGGGCCCTCCGAGCGAGTTCCCGGTTCCCTAGCTGACAGACCGGTGCATGACCTTCACGGGATATGTGACTCGTGGGTAACATGCGGGTATGGCGAGTCAGGTGTTGGGGTTGTGGGAGCGGTTGCGTGGGGTGCCGGGTGGGGAGCGGGTGTTCTCCTGGGGGTTCACCTGGAAGGCGCCGTACTTCCGGTCGGTGCGGCCGCGGTTCGTGCAGGTGAGTCCTAACTTTGCGGCGTTGACGTTGCCCAAGCGCCGGGCGGTGCTGAACCACATCGGGACCGTGCATGCGATTGCCGTGTGCAACGGGTTGGAGGCGGCGATGGGGGCGTTGGCGGAGGCGACGATCCCGGCCGGGAAGCGGTGGCTGCCGAAGGGGATGGAGGTTTCGTACCTCGCCAAGTCGACGTCCGACCTGACCTGTTCGGCCGAGACCGATCCGGAGCTGTGGACGGCGGGGCCGGAGGTGCCGGTGCGGGTGAAGGCGACGCGGGACGACGGCACGGTCGTCGTCGAGGGCACGATCCATCTCTGGGTAACTGACAAGAAATAGGTCGCCGGTACGACGTAGGGTCTCGGCGTGACCGAGTTGCGGGTGGTGGACGTTGCCGAGGACCAGCTCGATGCGGTGTGGGAGGTGCGGATTCGGTCGTTCGGGCCTGGTGGGGACCGGGACGAGTGGAACAAGAACGCGCTCACCTTCATGGACGGGCGGTTCCTCGGGGTGGTCGACGGGGATCAGCTGGTCGCCGCGGCGCGGATCTGGCCGTTCGAGCAGTGGTGGGGCGGCCGGCGCGTCCCGATGGGCGGCGTGGCCGGCGTGGTCGTCGCACCGGAGTACCGCGGTCGTGGTGTCGGCAGCCTGATGATGCGTGCGGTGCTGCAGCGCTGCGCCGACAAGGGGTACCCGCTGACTGCTCTCTATCCCGCGACGACTGTTCTCTACCGGCACCTGGGCTACGAGTTCGCGGGTAACAGGTACAAGTTCTCGTTCCAGGCAGCTGATCTGCGGGCGCTGGGCGGCAAGGGTACGGCGGTGCGGAAGGCAGGTCGCTCTGATGCGGACCTGTTCCTGGAGCTCGCCGGGAAGAATCATGAGGCGAGGCGTTCGAGCGGTCCGCTGATCTGGCCGCGGACCGAGATCGAGTCCTGGCTGGAGGACGAGAACAACTTCGCATACGTCGCTGAGGACGGCTTCGTCGTCTACAACTGGTCCGACGGGGCCCTGGCTGTCGACGAGCTCATGGCCGGCTCGGAGGAGACGGCTCGCGCCCTGTGGGCGACGGTTGGCTCGGGGTCGTCGATCGCGAAGTCGGTCCACGCGTACTGCCCGCCGTTCGACCCGATCCATCTGCTCGCCGAGCACGAGGCGGACGGCGACACACGGATCAACCGGTGGATGCTCCGGCTCATCGACGCCTCAGCCGCCATCGCGACGCGAGGCTTCCCTGAGGGCGTCGTACTCGAGGCAGACCTGCGGATCGACGACCCCGAGTTGACCGCGAACTCGGGCGACTGGCACCTGTCGGTCGCCGACGGATCCGGCAACCTCACGCCAACGGACAGCCCGACCGACGCCCTCCGCCTCGGTCCGCGTGGACTAGCTGCGCTGTACGCCGGAACGCCGCTCGCGGCCCTTCGCGGAGCCGGACTGGTCACCGGGGGAGCGCCCGCCACGGATGCCGGGTTGGATGCCGTCTTCAGCGGACCGACGCCGTACATGCTCGACTACTTCTGAGTTCGGCGCGTCGATTTCTCAGTCGCGAGACCGCCGTCTAGGGTTATCGAACAAACGTTCGGAGGTGGTCCATGCGGGTGCTCGGCGTCGACCCGGGACTGACCCGGTGCGGCCTCGGCGTCGTCGAGGGCACGCCGGGGAAACCCCCTGCACTGGTCGCCGTCGGAGTGATCCGCACGCCGGCCGATCTGGACGTGTCCAAGCGACTCGTCCAGATCGAGGCGGAGCTGGAGGAGTGGATCGCCCAGCACCAGCCGGACGCGGTCGCGGTCGAGCGAGTGTTTGCGCAGCACAACGTTCGGACCGTGATGGGGACGGCGCAGGCCTCCGGAGTGGCGATGGTCGTCGCGGCTCGTCGCGGGCTACCGGTCGCGCTGCACACCCCGAGCGAGGTGAAGGCCGCGGTCACCGGATCTGGCCGGGCCGACAAGGAGCAGGTGACGACGATGGTCACCCGGATCCTCAAGCTGAGCGAGCGTCCGACGCCCGCCGACGCCGCGGACGCGCTGGCCTTGGCGATCTGTCAGGTCTGGCGCGGCGGCGTGGCCAGCAAGCTGCAGGAAGCGGCGTCCAGCCGGTCGAACCTCGAGGCCATGGCGCAGGCCCAGTCCCGGCTGCAGATGGCAAGATTGCGGGCCGCGGTGGCGGCCCAGCAGGGCAAGCGGTGAGCCCGGTGAGCACGGTGAGCACGGAAACGGGAGGTTGGCGATGATCGCCTTTGTGCGTGGACCGGTGGCGGCCATCGGAGTGGACAGTGCCGTGGTCGAGGTCGGGGGAGTGGGCCTGCAGGTGTACTGCGATCCGGGCACCCTGGCCGGTCTGCGGCCCGGGCAAGAGGCCCGGATCTCCACGTCGATGGTGGTTCGCGAGGACTCGCTGACGTTGTACGGGTTCGCCGACGACGACGCGAAGAACCTGTTCGAGCTGCTCCAGACCGCGTCCGGTGTCGGCCCGAAGCTGGCCCAGGCGGCGCTCGCGGTGCTCAGCCCCGACCAGCTGCGGCAGGCGGTCGCGACCGAGGATCTCGTCGTACTGGTGAAGGTGCCCGGCATCGGGAAGAAGGGCGCCCAGCGGATCGTGCTGGAGCTGAAGGACAAGATCGGTGCGCCGTCGAAGACGGTGACCGGGCGGCCTCTGCAGACACAGGAGGCGTGGCGGGATCAGGTGGCGGCCGGTCTGGTCGGCCTGGGGTACTCCGCTCGCGACGCCGACGACGCGGTCACCGCGGTGTCACCGCTTGCCGCCGACAGTCCGAATCCTGCTGTTCCCGACCTGCTGCGGGCCGCGTTGCGCGTGCTCTCGAAGGCCTGAGAGGGGGCATAGGCGATGGAGGACAACGTCCGGCCGCTGGTGTCCGCCGACGCGGTGGATCTCGAGGAGCGCAAGATCGAGTCCGCGCTCCGGCCGCGGACGCTGGCCGAGTTCGGCGGTCAGCGCCGGGTCAGCGAGCAGCTCGAGCTGGTGCTGCACGCGGCCCGCGGGCGCAATCGCGCGCCCGACCACGTGCTGCTGTCGGGTCCGCCCGGCCTCGGTAAGACCACGCTGGCGATGATCATCGCGAGTGAGCTGTCCGCACCGCTGCGTGTGACGAGCGGCCCGGCGATCCAGCACGCCGGCGACCTGGCCGCGATCCTGTCCGGGTTGAGCGAGGGCGAAGTACTGTTCCTGGACGAGATCCACCGGATGTCGCGGCCGGCCGAAGAGCTGCTGTACATGGCGATGGAGGACTTCCGCGTCGACGTGATCGTCGGCAAGGGCCCGGGCGCGACCGCGATCCCGCTCGAGATCCCGCCGTTCACGCTGGTCGGGGCGACCACGCGGGCCGGTCTGCTGCCGGGTCCGCTGCGGGACCGGTTCGGGTTCACCGGTCACCTGGAGTTCTACGAGTCCGCCGAGCTGGAGAAGATCGTCAACCGCTCGGCGGCCCTGCTCGAGGTCGACATCACCCCGGAGGGCGCCGCGGAGATCGCCTCGCGCTCCCGCGGTACGCCGCGGATCGCGAACCGGCTGCTCCGCCGCGTCCGCGACTACGCAGAGGTACGGGCCGACGGAATCATCACCCTGGCGCTCGCCAAGTCGGCCCTGGAGCTGTACGAGGTGGACAAAATGGGCCTCGACCGCCTCGACAGGTCCGTTCTGGACGCGTTGTGCCGCCGTTTCGGGGGCGGACCGGTCGGTCTTTCGACGCTGGCGGTTGCGGTCGGCGAAGAACGTGAGACCGTGGAGGAAGTGGCCGAACCATTTCTGGTCCGGTCGGGCTATCTGGCCCGTACGCCGCGCGGTCGCGTCGCCACGCCCGCGGCCTGGCGGCATATCGGGCTGAAGGTGCCGAAGGGCGCGACGTTCGCCGACACGCTCTTCGACACCGACGAGGACTGACGAAGACCGAAGGAGTTCGACCTCAACTGAACAGCGGACGTCGGGGAACGTCCGCAGGCGCCGGAGCGTAGTTACTGCAGTAGCGAGTAACTCAAACGTGACCCGGTGTCATGAGGTACTTGTTGCCGCTCAGGGTTAGACTCCCCGGTGGCCTGACCTCCAGGTTATTCCGCTGCGACCTGCGCGCTTCGAGCAGAGCGTGCCGGACGCCCGTACAACCGAACCGACAAAGGATTCTGAGACCCGATGCAACTCCTCGCCGTACCGATGGCCTCCTCCGGGGGCGGCGGCATCACGCTGCTGCTACCGCTGATCCTGATCGTCGGAATGATCTGGTTCATGAGCCGCACGCAGAAGAAGCAGCGCCAGCGTCAGGCTGACACCGTCGCTGCGCTCGCCCCGGGCAGCAAGGTGATCACCACCAGCGGCCTGGTCGGCATCGTCGAGGAGACCGACGACGAGTACGTGACGCTCGAGATCTCCGAGGGCGTGCTGGTTCAGGTCGTCAAGGCCGCCATCGGCCGGGTCGTCCCGGAAGAGGACGCCGCCGACGAGCCCGCCGACAGCGCGGTCGAGGCCACTGACGCCACTGCCACCGCCGACGCCGCCGACTCGACCGACGAGTCGAAGGTCGACGTTCCGGACACGGGCCGTGACAAGGCCGACGGCAAGGTGCAGGACGCCCCGAAGCTGCCGCCGACGCACACCGAGAACTGAATTCCGTCCCACCAGCCTGCGGCGCGGCGTTCGGCGTCCACCTGACGGTGCGGCGCGCCCAGAAGTACGAAGGTTGAATCTGACGTGGCAACGAGTTCGTCGACATCCCGCCCCGGGCGGAACCTGATCGCCTTGCTGGTGGTCGTGGTCCTGCTGTTCGGCATCATGGCGCTGACCAAGACCTGGAAGCCCAAGCTCGGACTGGACCTGCGCGGTGGCACCACCATCACGCTGACCGCGAGCACGTTCGACGGTAAGGGCAAGGTGACTGCCGACCAGTTGAACGAGGCGAAGAACATCATCGGCCAGCGCGTGAACGGCGCCGGTGTGGCCGAGTCCGACATCACTACCTCCGGGTCGAACCACATCAACGTGGCCGTCCCGGGCGCCACGAAGGAATCCCTGGTGTCGCAGGTCGGCCAGACCGCCCTGCTGTACTTCCGGATCGTGCTCGGCGCGCAGGCGACCGCACCGGCGCCCACGCCGAGCCCGACTCCGGGCGCCAGCACCACGCCGAAGCCGACGACGACGCCGAAGCCGAGCACGACCGTGAAGCCGAGCACCACGGTCAAGCCGACGACGAGCAGTACGCCGAAGGGCCGGGCCTGGACCAGCGCCCTCGCCGACGCGACGCCGACGCCGACCCCGAAAGCGAGCACGACGCCGAAGCCGAGCACCCCGGCCGCGACCCCGTCGACGCCGGCCACCACCAGCGGCGACCCGCTGAACTACACGCCGGACGCGGCCACGCAGGCGGCGTTCGCGACGTTCAAGTGCGGCGACAAGCAGCTCGACGACCCGAAGACGGCGATCTTCTCCTGCAGCCAGGACGGGCAGTACAAGTACCTGCTCGGCCCGGCGATCCTCGCGGGTACCGACCTCTCGGACGCCAGCGCCGGCATCCCGCAGAACGGTCTGCAGTGGCAGGTCAACCTGAAGTTCACCTCGGCCGGCGGCGACAAGTTCCTGAAGGCCACCCAGAACATCTCCCAGCGCGGCGACGGCCAGAACCTGTTCGCGATCGTGCTGGACGGCAAGACGATCTCGACGCCGAGCGTGGACAACCCGATCCCGGGCGGCCAGGCGCAGATCACCGGTACCTTTACCGAGGCCGAGGCCCGCGATCTGGCCAACGTGCTGAAGTACGGCTCGCTGCCGGTCAAGTTCGACATCTCGTCGGTCGAGACCGTGTCGCCGCAGCTCGGTGGCGACCAGCTCTCCGCGGGCATCTGGGCCGGTCTGATCGGCCTCGCCCTCGTCGTGCTGTTCTGCTTCCTGTACTACCGCGGTCTCGGCATCGTCGTGGTGATGTCGCTCGCCGTCGCCGGAGTACTCACCGGAACCCTGGTGATCCTGCTCGGCAAGGCGATCGGGTTCACGCTGACGCTGGCCGGTATCGCAGGTCTGATCGTCGCGGTCGGTATCACCGCGGACTCGTTCATCATCTACTTCGAACGTCTCCGGGACGAAGTACGTGAAGGCCGCAGCCTGCGCTCCTCGGTGGAGACCGGCTGGGCCCGCGCCAAGCACACGATCATCGCGGCCGACTCGATCTCGCTGCTCGCCGCGATCGTGCTGTACGTGCTGGCGATCGGCAGCGTCCGCGGGTTCGCGTTCACGCTCGGCCTGACCACGCTGATCGACCTGGTCGTGGTCTTCCTGTTCACCAAGCCGATGGTCACGCTGCTGGCCCGGACCGACTTCTTCGGCCACGGGCACAAGCTGTCCGGCCTGGATCCTGAGCATCTCGGCGTCGAACGACTACCGGGACAGACGAAACCGACAGCCCGGCCGCGGAAGACGCCGTCGACGCGCAAGCCGCTGGGAGGGCAGGTCTGATGTCGAAGCTCGGACAGATCGGTGCCAAGCTGCACCGCGGTGAGGTCTCCTACGACTTCATCGGCCACCGCAAGTTCTGGTTCAGCCTCTCGGCGGTCCTGGTCATCATCTCGCTGGCCGGCCTGTTCACCCGTGGCCTGGCGCTCGGTATCGAGTTCCGCGGCGGTGTCGAGTACGACGCCGCCGTCAAGGTCACCGACAGTACGGTCGACGACTTCACCACCGCCGTGAAAGCGACGAACGCCAAGGGTCTGGGCGACCCGGTCGTCACCACGATCAACAACAACAAGGTCCGCGTGCAGACCAAGCCGCTCGCGCAGGCCGACGTCGGCAACGTGCGGGCCGCGATCGCCAAGGAAGCCGGGATCCCGGCCGAGCAGGTGACGTCGCAGCAGATCGGCGCCTCCTGGGGTAAGCAGATCGCCGACAAGGCGATCCTGGCGCTGATCGTCTTCCTGGTCGCTGTGTTCGCGGTGATCTGGCTGTACTTCCGAGAAGCCAAGGCCTCGATGGCCGCCATCATCGCCCTGATCCACGACGTCACGATCACTGTCGGTGTGTACGCACTGGTCGGCTTCGACGTCACGCCGGCGACGGTGATCGGCGTCCTGACGATCCTCGGCTACTCGCTGTACGACACCGTCGTGGTGTTCGACAAGGTCCGGGAGAACACCCGCGGCATCACCGGTTCGAACCGGTTGACCTACTCCGACGCGACCAACCTCGCGGTCAACCAGACCGTGGTCCGGTCGATCAACACCACGATCACGGCGCTGCTCCCGGTCGGCGCCATCCTGGTCGTCGGTACGGTCGTGCTCGGCACCGGCCCGCTGAAGGACCTGTCGCTGGCGCTGTTCGTCGGTATCGCCGTCGGTGCGTACTCGTCGATCTTCATCGCCCCGTCGCTGCTCGCGGTCTTCAAGGAGCGGGAGCCGGGTATGAAGGCGCTGAACAAGCGGGTGACGGCGAAGAGGGCCCAGACGGCAGCTGCGGCGACGGCGGCTCCGGTCGCGGTGGCCACGGCCGGAGCTGCGCCGCGGTCCGCCGCCGTACAGGACACACCGCGGAAGGCGGATCGGGCCACCGGTACGGCGCCGACCCCGTCGACGCGGCCGATGAAGGCGACGGCGGCCGGGCGTCCGCAGCCGACGCGCAAGCCGCGGTCGAAGCGCGGTAAGTGATGCGGTCGCTCGAGCAGGTTCTCGCCGACGGCATCCGCGACATTCCGGACTACCCGCAGCCGGGGGTGGTGTTCAAGGACATCACCCCGCTGCTTGCCGATCACACCGGCTTCGCGCAGGTCGTGGAGGCGCTGGCCGCGGCCGGGACGGACGACGACGGGAACCCGGTGGTCGACAAGGTGGTCGGGATCGAGGCGCGCGGGTTCATCCTGGCCGCCCCGGTCGCGCTCGCTCTCGGCGCCGGGTTCGTGCCGGTGCGTAAGAAGGGCAAGCTGCCGGCGGCGACGTACGAGGAGTCGTACGCGCTGGAGTACGGCGAGGCGACCATCGAGGTGCACCAGGACGCGTTCGCTCCGGGTGACCGGGTCCTGGTCATCGACGACGTCCTCGCCACCGGCGGCACCGTCGAGGCCTGCCTGCGCCTGATCCGGCGCTGCGGGGCCGAGGTCGCCGGTACTGCGGTGCTGCTCGAGCTCTCGTTCCTTCCGGGCCGCAAGCGCCTCGAGGGCGAGCGGTTGAGCTCCCTGCTGACGGTCTGAATTCGGGCAAACTCTCCGCAGTCGGGAGCTGACCCGGCGTGTTGTCCACAGGCGGGTCTGCCTCGTTGGTCAACGACCTCTAGACTGGTGGTCTGTCGGCGGAGGGACACAAACGTGGGCGAAGACCCGGCGATGACATCTGCGGTGCCGAACGCCGTACCGCAGGAGCCTCCGCGCGCGCCGTCACCGGTGCGCCCGGTCTCGCCGACGCCTGCGTCCCAGCCCCCTGCCAAGGCGGCCCAGGCCGCTCAGGCTGCCCAGCCGCCGGTCCAGCCGCCGCGGATCGCGCCGGCCCGGGTCCGGGCCCGGCTCGCCCGTCTCGGCGGCACCCGTCACCCGAACCGGGCGCCGATGCTCGAGCCGCTGTTCCGGGTCGTCCGCGCGACGCACCCCAAGGCCGATCTCGGGCTGATCGAGCGCGCCTACCGGACCGCGGAGAAGTACCACACCGGTCAGCTGCGCAAGAGCGGTGACGCCTACATCACGCATCCGCTCGCCGTCGCCACGATCCTCGCCGAGCTCGGTATGACCGCGCCGACGCTGTGCGCCGCCGTACTGCACGACACCGTCGAGGACACGCCGTACACGGTCGAGGACCTGACCCGCGACTTCGGCGAAGAGATCGCGATGCTCGTCGACGGCGTCACCAAGCTCGACAAGGTCAAGTACGGCGAGTCAGCCCAGGCCGAGACGATCCGCAAGATGGTCGTTGCGATGTCGAAGGACATCCGGGTCCTGGTGATCAAGCTCGCCGACCGGCTGCACAACATGCGCACGCTCGGCTTCCTGCGGCAGGAGAAGCAGGAGCGGATCGCCCGCGAGACACTGGAGATCTACGCCCCGCTGGCCCACCGGCTCGGTATGAACACGATCAAGTGGGAGCTCGAGGACCTCGCGTTCTCGACCCTGCACCCGAAGGTGTACGACGAGATCGTCCGGCTGGTCGCCGAGCGCGCGCCGTCCCGCGACGAGTATCTGGCCTCGGTGATCGACCAGGTCCACGAGGACCTGCGGGCCGCGAAGGTGAAGGCCACCGTCACCGGCCGGCCGAAGCACTACTACTCGATCTATCAGAAGATGATCGTCCGCGGCCGCGAGTTCGGCGACATCTACGACCTGGTCGGCATCCGGGTCCTGGTCGAGTCGGTCCGCGACTGTTACGCGGCCCTCGGCATACTGCACGCGCGGTGGAACCCGGTCCCCGGCCGGTTCAAGGACTACATCGCGATGCCGAAGTTCAACATGTACCAGTCGCTGCACACGACCGTGATCGGCCCGCAGGGCAAGCCGGTCGAGCTGCAGATCCGGTCGTTCGCGATGCACCGCCGCGCGGAGTACGGCATCGCCGCGCACTGGAAGTACAAGGAGGACCCGAGTTCCGTCGCGCCCGCGACGCCGACCACCGACGTCGGCGGTCCGAACGACATGCCCTGGGTCCGGCAACTCGTCGACTGGCAGCGGGAGACGTCCGACCCGTCGGAGTTCCTCGACTCGCTGCGGTTCGAGATCAACAACTCCGAGGTCTACGTCTTCACCCCGCGCGGCGACGTGATGTCGCTGCCGACGGGCTCGTCGCCGGTCGACTTCGCGTACGCGATCCACACCGAGGTCGGGCACCGCTGTATCGGCGCCCGCGTCAACGGCCGCCTCGTGCCGCTGGAGAGCACGCTCGAGAACGGCGACGTCGTCGAGGTCTTCACCTCGAAGGCGCAGGGCGCGGGTCCGTCGCGTGACTGGCTGACTTTCGTCAAGAGCCCCCGCGCGCGGAACAAGATCAAGCACTGGTTCTCCAAGGAGCGCCGCGACGAGGCGATCGAGCACGGTAAGGACGCGATCGCGAAGCAGCTCCGCAAGGAAGGCCTGCCGCTGCAGCGCCTGCTGTCGCACGAGACCCTGACGGCGGTCGCCAACTCGCTGCGGTATCCGGACGTCACCGGTCTGTACGCCGCTGTCGGCGAGCAGCACGTCAGCGCACAAGCCGTCGTCCGCCGCCTGATCGAGACGTACGGCGGCGAGGAGGGTGCCGCCGAGGACCTGTCTGAGGGCGTGCGCCTGCCCGCGAGCCGCGAGCGCCGCAAGCGCACGGCCCGCGGCGATGCCGGCGTCATCGTCAAGGGTGCGACGGACGTGTTATCGAAGCTGGCCCGCTGCTGCACTCCGGTTCCGGGCGACGAGATCATCGGCTGGATCACGCGGGGGGCGGGCGTCTCGGTGCACCGGGCCGACTGTGCCAACGTGGAGAACCTGAAGACCCAGCCGGAGCGCATCGTCGAGGTGGAGTGGGCGCCGACTGCCCAGTCCGTCTTCCTGGTCGCCATCCAGGTCGAGGCGCTGGATCGGGCGCGATTGCTGTCCGACATCACGCGGGTGCTGTCGGACTATCACGTGAACATCCTGTCGGCGGCGTTGACGACGACCCGCGACCGCATTGCCAAGTCGCGGTTCACGTTCGAGATGGGCGATCCGACGCACCTCGGGCATGTGCTGAAGGCGGTTCGCTCGGTCGAGGGTGTGTTCGACGTGTATCGGGTGACGCAGTAGCTCGGCTTGGTTTGTGGGGCTGGGGACACTGCGGGTATGGCTGGTCTCGGGCGGCGGGCGTTCTTGGTTGCGGGTGTCGGGTTGCTGGCTGGGTGCAGTGATTCGTCTGCGCAGAGTCCGCCGGCCGGCTCGCCGTCGAGCGTGACGCCGACGCCGTCAGCGCCGTCCGCGGCGCCGCCGACGACGCCGTCTCCCACGCCGAGGCCTA
This sequence comes from Kribbella sp. NPDC000426, assembly GCF_040300265.1. Lineage (NCBI taxonomy): Bacteria > Bacillati > Actinomycetota > Actinomycetes > Propionibacteriales > Kribbellaceae > Kribbella > Kribbella sp. NPDC000426. The sequence continues at coordinate 317,484 of NZ_JBEPDK010000009.1, read as the reverse complement.
CGGTCGTGCTGCCTTCGGTGCGGGCCTGGGTGCCGGGCCCGGGGGAGATCCAGCCTCAGGTGAAGCGGCTCGCGGTGGCGGCGGTGATGAAGCTGCTGCAGCCGACCGACACGCCGGCCGCGATCGACGTGATCGACGCGCAGTACGGCGGGATCCTGAGTTCCTCGGCCAGCGTGCTGGTGCCGTGCCGGGTGTACTCGATCCGCGAGAACCGGGTGATCAGCGGCGGTACGACGGTCGACGTACGGCTGAGCAAGTCGTCGCAGGGCACCTGGCGCGTCACGGCGACCCACCCGGCCCAGCCCGGCGCGCCTGCTGCGACACTGTCGGCCGCGGCGCGGAACGTGCTGGCGAACGAGCAGATCGTGTTGCCGCCGGCTTCCGCCGCGGACATCAAGTCGGGCCAGGTCCACGACAGCGTGCTGAACGCGATGCTCGAGCTCGCGAAGACCTACCGGATCGGCGTGAGCGTAATCCGCTCCGGCCATCCGCTCGATGTCTTCGGCACCGATCGCCCGAGCGACCACCCCCGCGGCCGCGCGTTCGACACGTGGCAGATCAACGGCCACGCGGTCGTGTCACCGAGTACGTCGCGCGCGCTGATCACGTCGTACATGCGCGCCGCCGAGGCGGCCGGTTCGTACAACGTCGGCGGCCCGTACCAGCTCTCGGGTACGGCGTACTTCTCCGACCAGACCCATCACGACCACGTGCACGCGGGCTTCCGCAGCTAGGCCCTGTCTGGCGATCCATCGCCAGACAGGGCCTAGTCCCACTCCCAGGCGATACCGACGGTGCCGGGGTCCGCGGACGGCTCGATCACGTGGGCGCGGCCGTCTGGGGTCAGCATCAGCTCGCGGTGCACGAGGTTCGGGCCGGAGGTGTGGCGGCGTCGCAATTCGTACACGCGCACCGGCAGCGCCGCCCGGTCGAACTGGACCTCCAACACACAGTGCACCCCGCCCCACTCGCTGAAGCGCTGGAAGTCCGTCGTCGGCAGCCCGCTGCGGTCCTCGACCTCGTAGTGGACGACCGCGGTCTCTCCGACGGCAAGCACCCGGTCGAGCAGCAACTCGCCGAGGAGCGCGCCGCACTCGGGGGAGCGGGCAATCCGGCCGGTCCGGCAGCCGCTGACTGCGCGGAGCGTGAACTGCTCCGCGTCGCAACCCGTCTCGCCCTGATGCGCGATGATCAACCGATCCACCGGCTGTACGGCGACCACGCTCTGGATCACGCGCCGGCGAAGAGCACTCCGATCGGCGCCGATCTGCACCTCCTCGAGCACCGTCACGTTGCGCAGCCGCCCATGAGCGTCCCGGCGCAGTCGGTCGAGCAGGCGGCTGAGCGCCTCGGCATAGTCGACGACGGCGTACGGCTGGGGCGGTGTGCCTGGCTCACGCGCGGCCGGGATCCGGACGGTCAGCCACCCCGTCGGCACCTGCAGGAGCTCCTCCAGCGCGGTGATGACGGCTCGCGAGTCCTCGCGCGGGATCCGCCGGCCGCTCTGCCACGTGCTGAGCGTCGCCACGCCGACGTGCAGCCCACGGTCCTCGAGATGGGTCCTGATCCGGTTAAGGGCCAGCCCGCGCCGCGAGATCGCCTGCCGCAGCGCGTCCGCGAACGACGCCTCCGCAGCCACGGCAGGGACCGGCGCTTCGACCGACTTCACCATGGGCCCACGCTCCTTTCGGGAAGTGTAAACATTCACAGCACGGTCCGACAGGAGTTCGTCACCCGCTGTTCACGGTGCAGGCGTGTTCACAACCCGTCGGACGGCGGGATCCGAGCGCTTGTCGCGCCGTACCGCGGGTCCCGACGATGGTCACCGCCCAACTCCGTTCGAAGGAGGACCCATGCGCAGGCTCCGCCCCAGCCGCTCCTGGTCGTTGCTCTTGGCCACGATCCTCGGGCTCGCGACGCTGGCTCCGCTCGCGCCGCCCGCCTCGGCCGCGCCCAGCAGCTACTACCTGAACGTCTCCGGCCAGGCCCAGCAGAAGTCGAACTGGTGCTGGGCCGCGAGCGGCAACAGCATCGCCGCGTTCTACGGCCGCTCGTACTCGCAGAACCAGTTCTGCAACATGGCCTTCGGCAACAACCAGAACGCGACCTGTCCGAACAACCAGGCGACGCTGGCCAACGACCAGCAGGCGTTCCGCACGATCGGGATCAGCGCCGGCAGCTACATCTCCGGCACCGTGAGCTTCAACACGCTCGTCACCGAGATCGCCGCCGGCCGCCCGGTGATGACGCGGATCGGCTGGACCTCGGGCGGCGGTCACATGATGGACATCATCGGGTACGACGCGTCCGACTCGACCCTCGAGTACTACAACCCGTGGCCGGACGACCCGCGCTACAACTACTCGACGTACAGCTGGTACCGGTCCAACTCGCAGTTCACCTGGACGCACTCCCTGTACCGGATCGGAGCCTGACATGCGCCGACTGCTTCGCTGTGCCGCCGTACTCGCCGCCGGTCTCGGTTTCGGACTCGCCTTCGCCGCCCCGGCCGGTGCCGCCGTACCCCAGCCGGTCGCCCCGACCGAGTTGTCCAAGGCAACCAACGCTGCTCACTCGCCGTCCGCCGCCCGGCTGCTCGCGAAGGTCCCGGGTCCGGTCGGCAAGGCTGCTGCGGCCAGCATCGGCTCGGACAGTCACGCTGTCTACGCCCTCAACCCGGCCTTCGTCCGCGACGCGTCCGCACCTGTCGCGACCTTCTGGTACGTCGCAACCGCCGCCAGCAAAGGTGGTCAGGCGTTGACCGTCTTCACCGCTCCGGACGCGACCGGGGCGTGGCAGCCGGTCAATGTGGCCTCCGGCAACACCGAGTCCCGGATGGCGACTGCTGCCGACGGCGATCTGCTGTTCACGGAGCCGCAGGTCGGCGCTTGGTATGCGCTGTCCGCCGGCCAGGTCCGTCCGCTGAACCCGTCGGCCGTCAAGTCCATCGGCGCCAAGCCGATCACGGTCGCGGCGTACCAGGACCTTGTCTCGCACCGCTACTCCGACAAGCTCCCCGGCAGCACATACAACAAGTCCGGCATGGCCGGCGGCTACGACACCGCGGCCCCGACCACGACCGTCTCCCACCACGACTTCACCGTCCCGATCGTCGCGGCCGCCGGCGTACTCGCCCTCGCCCTCCTCCTAGTAGGAAGGCGCAAAATGACCTACAACGACTGACCTCCCCTGCAGCGCCGGTTCGCCGTACCCACGCCCCTCGGGTCCGGCGAACCGGACGCTTGGGATGATGATGGGATGCCGTTTCCCGATGAGCTGGGCTCTGCTGTCGCCGTCGTCGACTACGACCCTGCCTGGCCCGCCGAGTTCTCCTACCTCGCCGGCAGGTTGCGTGCGGCGGTGGGCGAGAGCGCCGTTGCAGTCGACCACGTCGGCTCGACCTCGGTCCCCGGCCTCGCCGCGAAGAACTGCATCGACGCCCAGATCCGCGTTGCCGAACTCTCCGCGGACCTAGTCGAGCTGATGGAGAACGCCGGCTTCCGCCGCCGCCCGGAAGAGTGGAACCGCGTCGAGGTCTCCAACGGCCAACGCTGCGAGAAGCTCGTCTTCGCACCACCGATCGGCGAGCGTGCGACGAACATCCACGTCCGGTTGATCAACGGCCCCAACACGCGCTACGCCCTGCTCTTCCGCGACTACCTCCGGGCCGACGAGACCGCCCGCCAAGCCTGGGGCGCATTCAAACAACGCCTGGCCCAATCCGCCCCCGACATCTTCGACTACGGCCAGATCAAAGCCCCCGCCACCGAAATCCTCATGCTCTCCGCCGAACACTGGGCCCTGCGCACCGGCTGGAACCCCTCACCAACGACGGGGTAGCCGCGGCTGCTGGGACAGGAACGAGCCAACCGCGAGCTCGAGAGCTGGATACGACCCCCACAAGTCGGTGCGCCGCACCGAGATGACGTGCCAGCCAAGAGCGTCCAGCTCGGCACGGCGGGTCTCGTCCTTCAGTTGCTGCTTAGTTGATGAATGCCAGGCATCACTGTCGTACTCCAACCCGAGCCGCCGCCCGTCCACCGGCTGGTCCGGATATCCGAGGTCCAGGCGGTACGTCCGTCCGTTGCCATCCACGCGGACCTGGAGCTCCGGCCGGGGGAATCCGGCATCAATCAACCGAAGCCGCAGCCACGACTCACTGGGCGAGTCAGCGCGCCGGTCCGCCCACCGCAGAATGTCTTGCGCCTGCCGGTATCCCGGCCGCCCTTCGTACGCCACCGACGCCGCGCGCAGAGCCCAGCGATCAGCCTTGCCCGAGCGGAGAAACGCATCCACGGCCGACAACGCAAACGGCCGCGGCAACCGCATCGCAAGCTCCACCGCCGTGGCAATCGGACTGGTCACCCGCACCCCGAGCACGTCGACCTCATCCGTCGGCTGCCGCGTCCAGTGCGCCCCAACCAACTCCGCGGGTCCCAGCGCGGTCGTCTCAATCCCATGCAGCCAGGCGGCGGTCGGCCCACAAGCAACCGCATCCTCGGGGATCAGCAACCGCGCAGCATCAGCCCGCAACTCCAGCGAGTCCCGCACCCGCACATCAACGTAAACCCCTTCCATAACAGGCCGAATGTCCCCATGCGCAAGCAACCACTGCAGCTTCCCCTTCACCTGATAAGGCCGAAACGGAATCCCACAGAAGTAATACGGAAAGTCAGCAGGCAACATCCGCACAGCATCCCCGAATCCGCGAATCGATGCGCAAAGTTGTCCACAGGCCCGACCCCGAGCGGGCTCGCCGCAGTCGCCTCGACGGTACAAGCCAGCCTGACCACTGGGCGTTCGCCCGCGCGGTAGCGCGCGTGGGTCCGGGCGAGAGCCCGCACGTCCGGCGGCAGCCGGAGCTCCCGGCGATAGCCGGAAGGATGCACGGGCGATGAGCCCGGGGGTGGGTGGGGCGGCGCGCAGCACGGCGACGAAGGAGTCGTGCGTAGCACCGCGCGGGAGCGCAGTACCTGTCAGCTGAAGTCGGTTAGGGCGTTTTGGGCTTGGGTTAGCCATTCTCGGCGGGCGGCTATGGCTTCGCGGGCTTCGGTGGCTTTGCGGGTGTTGCCCTGGGACTCGAACTTGGCGGCTTGTTTTTCGAGGTCGGCGATCAGGGACTGGAGTTGTTTGACCGTTGCCTCGGCGCGGGCGCGGGCCTCGGGGTTGCTGCGGTTCCAGACCTCGTCCTCGGCTGCCTTCACGGCTTGTTCGACGGCGCGCAGGCGGCCGTCGATCGTGCGCATGGAGTCGCGGGGGATCTTACCGATCTGGTCCCAGCGGTCGAGGTAGTCGCGGAGCTGCTCGCGGGCGGTGCGCGCGTCCGAGACCGGCACGATCGTCTCGATCTCGACGAGCAGGGCTTCCTTGGCTGCCAGGTTCTCGACCTGTTCGGCGTTCTCCTCGGCCTGGACGGCGTCGCGTGCACCGAAGAACAGGTCCTGCGCGGCCCGGAAGCGTGCCCACAGCTTGTCGTCGACCTCGCGCGGCGCGGGGCCGGCGGCCTTCCACTGGCGCATCAGGTCGCGGAACCGGCCGGACGTCGGACCCCAGTCGGTCGACGCCGACAGCGTCTCCGCCTCCGCGGCGAGCCGCTCCTTCACTACGGCGGCCTCTTCACGCTTGGAGGACAGCTCGGCGAAGTGCTGCTTGCGATGCCGGGTGTACGTCGTACGCGCGGACGAGAACCGGTGCCACAGCTCGTCGTCCGACGACTTGTCGAGCCGAGGGAGGGCTTTCCACTCGTCCAGCAGCTCGCGCAGACGGGTGACGCCGTGGCGCCAGTCGGTGCCGGCGGCGATCGTCTCGGCCTCGGTGGCGATCTTGGTCTTGGCGGACCGCGCCTCCTCGACCTTCGCGGCGCGTTCGGCCTTGCGGCGTTCACGCTGCTGCGCGACGAGCGGGGTGAGCGCGTCGAGCCGGGCGCGCAGGCCGTCGAGGTCGCCGACCGCCTGGGCCTCCTCGATCGAGCCGGTGACCTTCTTCACCGCGGCCCGGGCGTCGTCCGGCGACACCGTGCCCGCCTGGACCCGCTGCTCCAGCAGTTCGACCTCGAACGCGAGCGCGTCGTACCGGCGGGTGTAGAAGGCGAGCGCTTCCTCAGGGTTGGCGTCCGGCCACTGGCCGACTGCCCGTTCACCGTCCTTCGTCCGTACGAAGACCGTTCCGTCCTCGGCTACCCGGCCCCAGTTCTCTCCGGCCACAACTCGCCCCTTCCGGCGGTATGCACTGCGCTCGTGCCCATTCTGGTCAGTCCCCGGTCCACTCGCGCGAACAAGGCCCCACCTGGGCGCGTCGAGCTGCCTTCTCGACGCTTATCCCTGAACAATCACAAACTCCCAGCTCAGGCGCAACGGTGTTGCGTCACAATCCGGTTCGATCTCGCCCGATCGGCACCGGTAGCCTTAGGTGTTCCCGTATCCGTTCCAGGAAGGTTTGCCGTGCTCATCGCCGGGTTCCCCGCGGGTTCGTGGGGCACGAATTGCTACGTCGTCGCCACCGGCCAGGGCGCGGAATGCATCGTTGTCGACCCCGGAATGGACGCGACGGCCGGCGTCGAACAGGTGGTCCGGGAGAACAAGCTCAAGCCCGTCGCCGTGCTGCTCACGCACGGTCACATCGACCACATGTTCTCCGTACTCCCGGTCTGCGGGACGTACGACGCGACCGCCTGGATCCACCCGGACGACCGGCACCTGCTGGCCGACCCGATGGCCGGGATCAGCCCGGAGACGGCCCGGATGCTGCTTGGCGGCAACCACGAGTTCGCCGAGCCCGACGACGTCGCCGAGCTGAAGGACGGCCTGTCGCTGGAACTCGCGGGCCTGGAGTTCACCGTCGACCACACCCCTGGTCACACGAAGGGGTCGGTCACGTTCACAACGCCGTACGACGGGCCGGAGGACGTGCCCGCGGTGCTGTTCTCCGGTGACGTGTTGTTCGCCGGGTCGATCGGCCGGACGGATCTGCCTGGCGGCGATCATCCGGCGATGCTGCATACGTTGGCCACCAAGATCCTGCCGATGCGCGACGAGATCGTCGTCCTGCCGGGTCATGGTGGCCAGACCACGATCGGCCGGGAGAAGGCGACCAACCCCTACTTGCAGGATCTGGAGATACAGAACTTATGAGCAAGGTGACCCCACTCAGCGGGTTCCCGGAATTCCTACCGTCAGATCGCCTCGTGGAGTTGCAGTTCCTCGACACGATCAGGGAGACGTTCGAGCTGCACGGTTTCGCGTCGATCGAGACCCGTGCGGTCGAGCCGGTCGAGCGCCTGTCCAACCAGGGCGAGGACGCCGACAAGGAGATCTACGGCGTCCGGCGGCTCGCCGCGAACGCCGACGAGGACGCGGCACTCGGGCTGCACTTCGACCTGACGGTCCCGTTCGCGCGCTACGTGCTGGAGAACAGCGGCAAGCTGACCTTCCCGTTCCGGCGCTACCAGATCCAGAAGGTCTGGCGCGGCGAGCGTCCGCAGGAGGGCCGGTACCGCGAGTTCACGCAGGCGGACATCGACATCATCGACAGCGGTGAGCTGCCGTTCCACTACGAGGTCGAGCTGCCGCTGGTGATCGCGGACGCGTTCCGCAAGCTGCCGATCCCGACGTTCCGGATCCAGGTGAACACCCGCCAGATCCCGGAGGGTTTCTACCGGGGTCTCGGCATCGAGGACATCACCGGCACGCTCCGGATCGTCGACAAGCTGGACAAGATCGGCCCGGACAAGGTCACCGACCTGCTGACCGCCGCCGGCCTGTCCGCGGAGACGGCCAAGCAGGTGCTGCGGCTCGCGGAGATCTCGTCGACGGACGCGTCGTTCGCGGATCAGGTGCGGGCGCTCGGCGTACAGCACGAGATCCTCGACGAAGGCCTCGAGCGGCTCTCGCAGATCATGACGGCCGCCAACGAGCACGCGCCGGGTCTGCTGGTCGCGGATCTGAAGGTCGCGCGCGGGCTGGATTACTACACCGGCACGGTCTACGAGACGCAGTTGATCGGCGACGAAGGGTACGGATCGATCTGCTCCGGCGGGCGGTACGACTCGCTCGCGTCGGACGGCAGGACGACGTACCCGGGCGTCGGCATCTCGATCGGGGTGTCGCGGCTGGTGCACCGGTTGATCAGCAAGGGCTTGCTGAAGGCGAGCCGGAGTACGCCGACCGCCGTCGTGATCGCCCTGAACTCAGAGGACGACCGCACCGAAGCGATGCGTACTGCGATCCAGCTGCGGAGCCGGGGGATTCCGGTCGAGGTCGCGCCGGCGGCGGCGAAGTTCGGCAAGCAGATCCGGTTCGCGGACCGGCGCGGGATCCCGTTCGTCTGGTTCAGCACCGAGAACGGGCCCGAGGTGAAGGACATCCGCAGCGGCGAGCAGGTCCCCGCGGACGCTGCCACCTGGGCCCCGCCGGTTGAAGACCTACGTCCAGCCATTGAAACGCAAGGCATCAACACGCAAGAGGAGAACTCGTGATCCGTAACCGTTCCGCAGGTTCGCTGCGCGCATCCGACGCCGGCGAGACCGTGATCCTGGCGGGCTGGGTGGCGCGGCGGCGCGATCACGGCGGCGTGGCGTTCATCGACCTGCGCGACTCGTCCGGCACCGTCCAGGTCGTCATCCGCGACGAGGACGCCGCGCACGGCCTGCGTTCGGAGTACTGCCTGAAGATCGTCGGCGAGGTCTCGCCGCGGCCGGAGGGCAACGCGAACCCGAACCTGCCGACCGGCGAGATCGAGGTCATCGCGACCGAGGTCGAGGTGCTCAACGAGGCGGCTCCGCTGCCGTTCCCGGTCGAGGAGCACCACGCGACCCCGGTGAACGAGGAGATCCGCCTCAAGTACCGCTACCTGGACCTGCGCCGTCAGGGTCCGGGTGCGGCGATCCGCCTGCGCAGCAAGGTGAACCAGGCCGCGCGTGCGGTCCTCGCGCAGCATGATTTCGTCGAGATCGAGACGCCGACGCTGACCAAGTCGACGCCGGAAGGCGCGCGCGACTTCCTGGTGCCGGCCCGTCTGCAGCCGGGCAGCTGGTACGCGTTGCCGCAGTCGCCGCAGCTGTTCAAGCAGCTGCTGATGGTGGCCGGCATGGAGCGGTACTTCCAGATCGCGCGCTGCTACCGCGACGAGGACTTCCGCGCCGACCGGCAGCCGGAGTTCACCCAGCTCGACATCGAGATGAGCTTCGTCGACCAGGACGACATCATCGCGCTGTCCGAGGAGATCCTCGCCGCGCTCTGGAAGCTCGTCGGGTACGACGTGCAGACGCCGATCCCGCGGATGACGTACGGCGAGGCGATGGCGCGCTTCGGCTCCGACAAGCCGGACCTGCGGATGGGCCTCGAGCTGGTCGAGTGCACGGAGTACTTCAAGAACACGCCGTTCCGGGTCTTCCAGGCGCCGTACGTCGGCGCCGTCGTGATGCCGGGTGGCGCCGACCAGCCGCGCAAGCAGCTGGACGCGTGGCAGGAGTGGGCCAAGCAGCGCGGCGCTCGCGGGCTGGCCTACGTCCTCGTCGGCCAGGACGGCGAGCTGGCCGGGCCGGTCGCGAAGAACCTGTCCGAGGAGGAGCGCGCCGGCATCGCGGATCACGTCGGCGCGAAGCCGGGCGACTGCATCTTCTTCGCCGCGGGTCCGGTGAAGTCGTCGCGGGCGCTGCTCGGCGCGGCCCGGCTGGAGATCGGCCGTCGTGGCGGGCTGATCGACGAGTCGGCCTGGTCGTTCGTGTGGGTCGTCGACGCGCCGCTGTTCGAGCCGGCCGACGACGCGACGGCCGCCGGTGACGTCGCGGTCGGGTCCGGCGCGTGGACCGCCGTACACCATGCCTTCACGTCGCCGAAGCCGGACTCGATGGACACGTTCGACACCGATCCGGGCTCGGCACTGGCGTACGCGTACGACATCGTCTGCAACGGCAACGAGATCGGCGGCGGCTCGATCCGTATCCACCGCGAAGACGTGCAGAAGCGCGTGTTCAAGGTGATGGGGCTGAGCGACGAGGAGGCCTCGGAGAAGTTCGGGTTCCTGCTGGACGCGTTCAAGTTCGGCGCGCCGCCGCACGGCGGGATCGCGTTCGGCTGGGACCGGATCACCGCGCTGCTGGCCGGCACGGAATCGATCCGCGACGTGATCGCGTTCCCGAAGTCCGGCGGCGGGTTCGACCCGCTGACCGCCGCGCCGGCGCCGATCACGCCGGCGCAGCGCAAGGAGGCCGGCGTCGACGCCAAGCCCGTTGACAAGTCCGGTGAGAAGGCCGGGGAGAAGAAGGCGGAGTAGACCGCGGCCGGCGATGTCACCCAGGCGGGGTGATGCCACGGCGAGCTGCCCCAGGTGTCCTCGAAGAGCGAGGTGGACCACCACGGGAGGGTGATTCAGATGGCATCGAGCACGAGCACTGGGTGAGCGCCGGCGACATGGCGGACGACCCCGACGACCCTGTCGACCCTGTCGACCCTGTCGACCCCGACGACCAGGTGCGGCGACCGCGGCGTCGCCGCGCCAGGCGGCTCCGCGACGTCTTCGGCTCGCCGGACAGCTACGGCCTGGTGCTGGTGCTCATTCTGGTCACCTACACCCTGTCGGCGACGGTGACGGCGACGTGGGCGTTGTCACTGGTGCTGTTCGTGCAGATCGGCACCATCTGGACGACGCTGCAGGCCTCGCGGGCCCGGCGCCGTCTGCGCGCCGTCGCCAGCGCGGTCCTGGTCGCCTCGGCCGCGATCGCGATCGTGCAACTGTTCTTCCCCGGCGAGCCACCTGGCGGCGGTCTGATCGCGGTGACCTGCGGCCTGCTGTACCTGATCGCACCGGGCGTCATCGTCCGCAATCTGGTGCTGCGACCGGCCGTGGACATCGAGACCTTGCTGGGTGCGATCGCGGCGTACTTGATGCTCGGTATGGCGTTCGCGTTCTCCTACCGGGCGTTGGGGGCCCTGCAGCACGGTCCGTTCTTCGGGCCTCAGGGGGAGGGCAACATCTCCGAGGACCTGTTCTTCTCGTTCACGACACTGACCACGACCGGCTACGGCAACCTGGTGCCGGCGAAGAACCCGGGTCAGAGCCTCGCGGTCGCCGAGATGCTGTTCGGCCAGTTGTTCCTGGTCACGGCGGTGGCCAAAGTCGTGAACGCCGTCCGGCCCAGCCGGGGTCGGCGCTCAGGAACAGGATGATCACCCCCCGCGGGTCGTCGTACTGCGTGCGGAGAGAACCAGCGTGCCGATGTAAGCCACGACGACCGACACGATGACGAGCGGCGCGACCCCGGCTCCGGCCCGGGTGAGCAGCAGAGCGAGCACGATCGCGGACAGCGGCAGCCGCAGTACTGCGACGACGGAGGCGCCGATCAAGACCCCGATGGCCGGGGTCTCCGCGAACCCGGGTAGATGCGATGCCAGCAGGCCGCCGACCAGCGCGAGGAAGATGGCGGGGAACGTCGGACCGCCGCGAGCGGCGCCGAGCGACACACCCCACGCCAAGGCTTTGGCCACCAGCAGCAGCGCGATCGTGCCCAGCGAGACGGTCCCGGCCTGCTGCAGGGTTGCCGACATCTCGTCCTGACCCGAGAACAGCACCGCATCCGCCGTCTGCCCGCTGATCTGGGCGAAGGCGACGGCCAGCAGACCGACCACCAGCGCGGCGAGCGGAATCAGCACGAACGGTCGCCGTGCGACCAGTGATCGCGTCAGCCGCCCCAGCGATATGACCGCGAAGACGCCGCCTGCTGTCACCAGAGCGAGTGGGACGGTCCAGAGGAAGTCGACCAGTTGCGGGGTCGGGTAGGCCGGAAGTGTCAGGGGCGGAAGGGCGTAGGCGTTGGTACTCAGGCCGGTCAGATTGCCGATCCCGACGAAGACCAGCGAGCCGATGCCGGACGCGAGCAGACCCGGCAGCAGGATGAGCGGCAGCGTGGGTCCACCAAGGCCCGCAGCCTCGATGATGATCACCGCGCCGATGACCGGCGAGCCGAAGATCGTCGCCAGGGCGGCGAACCCGCCCGCCGCGGCGAGGACGAGCTTGGCCTGGTCGGGGACCGGCTGCCTCGCCCTGTCCACCAGGAGCAGGGCAACGCCGCCTCCCAGGGCCAGCAAGGGTGCCTCCGGTCCGAGAACCAGTCCCAGACCGACCGTGGCCACGGCGGCCACTATGACGCCCGGCAGCTCGGTAGGAGTGGTCGGCGCGCCGGTCTTCAGCCCCTCGGACGGTTCGTGACCACCATGACCGGGCAGTCTCACGACGGCAAACGCGATCACCAGTCCGGCCACGATGAGTACGGGCAGTGGCCACCACCACGGAGCCGAGTCGAAGCCGAGGGTCTTCGGTAGATCGAAGTACAGCGCCTGTTGCAGCCAATGGGTGAGCTCGAGGAAGCCCCAGGACGCGAGCGACACGGCCACGCCGATCACGGCCGACACGACCAGCAGGCCGCGGTACTGCCGGCTCCGCATCAGCACCTGCGGATCGGCGGACTGACTGCCGGCCGCCGGCTCTCCGCCGGCCCGTTCGCTCGCCTGACTCATCGGCTGCCACCCCCTGCGACGATCGCCCCCTCAACCACCATGCGCGCAGCGGACAACAGCCGACACCCCCCGCGCAGGAGGAGCCCATGGACCGGGAGGGGTTGAGCACTCCCGTTCCTTGTAGGAAACTGACGACGTCGGGAGAATGCTCGTCAGGTTTTCACGACATCCGCCCCTCCTCGCCCCAGGAGTGCTCATGCGTCGTCTCGTCATTGCCCTTCTCGCCGGTCTTGGCCTCACGCTCACCGCTGTGGCCCCGGCGTACGCAACCGTCTTCCAGACCTACGGCAGCGGTGTGAACGTCCGCGCCGACGCCTACCTCTCGTCCGCCGTCGTCGGCACGCTGAGCGGACCGACGTCGATCGACGTCGACTGCCAGAAGCAGGGCGACCTGGTAAGCAACTCCGACGGGACCAGCTCCTGGTGGGCGCATGTGCCCGCGCTCGGCGGCTACGTGACCGTCGTGTACGTCGCGATCCCCGAGGACCAGTTGCCCGGCGTCCCGGTGTGTGGCGACGGGCCGCCGCCTCAGACCGGTGACATCACGCTGGCCGACGTCCAGGCGATGTTCGGCAGCCGGATCGCGAACCCGTCGATCGTGCAGACCGGTCTCCCGTCGCTCAACCAGGCGATGCGGGACGCAGGAATCAACACGCCGTACCGCAAGGCCGCGTTCTTGGCGACGTTGGTGCACGAGTCCCGGCTGGAGTACAACATCCGCGAGATCGGCGACACCCGGGTGTACGGCGGCCGCGGCTATATCCAGCTGACCGGCGACTTCAACTACGGACCGGCCGGTCAGTACTTCGGCATCGACCTGCTCGGCAACCCGGACCTCGCGCTGTCGCTGCAGTGGAGCGCCCCCATCGCCCGCTGGTACTGGACCGTTGCCCGCGAGATCAATCCGTACGCCGACAACCTCGACATGGGACGGGTCAACGCGGCCATCGGTTATCCGGCCGGCGCCGAGGACCAGCGCCGGTGCGACTCCTTCAAGAGCGCCCTGCAGTACCTGACCGGCTCGGTCCCGGCCGGCGTCATCTGCACCCGCCCGTCCAAGCTCAAGGGCGACACGACCCGGCTGACCCGCACCCAGTTCGACACCCTCGCCAAGAACGGCGGCGGCCTGGGCTGACCCCGTCAGATCGGCTGTGCGCGAACCCAGGTCAGGTCGGGAGTGAGGTAGTCCGTGCGTTTCAGGCCGACCTGGGTGAGTTGCGCCGCCAGGGCGTCCTCGGAGAGGTTCTGGGTGAGGATCCGCTGCGACCACGTCTTGCCATCGATCGTGTAGGTCAGCGTCGCGGCCTGGCGGTTGCCGGGGAGTTCCTCCACGTCGGAGATCTCCATCCTGCGGTGCTCGTTCACCATCACGGCCGGGCCGCGGAGCATCCCCGGGGTCTGCTGCTGCAGGATCACGGAGCCGCCGGGGCGGACGTGGTGGGCGCAGGTTCGAAGCAGGCGCAGGCGTTCGGCCTCGTCGGCGACGTTGATCAGGAACGACATCATCAGGACGAGATCGAACCGCCTGTCCAGCCTCAGATCGCCGATCGTCGAGCAGATCGTCTCGGTTTCGGTGACCCGGGCGATCATGTCCGGCGACTCGTCGACGGCGAGCACCTGGTGCCCGAGTGCGAGCAGCGGCCGGGTGATCCGCCCGGTCCCGCAGCCGAGCTCGAGAATGCTGCTGCCCGGGTCGATCGCGGCGTCGATCAGCTCGTCCTCGCCGTGCACCTGCGTGATCTCGTACAGCTCGACCGCGCTGCCGTCCGGTGTCAGCGGTCCCGGTCCGTTACCACCTTGTCCGACTCTCATACGAGCCAGCCTCGCCCGACCTGCCGGCGGTCGCCAAACCTTCGGCCCAGACCGAAAGACCCGCGTTCGTATACGATGAACCGGGTGAGTACGAACCCGGTTCTGGTCGGCGAGGGGCATCGGCCGCTGCGCGACGTCGTCGCCGCGGAGTTGCGGCGCCTCATCCTGGACGGCTCGCTGCCGCCCGGAGAGCGCCTGGTCGAAGACCGGCTCGCCCAGCAGTTGGGGGTGTCCCGCAACCCGATCCGGGAGGCGATGCGGGTGCTCGAGGCCGAGGGGTTCCTGGACGTCGCGGCCCGGCGGGGCGCCTTCGTGGCGAAGCTGTCGGCCCAGCAGGCCGAGGACCTCTTCCAGGTCCGGCTCGCGCTGGAGCCGCTCGGCGCCCGGCTGGCGGCGTCCGTCGCCGATCCCGAAACCGCCTTGATCACAAGGGCTTGGGCCATTCTCGACCTGGTCCGGGAGTCCGGGCCGGAGCAGGACCTCGACGTCTTGTCCACCCTGCACACCGAGCTGCACTCGCTCATCTTCGAGCTGACCAGGAACGACTACCTGATCGCGCTCGCGATCCCGATGGTCAAGCGTGGTCAGTGGTTGCTGCGGCAGAGTGCCCCGTTGCAGAGCCCGGCCGCCTGGGTCGAGCACCACGGCCTGATCGCGGCGATCGCGGCCGGCGATCCCGACCTGGCCGAGGCGGCCGCGCGCCACCACGTGCTCAGCGTCCGTAATGCGCTCCGCCCGCACCTGGAGCCGGCTGAGCCGCTCCAGGACCTCGCCTGACCGCTACTCCGTATACAGCGCTCGACCGCAGTCCTTCCTGCCGCAGCGCATCGGTGCTGCCGGATCTCCGCTGGCAGGCACCGCATTCCCGTTGTTTTACAGGCGAAAGCTGATAGTCGCGGCGGACGTACGCGCCGAGACGAAACCGCCCCGTGCCCGCGACGAAACATGGACGTAGCAGAGTCCGTATACAACATACGGAACAGCTTCTCGTTCCTGCCCAAGGAGCACGTCCCATGAACGACACACTTCCAGGTCAGATCTCCCGTCGCAGACTGCTCGGCTGGGGCGGCGGGCTCGCCGCCGGGATCGGCCTCGCCCCGCTGGTCACAGCGTGCGGCGACGACACCTCGTCCGCGGCCTCGTCCGCCGGCGGAGGCACATTGACGATGGGGATCAACGCCGCCCCCGACACTCTCGACCCGGGCGCCACCGGGCTCGCGCTCACGCTGCTGATCTCGTTCGCGCTGTTCGACCCGCTGGTCTACTGGCTGCCCGACGGCAACGGCGGGGCCGCCTTCCACCCGGGGCTGGCCGAGTCGTGGACGATCTCGCCGGACGCGTCGGTGTACACCTTCAAGCTGCGCAAGGGCGTGACGTTCCACGACGGTACGACGTTCGATGCGAAGGCGGTCAAGGCGACGTACGACCATGTCGTCGACCCGAAGACCAAGTCCAAGAGCGGTCTCGGCGCGC
The DNA here is from genome assembly GCF_040300265.1 of Kribbella sp. NPDC000426. Taxonomy (NCBI): domain Bacteria; kingdom Bacillati; phylum Actinomycetota; class Actinomycetes; order Propionibacteriales; family Kribbellaceae; genus Kribbella; species Kribbella sp. NPDC000426. Next base: position 301,687 of record NZ_JBEPDK010000009.1, on the reverse strand, counting down.
TCGGTCCGTACAAGGAGACGAAGATCGTCGACGACTACACCGTGCAGATCGTCTTCACCGCGCCGAACGCGTCCTTCCTGCATCAGCAGGCGGCCGGAAACTTCGGGATCTCCTCGCCGACCGCGCTGGCGAAGTACGGGCCGACCGGTTTCGGGAACAACCCGGTCGGGACGGGCCCGTTCACCTTCCAGAGCTACCAGCCCGGCAGCCAGCTGACCCTGCTGAAGAATCCGAAGTACACGTGGGGCCCGAAGGCCCTGGGCGACGGCCCGGCCAAGCTGGACAAGCTGGTCTTCCGCATCGTCACCGACGACAGCGGTCGCTACAACGCCCTGCAGAGCGGTCAGCTGCAGATCGCGATGAACCTGCCGCCGAACAACATCTCCGCGGCGCAGAAGTCGGGCAAGTACCAGCAGCTGCTGGTGCCGTCGATCGGGACCCCGCTGGGAATGCCGATCAACGTGACGAAACCGCCGACCGACGACCCGATGGTGCGCCAGGCGATCATGTACGCCGTCGACCAGGACGCGCTCGTCAAGAACGTGCTGTACGACGTCTACAAGCCCGCGCACAACGTGCTGACCCCGATCACCCCGGGCTTCAGCGCGGCGGCCGCCAAGACCTACTCCTACGATCCGGACAAGGCCGGCAAACTGCTCGACCAGGCCGGCTGGACCATGGGCGACGGCGGCACCCGGACCAAGAACGGCCAGAAGCTGAACCTCGAGATCATCCTGTTCAGCGGCGGCGGACTGGAGCTGCCGACCCAGTTCGTGGTGTCGGAGCTGCAGAAGGTCGGGTTCGGCTCGAACACCAGCGTGCAGCCGTTCGCCACCGCGCAGGCCAGCTTCAACTCCGGCGTACACAATCTCGGCTCGTTCGGCTACTACGGCGCGGACCCGTACCTGCTCAACATCTGGGTCAACTCGAACGCGATCCAGTCCGGCTTCAACTGGTCGCACTACGCCAACCCCGCGGTGGACAAGCTGATCGCCAAGGCGAACTCGACCGCCGCCGACGCGACCCGCAACGGCCTGTACGAACAGGTCGGCCAGAAGCTGATGCAGGACTCGATGTATCTCCCGCTGTGGGACGTGGCCGGAGCGTTCACGCTCTCGCCCAAGGTGCAGAACCTGCGCCAGACCCTGAACGGCTACCTGGCGTTCCACAGCGCCACGCTCGGCTGATGACGCTGTTCGTGGTGCGCCGGCTTGGCGCCGCGATCCCGGTCGTCATCGGTATCACGCTGATCGCCTTCGTCCTGGTGCACGTCGTACCGGGTGATCCGGCCAAGGTGATCCTGTACGGCGCGAACGCGTCGCCGGAGCAGATCGCGACGCTGCGGCAGCAGCTCGGGCTGGACGATCCGCTGTGGCGGCAGTACGCGGACTTCGCGGTGAACCTGCTGCACGGCAACCTCGGTACGTCGTTCCTGACGCAGAACTCGGTGGCCTACGAGTTGCTGTCCCGGGCTCCGAGCACGCTGATCCTGACCGGGAGCTCGATGCTGGTGGCGGTGCTGGTCGGCGTACCGCTGGGACTGGTCGCGGGGATGCGGCCCGGCTCGGTCCTGGACACCGTGGCGCGGTGGATCTCGTTCGTCGGCGTCGCGGTTCCGTACTTCTTCCTGGCCCTGCTGCTCGTGCTGGTGTTCAGCGTCCGGCTGCACCTGCTGTCCGCGATCGACGACGGTACGGCGAAGAGCCTGGTGCTGCCGGCGGTCTCGCTGGGCTGGGGCTACGCGGCGATCCTGACCAGGCTGGTGCGCGGCCGGGTGATCGATGAGATGCGCAGCGACTACGTGAAGTCCGCCCGGGCGCGCGGCAGCGGCGAGACCCGCGTGCTCCTGCGGCAGGTACTGCGGAACTCCTCGGTGCCGGCAGTCACCACGATCGGCCTGCAGTTCGGCAACATCCTGACCGGTGCGGCGATCACCGAGGTGATCTTCGGCCGGGCCGGGCTGGGCAGCTTCCTGGCCACCTCGATCACGAGCAAGAACATCCCGGTAGTCCAAGGCGCCGTGGTCGTGATCGGGATCGCCTACGTGCTGATCAATCTCTGCGTCGACCTGATCGTCGGCGCCATCGACCCACGCACCCGGCAGGAGGCCGCCGCGTGAGCCGGGTGAGATGGGCGGCGCTGGGTCTCGCGATCCTCCTCGTGCTCCTGCTGCTGGTCGCGCCCGGCGTGCTCACCCACACCGACCCGGTCGCGACGAGTGACGCGCACCTCGAGGGTCCCAGCGGGAGCCATCTGTTCGGCACCGATCTGCTGGGCCGCGATGTCTACAGCCGCACGGTGTACGGCGCGCGTCCGGTGCTCATCGCGAGCTTCCTGGGTGTCCTGCTCGCCACCGCCGCGGGCGTTGCGATCGGCGTCCTGGGCGGGGTGGCGCCGCGGTGGCTCAATGCCGCGGTGATGCGTCTGGTGGACGTGTTCCTCGCCCTGCCGGTGCTGCTGATCGCGTTGATCCTGATCGCCACGGCCGGATCCGGCGTTCGCAGCATCGTGCTGGCGATCGGGATCGCGTTCACTCCCGGCTTCGCCCGGGTGGTGGAGTCGTCGGTCCGCCGGCTGCGGACGGCGGAGTACGTCGAGGCGGCCAGGGTGTTCGGTTCCACCACACTGCGGACGTCCTGGCGGCACCTGCTGCCCAACCTGCTGACCGAGATCGTCGTACTCGGCAGCAGCGCGATCGGCTGGGGTGTGCTGACGGCGACCACGTTGAGCTTCCTCGGGCTCGGTGTCCGGCTGCCGGCGCCGGACTGGGGCAGTGACCTGGCGGCCGGCGCGACCAACCTGGCCGACGCCTGGTGGCTGTCGACCTTTCCCGGACTGGCGATCATGGCGACGATCCTGCTCGCGAACTTCTCCGGCGACCACCTGATGCGGGTGCTCGATCCACGCGTCGGCGTCAGGTTCGGGCGCTCCTTCCGCCGGCTCGCCGTCCGGCTGTCCCGTCACGGAGGTGACATCGCACATGAGTCTGCTTGAGGTGAACGGGCTGCGGACCGAGATCGCTACCCCACAAGGGAGGATCCGCCCGGTCGACGGGGTGAGCTTCGCCGTCGAGGCCGGGCAGACCCTCGGAGTGGTCGGCGAGTCCGGGTCCGGCAAGACGATGACCGGGATGTCGATCATGCGGCTGCTGCCGCCCGGCGGGTCGATCATCGCCGGCTCGATCCGGCTGGACGGCCGGGAGCTGACCGAACTGGACGAGCCGGCCATGCGCCGGGTCCGCGGCAGCGAGCTGGCGATGATCTTCCAGGATCCGATGACCTCGCTGAACCCGGTCCGGACGATCGGCAGCCAGCTGCGCGAGGCGTACCGGATCCACGTGGACAGCAGCCGGGCCGCGGCAACGACACGCGCCATGGAGGTGCTCGGGCTGGTGGGGATGCCGCGTCCCCGCGAGCGCCTCGACGACTATCCGCATCAGCTGTCCGGCGGGATGCGGCAGCGGGTGATGATCGCGCTCGGCCTGATGTGCGATCCCAAGCTGCTGATCGCCGACGAGCCGACGACCGCTCTTGACGTCTCTATCCAGGCCCAGATCCTGACCTTGATCGACGAGCTGAAGTCGCAGCTGTCGATGGGTGTCCTGCTGGTCACCCACGACATGGGCGTGATCGCGGAGTACGCCGACCGGGTGGCCGTCATGTACGGCGGACAGGTCGTCGAGCAGAGCGGCGTACAGGAGTTGTTCGAGGCGCCGCGGCATCGGTACACCGAGGCGTTGCTGGCGGCGATGCCCACACTGGAACTCGACCGGAACGCGGCCCTCGCGACGATTCCCGGCAATCCGCCGGCGTTGCTGGACCTGGCACCGGGCTGCCGGTTCGCTCCGCGGTGCGCCTTCGCGCGGGACGACTGCCGCGGTGCCGATCCGGCGCTGGTCGGCGCGGATCACCAGCACGCGTGCCTCCATCCGGCAGACGGCCGTACTGCGGTCGTGGGACCGGCAGCCGGCGAGCGCGCTGCAGCGGAGCCGGGTGGCAGCGACTCGCTCGTGCAGCTTTTCGACGTCCACAAGAGGTTCCGGGTCCGGTCGAAGCGACCGTTCGACGCGAAGCGGGCCGTGCAGGCGGTGTCCGGGGTGACCTTGACGATCGCTGCCGGCGAGACCTTGGGTATCGTCGGCGAATCCGGCTGCGGCAAGACCACTCTCGGGCGGATGCTGGTCGGGCTGGAGCAGCCGACCAGTGGGTCGGTCAGCTTCGAGGGCCGGGATCTGTCCGCGCAGAGCCGGAACGGATTCCGCAAGCGCCGCCGCGACCTCCAGATGATGTTCCAGGACTCGGCCGCGGCGCTCGACCCGCGGATGACGGTGGCCGGCCTGATCGCGGAACCGCTGGCGGCGCAGGGCATCGGCACCCGGCGCGAACGACGCCGTACCGTGGGCGAGCTGCTGGCCGCGGTAGGGCTGCCGCCCGAGGCGGCCGAACGCTACCCGCACGAGTTCTCCGGCGGTCAGCGACAGCGGATCGCGATGGCCCGGGCGCTGGCGCTCCGGCCGAAGGTGATCGTCGCGGACGAACCGGTGTCCGCGCTGGATGTCTCGGTCCAGGCGCAGATCCTCAACCTGATGCGGTCGCTGCAGGAGCGGTACGGCCAGACGTATGTTGTGATCTCGCACGATCTGTCGCTGCTGAAGTACCTGGCCGACCGGATCGGGGTGATGTACCTCGGCCGGCTGGTCGAGCTCGGAGCCGGGGAGGACGTGTACAACACGCCGCGTCACCCCTACACAGCCGGCCTGATCAACGCCATCCCTGTCCCGGGTGCGGCGAAGAACCGGGAGGCGGGCGCTCGTTCGGCCGGTCTCGGCGGGGAGTTGCCGTCGGCAATCGATCCGCCGAGTGGCTGCCGGTTCCGGACCCGATGCCCGTTGGCGACCGAGCGCTGCGCGACGGAGGTACCGGTACTGAAACCCTCGGACGGCCGGCACGCGGTCGCCTGCCACCACCCCTTGACCACCCACGTCCTGACGCCTGTGAGGTAGACGATGGACCACAAGCTCGACGCAACTCCCGAGACGACCGTCGACGTGTTCGGCGCCGGCCTGCCGTCGGTGCTGACGATCGACCCCGGTGACACGCTGACCGTTCATTCACTGGATGCCTCGGGCTACCTGTCACCGCAGCAGACGCCCGGTGAGCAGCAGCCGAGGATGTTCGCCGAGGCGCGCGGTCATTGCCTGACCGGACCGATCGCGATCCGTGGGGCGCAACCTGGTGACATGCTCGCGATCCACCTGGTCTCGCTCACGCCCGACCCGTGGGGCTGGACCGTTGCCGGTGCGCTGAAGTCGCCGATCACGGAGCGGTTGGGAGTGACCGAGCAGCCGTCCTGGCTGCTCTGGGAGCTCGACCCCGACGCTGGAACCGGCCGCTGCAACGGCGGTTTCACGCGTGAGCTCGCACCTTTCCTCGGCGTGATCGGCGTGGCTCCCGAAGCCACCGGCGAACATTCCACGATCCCGCCCCGGGCCATCGGCGGCGGCAACATCGACTGCAAGTCTCTGGTTGCGGGCTCGACGCTCTACCTGCCGGTGGCCGTCGCGGACGCGATGCTGAGCCTCGGCGACGGTCATGCCGCACAAGGTGACGGTGAGGTGGGCGGTACGGCGATCGAGTGCCCGATGACGACGACCCTGACCGTGGACCTGGTCCGCGAGCCGCGTCCGGTCGAGTCGATCCACGCGGAGACTCCGGACGGCCGGATCACCTTCGGTTTCGACGCCGATCTGAACGTCGCGACAGGCGACGCCCTGGACGCGATGGTGCGTTGGATGCAGGCGATTCTCGACGTCGACAAGAGCACCGCCCTGGCTCTTGCCAGTACTGCGGTCGACCTCCGCATCACCCAGGTCGCGAACCAGACCTGGGGAGTCCACGCACTGCTCCCGGCCGGCGTACTGGCGTGAGCCAGGTGCAGACCGGGATCTTCAAGCTCGGCGATCTCGAGACGGAGCGGGGTGGCGTCATCCGTGACGCCGAGCTGTCCTGGCAGACCCACGGCACGCTGTCGCCGACCCGCGACAACGTCATCGTCTACCCCTGCAGCTACGGCGCGACCCACGAAACGCAGGAGTGGCTGATCGGGCCTGACGGCGTACTGGACCCGGCGCGGTGGTTCGTCGTGATACCGGACATGTTCAGCAACGGGCTCTCCTCGAGCGCGTCGACGGACCCGGAGTTCCCGTCGCTCGTGACGATGGCGGACAACGTGCACGCGCAGTACCGGCTGCTCACCGAGGAGTTCGGGATCGACCGGTTGGCCGCGGCGTACGGGTTCTCGATGGGCGCCGGCCAGGCGTACCACTGGGCGGCTCTCTACCCCAGCTTCGTCGACCGGGCGATCGTCGTCTGCGGGAGTGCACGGACCTCGCCGCACAACCGGGTCTTCCTGTCCGGCCTGCTGCGGATCCTCGAAGCTGCTCCCGAATACTGCGGCAACGGGCGGTTCACGGCCGAGCCGGTTGCCGCCAAGCGCGCCTTCGCGCACGTGTATGCCGGGTGGGGACTGAGTCAGGACTTCTATCGGGCGCGGTTGTTCGAGACCGTGCTCGGGGCACCGGATCTGGACTCGTTCCTGCAGACCGACTGGGTGGATCGCTTCGCCGAGAGCTCCGCCGCCGACCTGTACGCGCAGGCGCTCACCTGGTTGGAGGCCGACATCAGTACGTCGTACGACGGCGATCTGGCCGCTGCGCTCGGGGCGATCAGCGCCGGCGTGCTGCTGATGCCGTCGGCCACTGATCTCTACTTCCGGACTGCGGACAACGAACTGGAGCTGGCCTCGTTGAGATCGGCTGAACTGGTGGAGATCCCCAGCATCTGGGGACATCGGGCGGGCTCGCCGCGCGATATCCCCGCCGACCTCGACTTCCTCCGGCGGCGGGTGCGGGACTGGCTGGACACCTGAGGAACAGCACTCGTACGGCTACGCTCGGAGGGTGACGATCGTCGTACCGGTGGAGCTGCTGCCGCACCTGCGGCGGGCGTCTCGAAGTACCACTTCCTGCGGTGTTTCGCAGCGGAGTACGGCGAGACGCCGATGCAGTACGTGACCCGGCGGCGGATCGAGCGGGCGACCGACCTGCTGCGGGCGACGAACCTGACGGTGACCGAGGTCTGCGGGCTGGTCGGGTACAGCAGTCTGGGGTCGTTCTCGCAGCGGTTCACGGAGCTGGTGGGGATGACGCCGACGGCGTACCAGCGGACGCAGACCGGGGCTTAGCGTCGTACTCACGACCTTTGAGGAGGAACTGTGATCACGAACGTGAGCCTGGTGACGGTCTACGTCGACGACATCGACGAGGCGAAGGCGTTCTACACCGAGAAGCTCGGGTTCGAGCTCGGTGAGGACATCACGCTGAGCGAGGACTTCCGCTGGTGCACGGTGCATCAGGCCGACCATCCCGAGCTCGAACTCGCGCTGATGCTGCCCGGGCCGCCGATGGACGAGGAGTCCGCGGGGTGGATCCGGGAGCCGGCGGATCGGCCGTACGGCGTGGAGGCGGTACTGCGGGACAACTCCGGCAACTGGCCCGTACTGGTCGAGCAGAAGGCGTACACGGCCGCCGACTTCGCGTGACCCTCGGTTGACTTACGCTCTTTGTATCAATACATTTGGTACAAAGAACTCCAGGGAGCGTGGTCTGCGGTGGACGTGCTGTGGCTGGTCGGGGTGATGGTGGTGGCGTCGGGGATTCTGTGGACGCAGCGCCGGAGGGCGGCACAGCGGGAGGTCGACCGGCGCGTCGAGCGCGGCGGGCTGCCCGGGGAGCGTGACCTCGTCGAGGCGGCGCTCGAGTGGTACCGGCGGCGTCAGGAGATCCTGATCCTCGGCGTACTGGCCGGGGTGCTGGTCGCCGGTGGTGCGGTCGTGCTGGTGTACCTCGGGATGGATCTCGGCTTCGTGCCCGGTGCCGTGCTGGACGTCCGGCTGCTCACCTGGTTGCTGGCGGCGACGGCCGCGTTCGGCGGATTCGCGACGCTGATCAACGGTTACCGGACCGTGCGGGCCTCGCGCGCCGACGGGCCACGGCTCGCCGCGCTGCGGCCGCGGAAGCTGAGCGACTACCTGAGTCCGATCGAGATCGCGATCTACGACGGCTGCGTCGTCGTGCCCTTGGTCGGCGCCGGACTCGGCGTCGTGGTGCTTGGTACGAACGATCACCCGTCGCGGGGCTGGATCCTGATCGGCAGCGGTCTGGCCGGTGTGGTGGTGTGGGCGATCGGACTGCTGCTCACGCGTACGGCGTTGCGGGTGAACCAGCCGTCCGGACGTGAGGCCGAGCTGCGGTGGCAGGAGGCGCTCCGGGCGCACCGGGTGCAGCGAGTCGCCGGATGATCATCGCGGTCGACCCGGCGGCAGCGAAACCGCCGTACGAGCAGGTGAAGGATCAGATCTCCGGGCTGATCCGGACCGGCGAGCTGGCGCAGGGGACTCGGCTGCCTACTGTGCGACAGCTGGCGGGGGACCTTGGGCTGGCGGTCAACACCGTTGCTCGCGCATACAAGGAGCTGGAAGCCGAGCGGCTCGTTGAGACGCGGGGGCGGAACGGGACGTTCGTACTGGCGTCCCGGAGCCGGGTGGATGACGAGGAGACCCGCGCTGCCGCGACTGTCTTTGCGCGGGCAGCGCGGCGGGCGAACCTGTCCCTCCCGGAAGCCACCGAGCTGTTGCACCGAGCCTGGTAACCCGCTGCTTGCTTCTAGGGCTTGCTGTGGAGGCGTAGGAGTTCTGCGCGGGTGTGGGTCACGGCGGGGGAGTCGGTCGCGTTGGACTGGGCTATTGCCTGGGCCAGGTCGCTGGCGGCTTCCATCAGGTGGTTGGCCTTGCGGCGGCTGTGGAGGTGCTTGCGGTACTTCTTGCGGTCCTTGTGGAGTCCGCTGACGGCGTCCAGGAGGGGTGGGTCGACGGCGCCGGTCGCCAGTTCGGGCGTGAGGAGCTCCCGGATCCAGGTGCGTTCGTGCTTCGCGGCGTGGCGGAGTACGTAGAAGAGCGCGGTCAGTTCGACGGCTGCGATCAGGAACGGGAGGATCCCGGCCCACACGCCGCCGTTGCTGAGGCCGCCCATGTCGTCCCAGGCGAAGTGGAAGAACATCGCCATCAGCATCGTGAGGATGCCGCGTACTACGTTGCGTTCGCCGCGGGTGCGGCCGAGCACCCACATCAGGCCGGCGCAGAAGATCGCGCTGAACAGGGCGTGCGAGACGATTCCGGCGGCGCCGCGGACGATGAAGACGCGCAGCGACGAGCCGAGCTGGTCGACGCCGTACTGCTGGGTGGCGCCGTTGTAGACATACAGGATGTCCTCGAAGACCTGGAAACCCAGGCCGATGAACGCGCCGATGATGAAGCCGTCGTACGCGCTGCGGACGAGTCGCGGCGCGAGGCCGATCAGCAGGACGAGGCCGATCGCCTTGGCGAACTCTTCGTTGATCGGGGCGGTCAGGCCGGCGCCCCAGGTCTGCGCGAACGACGTGCCGCCGATCTTGGCCCAGACCGCGAGCAGGGCAGCGTTCGCGGGCAGGGCGATCCAGAACGTCGCGGCGACGCCTCCCCAGACGAAGCCGGTTGCCAGGAGCGATGCGGGCTGAGCTGTGAAGCGGTTGTGGTGGCGCAGGAGGAGCAGCCAGGGGATGAGGTGAGGCCGAACAGTACGACGCCTCCTGCGAGCGCCGGTGTGTAGAACTGGGCTCCGGGGCCGAAGACCCGCAGCATGGTGATCGCACCGGCACCGACGCCCAGCACGTAGACCCAGAACGCGACGTTGTGCGGCTGCAGGAACCGGTACGGCTGGCCCCAGCCGGACTCCTCGATCGCGTCGAGCTGAGCGGTCTTCTCCTGCGGTACGGCGGTCATCGCGCCGCTCCGGGAGTGATACTGCGCAGCATCGCGCCGACCTGGTCCTCGTAGTGCTCGAACTGCCCGGACGCCGTACGGATCCGGACGAGAAGGGCCGGAGCGCTGTCGGCGGCACTGCCCTTGCCCATCTTGAACGCTACGTCGACGCCGTCGCCGCTCGGACCGCTGCCGCTCTCGACCACGCCGACCAGGCCGGAGTCGGTGGTGAGCGAGCCACGCGCTGCCGTGACGCCCGGCGGACTGCCTTGCGATCGATGCACCTGGTCGAGGAACGCGGCCGCGCTGCCGTCGAACGTCGTACCGATCACCTCGATCGTCGCGCCACCCTGTGCGAGCAGCACCTGCAGGCTGGTCGCGCTCGCCCCGGCACCGCCGACGAGCGTCCCTTGCTCCAGCTGCCAGCCGACCGGCGGCACCGCTGTCGCACCGTCGCCGAGGTCGAGCACCTGCCCGGCCCGAATCTCGTTGTGCCACGGGATCGCCGCGTTCAGCCCCTGCCACCCGTAGATCAGCAGCAGCGCGATCGCGAGCGCCGAGAACCCGGCCTTGAACGTCCGCCGATCCAGCCCGAACCACCTCTGCTCGACCGGCACCCATTCCTGCGTACTCACGCCCGGAGCCCTTCTCTCGCCGTTCCCATCACTGTAGAGCGCGAGCCTGCGAACCCGCCGCGTCTTCGCGGGGGAAGTCGATGGTGATGTGGAGGCCGCCGGTGGGGTTGGGGGTGATGGTCAGGGGCGCTTGGTGGGCTCGGGCGATGGCGGTGACTATGGCCAGGCCCAGGCCGTGGCCTTCGGTTTGGGTTGTGCGGTCGGGGTTCAAGCGTTGGAAGGGTTGGGTGAGGCGGGGGAGTTCGGTTGTGGGGATCGGCGGTCCGGTGTTGGTGATGGTGAGGCGGCCGGTGGAGGTCGTGGTGATGTCGACGGTGCCGTGGGGGAGGTTGTGGCGGATGGCGTTGGTGATCAGGTTTGTCAGCAGGGCGGTGGTCAAGGACGGGTCGCCGGTGACCTCGGCGGGAGTCAGGTCGGTGCGTAGCTCGATGCCGTGGCGTGCGGCTTCCGATTGGTGGTCTGAGGCAACGGTTTTGGTGAGCGCGCCGAGGTCGAAGGGCTGCCGGCATTCGATGTGCTGCGAGCCGTTGGCCAGCGTCAGGAGTGCCTCGATCAGCTGTTCTTGCTGACGGCCCAGGTCCAGAAGTTCCTGGCAGGCTGAGCGGATCGTCTCGATGGTGGCGTCGGGGTCGGTGAGGGTGAGTTGGAGCAGCGTTCGCTGGACGGTGAGCGGCGTACGCAGTTCGTGGGAGGCGTTCGCGATGAACTGGCGTTGTGCGGTGAACGAGTCGTGCAATCGCTGTCGCATGGCGTCGAGGGTGTCGGCGAGTTCGGTGAACTCCTGATAGCCGGCGGGCACGTTCACTCGGCTGTCCAGGTCGTCGGCGGACATGGAGCGGCTGATCGCGTGCAGGGGGAGCAGTGCGCGGCCGGCGATCAGCCAGCCGAGGGTGATCGAGGCGGCGGCCAGTACGACGAGGGCCGCGGCGGAGTAGCGCAGTACCTCGGACAGGTTGCTACTGGCGTTGTTGCCGCTGAAGAGGCCGAGGTCGACGACTACGAGCACCACGATGCTGCAGGCGAAGGCGAGCCCGGCGTTCAGCAGTGTCAGCCGGGTGCGCAGCTTAGGGAGCTCCGGCGGGCGGCTCACTGCGGACCGATCCGGTAGCCGCCTTCGCGGACGGTGTGGATGGCAGGCGGTACGCCGAGTTTGGCGCGCAACCGGCCGATCGTGGTCTTCACCGTCGTCGTGAACGGATCGGTGGCCTCGTCCCACACCTGCTCGAGCAGCTCCTCCGCGGAGACGACTCGCCCGCCGGCGGCCAGCAGGTGTTCGAGCACAGCGAACTCCTTCGGGCTGAGGTCCAGCCGCCGCCCCGAGCGCGTGGCGACCCGGTGGCTGGGGTCCAGCGTCAGGTCGCCGTTGTCCAGCACCGGCGGCAGCGCCTGAGTGGACCGGCGGCCCAGGGCCCGGACCCTTGCCACCAGCTCGGCGAAGTCGAACGGCTTGGGCAGGTAGTCGTCTGCGCCCAGCCCAAGTCCCTCTACCCGGTCACGCACCGTCCCGGCAGCGGTGAGCATCAGCACCCGCGTACTGGCTCCACCTGCCACGATCCGGCGACATACCTCATCGCCGTGCACACCTGGTAGATCCCGGTCCAGCACCACCACGTCGTACCGAGTTAGGTCTATCCGCTCCAACGCACTGCCTCCGTCGAGCGCAGTGTCCACGGCCATGGCCTCGCGGCGTAGCCCGTCGGCGATCAGCGCGTTCAGCGTCCGGTGATCCTCAACCACCAGCACCCTCATGGTCACAACTCCTCTCGGGTACGGCGGCCACGATGCCAGCCCGGCGGTGACAACCAGGTGACAGCCGGGCGCACCGGGCTGTCACCGGCGTCGGCGTACAAAACCATGCCATGACTGATGCCACGATCGAGGTCGCCGACCTGCGCAAGCGGTACGGCGGGACTACCGCGCTGGACGGGATGACGTTCACGGCCCGGCCCGGGCGGGTGACCGGTTTCATCGGGCCGAACGGGGCCGGCAAGTCCACGACGATGCGGATCGTCCTTGGGCTGCACACCGCCGACGCGGGCCACGCTCTGGTCGGAGGGCGGTCCTACCTGTCGCTGCGAAGCCCACTGCGAGCGCTGGGTACCTTGCTCGACGCATCGGCGCTGCACCCGGCCAGGACCGGCCGCAACCACCTGCTCTGGCTGGCGCAGTCGCAGGGTCTCGGTGTGGGCCGCGTGGACGAGGTGATCGAGCTGGTGGGACTGCCGGCAGCGAGCCGTCGCCCAGCCGGCGGCTACTCGCTGGGCATGCGGCAACGGCTCGGGATCGCGGCTGCGCTGCTGGGTGATCCGCCGGCGATCATGCTGGACGAGCCCTTCAACGGCATGGACCCCGAAGGCATCGTGTGGCTGCGGGGCTTCCTGCGCGCGCTGGCTGGGCAGGGGCGCGCAGTACTGGTGTCCAGCCACCTGATGAGCGAGCTGCAGGACATGGCCGACCACGTGGTCGTAGTCGGCCGCGGTCGGGTGCTCGCGGACAGCAGTGTGGCCGAGCTGATCGCAGCAGTGTCAGGCGATCGCGTGCTGGTGCGGACCAGCGTGCTCGAGCCTGCGGCTGCTGCGCTGTCCGCGGTAGGTGCCCAGGTGTCGCAGGCGGAGAGCGGAGTGCTCGCAGTACAAGGCCTTATGGCTGAGCGGATCGTCGCAGTACTCACTGCGGCTGGACTGGCGTTCTCAGAGCTCAGCCCGCACCGGGCGACGCTCGAGGAGGCGTACCTGGAGCTGACTGGCGACGCGGTCGAGTACCGGGCTGTCTCGTGATCAGATACCTGCGCGCGGAGTGGGCCAAGTTCCGCTCGGTTCCTGGCTGGGTGCGTGGTACTGCGGTGGCGGCCTTGCTGATCCTGGTCTTCCCTGTGACCGGGCTGGGCGGTGGTCCGCCCGACCAGACGCCACCGATCCCGATCGGTCCAGACGGTACGCCGGTCAGTGATGCCTACTACTTCGTCCACCGGGCGCTGACTGGTGATGGCCGGATCACCGTGGAGGTCGGCCGACTGACCTCCCTGCGTACAGGCGCGTGGGCGAAGGCGGGGCTCATCGTCACCGCCGGTCCGGAGCCAGGCGCACGCTACGCGGCGATCATGGTCACGGGTCAGCACGGCGTGCGGATGCAGCACGACTATCTGTACGACCGGGCAGGTCCGCCGGCCACGGCGCGCTGGCTGCGGCTGACGCGTTCTGGGGACACGCTGACCGGCGAGGCCTCAACGGATGGCGCCCATTGGACACACGTCGACACGGTGCGGCTGGCTGGGCTTGGTGCGACCGTCCAGGCTGGGCTGTTCGTGGCCTGTCCAGCTCGGGTCAACGGTCTTGCCACTGCTGGTGATGTGGCTACAGCGGAGTTCGGCATGCCGCGGCTGGACGGTTCGTGGTCTGCGGCTTGGATGGGCAGCCAGGTTGGTGAGCCGGAGCATGCGGGTGCGTTCGTCGCGTCGTCGAAGGGCTTCACGGTGACGGGTTCCGGTGACCTCGCCCCAGCCACGCGCAGCGACGTACCGTTCGGGATCGCGGCGAGCGACGTACTGTTCGGGACCTTCCCGGCGCTGATCATGATCGTCGTCATCGCCACGCTGAGCATCACGACGGAGTACCGCTACGGGCTGATCCGGACGACGCTGAGCGCCGGCACGCGCCGCGGCCGGGTGCTCCTGGCCAAGACGGCGGTGCACGCGGGAGTCACGTTCGCCACCAGTCTGGTCGCTGCTGTTGTTGCGCTTCCCCTTTGGTTGCGGCTGATTCGCAGTATGGGTGTCTACCTCTTCCCGGCATCACCGGGCGTCCTGCTGCGTGTTGCTGTCGGCACTGCCGCCGTACTGGCAGTCACTGCGGTCCTTGCTCTTGGCGTTGGCGTCATTCTGCGTCGGAGCGCTGCTGCGGTGACCGCTGTCGTTGCAGCGACCGTACTGCCGTACCTGATCGCGCTGACGCCGTTCGTACCGCCTGCCATCGCGCAGTGGGTGACGCGGGTGACTCCGGCGGCTGCGTTTGCTGTGCAGCAGACACTCGTTCGCTATCCGCAGGTCGACAGCGTCTACACGCCGGCTACCGGCTACTACCCGCTGCCGCCGTGGGCAGGTCTTGGTGTGCTGTGCGGCTATGCCCTGGTCACTCTGGCTGTGGCTGCTGTCCTACTGCGCAGGAGGGACGTGTGAGGGTCGTACGTGCGGAGTGGACCAAGCTGCGCACCACACGAGGCGCTGCGTGGCTCCTGCTGTTAGCTGCAGCCGTCACCGTGGCGGCGGGCCGTCTGGGCCTCAGCGGCTTGTACCTGGGTCAGGTGCCGGTTGCAGTCGTGGCCGTGCTGAGCGTTAGCGGCGAGTACAGCAATGGACTCATCCGCACCACGCTGATGGCTGTGCCAAACCGCACGACTCTGATGGCTGCCAAGGCGCTGGTGCTCTCGGCTGCCGTTGCAAGCTTTTCCTTGCTGTTGGCAGGTCCGCGGGCAGTCGTGTACCTGGTGCTGATTGCGATGCTGAGCCTGGGCATAGCCGCAGTACTGCGGGACTCCGCCGTCGCGATCGGCGCCGTACTCGGACTGCTCTACCTACCGCCGATCCTGACCACACTGGTGGCTGACGCGCACCTGCGGCGGCTGGTCAACCAGATCGCGCCGATGAGCGCCAGCCTGTGGGTGCTGGCCGTGTGGTCGCTCGGGGCGATGCTCGTCGGCACACTGCTGCTCAGAGTTCGTGATACCTGACGCAGATGACGTCGCCGCCGGTTTGGGAGACGACACGGAGGCCGGCGGCTTCCAGCTCGCCTCGTAGAGCGGCGGGCTGCAGGTGGCGGCGGTGCGGGAGGTACCAGGTCCCGTCGAGCTGGACTGCGTCGTCCGCTGGGTCGGCGGCCTGGTAGCAGATGCCGGTGGTGGCGTCGTACCGGAAATCGCCCTCGTAGACGCGGTCCGGGTGGTAGATCGCAGTTGAGAGGACGTAGTACCCAGTGCTCTTGAGGCGATCGCGCACGGCGGCCAGCAGGTTGGCGCGGTCGGGGTCCGTGACGATGGACTGGAGGCAGTAGCTGTCGAGGATCACGTCGTACTGTTTGCTGCCGGCCCCCATTGCGCACACTTCCTGCACGCTGAAGTTGACGTCCACACCGCGCTGCTGGGCGAAGCGGCGGGCCAGCGTGATCGCCTCGGGGATGAGGTCGATCGCGTCGACGCGGAAACCTCGCGCGGCCAGGAAGCAGGCCGCCGGTCCGGTGCCGCAGCCGTACTCGAGTACGTCGGGCTCGGGCGGCAGCTCCAGCTGCGTCAGCGCGTGTTCGAGGAAGGGCCGGTTCGGGAAGACGTCGTACTCGTCGGTCTCCCCGAAGAGGTCGCTCCACTGCGTCAGCCCCTGCTGCACAAGCTGCTGGTACGCCGTCTGGTGCTCGGCGTAGTAATACCTCACGCGGACCTCCACCGTCGTCGAGCGCTTACTATGGCTCGCTGTCGTCCGCCTGACCACCCAATTCCGACGACGGCAGCCAGCCACGGGAGGACGGCCGATGGACGAGAACACGCATCGCGCGGAGGCCGAGGCTGAAGCCGAGCGCATCCAGCAGGAGGTCGAGGAGGCCACCGCGGACCCGGCCGCCCAGGAGGAGTGGATCCGGCAGTCCAACCTCATCTACGGCGGACTGGCCGCGGCCGGACTCGTTGTCGTGCAGCCGTTCCTGACCTCGTCCCCGCTCAACCTGTCGGCGAAGATCTGCGTGATCGCCTTCGCTGTCTCGATCCCGCTGCTCGCCGCCCTCCTCGTCCTGAACCGGCAGGAGGCGTTTCGCCACCGTGTCACCAGATCCCGCCTCGTCGCGGTCGCAAAGGCAATCGCCCAAGGCTCCGCCTTCGTCGGCATCGCCGCCGCCTTCTGGCACATCTCCCTGGCCGCCGGCATCGTCTTCGTCCTCGTCGCAATCTTCGCCGTCGGCGTCCACTCCTCGGGCTACGTCCAACTCGAATACGACGGCAGGTTTCGTTCGAGATTCCGCCGCCGCTGACCAACTGACTCTCCGCCGCACCTTGTCCGCGCGACGGGGACGTTCTGGGTGCGCCCCTGTTCACGGCGCCGATGGCTTCGTCGGCTTTCGCCGCGGGCAGACCACCCACGACTGCTGCGTGACTTCCGTGTCTCCTGGCTGGGCCGCAGCGAGGACAGGAGCTATCCCACTGTGTGGGCCGTGACCTAATTTCGTCACGCGGGACGGCTACCGGCTTCGGGGATCGGCCGCGCCCCCGCGGGTGCTGCCGTTCAGGACTGTGACATGCCGCGGCTGGGTTCGGGGTAGCGGATCTCGGCCGCGTGGACGCGCAGGCAAGCGTCGCTGAGCACGCTGAGCAGATCGCCGCCCGCCGTACTGAAGGCCTGATCGTCGATCGCGAGGGGTGCGCCGAAGACGACGACCGGTGCACCGGTGCCCGGGCAACTGATGGCCTCCTCGATGCTCAGACCGCCGACAGCCTGGACCGGCACCGACACGGCGGCCACGATGTCCGGCAGGTCGGTGAGCGGCGTGAGGCCGCTCTGCTTGGCACGATGGTCGAAGCCGATGTGGTGGATCACCATTCCGACGCCGAGCTGCTCGAGGCGGATCGCCTCCGAGACCCGGTCGTCGGCTCCGAGGTCGTCGCCCATCACCAGCAGACCGAAATCGGCGCCCGCTGCACACACCCGCTCGATGGTGGCGTCGTGGGCACGGCCCATCACGATCACCGCGTCCGCACCGGCCTCGCCCATCATCTCCGCCTCGAGATAGCCGCCGTCCATCGTCTTCAGGTCGACGATCAGCGGGTGGGCCGGAAACTCCTTGCGCAGCGCGCGCACCGCATGCAGACCCTCGGCCAGTACGAGCGGAGTACCCACCTCGATCCAGTCGGCGCCGGCTTCGACCGCGGTTGCGGCAGTTCGCAGGGCCTCGGTCCTGGAGGTCAGATCGAGCGAAACCTGGACGATCGGCCGGCTGATGCTCTCGCGTGACAGTTCGCGGATGGACGAGGACATGTGCTACTCCATTCGGCAAGGGCAGCCGATCAGGACGATCGGGTGCCGGGGAAGGCGACGCCGTGACGCGCGCCGAGCAGGTGCAGTTCGTCGACGGTCGCGGCTGCGAGCGGGATTCCGTCGCGGAGCCGTTGTTCGCTGGTGTGTTCCTCGGGTTCGCCCGGCACGAGGACGCCCTCGAAGTCCGGCGCCGGTGCGATGGCGTGGGCGGCCTCGATCAAGGCCCGCAGGCGTTCCACGAACGAGTCGTACGACGTGAAGTGGGCGATGTCGATCGCCAGCAGCCAGTGCCCGATGTTCTGCGGTTTGGTGAAGTCGGTGTACATGTTCCCGAGCTCGTGGGAGACCGCGGCACCGCTCAGTACGCCGGCGAGGATCTCGATTGCGAACCCGAGCCCGTACCCCTTCGGCCCGCCCAGTGGAAGCAGGGCTTCGACGGCCGCTGCATCGGTGGTCGGCCGTCCTCGGGCGTCCACGCCCCAGGTGTCAGGGACCGGCGCACCGGCGGCCCGGGCAACCATGACCCGGCCCATCGCGCTCGTACTCGTGGCCATGTCGACGCTGACCGCTGTGTCGTCGGCCGGAGCGGCGAAGGCAATAGGGTTAGTCCCGAGCAGCACCTCCCGTCCGCCGTACGGGACGACGATCGGTTCCGAGTTGGACGCGACGATGCCGACGGCGCGGTGCGCAGCCATCCAGCGGGCGTAGAAGCCGGCGGTGCCGAAATGAGTGCTCCCGCGCACGGTCGCGACGGCGACGCCGGTCGACCTGCTGAGCGTCAACGCCGCCTCGGCAGCCTTCCGAGCAGCGATCTGCCCCGCCGCACCGTTGGCGTCGACGGTCACCACCGACCCAGCGCCCGACAGCACCGGCGCCGCATCCGGCCGCACCAAACCGGCCGCGATCCTTCGCTCGTAGGCGGGCAGCCTGATCACGCCGTGGGAATCGATGCCCCGCAGGTTGGCGTCGAGCAAGGTCCGCGCGAGAAACCGGCTGTCGTCTACCCCGTACCCCCACGCCCGCACCAGCGACGTGGTCCAGGACTCCAGCGCTGCGGCTTCGATCGGCATGGAGGCCGGCCCTTCTCTCGAGTTCAGGCGCGACAGACTCTGGCGCCGCATTAATACTATACGTCATACTTATTGCTGCCTACAGTCGACGGAAGAAGGTGGTCGTGAAGATCAGCGTGTTTCCCAAGGGCGACCTGGAGGCGATCGCCGTGCACCGCAAGATGTCGGTGCACGACTGGATCGAGAAGGCCCGGGCGCTGCCGGTGGACGGTCTCGAGCTGTACTCCGGAATGTTCTGGCGGACGACCGACGACTTCGTCGACCAGGTGGGGGAGCACCTGGTGTCGGCGGGGTTCGAGATGCCGATGCTCTGCGCCTCGCCGGACTTCACCCACCCCGATCCCCGCCGGCGGGCCGAGGAGATCGACGCCGAGGCCGAGCTGATCCGGATCACGGCGAGGCTCGGCGGTCCGGGGGCCAGCACCCGCGTCCTGTCCGGTCAGCGCCATCCTGGTGTGACGAGAGAGCAGGGACTGGAGTGGGCAGCGAACGCGATCGAATCCCTGCTGCCGCTGGCGCGTGAGCTCGACGTCACCCTCGCGCTGGAGAACCATTACAAAGACGGCCGGTGGGAGTATCCGGAGTTCGCGCAGCGTGCGGACGTGTTCCTGGAGCTCCTCGACCGGATCGACGACCGGGCCCATTTCGGGGTGCAGTACGACCCGTCCAACGCGATCGTCGCGGGTGACGACTCAGCGGACTTCCTGGACCGGGTCGTTGACCGGGTGGTGACGATGCAGGCCTCCGATCGCCGGCTGACCGGTGACGCCTCGTTGGACGATCTCCGGAGCAGCGACGGCACGCTGGGGTACTCGCCTCTGCTCGAGCACGGCGTCATCGGCCGCGGGCTGAACGACTACCCGAGGATCTTCCGGACGCTCCGCGCGGCCGGTTACGACGGCTGGATCAGCATCGAGGACGGAGTGAACGGCATGGAAGAACTGCGCCTGTCGGTCGAGTTCCTGCACGAAGCGAGGGAGAAGTACTTCGATGGGTCGACCCGCGTTCAGGTAGCCACTCACGAAGCGGCGAGAAAGGCCGCGGGCGTATGAGGGGCCTGGTGAAGTACGCCGGTCGCGACGGCGCGGTCGAGATACGCGAGCTGCCGGCCCCCGAACTCATCGCGGGGCACGTGCTGGTCGAGGCGAGAGCCGTCGGTGTGTGCGGCTCAGACCTGCACATGTGGCGAAACACGCACAGCTGGCCGACTCGCGAGCCGGTCGTACTCGGCCACGAGATGGCCGGTGTGATCGTCGACAGAGCCGACGACGTACCTGGCTGGGAGATCGGCGACCGGGTGGTCTGCGAGACGGCAGCCTCGATCTGCGGCGAATGCGCCTTGTGCCGGACCGGTCGGTACAACCTGTGTCCGGATCGGGAAGGGTACGGCGCCACGAGGGACGGGGCGTTCGCCGAACTCCTCCTGGCCGAGCCCCGGGTGCTGCACCGCATTCCTGACAACGTGTCTTTCGAGCAGGCCGCCCTCACCGAACCGTTCGCAGTGGCCTACAACGCCTTGGTCGAGCGGGCGGCGGTGACGCCGGGCGATCTCGTTGTCGTCCAAGGGATCGGTGCGATCGGAGCCCTGTCGCTGCAGGTCGCGCGGCTGCGCGGAGCCGGCGCCGTCATTGTCCTGGGTGCGCGGGTCGACGCGCTGCGGCTGGAGAAGGCGCAGGCTCTGGGCGCGGTGCGGACCGTGGACGTGACGGCCGAAGATCCGGTTGCGGTGGTGCGTTCGTACGGCGACGGCTTGGGCGCCGACCTTGTCGTCGACGCGACCGGCGTCAGCGGTGCCTTGCGGTCGGCGCTGGACATGGTCCGGCCGTTGGGATCGATCGCGAAGATCGGCTGGGGGCCGCAGCCCTTGGACTTCAGTCTCGATCCACTGGTGGCGAAAGCGGTGACGCTGTACGGCTCGTTCTCGCACACCTGGTCCACCTGGGAACGTGTCCTGCAGCTGTTCTCCAGCGGCCGCCTCGATCCCGATGCGGTGTTGGGCGGGGTCTATCCCTTCCAGGAGTGGCGGTCCGGTTTCGCGGCGATGGAGGGGGGCTCGAACATCAAGAGCGTGATCTCGATGACTTCTTGACGGCCGGTACCTCGTCCTGCCGTGTCGACTGCAGCGCCTCGAACTCCTGCAAGGTCTCGTCGACGAGCGCGAAGGCGGCCTCTTGTGCCGAGCCGGCGTCCCGCTTGCCGAGCGCATCGGCGAGTTGCAGGTGACGCTCGACCGAACCGCTGGTCATGTCGTGCATCCCTGGCCGCATGTCATGCCTTCTGACCTGCAAGGCGGCCCCGACCGTGCCTGACAGTTGCGCGATGACCGGATTGCCCGTGCCGTTGAGCAGCAGTTGGTGGAAGCGTTCGTCCGCTGCGAAGTAGTCGTGGCTGTCGTCCGCCTCGAGGGCGTCCCGCATCCGGAGGGCGGCCGCGCGAAGCTCCGCTGCGTCCTGCTCCGAGATGCGGCCGGCAGCCAAGCGGGCGGCAGCTTGCTCGACCCCCAGACGGAGTTCGAGCAACTGGCGCATCTGGTCGACGTACTGGACGCTCTGCGCGCGCCACTTGACGACCTGTGGATTGAGCAAGTCCCAGCTGGTGAAGGGCAGGACGCGGGTGCCGACGTGGGGGCGCCCCTCAACCATTCCCATCGATCCCAACGCTCGCAGGCACTCCCGCATCACGGATCGAGACACCTCGAATCGCGCGCACAACGCCTCGGCCATGACGATGCTGCCGGCCGGGAGTTCGCCGCTGACGATCTCCCGGCCGAGGTCGTCGAGCACCCGGCCGTAGAGTCCGCTCGGTGCCGCGGGACGGGGCGCCGTGCCACCG
The DNA here is from genome assembly GCF_040300265.1 of Kribbella sp. NPDC000426. NCBI lineage: Bacteria > Bacillati > Actinomycetota > Actinomycetes > Propionibacteriales > Kribbellaceae > Kribbella > Kribbella sp. NPDC000426. The sequence continues at coordinate 280,286 of NZ_JBEPDK010000009.1, read as the reverse complement.
GTTCGGGCCTGGGCCGTATCGGACATGCGGTCCTATCGGGTCGGGGGCCGCGGGATGCGGCCCCAGTCGGACTCAAATCTAGCAACCTGCCCGGATCCTGCCCCGGCAGCGCGACTTCCGGCAGTCGCGGACCGTGATTGTTGCCCTATGCAAGCAAGCTGGGACGGCAGAAAATCTGACATGTATTTGACATTCAGGCGGAGTGGATGCGCTATCCTAGGGTCGTGATCACACGACACCCGGCCGGGCCGGGACGTCCGGTTCGGATGGCGGTCGTCGGACTGCACTTCGGCCGGACCATGCTCCGCACGCTGGGGGACTCGCCGATGATCGACATGGTCGGGGTGTGCGATCTCGACCAGGACCTGACTGCTTCGGTCGCCGCCGACGAGGGGGTTCGCCACTACGCCGATCTCGACGAGATCCTGGCCGATCCGGAGGTCGACGCCGTCGGCCTGTTCACCTCACCGGTCGGCCGCGCCGCGCTGCTCTCGCGGATCGTCCGTTCGGGCAAACCTGTCGTCACCACCAAACCCTTCGACATCGATCCGGACCAGGCGCGCGCGGTGCTCGACGAGGCCGGGCGCCGAGGTGTGGTCATCCGGCTCAACTCGCCGAGTCCGTCACCCTCGGCAGATCTGTCCCTGATCGGCCGATGGCGCACGGGGCACCATCTCGGTCGGCCGATCGGCGCGCACGCCGCCGTGTGGGCGTCGTACCAGGAGCGGCCCGACGGCAGTTGGTACGACGACCAGTGGCGCTGCCCAGCCGCTCCGATCACCCGTCTCGGGGTCTACCTGGTCAACGACCTCATTCGGCTGATGGGCCCGGCGGAGCGAGTGCAGGTGCTGAGCAGCCGGGTCCGCACCGGACGCCCGACGGCGGACAATGCCCAGCTGGCGTTGACGTTTCCGGGTGGAGCGCTCGCGACTGTGTTCGCGTCGTTCTGCGTCGACGACGGCCTGGCCTACGGCAACGAGCTGACGGTGCACTTCGAACGCGGCACGATCACGCGCGCCCGCGCCGATCGTCCCGGGATGATCGATCTGCTCCTGATCAAGGACGGAAGACCGGTCGAGAGCTGCTCGGTGCCGGAGATTCCCGACGAGGGTTATGACCTGGCCGAGTTCGTCTCGGCGGTCCAATCGGGTGCGGTGATCACTGCTGACGAGGCGCGCCAGATCGTGGCCGGCGTTGCCGTGCTCGAGGCGGCCGGCCGCGCCGAGCGCTCCGGGGCCGTCGAAGCGGTCCGCGCGAGTGAGTCGGAGCAATAGTGATCCCGCCCATCGGTGTAGGCCTGTACGGCCACAACGGACACCAGCTTGATCTTGCCGGCGACCGCTACCCGTACGCGCGCCTGGCCGCCATCGCCGGCTTCGATCGCAACCTGCTGCACGCCGACCTGCGCGCCGATCCGGGCATCCGCTCGTACGCGACGTTGTCCGAACTGCTTGCCGACCCGCGGGTCCAGGTCATCTCACTGTGTTCGCCTCGACGTGCGGATCAGGCGCGCGACGCCATTGCCTGCCTGCGCGCCGGTCGCGCGGTGTACGCCGAGAAGCCGGCCGCCCTCACCGAGAGCGCGCTCGACGAGATCATCGCGGTGGCGAAGACGACGGGGATCCCGTTCCGCGAGATGGCCGGTACCGCCTTCCGTCCGCCGTACCCGGCTGCTCGTCGGCTGGTGGCGTCTGGCCGGATCGGCACCGTCGTCCAAGTGACGGTCCAGAAGTCGTACCCGTACCACCCCGGAAGGCCGCTCGACGACGCCGTGGACGGCGGACTCATCGGCTCGGCCGGAATTCATGCCTTCCGCCTGATCGAACACGTCGCCGGCGAACGCATCGAGACCGTGAACGGCAGCCGGACCGCGCTCGGCGGCCGCGAACTCGGGCAATCCGGCCGGTTCGCCACGGCCGCCACGCTGAACCTCTGCTTGGCGTCCGGAGGTCTCGCGTCCGCGGCTCTCAACTACCTCAACCCACCGGGGACCGGTGTCTGGGGCAACGACGAACTGCGGATTTTCGGCACCGCCGGCCTGGTCGTGGCCTCGGCGAGCGGTGCAAACACCCGATTGGTCGTCGGTGCGGACGATCTCGGTCCGATCGACGAGCCGAGTCCGTCGCCCGATCCGCACGGCGACGTCTACTTCGATGCCTATCTCCAGCACCTGGTCACCGGCGCTCCCATGCCGCTGGCGACCGAGGACGAACTGCATCCGACCAGAGTCGCGATCAAAGCGACTGAGATCACCCGAAAGGCCTGTCCATGACCATCACCCTCCGGCCGGACACGACAGTGCTCTTCATCGGCGACAGCATCACCGACGCCGGCCGTGGCCGCGACAACCCGGCCGCACTCGGCTCCGGGTACGCGGCGATGGCCGCGGGCTGGTTCGCCGCGAGCAATCGCAGCCACAACCTCCGCTTCTACAACCGGGGGATCGGCGGCAACCGGACCTGCGACCTGCTCGACCGCTGGGAGGCCGATTGCATGTCCCTCGAACCGGACGTGGTGTCGATCCTGGTCGGCGTCAACGACGTACTGAGGCGCTACGACAGCGACGACGCCACGTCGCTCGAGCAGTTCACCAGCAACTACCGCACGATGTTGAGCAGTACGGCGGAACGTGGCGCGAAGGTGATCGTCATCGAGCCGTTCCTCGTCCCGGTCCGGCCCGAGATCTGGGCGTGGCGCGACGACCTCGATCCGAAACTGGTCAGCATCCGCCGGTTGGCCACGGAGTTCGACGCGACCCTCGTCCCGGCGGACGGCCTGCTGGCTGCCGCCAGCGCCGACAGCACACCGAAGGCCTGGGCGGACGACGGAGTGCACCCGACCATGGCCGGCCACGCCCTGCTCGCCCAGGCCTGGCTCGCCGCGACGCGGCCGGCTGCCTGACCACCAAACCAAGAGCGCCCCGGGAGCCGTCCCTGGGGTGGAGCGCACCGATCGGAGACGCCATGTCCATCAATAACCCACTGGGCGCGCAGCTCTACACCCTCCGCGACTATCCCGCCGCCGAACGCACCGCCAGGTTCGCCGCGCTGGCCGCCGCGGGGTACGGGGCGGTCGAACAGCCCCGGGACGACAGCGTCCCCGCCGAGCAACTCCGCGCAGAGCTCGACGCGGCCGGGCTGACCGTCAGCAGCATTCACGCCAAGCCGGCCGAAGGATTCGCCCAGGCGGTCGCAACCGCCCGCGCCCTCGGCACGGACACGGTTATCCAGTCCATCGGCCGCCGGGACGTGTGGTCCGACGCCGACGCTGTCCGCGGGTATGCGCGCGAGCTCGGCGAGCTGAGTCGACGGCTCGCCGACGAGGGCATCCGGTTCGGCTACCACAACCACGAGTTCGAACTGGCCGAGCTCGACGGGTGCAGCGCGCTGGAGATCTTCGCCGACGCGCTTCCGGCCGGGATGGTCCTGGAGATCGACACCTACTGGGCGGCGGTCGGTGGACAGGATGTGCCGGCGCTGCTCGGTCGGCTGGGCGATCGGGTGCGGTTGCTGCATCTGAAGGACGGGCCGGCGCAGGACTCGGAGGCACCGATGACGGCCCTCGGCGCGGGAACCCTCCCGGTTGCCGACATCATCGCCGCGTGTCCGTCGGCCGAGTGGCACATCGTCGAGTTGGACGCGTGTGCGACCGACGTGCTGTCCGCCCTCGTCGACAGCGCGCGGTGGCTGTTCGACAACGGCCTCGCGCAGCGGACGGTCATCGCGTGAAGGGCGGCCGCGTACGGCGTCGCCGGGCACGGACACGATGCTCGGCGCCGGCATGCGGACCGCCCGCCGACGGATCGATGCATGGAATCCGACGGTCTGAGGATGTTGATGAATGACCTCAGCCCTTGACGGCTCGATGCGCATTTCGGTAATCGCGGGGAGTCATGCCTTTCAGCTCGCGGAATCGGCGATTGAAATTCGACAGATTGGCGTAGCCGCTACGCAGGGACACCTCGGTGACCGGCAATTCAGTGGTGATCAGCAACTGGCACGCCGTATCCACCCGCAATTGGCCGAGGTATTCCGTCAGCGTCAGGCCCATGGCGCGACGGAAGAATCGGCTGAACGACGTCGGCGACATGTGGACCAGTTCCGCGACCTCCGTCAGCCCGATCTCGCGGGTGTGCGCCTGCCGCAGATGACCGCAGATCTTGTCGATCCGGCTGCGCAGGGCTGTGTCGGGGGCGGCTGTGTAGCCGGGGCCGCTGATCGCTTGCCGTTGTCCAGCGCTGGAGAGCAGGTGGAGGGCTTCGAGCAGCCGGATCGTCTGCGCGGCCGGGCTGTCGAGCGTCGGCAGTTCCACAAGAACGTCCTGGACCCGCGGGGGAGCCGGGCTGAAGAGCACGCCTCGCGAGGCCGAGGCAAGCAGTGCGGCAATGCTCCGGAACTGTGGCAGCGCAAGGAATCCCGGGCCGAGGAAGTCCTCGCGGAACTGCGCGACGACGGCTTCGGCCGTGCGATCCGGGCCGGGGTCGGATGCGAAGGTGTGCGGCAGATCGGGGCCGAGCAGCACCAGGTCCCCGGGCTGGTACGGCTGAACACTGGTACCCGCATAGCGCGTACCGGTGCCGTTCGTGATGAGAGTCAACTCGTACTCGTGGTGGAAGTGCCAGGAGAAGTCGAAGGCCGCTTGGCGCCGGATGAAGCACTTGATCGTCGTGCCGTCGGGCGTCTCCGGCACTTCCTGACGCGGCTTCACCTCGGCACCCCGAGCCGGCCGGGCAGACGAGAGGTCAAATGAGTATCAGTTCGGGGCAACGGCTGCGTGGCCGCCGGACGAACCGGGTGGAAGGCTTGACGCCGGTCCCAGCCATTCCGTTGGAGGAGCGAAATCCTATGAGCACTCTGGCCCCGGCCGTTACCGCAGAGCTCGACCGGCCGTACCCGCTGGTCGCGACCGCCACCGCGGACTTCGCTCACGACGGCTTCGTGCACCTGCAGAATGTGCTTTCGCCGGAAGTTGTCGAGCATTTCGAGCCAACGGTCACCACTGAGGTTATCCGGCTGAATACGCAACACCTCCCACTCGAGGAACGCGATACGTACGGCAAGGCTTTCATCCAGGTGACGAACCTCTGGGAGCACCACGAGGCGGTCCGGCAGCTCGTGTTCTCGAAGCGTCTGGCCGGCATCGCCGCGCGGCTCCTGGGAGTCCACGCGGTCCGGCTCTATCACGACCAGGCGCTCTACAAGGAGCCCAGCAGCGGCATCACCCCGTGGCACGCGGACCAGTACTACTGGCCACTGTCGAGTGACCGCGTCTGCACGATCTGGTTGCCGCTGCAGGAGACGCCGCTCGAGATGGGGCCGCTGGCCTTCGCCCGCGGCAGCCACAACTTCTCCTTCGGCCGCGACTTGCAGATCAGCGACGAGTCGGAGGCCGAACTCGAGCAGGCCGTTGCCCAGCAGCGGTTCGAGGATGTCGTGGAGCCGTTCGCCCTGGGCGACGCCAGCTTCCACCGCGGTTGGACCTTCCATCACGCAGGCCCGAACCGCGGAACGATTCCCCGCCGGGTGCTGACGGTCATCTACATGGACGCCGACATCCGCATCACTGAACCGGCGAACAACCACCAGATCAGTGACCGGCAGTGGATGCCCGGCGCCGAGGTCGGTCAGGTCCCGGTCACCCCACGGAACCCGGTGCTGTACGACGCCCGATGGCCCGCCTGACTCGGCGCCCGGTGCCGATGACTCTTGCCAAGGTATTTCACATGCCACAACGATGAATCCTAGATGCTGTGGCGATCCTGCGTAGATGAGACCTGAGATGAGGAAGGCGTTATGAGCTACCGACCGGTGGACCTCCATCCGCAGGCGAACCTTCGCCTCGCCGTCGTCGGAGTCGGTTGGATGGGGCGCTTCCACGCGACCACCGTCGCCGAGAGGGTGCCCGGCCTCGTCCTGGAGGCCATCGCCGATCCCGACACGGACTCCGCGACGGCCCTGGCCCGTCGGCTCGGCGTCACGAAGGTCACGGCGGACGCCGCCGATGTCTTCGCCGACCCGGCCGTCGACGCGGTGGTCATCGCATCGCCACCGCGGTTCCATCCGATCCAGCTGAGGCAAGCGAGCGCCGCCGGCAAGGCAATTTTCTGTGAGAAGCCGGCCGCGCTGAATCTGTCCGACCTCGACGCCGCGCTCGCCGAGGTCGCCAGTGCGGGGACGCCGCTGCAGATCGGTTTCAACCGTCGCTATTCCGCCGCGTTCTCCCGTGCGCACCACCTGGTCTGCCAGAGCGCGGTCGGGACACCACACCTGCTGCGCTCGCTGACGCGTGACCCGGCTCCGCTCGAGCCCGAGACGATCAAGCGCAGCGCCATCTTCCTCGAGACGCTCATCCACGACTTCGACATCCTCAACTGGTTCAACAGCGGATCGCGCGCTCTCGACGTACATGCGGTCGCGAACGCATTGATCCGGCCTGATTACGCCGCGGCGGGGCTCCTGGACACGGCCGTGGTCACCATTCGGTACGACAACGGTGCGCTCGCCACGGCGGAGGCGAGCCTGCAGACCAACTACGGCTACGACGTGCGGCTGGAGGTCTTCGGTGCCAACGGGATGGTGACGGCCGGCGGTGCGCCGCAGCCCGACACCCGGAGGTACGGCGCCGATGGAGAGACCGCCGGCACCGCACAGCGCAACATCGAACTCTTCCACGACGCCTACGTTGCCGAGCTCACCGACTTCCGCGATCTCGTCAGAGCGTGGCGGGCGGGTCTCGACCCCGCCGACTTCACCGCAGGGCGCCCAGCCATGGCCGGCGGCAACGACGTTCGGCAGGCGTTGGCGATGGCTCAGGCGGCCATCGACTCTCAGGCGTCGGGCACGACCGTCGCGGTCGGGCACGCCACAACCGAAGACGCCCCGCGATGAGCGTCCGGGTTCACCGGGGTCCGGAGGTCATCGAGGTCGTCCTCACCGACGATCTGCGCCATCCGCGCTTCTCATGGCCCGTTTCTCGAGTGGCGATTCCGGTCGAGTTCGGGCGCTGGGATGTGAACGCCGGCCTGGTTGCCTCGTACAACGGAACGCCGGTTCCGGTCCAGCTCTCCGAGGTTCGGGGAGTCGGAACAGAATCGGCCTGCGCGACCGTGCACCTGCTCTCGGACCTGCCCTTCGGCGCGAAGCGAACCTTCCGGCTGGAGCGTGGCCGGGCGACCGGTACGGCGCCCTTGACCGAACTCCGCGTCCATTCCGAGGATGACGAGACCATCCTCGACAACGGACTGCTACGGGTCGGGTTGCCCACGTCTGCCCGACCGTCCGCCGACGCAGAGGTACTGCGAATCGGTGATCCCACAAGGTGGTTGGGTCGTGCGCGGCTCACGTCGGTGGGCACGCCGCGCAGTGTCCACGTACGGCAGGTTGAATACGGCGCGGTCTTCGTCGAGTACGCCATGGATTTCCGTTTCGACGACGACCGCCGCTATCAGTTGACCGTTCGGCTGACGGCACACATGGAGTTCGTCGAGCTCGACGAACGCATCGACGGCTTCGGCCCGGAGGACGACGTCGCGCTGGAGTTCGAGTGGGATGCGATCGGCTGGACCCACCGGTACTGCGCCAACCGGCCGGACGGCCCGATCGAACCGGGTGGCAGCGAGTACGGCGATTTCGCCTGGGAACCGGTCGACAGCAACCTCGGGCCGGACGGCGCCCTGCCCATCGAGCTGGTCCCTTATCACAGTTGGCTCAGCTGGTGGCGGCTGCCGGCCGCGGCATTCTGGGCAGAGCCGCGGGACGTGTCGCTCGGAGTTTTCGTCACCGATCACGAACGCTGGGACGACGGCGAGTGGGCCGTCTGGGGCTCCTCGGTCACTCTCGCCGGCCGGTTCACTTTCGACCGCGGCCGCCTGCGCTGGCGGTTTCCGCTGGCCTCCGGTACGCGTGCCTTCGCCGTCGCCACGTATCCGCACGTTCAGGACATCCGGACCGTGACACGTGCCGGCGTGCCGCTGACCCACATCGACACGCTGTATCGCTGGAACGGCTGGCTGTCGCTGGACAAGGTGAAGGACTGGACGCTGGACCATGTCGAGCCGGCGTGTGGCTACCCCCGATTCTTCGACACCGCGTACCACGAGCTGCCGGCCGGCCGGCGCGAGTTGTTGCGCGACCTGATCGACCGGGACGCATTCACCCTCAACTCGATCCCCGACGGTGGTCCGCGCAGCAACCACGGCCCGACGCCGGTCGACTCTCGCGAGGTCGCCAGGCTGCTGGTCCCACTCTTCGACGAGACTGCCGGTGGCATGCCCGAGGCCGAGCGGCGGGACATCGGCGCGGCCTTGCAGTTCCTCGGCCACGTGTTCGAGGACGAAACGCTGATGCCCGTCCGCAGGATGCTGGCGGGCCACCCGAACTTCCTCACCGACGTACTCGCCGTGGTGGCCGCGCTGCCGTTCCTCTTCCCGAATCACCCTGACGCACATCGGATGGCTGACCACTTCGAGCGAGCCGTCGCGCTGAATCTCAAATACCATCTCCGACCCGATGTGCCGGCCTGGCAGGCTCAGGGCGGCCGCTGGACGGAGAACCTGGCGTGCTACGTCTGGGGTCCGGTCGACCTGCTGGTGCACTTCGGGCATCTGCTGCGCCGGTTCTTCGACGGACGCAATCGGCTGGCCCGGCCGGAGACCTCGGCACTTGGATACTGGCTGCTCAACACGCTCGCAGCGCCGATGCACCGGTACGGAGGCGTGCGGACGTTGCCTCCACAGGGAGCGCACGCGCACGGGCGGGAGCCGTCCCGCTCGCTCCGGGTCCTCGGCCAGGAGTTGGCGAACTACGATCCGTTGCTCGCCGAGTATCTGCTGTGGGCGGCCCCGCCGGGTACGGAGGAGCGCGAGCCGCGCCGGCCGGGCAGTTACGACACGTGGAGTCATCTGCAAGCGGGGGATTGGTTCGACAACGCCGGCACCGACCCGGAGCTCGAATCGACGAAGTTCACCGGGTACGGGTTCGTTCTGCGGGCGGCCGTCGGCACACCCGACGAGGTCACCGTCTATCTGCAGCAGCTTGACGCCGGCCCCAACTACCGCTGGGGCCGCGCCGCCCGCGGCGGTAACGGCGTGGTCTATTACTACGCGGCCGGTCGGCGGTACAGCTCCAACAACGTCGAGGATGTGGGCGACCTCATCCGCGGCGATGTGGAACGGTGCACGAACTTCGGGGTGGTGAAGCCCGGCGGTTATCGCGAGCTGGGACCCTACCGCAGCGTCGGCATGAACGAGCTGACCGAGCCGCTGTACGACCTGGGTTTCGCCCAGTTCGCCCGGGTCCTGGCCGGACGGTCGGCTGCACCCGATTACACCGCGCGGAGCGTACTGCTGTCCGGCGCCGACTACATCGTGCTCTTCGACCAGGTCCGGGACGGGGTGCACGGCCGGTTCTCCTGGTTCGTCGACGAGGACGAGGCGTTCCCGTCGATCGTCCAACTGGTGCCCGGCGCCACGCCTGCACCAGTTCCGCCGGAGCCGAACCCCGAGGGCCGCGACAACGTCGACCACCCTTGGCGGCCGACCACCGGCCGCTACTACGACGGCACCGGCAACTTTCTCACGGTGGTCAGCCACCTCGATCATGTCGAGGCGACCGCCGCGTCGTACGGCTGCGTGGTGCGGGCGCGAGATCGTGAGGATCTGGTGTTCTGCGCCGCCACGCCGCACCAGTACGTGGATGGCCACGGTGTCACGTTCGAGGGCACCGTCGGCATCGTGCGTCGCCATGCGGGCAACCATTACGAGGCCGCCTTGTTCGCGGGAACCCAGCTCGGCGTTCCGGGATTCTCCGCCGGCACCGATGGCACCTTGGCGATCAGCGTCGTTACAGGCGGCGAGCTCAACGGAGCGGTCACCGCGCTGCAGCCGGGCACGGTTGTCCTCCGCGGGCCGGCCGACGCCGCCGGGCTCAGGTTCTATCTCGACGGTCAGCTTCTTGCCGGCGTACCCACCGATGACGGCCTGAAGGTGCTCATCCCGGCCGGCACCCATCGCTGGCAATGGTCTGCGGGCCCTCCAACGCCTGGACGCTGCACAGTGGTGCGGACCGAGAACCGATCGGGCGGATTCACTGCCGTGTGGACACCGGTTGCAGGTGCCACCGGCTATCGAGTCGAGCTCAGCTCAGACGGAGGGCGCTCCTGGCGGAACGTGTCACCTGACGTCCGGGACCCTCGATGCGACGTGTCCGGCCTGGTGAACGGCACGAAGGTGCACGTACGGGTAACAGCCGTCGGCGAACGTACGGACGGGCCGCCGTCGCGGCCGTACCCGGTGTATGTGACGGGTGACGTGCCACCGGCCCCGGACGGTCTGCTCCTGAGCCGGGCCGATGGCGGGATCCTGGCCGGCTGGGGCGAAGTCTTGGGCGCCCACGAGTATCGCCTTGATCGCAGGATCTCCGGCGAGACCGAGTTCACCTGTGTGGCGACCGGTGTGGAGCGGGAGTACCTGGACAAGGAGGCCGCAGGCCCGGCCGAGTACCGGGTCACCGCGGTCAACGGCAACGGAGAGAGTCTGCCGAGCCCTGTCCGGGACACCTCCCCGGGCGGCCTCGTCGATTGGGATCCGCGGCCGGACGAGGTGTTCCGGCGTGCGACGCAGAGCTACGAGATGGGGTACGACGAGGTGGACCCGTGGATCGAACAGGAGATGCCCACCCTGACCTACCCGGACCCGGAGCGGCGGCACTGGACGAGCTGGCGCCGGTGAGCCGGATCAGGCCCGCGGTGCGCGTGGTCCGGGCGCAACGGGCCGAAGGCGAGTGGGCTCAGTCGCCTGCGCCGGCCTTGGCCGGCTTGCGGCGGCGCGGCTTGGTCGCCGACGCCGGTCGGCGGAGGTGTCGATCCAGCCACTCGAGCATCGCGTCGACCTGGCGGCCGTCGAACCGGTGCGCGACGTCGTCGAGGCCAAGGTACGAAAGGTTCTGCGCCGCTCCAGCCCGTTGGTAGGCCGGGGCGATGCCGTCGTGGAAGGCCTCGATGTGACTGGCGGGGGCGACGGTGTCCTGGCCGCCTCCGATGAGCAGCAGCGGGCGCGGTGCCAGTTGATTACCCATCCGTGGGCTCGGGCTGCCCGCGATCAGTCGCCGAGACGATTCCAGATCGGCGAACTGGGCCAGCAGGGTGATGTCGCAGATCGGCATCACGGCGATGCCGGCGGCGATCCGGGGGTCGGCCGCAAGCTTCAGCAGCGTCTGCATGCCACCGCCGGACTGACCTGCCACCGCGATCTGCGCCGGCGACGACACCACGCCCAGCGCGAGCGCGGCGTCGATGAGGTCCGGCGTCTCGGTGGAAACCTGCTCGAGGTAGTCGGGGCCCTGATCCTGGATCCCGGCCCGGAAGAGGTCGCTGGTGTCTTCCCACCCGCGCTTGCGCTCGCCATGGCCAGGTGCGTCCGGCAGCAACACGTCGTGGCCGGCGTTGAGCAGTGCGGAGATGAAGTGCGGGGACACGTAATCTTCCGGCCTCCGTGGCGGCGCGAGATATTCCTTGCGCGCTCCGATGCCCGAGTAGAAGATCACCAGCGACCGCTTCTTCGGCGGGTTCGGCTGGGTGAGCAGCAGCGCCGGGATCGGCGGACCGCTGGTCGGCAGCAGCACCTCCTTCGTGTCCGGCCAGGCCCGCCAGGGCGACGCGGGCCCGGGCGGGCCTGCGTAGAAGGAGATGTCCCGCACCAGCTCGGCGAAGACCTCCGCGAACAGCGGCCCGGTCTGAGCCGCGCCGGCCGTGTCCGGCAGCGGCACGAACATGTCGGCCAGCTTGAGCAGCCGGCCCGCCGAGCGGAAGGCGACGTACACGATCCGGGCCCGCACCGCCTGGGCCGCGGCGATCGGTGCCAGCCACACGTCCTCGTCGCCGGTGGCGGCGAGCAGGATCACCACTGCGCCCGGCGGCAGCGCGGCAGCGCGCTCGGCACAGTACTCCGGCACGACCGTCGCGCTCGCGGCGACATCGAGCCCGGCCAGCCTGGTCGCCAGCAGCTCCCCGGCCGCGGCGAAGACCGGCGAGGTCCAGATCTCCACGCGGGTGCCGCCACGCACCGCCTTGGCGGCCTCGGATGCGGTCGCGTCACTGCGCAGACCGGCCGCCAGCGCGGCGAACCCGTCGGCCGGCGGGGCACCTGGCGTGGTGACATCAGCCGCGAAGTCCGCGGCGACCCCCAGGCGCAGCGCGACGTAGCTGGAGAAGCCGACGCTGCGCGAGAAGCGTGAGACAGTGGGCTGCGCGACGCCACACAACGCAGCGAATTCACTGATGGCCAACGCGATCACCTGAGCCGGTTCGGCCAGCACGCGTTCGGCGACACGGCGTTCGGACGGTGACAGTGAGTCAAGGGACGCCCGGATTCGATCCAGGGCGGCCGCGCGGGTACCTCGGCTCGGGGCATGCTCAAGCAGCGCCATGATCACAGCATATCGCAGTCAGGATTTCTGGATCTAGTATCCCTCGCTCTCCTTATGGATCGAGCGCCTTTCAGGTCGGCGATCACCGGACCTAGACACGTGCAAGTGGTGCTGGTATACCTCTTCCGAGCGATATGTATTTCCTATACGTAGCTCGCGAGTGACGATCGGAGGGGCTATGCGGTCGAGCATGCCGACGGCGACGACCACGGTGCGGCTGCAGCGGTTCGACAACGGCCGGCTGGTGAAGCTCGGCCGGTCCTACTGGCGTCATCGCTACCTCATCGCGATGTTTCTGCCGGGTTTCGCGGTGTTCGCCTTGTTCGCCTACGGCCCGTTGTACGGGATCCTGATCGCGTTCAAGGACTACAGCGTGATCCGGGGGATCGGCGGCTCGCCCTGGGTGGGGATGGCGAACTTCACCGGCTTGTTCTCCGGGCCGGAGTTCCTGCACGCGTTACGCAACACCGCGATCTTCGCCGGCCTGAATATCGTCGTACTGTTCCCGGCGCCCATCGTCTTGGCGCTCATCCTCAGCGAGTGCCGGTGGAAGTGGTTCGTCCGGGTGGTGCAGACCATCTCGTACCTGCCGCACTTCATCTCCTGGGTGGTCCTCGCCGGGATCCTGTTCCAGTTCTTCGGCCAGCTCGGCGCTGTCAACGCCGTCCTGCACGCCTTCGGGCTGCCGAACCAGTCCTGGATGTACCAGCCGGGCAAGTTCTACGTGATCTACGTCTTCTCGGCGATCTGGGCCAGCGTCGGCTGGGGCGCGATTATCTACATCGCCGCACTAGCCGGTGTCGATCCCGAGTTGTACGAGGCCGCCCGGGTCGACGGCGCGTCCCGCCTGCAACGGATCCGGCACGTGTCGCTGCCCGGTATCGCACCCACGGTCTCCATCATGTTCCTGCTGCAGATCGCCCACTTCCTGGCCGTCGGCTTCGATCAGATCTACAACCTGATGACTCCGATCACCCAGGACAGCGCGGACATCCTGGACACCTATGTGCTCCGTCATGTCATGTCGTACGACTTCTCCCAGGGCATGGCGGCCTCACTGTTCCAGTCGGTCCTCGGACTGCTACTGGTCTATGTCGGCAACCGGGTCGTGCGTCGTTTCGAACCCGATCAGAGCCTTTGGTAAGGAGGCCGCACACACATGGCGCTGAACACTGCGACCAAGATCGCCACCGGTCCGCCCCCCGGAGCCGGTTCCGGTGAGCCCGCGCCGGCACGTCGTGGCCGGCGGCACCGGTCGGCCGGGGAGTGGGTCGCCGACGTGTTCGTCGTCGCCATCCTCACGGTGCTGGCGATCGCGACGTTGTACCCGTTCCTGTTCGAACTCACCATCTCGCTGTCCAGCGCCGCCGACACGCAGCAGCCCGGCCTGCACATCCTGCCGTTGCACCCCACCGTCACCGCCTGGCATGCGGTGTTGTCGTCCTCCGGCATCCTGCACGCCTATCTGAACACCATTGTGCGGACGGCCGGGGCCACAGCCATCACGCTCGTCCTGACGGCAATGATGGCGTATCCACTGGCGCAGAAGTCGTTCCCGCACCGCCGGGTGCTGAACTTCCTGCTGCTCTTCTCGCTGCTGTTCTCCGGCGGTTTCATCCCCTTGTTCTTGCTGGTCAAGAATCTCGGGCTGCTCGACACCCGCTGGTCGCTCATCCTTCCGGGGGCGGTCGGAGCGATGAACGTGATCTTGATGCGCAACTTCTTCCAGGCGATCCCGGCCGAACTCATCGACGCCGCCCGGACCGACGGTGCGTCGGAGTTGCGCATCCTGTTCACCATCGTGCTGCCGCTGTCGAAGCCGGTGCTGGCCGTCGTCGGTCTCTGGACCGCGCTGGCCAACTGGAACGCCTGGTTCGACGCGTTGCTCTACATCAACGACCCGGACAAACAGGTGCTGCAGATGTTCATCCGCAACACAGTGGTCACGCAGGCGGATCCGATCCTGGGCGGGACCAATCCGGCCTTCCTGAATTCGCCACCGACGGCGGTTTCCCTCAGTGCGGCCGCGGTCATGATCGCGACCTTGCCCATCATTGCCCTGTACCCATTTCTGCAGAAGTACTTCGCCCGCGGAATCCTGCTCGGCTCCGTCAAGGGTTGAGTCCCTCAGTCCACGAAGAGGCATCTCATGAACAGTCAAATCCCCGTCCAGATCGGTCGTCGCGGATTCCTGCGCGCCGGTGCCGGCGTTGCCGGCGCGGCTCTGCTGGCCACGGCGGGATGCTCCAGCACGTCGGGCGACTCCGGCAACTCGGCCGGCAACGCGGCGCTCGACTACTACTACCAGCCCTGCATGCTCGGCCAGAACGCGTTCGCGATGGACCTGATGCAGAAGACCTTCGACATCAAGTTCGCAAATGTCTATGCGCTCTCGATGGCCGACTACGCGACCAAGTTCCAGGCGAACCTTGCCCAGGGCAAGATTCCGGACGCGATGGCGATCAACGGACCGGACATGCTGCAGAAGTTCGCGCAGCAGGGCGCCTTCGCCGAGATCTCCGTCGACGACATCCGCCAGCACATGCCGAAGTACGCAGCCGGCATCGACCAGCACGTACCGGCGGCCTGGGCCACCTGCCTGTACGAGGGCAAGAACTACGGCTTCCCCGGCATCGGTGGACCCAACTCGGCACTGAGCCCGTTCACCGAGTGGCGGACCGACCTTCTCGAGAAAGCCGGCGTCAGCGCCGTTCCGGACACCCTCGACGAGTACGAGAGCGCGTTCGCCGCGCTGAAGAAGATCGGCGTGTACGGAATGAGTACGAACGGTCAGAGCTACGCCTCGGCGTTCATGACCATCTTCGGCGCCCACGGTGTGCTGCCGATGCAGTGGCAGCTCTTCGACGGCAAGGTGGCCAACGCGGCCGTTCGTCCGGAGACGAAGCAGGCCTTGGAACTGCTGGCGTCGTGGTACAAGATGGGCTACATCGACCCTGAGTGCATGGGACCTGACCCGTCGCCCAAGTTCGTCGCCGGCAAGGTCTGCATGTGGGACTACGGCGGCCCGGCCGACATCGACCCCGCGAACCAGTCCGGCCGGCTGTACGCGATCCGGCAGACGAACCCGAAGGGCAAGATCGCCTTCAGCCTGCCGCCGCTCGGCCCCGGCGGCCGCGGCTCCTGGACCTACGGCACGGCGGGCTGGCCGGTCACCTTCGGCCCGCAGGCCGCCAAGGACAAGGGGAAACTCCGCGAGGTGCTGAAGATCTGGGACACCGTCTGGAGCGACGACGCGCTGGCCACGAAGCTTGCCATCGGCACCGAGGGCACCATGTACAAGCTGCCCGATCCGGCCAAGGGGCTCGCCGGCGGGTTCGAGTGGATCGGAAAGTACGTCGATCCGGTGGCGCGTCAGGCCGATGGCTTCAACGGCTACGGCAGCCCGTTCATCGGCACCACCAACTGGGACATCGCGAGCCAGTTGGCGCAGCCGAAGGCATCGGACCGGGCTCTCGTGCAGACCTACGGCAAGTACGGACACGCAGACGTCTTCCAGAACCCGATGACGGTGCCGGGCTCCGGTGAGTACATCGCCGCGCTGCAGAGCCTGAAGGTCAAGGCGTTCAGCCAGATCATCACCGGAGCGGCTCCACTGTCGTCCTTCGACGGCTTCGTCAGCCAGTGGAACGCCCAGGGTGGCTCGAAGCTGGAGAAGGCCGCCAACGACCTCTACGAGCAGACCGACGGCGGGAAGCCGCACAAGTGACCTCGACAATGCAACGACACTCAGAAACCCCGCGGCGCCTGCTGGTGACCGGTGCCGCGGGCAAGCTCGGGACCGTCGTCACCGCCCGCTTCCTCCAGGCGGGTGCCGAGGTGGTTGCCGTCGACCGCGTCGCGCCTGCCGCCGGCGTCGCCCCGGGAGTGACGCCGGTCCTCGCCGACCTGACCGATGCGGCCGCGGTCCGCGCGGCGATCGCCGGCTGTGACGCGGTGATCCACGTTGCCAAGTACGGCGGCCCCTCGGACACGGACCAGTTCGCGGTGAACACCTCCGCGACGTACAACGTCCTCGCTGCCGCGGCGGCCGAGGGAGTGGAGCACGCGGTCATCGGATCGAGCGTGTGCGCGTACGGTACGACGTTCGCCAAGCGCCCCTTCTCGCCCGTCTACGCACCGGTCGACGAGGACCATCCACTCACCCCGCAGGACTCCTACAGCTTGTCCAAAGTGGTGGACGAGGCAACGGCCCGGGCTTTCGTGGACGGCTACGGCATGAACGTCGTCGCCCTGCGCTTCCACTGGCTCGCCGAGCTGGAGGAGGTCCGCGCCTCGGCGGCCCGGCTGGCGGCCTTGGGGGAGCCGGTCATGTCGCGTGATCTGTGGTGCTACACCGAGATCAACGATGCCGCGCGGGCCTGCGAGCTCGGGCTGGGTGTGTCGGACGGCTTCCACGCCCTGAACATCTGCTCCACCGACAGCCTGTCGGAGGTCCCGACGGAGCAACTGCTGGCGCGCTTCCATCCGGAGACCGAAATTCGGCGACCGATCGAGGGCACGGCCAGTGCGTGGTCGATGGATCGGGCCCGGGAGGTCCTGAACTTCGTTCCGGAGAACTCGTGGCGGAGCCGGCCGGTGGGGGTGGACCGGTGAAGATCACGGACGTCAAGACCGCGCTGCTCGACGAGACCTTGCTCGTGCGGCTGACCACGGACGAAGGACTCAGTGGGTACGGCACTGTCGAGCGCACCCGCGAGTTCGTCCGGCCGCTGTTCGCGCAGTTGGCCCAGTACCTGATCGGGGAGAACCCGACGGAGGTCGAGCGGACGATGCTGAAAATCCGCCGGCTCGGTGCCTTCAAGCCGTGGGGAAAGGCGGTCAGTGCGGTCGAGGTGGCGCTGTGGGATCTGGCCGGCAAGGCCGCCGGACTCCCGGTCCACCGGCTGCTCGGCGGGAAGGTCCGCGATCGGGTCCGCGTCTACAACGGCGGTGTCGTGTACCCCGGTGACACCCTGGCCGAGTCGGTCGCCAACCTGAAGGCGGGGCCGGAGGGCTTCACCATGATCAAAGGCGGCTCGGCCTTTCACGGCGGGATGGCGAAGGTCCCGGGTTTCACGTATTCCGAACCCCGGGACGGATTCGCGTACGCGACCCGTGGACCGCTGTCCGAGTGGGCGCTGAAGGACTCCGTCGACAAAGTGGCGGAGCTCAAGGAGCTCCTCGGCGACGACATCGGCCTCGCGCTGGACTGCGGTCCGGGCTGGACACTGCCCGATGCCATCAAATTCGCCCGCGCGGTCGAGCCGTTCAACCTGCTCTGGCTCGAGGACCTCCTCACCGGCGACTACACGCCGTACGTCAACCCGCGCCAGTACCGCGAGCTCACGGTCTCCACCACCACGCCCATCCACACCGGCGAACAGATCTACCTGCGGCAGAACTTCGTGGAGTTGCTCTCCACCAACGCCGTCCGGGTGATCGGCCCGGACCCGCTCGACGTCGGCGGCCTCGCCGAACTCAAGTGGGTCGCCGAGCTGGCGGATCTGCACGGCGTACTGATCGCGCCGCACGGCACGCTGGACGGGCTGGTCGGTCTCGCCGCGCTGGTCCAGGTCTGCGCCACACTGCCGGACAACTACCTCGCCTTCGAGTATCCCGTCGGCCGCCCGAGCTGGTGGTACGACATCGTCACCGGGCTGCCCGATCCGATCGTGAAGGACGGCTTCGTCACTGTCTGGGACACGCCAGGGCTCGGCATCGACTTCAACGTCGACGAAGCCCGGCGTTACCTGACCGAACAGGACAAGGACTTCTTCGACTGATCCTGCCACCACGGGCCGACGTCGTCACCGGCGTTCGGCGATCCGACACTGCCCGCGCACACCACCGTGCCGGAGAGGAGCTTGATGATGGAACTGTCACGCCGAGGCTTCTTGACCGTGGCGACCGGAGCCGCGGTCGCCGTGGCCGGCTCATCGTTCTCGCCGGGTCGCGCCCAGGCGGTTGCCGGGCAGGACACCGTGACTCCGGTCAGTCTGCCCGCGAAGGGACTGCGCGGTTTCGGGTCCGTGTCCGGCGAGCTGACGGGGATCGGTGCGCACGGCTCACTGTTGCGGATCCAATGTCAGAACCCGAGTCTGGCCAAGCTGACCCACGCGAAGTACCTGTCCGACCTGACCCGATTGCCGGGCGTGGCGCCGGCGACGCTGTCCGTCAACGGCCTGTCGGTGCCGGTAAACGAGACTCCGGCCGGGGTGGTCGCGGCGTTCATCGACGACGACGCGGTGTCGGTGCTGGCCTTCGACAGCCCGGCGGCGTTCAGCGCGGCCGCCGGGACGGCAGTGCCGGCTGGGACCACAGCGGCAGACTTCGTGCCCCAGGCAACGGTCCCGTCGTACCTGGACCGCTTCGACCGGAACGGCTTCCTGCTGTACTTCGTGCCGTTCGCCCTGCCACCGGGCTGGAACCGGACCCAGCCGTACGACTACTCGATCGACTTCGACTTCGTCGAGCAGAACGGTCTGGGGATCGCTCTGTGGGACAACGAGCAGCAGCTCAACTTCGGTGAAGGCCTGGCCCGGGTGCCGGACTGGAAGTGGGCGCTGGAGGAGTGCGACGCCCGCGGCATCCCGGTCCACCTGAACACCCAGTTCGCCGACGGCATGTGGCTGGCGAATCGATACCGGGATCAGACGATGCAGAAGATGCCGCAGTACTCCGGGTTCCACGGGACGTCGGCGAACTATACGTACGCGGTGGGCGAGACGTCGTACAGCGCGACCACGGGGATGGATGCCGAACTGGGCGTGTTGCAGGAGACGGTCCGCGAGTTCGCGCCGGCGGACAACGTCGTGGGCTGGCTGGAGCCGCACGGCGAGCTCAGTGGCGGAGCGGGTTCGGTTCTCCTGGTGGAGTACGGCCCGGTGGCGGATGCGTCGTTCCGTACCTTCCTGCAAGGTCGTTACACCACCACCGCGGCGCTGGGGCAGGCCTGGTACGGGAACACGGGCGCAGTCGCGGCCTGGACCGATGTCCACGTCCCGGAGGTTGCATCGTTCCTGGGCTGGGATGCGCAGGCGGTCGATGTGGCCGGTGCTTGGCGGGTGTTGTATCCGGGCTCCGCCACTCCGCCGTCCGGCTGGGACCAACCCGGGTTCGACGACAGCTCGTGGGGCAGCTTGGTGATGCCCGGCAGCGATCGGGTGGAGTTCACGGCGCGGCAGAGCATGCTCGCACGTCGTACGGTCGTGGTGAGCGCGTCGTGGCTGGCCGCCCACCCTCGGGTGTGGTTGTACCTGTTCGACCTCAACAATCAGGTGACGGTCCCTGCAACCGTCAACGGACAGGTGACCGCGGGTATCCCTGGCGCAGCGATCATGGGCGGCCAGCACTGGGGCGCGGTGGAAGTGACCGACCTGCTCCAGGCCGGGTCCAACCTGATCGCGGTGACGCTGCCGAACGGCTTCATCGGATACCGGGCCTACCTGTCCGGAGCTCAGCCGGTGCAGTACCCGGCACTGGGTCCGCAGCGCAATGCTCAGTGGGTCGATTTCCAGGACTGGAGCCGTTGGACCCGGCAGCAGGCCGTGCGGCGTGGCATGGAGATGATCAGGCAGGAGGACGCCGATCGGCCCGTGAACCTGATGTCTCCGGACACGTACGCCGACCTGCTCAAACAGGTCGCCGCGCAGTACGGCGGGAACTTCCACAACACCGGTTACATGGCGGGGTTCTGGGCCGAGCTGCACACATTGCTGGCGCGGAGTGCGGGTCGGCCGTCCACGGCCGAGCCCGGCAACGGTGCGCCGAACGCCGATCAGTTCAAGGCGTTCTGGGGCCGATGGCTCACCGAGGGCCTGAACGGGGTGCACTACTTCGCGTCCCAGCAGGACATCATGTCGAAGTCCGATGTCCTGCAGGTGTTCCAGAACAACCGGACGCTGTACCAGAGCATCGGGAAGTACCACGTGCCCGAGGCCGAGGTCGCCGTACTGAACGGCTTCCGCGTCAACGGCAACGGCACCTGGCCGTGGACGCCGGACGCCGATGTCTGGGTTCCCGGCGGGTACTGGAAGACCAACGCGGCCGCCTACCTGATGGCGCGGTGCCCGCGGGATGCTGTCACGGAACTGGACTTCGCCGACGGCACGGCCGACAAGTATCGGGTCATCGTCGATTCGAACACCCCGTTCATGGACGACGCCCTCGTCGACCAGATCGAGGCCTGGGTGCGCGCTGGGGGCACCTTCGTCACCTTTGTCCAGACCGGCCGGCACACCACCACCGACATGAACGCGTGGCCGATCAGCCGGCTCACCGGGTACGACGTACTCAGCATCGATCCGTACAACCAGGACGGGTCGTATCAGCCGCTGATCTCACACGCCGTCTCGGCAGCGCCCGGCCAAACGGTGCTCAGCGACACTGCCTGGCTGGCGAACCAACGCGGCGGGGGCCTGTCGCTCGGCAAGGTCGCCGCGGATGCCCAGGACGTGCTGCTGTGGGACAACGGCACGGTGGCCGCCGGGATGCGGCCGCTCGGCAACGGTCGGATCATCCAGCTCGGTTGGCATGTGAGCGGCGCGAACGCGACCACCCTGCTCGGCCAGATCATGGACTACCTCGACGTGGCCCCGGTGCCTGCTAGGGCGGCGAGTGTGGTGTTTCGGCACTACGTCTCGAACACCGGCCTGCACGACATCTGGGTGCTGTACAACGACTCGCCCAACTCGGTCACCACTGATCTGGTGTTCACCACGGCGACCCCGCCGACGGTGCTGAGCGAGCTCACCACGACCGCGACGACCGCCGTGACGGTGCAGAACGGGGTCTCTGGGGTGTACGGCATCACTTTGCCCGCGTGGGAGACGCGGCTGTTCCTCAGCCCGCGGACCGACGTACCGCAATCGCCGCTGGAATGGCTGACCCTGCAGCGGAACTGGTGGGCCGGTACCACCGCACCGGATCCCGCTCCGCTGCCCACGAAGACGCAACTGCAGCGCAACACTGTGGACGTCACCGACGACTGGGCGTTCCTGCCGGTGGACAACTCCTCGCCGGCCCAGATCGCGGCCCTGGTGCTACCTGGGGTGGACGACTCCGCCTGGGAGCGCAGGGATCTCGGCGTCTGGTCCATGCCCGAACATCCGGACGTGCACCACGCCGTACTGCGCAAGACGTTCACCGTGCCGTCCGGCTGGTCGACCGGCGAGATCCAGCTCTGGCTGTTGGTGGACAAGGAGGGCCAGACCTTCCACGACACCGGGCGGATCTATCTGGACGGTGTGCTGATCCGGGACTTCAACGCCGGCGGCCTGGCTGGACTGGCGGCCACGACGCTGCTTGCTCCGGGCAACCACCTGATCGCGTTCGAGGTCGAGGGCAACGGTGTCGCGACCGGCGTCACCGCCAACGCGTGGGCCTACCACATCCCGGAGCCCGGCGCGCGGCAGGACCTGGCCGGCACCTGGTCTGTCATCGGCGCTGATGCCGTCCACGACGCCGGCCAGGTCACGCTGCCCGGATCGTTCACCGGGTTCCTGGCTGCCCGCGACGTGGTGATCGACGCGGCCCACAGCGGGTCCGCCGTTGTGCTGTACGTACGGCGCACGGGCGCGTGCCTCAACGGAATCATGATCAACGGGACGTTCATCGGCGACATCTATCCGGCGACCAAGGTGGGCGAGACCCTCGTGGTCAACATCACCCCCAAGGTCGCCTTCGGGCAGACCAACCGGATCGAGCTGCTCAGCTCGGGTCCCACCGGCGCGGCCCCCATCGCCACCGTCGAAATCCGCTACTACGACCCAGCCGTCTATCCGTGAATCTCACCGTCCTGGGAAGGAACTGATGATGGAGTTGTCTCGTCGGAGTTTGTTGATCGGGGCGGCCGGGGTAGCCGCTGCCGGTATGAGTTCATCGCTGGCGCCCGGCCAGGCGGTGGCGGTCGCCGGCACGGCGCCCGGCGGACCGGGCCCCGTGCATCTGCCGGCGAAAGCGCTCCGGGGATTCGGGGAGTTGTCGGCCGACTCGGTCCAGCTGGGCGGTGGCGTCTCGCTGCTGCGGATGCAGTGTGCCGACGCGGATGCCGCCCAACTGGTGCACGCCAAGTACCTGTCGGATCTCGTTCTCCTGCCGGGCGTGACTCAGACCATGATCACTGTCGGCGGGTTGCGTATCCCGGCGTACGAGACCCCGGCCGGTACGGTCGCTGCGGTCACCGCGGGCGACTCGGTGGTGGTGATCGCGGCGAATGGGCGGGACGCCTTCCGGGCGCAGGCGGCTCGAGGCATCCCGAAGGGTTCGCGGGCCTCGGACTTCGCCGCCACGGCGACGGTTCCGATGTACCTGGACCGCTACGACAAGTACGGCCTCCTGCTGTACTTCCTGCCGCTCGCTCAGCCCATCGGCTGGGACAAGAGCAAGCCGTACGACTACCGCCTCGACTTCGACTTCATCGAGCAGAGCGGAGCCGGCGCGGTCCTGTGGGACCAGGAGCTGATGCTCAACACGGCCGAGGGCATGGCCCGGGTTCAGGACTGGGCCTGGGCAATGGAGGAGTTCACCAAGCGAGGGGTTCCCGTCCACATCAATCCTCAGCTGTTCGAGGGCCTGTGGATGACGAACCGGTACCGCGAGCAGATGAACGCCAAGATGCCGCAGTACTCCGGCTGGATCGGAGCAGCCGCGAACTACACCTACGCGGTCGGTCAGACGTCGTACAGCGCGACCACAGCGTTGGACGCCGAGCTCGGCCTGCTGCAGGAGACCGTCCGCACGTACGCGCCGTCGGACAATGTGGTCGGTTGGCTCGAGCCGCACGGGGAGTTGGGCGGCGGCCCGGGTTCGGTGCTGCTGGTCGACTACGGCCCCGTCGCCGACGCGACCTTCCGTACCTTCCTGAAGGACCGCTACCCGACGTTGTCCGCGCTGGGAGAGGCCTGGTACGCCGATCCGGGCAGGGTCACGTCGTGGGACGACGTGCACGTGCCGGAGGTGGCGAGCTTCCTGGGCTGGGGGCCGGACGCGCTGGACATCGCGGGGTCGTGGCGGGTGTCGTACCCGGGTGCCGCCGCGCCCCCGGACGGCTGGGACCAGCCGGCATTCGACGACAGCGCCTGGGGCACCCTGGTGATGCCCGGCAGCGACCGGGTGGAGTTCACCGCGCGGGCGAACATGCTCGCGCGCCGCACTGTCGAGGTGAGCGCTGACTGGCTGGCCGAGCACCCGAGGGTCTGGCTCTACCTCTTCGACCTGAACAACAACGTCACCAACGCACCCCTGGCCGTGTCGGTGAATGGTCAGCACACTCCCGGGGTCCCGGCGACGATCCTCCAGCATTTCGGGGGAGTCGAGGTGACCGGCCTGCTCACCGCCGGGTCGAACCTGATCACGGTGACGCTGCCGAACGGGTTCCTCGGCTACCGGTGCTACCTGACTGGAGAGGAGCCGGTCCAGTACCCGAGTCTGGGTCCGCTGCGTAACGCGCAGTGGGTCGATTTCCAGGACTGGAGCCGGTGGACCCGGCAGCAGGCCGTACGCCGCGGCGTCGAGATGATCCGGCAGGAGGATCCGGATCGACCGGTGATCCTGATGTCGCCGGATCCCTATGCGGATCTGCTGAAGCAGGTCGCGGCGGAGTACGGAGCGAACTTCCACAACACCGGGTACATGGCCGGATTCTGGGCGGAGTTCCACACCCTACTGGCCCGGAGTGCGGGGCGGCCGTCCACCGCGGAGCCCGGCAACGGTGCGCCGAACGCCGATCAGTTCAAGGCGTTCTGGGGGCGGTGGCTCACCGAGGGCCTGAATGGGGTGCACTACTTCCAGAATCAGCAGGAGATCATGTCCCGGCCCGACGTACTGGAGACCTTCCAGGCCAACAAGGCCATGTACGAGGCCATCGGCAAATACCATGTGCCGACGGCCGAGGTCGCCGTTCTTTACGACCTGCGCTTCGTCGGGCACGGTGGCTTTCCGTGGAATCCGGAACCCAATACCTGGCTTCCCGGCGGCTATTTCGCGAGCAACAGCGGCTTCGCGCTGCTCCCGGTCTGTCCGCGCGACGGAATCAGCTACCTCGATTTCGGCGACGGCACGGTGGACAAGTACCGGGTCGTGGTCGACGCCAACTCACCGTTCATGGATGAGGAGCTGATCGATCAGATCGAGGCCTGGGTTCGCAGAGGCGGCACCTTTGTCACCTACATGCAGACCGGTCGGCACACCAGCACCGATGTGGATGCGTGGCCGATCAACCGGCTGACCGGATATCAGGTCGAGGGTATGGACACGTATACGGTCCACCCGCCGGCCTTCGGTCAGCAGTCCTTCTCCGCGGATGCGAAGCACCCACTGCGGTCGGCCCCTGGCCAGCAGGTGTTCACCGATATGAACTGGCTCGCAGGTGCACAAGGCAGTGGACTGAGGCTGAGCCGGATCGCTCCGGACGCCCAGGATCTGCTGCTGTGGGAGGACGGCTCAGTCGCGGCCGGGATGCGCCGCCTGGGCGAGGGACTGGTCGTCCACCTCGGCTGCCACTTCGAAGAGATCATGGATCGCAACCCAGCCCCGGACACCACCACGTTCCTCGGACAGGTGATGGACTACCTGAAGGTGACCAGAGTCCCCGCCCGGGCGGAGAACGCGATTTTCCGGCACTACATCTCGAACGCGGGCCTGCACGATTTCTGGGTCCTGTACAACGACACGGCCGACCCGGTCACCACGGATCTCGTGTTCACCACGTCGGCCGCACCGACCGTGTTGAGTGAGCTGAACTCGTCCGCGACCACCGTGGTGACCAAGAGGTCCGGCGCGCCCGGGGCGTACGGCATCACTCTCGGCGCGCACGAGACCAGGATGTTCGTCAGTCCGCGCGCGGACGTCGCCAGCTCGCCGCTGGAGTGGCTCACGGTGCAACGCAACTGGTGGGCCGGGACGAGCAAGCCGGCGCCGAAGGTGTTGCCGACCAAGGCGGACCTGCAGCGGAACACGGTCGACTTCACCAACGACTGGGCGTTCCTGCCGGTGGACGACTCGACGCCCGAGCAGATCGCCGCCTTGCTGCAGCCGGGCGCGGACGACTCCGGGTGGGAGCGGCGCGACCTCGGCATCTTCACCCTCCCGGACCACCCGGACGTGCGCCACGCTGTGATGCGCAAGCGGTTCACCATCCCAGCAGGCTGGACCACTGGCGAGATCCAGCTCTGGTTGTGGATGGACCGCGAGAACAGCATCTTCCACGACACCGGCCGGATCTACCTGGACGGAACCATGCTCAGCAATTTCAGCGCCGCCGGCCTCGCCGGGTTGCCGGCGAGCACCCTGTTGCCTCCGGGGGAGCACGTCCTCGCACTGGAGATCAAGGGCACGAGCGTGGGCACCGGTGTGACGGCCAGTGCCTGGGCGTATCACATCCCGGAGCCGGACTCCCGCCAGGACCTGGGTGGCACCTGGGTGGTCAGCGGGCCGGACAGCATCCACGACGGCGGCGAGGCCACCTTGCCCGGTACCTTCAGCGGCTCGTACGCCGCCCGTGACGTGGTGATCGACGCCGCCCACGAGGGATCCCAGGTGGTGATCTACGTTCACCGCACCGGGGCATGCATCAACGGGATCCTGATCAACGGGACCTTCATCGGTGACCTGTATCCGGCCACCAAGGTGGGCGACGTCTTGCTGGTGAACATCACCAGCAAGATCGATTACGGCGGGACGAATCGGATCGAGCTGTTCTCGGCGAACCCCAACGGGCCGGCAACTGTCCCCGTGATCGAGATCCGCTACTACGACGCCGCCGTCTACCCGTAACCGTCATCCCAAGAACGCAGGCGACCAGTACCGGAGGGCTACACCGTGCATGACAACCGCTCAGTCGTCGAGGACCGCGTGGAACAGATGCTCGTCCACCGCCTGCGGCCGGGCATTTACACCGATTCGCTCAGCCTGGACGTCGACTTCTGGCAACCGCCGGACGGGCCCGTCCCGGTCGCCGACGCGCTGGCGGCAAGCTACCAGCCCTTCGCTGTCGGCTCGAAGTGGGGACCTGCCTGGGCAACCGCGTGGTTCCGGGTCCGAGGGCGGATCCCGCAGAGTTGGTCAGGGCGACGCGTCGAGGCAGTCATCGATCTCGGCTTCACCCACCCCGAACCGGGACGGCAGGCCGAAGGACTCGTGTACGACGGCCGGGGCCGGATCGTGAAAGGGCTCGCACCCCGGACGAGCCACGTCCCCGTCGCCGGACGAGCTCGGGGCAGCGAGGACGTCCTGCTGTACGTCGAGGCGGCGGCCAATCCATGGTTGTCGGCGATGAGCGGAGTCGGAAGTCCCCGGGGCGACGTACTGACGTCGGACAGCGAACTGCTGTACCGGCTGGCCCGGGCTGACCTCGCGGTGCTGGACGAGGACATCTGGCACCTCGGCCTCGATGCCGAGGTGCTGTGGGAGCTGATGCGCGAACTACCGGTCAACGACGCGCGGCGGCACGAGATCCTCCGTGCGCTGGAGCGGATGCTGGACGTTCTCGATCTGCACGATCTGCCGGCTTCGGCGGGCCGGGCGCGGGAGGAACTCGCCGAGGTGCTCGCGCGCCCGGCGCAGGCAAGTGCGCACCACATCTCCGCCGTCGGACACGCGCACATCGACACGGCCTGGATGTGGCCGCTGCGGGAGACGGTCCGAAAATGCAGCCGTACCTTCTCCAACGTCCTGGACCTCACGCGCGACTATCCGGAACTGACGTTCGCCTGTTCACAGGCCCAGCAGTACGCGTGGATCAAGGAAAGCCAGCCCGAGCTGTACGCCCGGATCAAGGCCGCCGTCCACTCCGGAGCCTGGGAGCCGGTCGGCGGCATGTGGGTCGAGTCCGACACCTATCTGCCCGGCGGTGAGGCGCTGGCCAGGCAACTCGTCCACGGGGCGAGGTTCTTCGCCGACGAGTTCGGTCTCGAGACCGACGGGATCTGGCTCCCCGACTCCTTCGGCTACACGGCCGCGCTTCCGCAGTTGGCCAAACTGGCCGGCGCACGCTGGTGCCTGCTGATGAAGCTCAGATGGAACGACACCAACAAGTTCCCGCACAACACCTTCTGGTGGGAGGGAATCGACGGGACCCGCGTGTTCACCCACCATCCGCCGATCGACACCTACGCCTCGGCACTCACTGCGGGCGAGCTGGCTCATGCGGCGAGCACGTTCGCCGAGAAAGGCGTCGCCAGAACTTCCTTGGCCATGTTCGGGTACGGCGATGGTGGTGGCGGCCCGACCCGCGAGATGCTGGAGAAGGCTCGGCGGCTCCGCAGCCTGGAAGGATCGCCGAACGTCACGGTCGAACCGGCCGGCAGCTTCTTCGGCAAGGCGATGGCCGAGTACCCCGATGCCCCGGTGTGGTCGGGGGAGCTGTACCTCGAGTCGCACCGGGGGACCTACACCACCCAGGCGACGATGAAGGCCGGCAATCAGGTGTGTGAGCGTCTCCTCCGTGAGGCGGAGCTGTGGGCGGCGACCGCGGCTGCCAACGGCACCTTCTCCTATCCGTACGACCAGCTCGATCAGTTGTGGAAGACGGTCCTGCTGCATCAGTTCCACGACATCCTGCCGGGCACCTCGATCGCATGGGTGCATCGCGAGGCGCGTGCGGCGTACGAGAAGGCACAGACCGAGCTGGAGACGGTCATCGCGGATGCCGCCGCGGCGCTGGCCGGCACCGGCTGCAACCTGCTCAATGCCGCACCGCACGAGCGAGCTGAGATCATCGCGGTCCCGGGCGAGGAGGCGGCCGATGCGGGGACGAGGCAGGTTCTGTCGGACGGCCGGAGCGCGACCTGGGCGATGGCGCCGGCACTCGGACCTGGTACTACCTGCGACGCCCCCGCGGACCTGATACCGGTGACTGTCGCCGACCTCGTCCTCGACAACGGCCTGGTTCGCGTGTGCGTGGACGACGACGGTCTGGTCACCTCGATCTACGACCAGCCGAACTCGCGGGAGACGGTCGCCGCAGGCAGCGTTGCGAACCTGCTTCAGGTGCACCCCGACCAACCCGCGAGCTGGGACGCCTGGAATCTCGAGGGGCACTATCGGCACAGCCGGGTCGACCTCACCAAGGCCGACGCCGTCGAGATCCTCGACCAGGGACCGCTGCTCGGGTCGATACAGGTCCGGCGATCGTTCGGCCGGTCGTCGGTGACCCAGACGCTCATCCTGCGCGCCGGAAGCCGCCGTCTCGAGATCTCGACCGAGGTCGACTGGCACGAGACAGAGAAGGTGCTCAAGGCGGCGTTTCCGCTCGCGCTACACGCCACTGACGAGTCCGCGGAGATTCAGTTCGGCCATCTGCGCCGGCCGATCCACACCAACACCAGTTGGGACGCCGCCCGCTTCGAGCTGTATGCGCACCGGTGGGTTCACCTCGACGAGGCCGGCTACGGCGTCGCCGTGGTGACTGGGTCGACGTACGGCCACGACATCGAGCGCAGCGGCCGTGAGGGCGGCGGTGCCACCACCACGACACTTCGGTTGACCCTGTTGCGATCTCCGCGCAACCCCGACCCGACCTCGGACCAGGGCGTGCACCGGTTCGTCTACGCCGTGGTGCCCGGCGCGAGTGTCGCGGATGCGGTCGCCGAGGGATACGCGCTCACCATGCCGTTGCGACTGGTCGACGCCGTCGGTCAGCGCGAGCCGCTGGTGACGGTGGACAATCCGGCGGTCGTGGTGGAGTCGGTCAAACTCGCGGACGATCGCTCGGGCGACCTCGTCGTGCGGCTGTACGAGTCGCTGGGCGGTGAGGCACAAACGAAGGTGCGCAGCACCCTGCCTCTCGGCGAGGCCCACTTGGTCGACTTGCTGGAGCGGCCCATCACGAAGGTCTCCGCCACCGATGGCATCACTC
Source organism: Kribbella sp. NPDC000426 (assembly GCF_040300265.1). Classification (NCBI taxonomy): domain Bacteria; kingdom Bacillati; phylum Actinomycetota; class Actinomycetes; order Propionibacteriales; family Kribbellaceae; genus Kribbella; species Kribbella sp. NPDC000426. The sequence continues at coordinate 251,009 of NZ_JBEPDK010000009.1, read as the reverse complement.
ACCTGGCGCTACACCCCTTCGAAATCTGCACGGTCCGCCTCTCGACCGGCGGTCGGTGAATCCGTGTCAGGCCGGCTGTCCGGGACCAGCGCCGTCCAACTCAGGGTTCTGCTCGACGTCATCGTTCCGCGCGACGAGTATCCGTCCGCCGCCGAGGCCGGTGGCGAAGACTTCGTCCGTACCGCGCTGCGCGAGCGGCCGGACTGGAGCCACCGCGTCGAAAGGGTGCTGCGGTTGATCGACGAGGCGGCACTCGCCTCGTACGGCGGCGCCTTCGGTGACATCGGGTCCGCGGCGCAGACTGCGGTGCTCGATCAGCTGACCGACGACCCCGACTACGTCTGGCTGGCCCAGCTGATCTGGGGCGGCTACCTCGCCGACGACGGCAAGGGCGGCGAACGTCAGCCGGCGTCGTGGTCGATGCTCGGCTGGCGGCCGGGACCGCAAGGCTGGCCACCACCCAGCGCGGCGACTCCAAGCAAGCTCAGCACTCCGGAGGAGCTGGCCGACTGTTATGACGTGCTTGTCATCGGATCTGGTGCGGGCGGCAGTACTGCCGCGTGCCGCCTGGCCGAGGCCGGCCGCTCCGTACTCCTCGTCGAGGCCGGCGGTTGGCCGCAGACGCCGGACCTGGCCACCGACCACCTGCGTAGTCCGCGGCTGAACTGGGGACTCACCACTCGCAGCGGTCCGGCGACGGACGGGCACCCGCGCGTCCTCGAGGACAGCAGCGGCCCGGTCGTACTGCACCCATCCGACCCGCGGTGGAGCAACAACGCGTTCACAGTCGGCGGCGGTACTCGCGTGTACGGTGCCCAGGCCTGGCGTTTCGGCCCGCTCGACTTCACGATGGCCTCGCACTATGGCGTGCCGGAGTCGAGCGCTCTGGCGGACTGGCCGTTCGGCTACGACGAACTGGAGCCGTACTACGAACAGGCGGAGTGGGAGGTCGGTGTCAGCGGCGAAGTGGACAACAGCCCCTATGCGGGCATCCGGAAGCGGGCGCTGCCGATGCCGCCCTTGCCCACCGGTCCCGCGTACGCGGCGCTCGTTGCCGGTGCCGGCCACCTCGGCTGGGACACAGTGACCGTCCCGCTGCTGATCAACTCGACGGCCTACCTCGGCCGGCCCGCCTGCCGGCAGTGCGCGATGTGCGTCGGCTTCGCGTGTCCGGTCGACGCGAAGAACGGCAGCCAGAACACCATGCTCGTGCGTGCCCTGGCGACCGGACGCTGCCACGTCCTGACCGAGACGTGGGCCCGGCGTCTGATCGTCGGCCGCGCAGGCCGGGTGGAGCGCGTCTCCCTCGTCGGTGAGCGTCAGGGGCGACGGTGGACGCGCGAGGTCGCCGCCGGTGAGTTCGTGCTGGCTGCGGGGGCGATCGAGTCCGCCCGGCTGCTGCTGAATTCGGCGCACGACCGGGAGCCGGCCGGACTCGGCAACGCCACCGACCAGGTCGGACGCTACCTGCAAGGGCACGCGTACGCCGGCGCCATCGGCCTGTTCGACGACCCGATCGAGGACCTGATCGGCCCCGGGCCTTCGGTGGCGGTCACCGGATTCCGGCACGACAACGAGTTCGTGATCGGTGGAGGCATTCTCACCAAGGACTTCGTGCCCACGCCCGCGAACACGTTCCGGTACCTGTCCGGAGCCGGTCTGGTCGGCCTGCACGGACGTGCTGCCAAACATGGTCTGCGGACGTTGGCTCCACGGATGATGCGCGTGATGGGTCCGATCCAGGAGGTCACCACGGCCTCGGCCCGGGTCCGCATCGATCCAGCCGTCAAGGACAGGTTCGGTGTCCCGGTCGTACGGCTGAGTGGCGACCTGCACCCGGAGGATCATCGCGGCCAGGCGTTCCTGTCCGAACGGTCCGCCGAATGGCTGCGGGCATCGGGAGCCACGACGGTGCTCCGGCTGGCCGGAGCCCGGCCGTCCGGGCCGAGCGGGGGGCAGCATCAGGCCGGTACGACGCGGATGGGTGAGTCCCCGGCGGTCTCGGTCACCGATCCCTTCGGACGGATCTGGGGCCACCCGAACGTGCGCGTCGCCGATGGCGGGCTGCACGTGACCAACGGCGGCGTCAATCCGGTACTCACCATCTTCGCCAACGCGTTGCGCGTCGTCGACCACATGATCACCGGCACCACCGGACGAAGCCGCCGTTGATTTCTACTGACCGCCCGGTCGCGTGCTCAAGGCGTCGCGAGCACGAGGTGTCGGCAGTCGTCCAGCAGGCCCTGACAACGTTCGGACAGACCTCGCAATACCGCCCGGGGAACGTGGGCGAGGTCGAACTCGACAGGCCCCGGCGACCCGAGCGATCGGACGTCTCCGTTACCCGGTCGGGCTACTTCGCGTTCTGGTCCTGTCCCTGGTATTTACGGGGCCAGGAGTATCTGCGGGGGACGTCCGTCGACCCAGCTCTGCGCCCACCGAGCGGCGAAGTCGTGGTCGGCAGGTGCGTCACCCGCCAGGACCACTTGGCCAGCCGCCGGCCGCGGGCTCGAGGCGTTCCGGAGTTCGGCGACGACGTCGGTGAAGCGGCGCCCGACGGGCTTGAGGCGGTTGTGGACGTCCAACAGTCCGAGTTCGTACTCGACGGAGTTGAAGCCACTGTGTTCCCTCCTGATGTCGTGCGATGCCCACCACGACAGCCCGGCGACACCGGGGACCGAGAGCGCGTGCCGGAGCAGTCGCTCGGTGGCGTGTTCGACGTCGACCTCCGACACCCATTCGGGGGCGACACCGATTTCCTGGATCCAGATCGGTCGCGCAGTCGCCTGGTGCGCGGCTGCCACCTGCGCCAGGTACGCGCCGATCGCCCACGCCTTGTCGTCGTGCTCGCCGAAGTGGTCGAGGAAGCCGCTGAAGTAGGGCCAGGCATGCACGGTCGTCACGTCGAGTTCGTTGGCGAGCAGAGCACGGCTGAAGCCGACCTTCGTCGTAGTCCACGGTTGGTGGTCCGCGCCGAGGACGACGGGCAGGCCGGGTGCCGCGGCGCCAACAGCGGCGATCATCTGTCGCGCCCAGTTGTCGAGATCGTGGCCGGTGACGGGCTCACGCTCGCTGCCGACCAGCATGTTGGGTTCGTTGCCGAGGTCGACGCCCGCGCCGGCCGGGTGCTCGGCGACGACCCCGGCGACGGCGTCGAGCAAGTTCGTCGCCGCGGAGATTGCCAGCGAATCGGTGAAGACGTTCCGGTCGTGCATCCACGCCGGCCGGAACACCCAGCCGCTGAGGAATCCGTTCAGCACGGTTACCCAGACATCGAGCCCCACGTCGTGCGCGCGATCGAGCACGGTCGACAGTCTCTTCAGCGCGATCGGGGACACCGAGGTGGGGAAGGGCTGGAAGACCGGCCACAGGCACTGGATCCGAATGTGGTCGCAGCCGAGACTCGCGATGGCGGCCAGGTCATCGGCGATCGAGGCCTCGTCGAAGTCGACCCACGCGTTCCACCACTGTTCGCGGGGAACGTAGTTGACCCCGACGACGGGCCGGTCAGGATTCTGCATGTGCTCTCCAGGTGATGAGCTGTCCATGTTCGGAGATTCGGGTCTGGAGCTTGGGACGTCGAGCAACTGTACGTCCGTCTGCCGTGTAGGCCTGGACTGCGGCCACTGCGGCGGACTCGGCGAGGATGCAGAAGACCGACTCCATCCGGGTCGCGGAGTACGCAATGTGGCCGGCGGACAGGCAGCTGGGACGAGAAGGTTGCCGCACTCAACCTGTTTCGCGATAACCGCACAGTACGGGACCGGATACGGGCGTCCGGTACCCAGCGGGCTCGTGGCGACAACTACCGAATGCGCGCGCGGTGCGTCCTCGCCCCGAAGGCCATCGGCGGGCTCGGGGTAGGTGCTGCGCGGTGCTCGAGCAACTCAAGCAAACTCAGATCCCCTTCTGCGAAGGGTTTCAGGGCGATCCGGCAGCCAGTTGGCGCGTGAAGAACTGCGCGGCTTCGTCCGCGACGTCGTACCAGACCTGTCCGTCGTACGGCGCGTCCGGATCATCGAGGAGGTTGTGGTGTCCGCCGGGGATGGGGAGCAGACGGCTGTCTGTGCCTGCGGCGAGGAGGGCGCGGTGGAGTAGCTCGGCTTGTTCGTAGGGGACTGTCTCGTCGGAGGTCCCGTGGATGATCAGGTACGGGGGGGCGCCGGCCCGCACGTGGGCGACCGGGCTCGCTGCCGACAACCGGCTCGTCTCGCCGCCGACCAACGCCATAACGGGGGAGGGGCGGTCGATGTGCATCTCACCGCCTCCGCGAGTGAGATCGCTGGGTCCGCTGATTGTCACAACCGCTTGTACGGCGGCACCCTGCGAGCTGCTGAGACCCGCCATAGACGCCAGGTGCCCGCCGGCCGACTGGCCCCACACCCCGATGTGATCACCATCGACCGGCAGACCGAGGGGGTTGCGCCGTAGCCAGCTCACGGCAGCCTGCACGTCCTCCAACTGCGCCGGGAACACAGCCTGCCCGCTGTGCCGCACCGAAATCCCAACAGCCAGAAACCCGGCCCGAGCCATCGCCGGCCCCACGAACGGCAACATCGCCGCCCGCCGATCCCCAGGCCCCCACCCCGGACATCCGTCGACTCGCACGGCAACCGGCATCGGTGAACTCGCCGACGGCGTCGCCCAAACCACATCCAGACACAACTCGGCTCCGCCATGACTCGCGTAGCAAATGTCCAGCAGGCAGGTCAGATCCGAAGCCGTCACCGATCCACCGTCGCAGCATCCCGAACCACATTTCCAGAGCGACGAAGCCTGGTGTACCGCGGAGCGATCCTTCAAAGTGCACTCATGTCGAGTGTGGTCTATGACGGTTTGGCCGGGGCCGTGATCGGAGCGGTGATCGGCTTCCGCAAGTGGCGGCAGTACGCCGCGATCAAGAAGACGGTCGAAGCCGATGAGGTGCGTGCCGCCGAGGAATCACTGGACACCGGGGACGACCCGCCGGCCGAACCACCTGTCGACCCCAGGTGACACGCAGCCGGAACCACCGGTGCCGGAAACGATTCCAGATTCTTGGGCCAACGTTGTAACGAGCTATGTACACACGGTCCTGGCGTTGCTACTGTCCGGCCTGATTTGACATCGATGTCAACCTCAGGGAGTGGTCACGATGGTTTCGAGACGAGCGTTCCTGGCGGGCAGCGGTGCGGTGACGGTGGGAGGTCTCGGGTTCGTTCCGGGGCTCGCAACCTCAGCGCAGGCTGCGGTTTCATCGACGTCCGGCAGCCCCGCCCGGCTGCTGCCGGTGTTCAACCGCCCGAAACACCTGGATTACGGCGACGTCAGCAAACTCAGCGGGGGAGACCAGACCCTGCTGACAACGTTGCAAGGCATCGTCAACCGTACCGAGCCGGAGTTGTACTTCATCTACGACACCGGGACGCAGAGCGTGCCGGACGCCAAATGGCTGACCGACCTGCACCTGCCGACCAAGCTGTACAAGAACCCGCTGGACCTGGTCGCGAAGTACCGCAACCGGGTCCGCGGCGCGATCGTCTACGACCCCGCCGTACCCGACTCGCTCAACGTCGCCACGACGCTGGCCGGGCTGGAGAACGCCGTCGTCGCGGACGCCGATCAGGCGAAGGCGTACGGCCTGAAGATCGTGAAGGACCTGCGCGGGATGTTCGACGACGACCGCGTGAAGACGTACCGGTGGCAGCTCGACAACCTGTTCCCGCGCGTCACCAAGCAACTGCTGGCCGGTCTGCCGCCGACCCGCGTCGTGAACGTCGAGGACGTGCAGTGGCTCGAGATCGCCCGCGAGACCCAGCAGATCCGCGACTCGTCGAACCGCGGCAACTACGACCTCGACGTCTCCGCCAAGCTCGGCAAGGAGAAGGTGTTCGTCCGGTTCCAGGACTCGTTCACCAACGACGGCTGGGGTCCGTCGGTGTCCGAGGTCTGGGTGAAGGCGAACGGCACCGAGATCGCGCATTTCAAGCCGAACACCCCCGACGAGGTGCCGTACCTGTTCGACGGCGCCAACTCGAGCATCGGCGGCGAGGCCAACCGGTTCAGCGACGGCGGCGGCTACTTCATCTACGGCTTCGAACCGCCCGCGGGTACGACGTCCCTCGTCGTCACCGTGACGATGTGGAACCAGTACCTCGTCACCGCGACCGACACCGCGCCGACCCGGATCGAGCCGTTCCCGTACTTCCGCGACTACGTGGTAGCCACCAAGGCCCTGGTGAGCTGGCTGCCGCCGGGCGGCGAGACGGGCGACCTGCTGATCGAGCATTACGCCAAGTGGCCCACGCTCGCGCCGTACATGGGCTGGTTCGCGAACGACGTCTCCGGTGAGTGGGACGGCGTTGACCTCGCGAGCAAGGGCGGTTCGCCGGTCGTCGCGGCGGACTTCTACATGAACGGCACGGTCCACGCCGGCACGGCCGCGCCGATCTCTCCGACGCCCCGGCCGGTACGGCGGATCAGTAAGCCGAAGAACAAGGTCTACCTGACGCTGACCTTCGGTGAGGGCGACAACATCCAGTACTGCCAGCGCCGGCTGCGCGACATCTGGGACGACCCGAAGCGCGGCGAAGTACCGACCAACTGGACCATCAGCCCGTTGCTGGCCGAGGCCGGTCCGAACATCTACAGCCACTACCAGCGCACCGCGACCGCCAACGACCTCCTGGTCTGCGGCCCGTCCGGCGGCGGCTACACCTACCCCGTGTCGTGGCAGGCCAACGAGATCACGCAGTACCTGAAGATGAGCGGCGACTTCATGCGTCGTACCGGTCTGGACGTCGTGTACGCCTACAGCGGCCGGCAGGACGACAAGTGGGTGCTGCTCCCCGAGGCGATCGCCAAGGGGTACGCCGACTACACGCCGCTCAAGGGGATCATGCAGACCTGGGACGGCGACACACTCGCCGTCCGCCAGGGCGGTCTGCCGGTCACCGGGAACTGGGGCGCGCCCGGCAACGCGGCCGAGTACAAGACCGCGCTCGACCAGAAGATCGCCAACTGGGACGGTGCGAGCCCGCTGTTCATCTCGGGCGGCATCGGCGCGTGGAACTGGACGCCGTCCGACATGGCCGAACTCGCACCGCTACTCACCGACCCCTATGAGCTGGTCCTCGCCAACACCTTCTACGACCTGCTCAACAGGGTGCTCCCGTAGTTACCAGCGGTGGGCGACGTCCACCACCAACCGGGCGCCCGTGCCCGGCCCCGTCAGCGTGAACACGCGGAACGGGAGCCGGGCGCGGACCCCCAGTCCGACCGTGGTCTGCCCCTCGAAGCTGCCCGCGAACGCAACCTGCCGGAACGTGCTGTACCCGGCCACGTTCGTCAGCTCACGCGGGTTGCGAGGGGCGTACGTGGTCTTGCCGGTGTTGATGTTGTACGCCGGTGCCCGCACGACGATCTGCAGCCGCGAACCGCCCCGGAGCGGGACCAGGGTCCCGGAGCCGTCCTGGCGGACGCTGCTCACGTAGCGAACGTCGTACCCGGTGGCTCCGCCGGTCAGGTCGATGACGAGCCGGTCGTAGCAGGCGTGGCGTCCGCTGCGGACGTTGGTGACCGTTGTCGGCACGCTGGTCAGCGGCGAACGGACGTGGTTGTTCACCTCGGGCAGCGAGCCCCAGCCGCGCGGGCAGGACGCGGCAGTCGTCGTGGCGGAGGCGGTTTGGGGGGCGGTGGACGATCCGGTCAGGGCCGGCGCGGCGAACGCGGCGGCGGGGACTGCCATCACTGCGAGTGCGGCGAGGATCGTCTTTCGGGAAATGCGGTGGATGTTCATGGTGTCCCCCCTTCTCAGGACAATTTGTTAGACGCCGGAGTCCTGCTATTGGTTGACTGCGCAGATGACGCCTGACGAGCTGCTCGATGTGTTCCACCGCCGGATCCGGCTACCGGACGCGGACGCGATTCCCGGTTGGAAGCAGGAACACGAGGGCCTGGTGCATCGCTCGTACGTCGAAGGTCCCGAGGGCGCTGGTTTCGTCGAGACGCCGCGCGGGCTGGGGGACGACCCGGACGCGGTGATCGAGCAGGAGTTGGCGTTCTTCCGCGAGCGCGGGCTGCCGTTCGAGTGGAAGACCTACGCGTACGACGAACCGGCCGATCTGGGGGGGCGGCTGGTGAAGGCGGGCTTCAGCAAGCAGGACCCGGAGACGCTGATCCTCGGGGAGGTGGACCGGATCCTCGAGCGGCCTTCGGCGCTGCCGTCGAAGGTGCGGTTGCGGGAGGCCGACGGACCAGAGGACTTCCACCGGATCGCCGTACTGACCGACACGCTCTGGGACAGCGGGCTGGCGCGCATCGTGGAGCAGTTGCAGGGCGAGGCGCGGATGTTCCCGGACCGGTTGTCCGTGTTCCTGGTCGAGGACGTGCTGAAGCAGGGGCCGGCGGTGTCGGCCGCGTGGATCCGGTTCCACCCCGGCACCGGGTTCGCGAGTCTGTGGGGCGGCGGGACGCTCCCGGAGTGGCGCCGCCAGGGGCTGTACAGCGCGCTGCTCGTCCACCGCGCGCGGCTGGCGAAGGAGCGCGGGTACGAATTCCTCCGCGTCGACGCCTCCGAGGACTCACGCCCGATCCTGCAGAAGCTGGGTCTCCACGCAGTTACAACCACCACGCCGTACGAGTGGACACCGTGACCTGACGAGCGGAACGACCGGTTGAGGCTGTACGTTGCCTGCATCATGGCCCTGAAAATCGCTTCTCGCTTCCGCCGGCTGCTGCAGCGCCCCGGCTCGATCGATCTCGGCCCGTACGAACGGCTCACCCAGCTGGTCGGCGAGGCGGAGGAATCGGTCCAGTCCCTGACCGACGAAGAGCTCACCGAGGCGGCCACGGAGCTGCGGACGACCGGTGGCCTGCACGAGGACGAGCAGATCGAGTTCCTCGCGCTGGCCCGGGACGCGGGCAAGCGGGCGCTCGGCGAGCGGGCCTTCGACGGTCAGGTCGTCGGCGCGCTGGCGATGCTGCAGGGCCGGGTCGTCGAGATGGCGACCGGTGAGGGCAAGACGCTGGCCGGTGCGATCGCCGCCGCCGGGTACGCGATCGGCGGCCGCAAGGTGCACGTGCTGGCGGTCAACGACTACCTGGCCAAGCGCGACGCCGAGTGGATGGGCCCGGTGTACGAGCTCCTCGGTGTCACCGTGTCGCACGTCGGCCAGGTGTCGACGCCGGAGGAGCGGCGCGAGGCGTACCAGGCCGAGGTCTGCTACGTGCCGGTCAACGAGATCGGGTTCGACGTACTGCGGGACCGGCTCGTCACCAACGTCGACGACAGGGTCACGGTCGACGCGGACGTGGCGCTCGTGGACGAGGCCGACTCGGTCCTGATCGACGAGGCCCGCGTACCGATGGTGCTCGCCGGCGCGACCCGGTCCGAAGCGCTGGACGACGACGTGGTCCAGCTGGTCCGGACGCTGCGGGCCGGCGTCGACTACGAGATCGACGGCGACGGGCGCACCGTCGCGCTGACCGACCGCGGCACCGACAAGGTCGAGAAGGCCCTCGGCGCAGCAGCCGAAGCGGCAGCTGCGGAGGCGGCAGCCGAAGCGGCGGCGGCTGAAGCGGCGGCGGCTGAGGAGTCGTCGGTAGCTGATGAGGTCGTGACCGACGAGCAGGCGACCGACTCCGCGGTCGACGAGTCGGCTGATGAGGCGGCGGATGAGTCGGACGACGATGCGGCCGGTGACTCGGAGGCCGACTCGGCGGAGGCTGAATCGGAGGCTGAATCGGAGGCTGCTGAACCCGAGCCCGCGCCCGAGTTCAACCTGTACGCGGACGAGAACCTGGACCGGCTGACCCAGATCAACGTCGCGCTGCACGCCGAGGTGCTGCTGCGCCGTGACGTCGACTACCTGGTCCGCGACGGCAAGGTCAGCCTGATCAACAACAACCGCGGCCGGGTCGCCAAGCTGCAGCGCTGGCCCGACGGTCTGCAGGCTGCGGTCGAGGCCAAGGAGGCCGTGCCGATCAGCGACTCCGGTGAGGTGCTGGACAGCATCACCGTGCAGGCGCTGGTCAAGCGGTACAAGACGCTGTGCGGCATGACCGGTACGGCGGTGGTCGTCGGGGAGTCGCTGCAGGAGTTCTACGAGGTCGACGTGGCCGTCGTACCCCCGAACACGCCCAACGTCCGCAAGGACGACCCCGACCGCCTGTACCTGACGGTCGAGCAGAAGAACGAGGCGCTGGTCAAGCACATCGGCGTCGTCCACGAGTCCGGCCGGCCGATCCTGATCGGCACGCACAGCGTCGAGGAGTCCGAGCAGCTCAGCGACAAGCTCGAGGCGGCCGAGATCGAGCACGTCGTACTGAACGCGAAGAACGACGCCGAAGAGGCGGCGATCATCGCCGAGGCCGGCGTGCCCGGGACCGTGACGGTGTCGACGCAGATGGCCGGCCGCGGTACGGACATCCGGCTCGGCGGACGCGACGAGACGCACGACAAGGAGAAGGCCCTCGAGCTCGGCGGCCTGTACGTGATCGGCACCGGCCTGCACGCCTCGCGCCGGCTCGACGACCAGCTGCGTGGACGCGCCGGCCGTCAGGGCGACCCGGGTGGGACGCTGTTCTTCGCGTCGCTCGCGGACGAACTGGTCACGCGGTACTCCGTTTCGTCCGGCCTGCGCCCGCACCCCGACGACACCGGGCGGCTGACCGACCGCAAGTCGATCGGCATGCTCGAGCACGCGCAGCGCGTCGCCGACGGCGCGAACGCCGAGCTGCACCGGACCACCTGGCAGTACAACCGCCTCACCGGCCAGCAGCGGGCGATCCTGCTGGAGACCCGCGAGAAGGTGCTGACCGACGACCTGGCCGCGACCGAGCTCGCCGAGCGGGCCAAGGAGCGGTACGACGAACTGGTCGACGAGGTCGGCGAGGACGTCGTGAAGGCCGCCGCGCGACGGATCGCACTCGGTCATCTGGACCGGCGGTGGACCGACCACCTGGCGTACCTCGCGGACCTGCGCGAAGGCATCCACCTGCGGTCGCTGGCCGGCGGCATCGTGCACCTGAAGCCGATCGACGAGTTCAACAAGTCGGCGATCGCGTCGTTCGACTCGCTGATCGAGGACGCCTGGAAGGACGCGGCCGAGACCTTCGGTACGGCGGAGATCACCGCCGAGGGCCTCGACGAGGAGGCCAGCGGAATCCCGCGGCCGACCGCGACCTGGACGTACCTGGTCAACGACAACCCGTTCGGCACCGAGGCCGACCGCATCCTCGGCCGCCTACGCAACGCCATCAAGCCCGAGTCGGCCGCCGAGCCCGAGGAGATCCTCACCGAGGAATTCGACGAGGCCGACCTCCCCGAAGAACTCCGCGACGCCGACGACGACGAGGACCTCCCCGAAGAACTCCGCGACGCGGACGACGAGGCGAAGCCGGACAAGAAGAACTAAGATAGAGATTTAGAGTGGTGGCTGGCTTAGGTGATCGGCCGCAAGGCAAGCGGCCGGTACGGTGCTCGACCAGGCGCTCCGTCGGCATGCGTCATAAAGTCATGAGATGGCGGGAGCACACCCAGGCAGGATGCCGAGTGACCAGGTTCTGCGCTGGGCGGCCGAGGCGGTTGGCGGGACGAGCGTCGTTTCGTCCGAGGGCCTGACCCGCGGCGAGCACCGCCCTTCGGGCACGTTCCGCCTGGGAATCGAAGGACCGGCGGCCTGGGCCAGGGACGTGATCTTGAAGATCCCTGTCCGGGGATGGATCGCCGCCGCGTGGGTGATCACGAACGCACGCGCGCTTCAGTTGGCCGAGACTCATGGCCTGGCCGCGCCGCGGCTGATCGCTGCGGATCTCGACGGGAAGGCGAGCGGAACCGTCGCCACTCTGGAGACCGTCCTGCCCGGCAGCGCCGGTCTCTCGCCGACGGTTTCGGTCGCCCGGCTCCGCGAAGCGGGAGCGGCCCTTGCCAGGGTCCACGCCTTCAGGCTGGTTCCGCAGGCCCATCTGCCATACCGGCCCCGGCCGTGCGCCGTCGACGACCGCGCCGACGAACGCCGGCGGGGCCTGATGCCGACCACTCCTTTGCTGCAGCAGGCCGACGAGCGGGTCAGGTCGCACGGGATGCCGGCAGGCGGGTCGGTGTTCGTGCATGGTGACGCCTGGGGCGGCAACATGCTGTGGGAGGGTGACCGTTGCGTTGCGCTGATCGACTGGAATACAGCCGGGGTTGGTAATCCGGGCGTCGATCTCGGCAGCCTGCGGATGCAGATGACCCTTCAGTACGGCCAGGACGCGCCGTCCCATGTGTTGGAGGGCTGGGAGCGGCAGGCGGGCCGGGAGGCAGTCGGCGTGCCCTACTGGGATGCCGTGGCCGCGTTGAACACGCCGACGGTGATGGACGGTTGGGCGGGATTCGCCGACGACGGTAGCCTCCTGGGCGCCGCTGCCGTCACCGAACGGCGCGACGCTTTCCTTCGCACCGCTCTCAGTCAGTGGTCATAAAGTGGTCGCGCGTGCCGAAACCGACGCTGCTCTCCACTTGGGGGCCTGTAAGACTTTGGTCTAGGGGCGGACAGCCGTCGGCTCGATGCCGGACGGCGGCTGGTGGCCTGATGCTCAGGGCATGCCTCGTACGCGCAAAGGCCGCTGGCTCCTCGTCGTCGACATCGCCGTCCCACTCGCCCTCTACTACGGTCTCAAGGCGCTCGGCGTCAGCGACCTGGTCGCGCTGCTCGCCGGCGTCGTACCGGGACTGATCAGCTCTGCGGTCTCGCTGGTACGTGAGCGCCGTACGGACCTGCTCGGCATGGTGGTCGTGGTCAGCATGGTCGCCAGCACGGTTGTGGCGGTCATCGGCGGCGACGCGCGCCTGCTGCTTGTCCGGAACGCGTGGATCAGCCTGCCGTTCGCCGGCATCAACCTCTGGTCGCTGCGGCATCCGCAGCCGCTGACCTACACCTTCACCAAGGCGTTCATGCCGCGCCGGGGCGAGCTGATGGATCAGCTCTGGGAGACGAACGCTCGTTTCCGCGAGGCCTGGAAGTGGATCACGGTCTGGTGGGGGATCGCGTCGATCATCGATGCGATCATCCGGGTCGTCCTCGCGTACACACTGCCGATCTCGGTCGTGCCGGCCACCGACCCGGTCATCACCGCGGTCACGATCGTCGTCCTCCAGATCCCGACCATCGTCCTCCTCCGCCGCAGCGGCACATACCACCAGGTGTTCGCCCCTCGGCGTCCTACAGTCGTCGGATGACGGACAACGTTTCGCAGGAGCGCATGCGTGAGTTGGTCGACGCAGGTGCGGCGACGCCGATGCTCGCCGGGACGGAGGTCGGTCCGACCTGGTACGCGGGCCGCTGGTGGTACGTCCCGGTCGACGCCGCCGAGGACGCCGACTACCAGCCGGCCGACCCGGAGAAGTCCGAACGGTTCGACAGCCTCCGTCGCCGGGCCGAGGCCGTCGAGCGGGTACAGGCGGAGTTGGACGGCCGGCAATGACCCCGCGGGCCGAGCTGCGTGAGCCGAGCCGCGACGAGCTCGCCGCCGCGCAACAGGTGGTGGACCTGTTCGCGGCCGAGGCGCTGCTGGCCCTGGACCGGTACGAGCGGTCCTTCCCGGCTGCGGCGACCGACAAGCCCCGGCGTACGGCGGATCGGCTCGCGCACTGGTGGCGCCGGCTGGACGTGGACGACGTACGCCTGGATCCGGACGGGACGGACGCCGAGCAGATCCTCGCGAAGGCGGTCGAGATGTCCGTCGACCCGGACAACGAGTGGGGCGTGAGCCTCGAGGAGGCCTCCGCACAGGCCGTGAACCAGGCCTCGATCGAGGGCCGGACGCTACCGGTCAGCAGCATCGCGGACCTCAGGCAACAGTTCGAGGACGCGTACGGCGGGCGCGCGGACGTGCCTGCCCGCGACGACGAGTGGCTGGCTCAGTCGCTGACCCGGTTCACCCGCGCGAGCGTGCTGCGGGACGTGGTCGCCGAGGGGGCGCACGTCAGGGTGAGCGGACCGCTGCGGGAGGCCGCCGACGACCTCGTGCGGCAGGGGCAGCAGTTGATGGACGACCGGATGGACCTCGCCCGGCGCCAGGAGGCACCGGTCAGCCGGCGTGAAGTCATCCTCCGGCAGGCGCGGATGACCTCGGCGTTCTTCACCTACAGCCTGGCGGTCAACCTGACCGGCGCCCCGCTATGGGCGGAACTGGCGATGAAGGCGCCCGCGGTGGCGGCGTACGTGAAAGGCACAACCGACGCCTGGCTGGACCACAGCAACACAGTCGCCACCCGACTCGACCCCGCTCAGGCCCAACTCCGCTCCGTCCGCAAGAACCTCACCGACGGCCTGGACACCCCACCCCCCACCACCCGCCGCGACACCCGCTCCCTCCGAACCCCCCGCCCCACCCGCGACCGCTGATTCCAGCGCCGTCGGGCGCGGGTGGCGAGGTCGGCGTCTGAGGGGTTGACCCCTTGGGTTGGGGCCTCGGATTTGGGGGCCGAACCCGCGTGCTGAGGGTTGGCCCCTCAGATGGGGAGCTGCAGAGGGGTGAGCGGTGGGGTTGGGGTGTCGGTGGGGGTGGATAGGGTTGGGGGGTGAGTGAAGGGTTGTTCGATCTTCCGGGGGTTCCGGCGCCGGCGCGTGGTGGTGGGAGTCTTGCGGATGCGGATCACACGGCGGCTCCGTTGGCGGTGCGGATGCGGCCGCGGAGTTTGGACGAGTTGGTCGGGCAGCAGCATCTGCTCGCGCCGGGTTCGCCGTTGCGACGGCTGGTGGAGGGGGACCAGCCGATGTCGCTGTTGCTGTGGGGTCCTCCGGGGACGGGTAAGACCACGATCGCGGCAGTTGTGTCGCACCAGACCAACCGGAAGTTCGTGGAGCTGTCCGCGGTCACGGCGGGAGTGAAGGACGTACGGCAGGTGATCGACGGCGCGCGCCGCGACCTGTCCCGTTCGACCGGTCCGCTCGAGACCGTCTTGTTCATCGACGAGGTGCACCGCTTCACGAAGGCACAGCAGGACGCACTGCTGCCCGGCGTGGAGAACCGCTGGGTCACGCTGGTCGCGGCGACGACCGAGAACCCGTTCTTCTCCGTGATCTCCCCGCTGCTGTCGCGCAGTCTGCTGCTGACGCTGGAGTCGCTCACCGACGACGACATCTCACTGCTGCTGGACCGGGCGCTGTCCGACGAGCGCGGCTTGAACGACGAGTTCGAGCTGGCCCAGGACGCACGCGACCACCTGCTCCGGATGGCCGGCGGCGACGCCCGCCGCGCCCTCACCTACCTGGAAGCCGCCGCCGGCGGAGCCCGCGCGAAACACGAGCAGGCGCTCAAATATGCGCACGCCGCCGACGGCCGAGCGCCGGGGGCGAGCGACGAGGACCGGGTCGGGGGCGACGGCGAGGTGGGCGCGAGCGCCGTGGGCGTGGCGGGGCGGGCGTTGATCGATTTGGTGACGCTGGAGACGGCGGTGGACCGGGCCGCGGTGCGGTACGACCGGGCCGGGGACCAGCACTACGACGTCGCGTCGGCGTTGATCAAGTCGATCCGGGGCTCGGACGTCGACGCCTCCATGCACTACTTGGCCCGGATGATCGAGGCAGGAGAGGACCCCCGCTTCATCGCCAGACGCCTGGTGATCTCCGCGAGCGAGGACATCGGCATGGGCGACCCGACCGCGCTCGGCGTCGCGGTCGCCGCGGCCGAGGCGGTGCAGCTGATCGGTATGCCGGAGGCACGGATCAACCTCGCCCAGGCAGTCGTCGCCTTGGCACTCGCGCCGAAGTCCAATGCGGTGATCATGGCCGTCGACGCAGCCATCGCGGACGTGAAGGCAGGCAAGGTCGGCCCGGTCCCGCCGCATCTGCGGGACGCGCACTACGCCGGCGCCAAGAAGCTCGGCCACGGCTCGTCGTACGAGTATTCGCACAACGACCCGCGCGGCGTCGTACCGCAGCAGTACGCGCCGGACGTGATCGACGGCACCGACTACTACAACCCCACCCGGCGCGGCGGCGAGGCGGCGTACGCCGATCGGGTCGCCGCGATCCGCAAGATCCTGAGGGACCGCAAACCGGACCGCAAACGGGACGGTCGGTGAGCCGGACCGCCGATCACGTAGCCGCCTTCAACCGGGCGGTGACGACCGGCGACTGGGAGACCTTCGCCGAGCGGTTCGCGCCGGATGCGACGATGCGATTCGTCGCCATTCCGGTCGGCCCGTTCGAAGGTCGGACGGCGATCGCCGCGGCGTACCGGGAAAATCCACCCGCGGAGACCATGACGCTGATCGAGGACGGCGACGAGTTGGCGCGTTTTCGCTGGTCGGGCGGTGGAACCGGCGCGATGGAGCTGGAATGGGCACCGGACGGGGCGGTTCGGGCACTCACGGTGAGCTTCGATTGAAGCGTTCGAATCGGTAGGCTGCCTTTCGGCCTGGGGGCGAAAGGTTTTGTGTTCTGTGAGGCAGTCCAGTCCGCGGCACATCCGTCGGCGTACCCCGCTCCTGAAGGTGAGTGTCGGGGCAGCAGCTCTGGTGGTGGTGGCAGGCGCCCTGTACCTGGTTCCGTTCCGGTCGCACGAGACCGCGACGACCCAGGCACCGCCGTCGTCCGCTCCGAGCATCTCCGCCCCAGGCATCGATCGCTCGCAAGGTACGTCGAGATCCACGACACGAGCCGAGCTCCCGGGCAAGCCATTGGTCCCGTTGAGCCCGTCGGCGACCCCCAGCGAGCCCGCACCGCCGTGGGCCGCACCGGAGCCGACGCAGTCCACCACCCAGGAACCGACCACGGCAACACCGACGACACCGGCAACACCGGCAACACCGGCAACCACGAGCACGAGCCGGCCGACATCCCCGACCAAGCCGACCACGCCGACCAAACCGACCACCCCGATCCCCACGAGTCCGACTCCGACGAAGCCGTCGACGCCGACCAGCCCCACCACACCGGCGACGCCAACGACCCCGGCGACCCCCACCACCCCGACCCCGACCGGAAGCCCAACGACACCAGGCGAAACACCCTCGGCAACCCCCTCGACCCCCGCGACACCGACCCCGGCCGAACCGACGGCCACGGAGACCTCACCGACCTCCTGAGCCGACCTCCTGAACCGGCGTCCTGAGCCGGTTTGGTGGGCGACTGTGATGTGAGGGATGGTGTCCTGGAGCGGAGTGCGGTATGGCCGCGCGATAGGGTCGGGCGTCCTAAGGGAAGAACAGGGCACAACAGGGCACAACAGCTCACAACGGGCTCGCTACGGGAAGGTGGATCGTTTCCATGAGCGTCGGTGAAGTCGCGGGGCTGATAGCTGCCTGCGCGCTGCTCATCCTGGTAGGTCTGCTGGCCTATCCGATCCTGAAGCTGGGCAAAGTGTTCGACGAGACCCGGATCATGGTCAAGGGCGTCTCCGATTCCAGCGTCCCGCTGCTCGGCGAGGTGACCACGACGGTGGCGACCACCAACGCCCAACTGGCGAAGGTGGACACGATCACCGACAACGCCACCACGGTGACCACCAACGCGGCCGCGCTGATGTCGCTGTTCTCGGCCACCGCCGGTGGCCCCCTGGTGAAGGCGGCCGCGTTCACGTACGGCGTCCGCCGCGCGCTCGGCGAGCAGCAGCGCAAGGACGTGAGCCGCCGGGTCAAGGAAGAGATGAAGGCCGAGCGGAAGGCGCGGAAGCGGTGAAGCGGATCATCTGGCTGGTCATCGGGATCGCCGTCGGCGTGTACGCCGTCACCCGGTTGAAGAAGCGGGCCCAGTTGCTCGCCCCGGAGAGTGTGCAGGAGTCGACGGCGAAGCTCGCCGCGGCCGTCCGGCACTTCGGCGACCAGGTCCGCGAAGGCATGGCCGAGCGGGAGACCGAGCTGCGCGACGCTCTGGGCATCGACACCACAAACGACCGTGAGGATTACCGGTAACACCCATGGAAACCAGTGAGATCAGGCGACGGTTCCTGCAGTACTTCGAGGACCGGGGCCACACCGTGGTGCCGAGTGCCCCGCTGCCGTCGCCGGACCCGAACCTGCTGTTCAACGTCGCCGGCATGGCGCAGTTCGTCCCGTACTTCGTCGGCCAGCAGACCCCGCCGTACGACCGGGCGACGAGTGTGCAGAAGTGTGTCCGGACCCTCGACATCGAGGAGGTCGGCAAGACCACCCGGCACGGCACGTTCTTCCAGATGAACGGCAACTTCTCCTTCGGCGACTACTTCAAGGAGAAGGCGATCGAGTTCGCCTGGGAGCTGGTCACCAAGCCCCAGAACGAAGGCGGCTACGGCTTCGACGAGTCCGTGCTGTACGCCTCGGTGTACTACGACGACGACGAGGCGATCGCCCTCTGGAAGCGGATCGCCGGCCTGCCCGACGACCGGATCGTCCGGCTCGGGATGAAGGACAACTTCTGGTCGATGGGCATCCCGGGTCCGTGCGGCCCGTGCTCGGAGATCCTGATCGACCGCGGCCCGGAGTTCGGCGCGGACCGGGACTGGGAGGCGGGCGACCGCTACCTGGAGTTCTGGAACCTGGTCTTCATGCAGAACATCCGCGGCGAGGGCGGCGGCAAGGACGGCTACGAGATCCTCGGCGAGCTGCCGAAGAAGAACATCGACACCGGCCTGGGTCTGGAGCGGGTCGCGTACCTGCTGCAGGGCGTCGACAACATGTACGAGATCGACGAGATCTACCCGGTGATCGAGCGCGCGTCCGAGCTCAGCGGCCGCAAGTACGGCGTCGAGCACGTCGACGACGTCCGGTTCCGCGTGGTCGCCGACCACGTCCGTAGCGCGCTGATGCTGATCGGCGACGGCGTCACCCCGGGCAACGAGCAGGGCGGTTACGTACTGCGTCGCCTGCTCCGCCGCGCGATCCGTTCGATGCGGCTGCTGGGTTACGAGGACCCGAGCCTGGTCGAGCTGCTGCCGACGAGCCTCGAGCAGATGAAGAAGTCCTACCCTGAGCTCGAGGCCGACTTCGGCCGGATCAGCCAGGTCGCGTACGCCGAGGAGGAGGCGTTCCGCCGTACTCTCACGGCCGGTACGACGATCTTCGACGTGGCGGTGCGCGACACCAAGGCCAGCGGCGCCCATCAGCTCGAGGGCGCGAAGGCGTTCCAGCTGCACGACACGTACGGCTTCCCGATCGACCTGACCGTCGAGATGGCCGCCGAGCAGGGCCTGAACGTCGACACCGAGGGCTTCCGCTCCTTGATGAAGGAGCAGCGCGAGCGCGCCAAGGCTGACGCCCGGGCGAAGAAGGCCGGTCACGCCGACACCTCCGGGTACCGCGAGCTGCGGGAGAAGGGTGTCACCGAGTTCACCGGGTACCAGGAGCTGTCCAGCGACTCGCAGGTGCGCGGTCTGCTCCGCGAGGGTGCGGTCGCTCCGTTCGCCGAGCAGGGCGAGACCGTCGAGGTCGTGCTCGAGAAGACCCCGTTCTACGCGGAGTCCGGCGGTCAGATCGCCGACGAGGGCCTGATCCTCGGCGACGGCCTGAAGCTGAAGGTGCTCGACGTCCAGCGCCCGGTCAAGGGCTTGATCGTGCACCGCGTCGAGATCCTCGAAGGCGTCCTGCGCCCGGGTGAGAATGTGCACGCCGCGGTCGACCACGAGTGGCGGGTCTCGGCCTGCCAGGCGCACTCCGGTACGCACGTCGTGCACGCCGCGCTGCGTCAGGTGCTCGGTCCGAACGCGTTGCAGAGCGGTTCGTACAACAAGCCCGGTTACCTGCGGCTCGACTTCGCCTGGTCGTCGGCGCTGGACCCGTCGACGCGTTCGGAGATCGAAGAGGTCGCGAACCTGGCCGTCCGGCAGGACCTGCCGGTGTCGGCGCAGTACATGACGCTGCCGGAGGCCCGGGAGTGGGGCGCGCTGGCGCTGTTCGGCGAGACGTACGACGAGCAGGTCCGCGTGGTCGAGATCGGCGGCCCCTGGTCGCGTGAGCTCTGCGGTGGCACGCACGTGAAGCACTCGTCGCAGGTCGGCGCGGTCACCGTCACGGGCGAGTCCTCGGTCGGCGCCGGCGTACGGCGGATCGAGGCGTTCGTCGGCATGGAGGCGCTGCACTACCTCGGCCGCGAGCGCGCGCTGGTCCGCCTGCTCAGCGAGAACCTGAAGACCCGGCCCGAGGAGCTGCCTGCGAAGGTCGCCGACCTGGCCGAGCGGCTGCGGGTCGCGGAGAAGGAGCTCGAGCGGGTCCGGGCCGCCCGGGTCCTGGAGGCCGCGGGCGAGCTGGCCAAGGACCCGAAGGACGTCTTCGGTGTCCAGTACGTCGGACACCGTGCGCCCGACGGCGTGAACGGCGGCGACCTGCGCAAGTTGGCGCTGGACATCCGCGGCCGGATGGCGAACGACAAGCCGGCCGTGGTCGCCGTACTGAGCGTGAACGACGGTAAGCCCGGTGTGGTGATCGCGCTGAACGACCTCGCTCGAGAGTGGCGGCTGAAGGCCGGTGACCTGGTCCGGGTCGCGGCCGAGAAGCTTGGCGGTCGCGGCGGCGGCAAGGACGATGTCGCGCAGGGCGGCGGCACCGACCCGGCCGGCGCGGACGAGGCGCTGGCGGCGGTCGAGCACACCGTCGGCCACCAGGTCACCGGTTAGTCGAGGCACCTGCAGATGAGACGTGGCGTGCGGATCGCGCTCGATATCGGGGACGCCCGGATCGGCGTCGCGAGCAGCGATCCGCACGGAATCCTGGCCACGCCTGTGGAAACCGTCCGGCGTGGGCCCGGGGATCTGGATAGGATCGCCGCACTCGCCGCCGAACTGGAGGCGTTCGAGATCGTGGTCGGCCTGCCGCGCTCCCTGTCCGGGGGCGAGGGTCCGGCCGCGGTGAAGATCCGGGAGACGGCGGCACAGGTGCTGGACAAGGTGCGTGAGGGCAACGCGGAGCTGGCGATGCGGCTGGTGGACGAGCGGTTCACCACCGTCACCGCCGAACGGATGCTGCGGGAACGGGGCAAGAAGGGTTCCAAGCGGCGCGCCGTGGTCGATCAGGCTGCGGCGGTCGTGATTCTGCAACATGCGCTCGACGTCGAGCGCGAGACCGGCAACCCACCCGGGAGGCCCCTGTGAACGGACCATCGGTGGACCAAGAGCTGAACGAGGGCGAGGAGCAGGCCGACGATCTCGGTAGCGGCCTCGGCCTGCGGGCCGAGACCCGCGTCGAGCGCCGGGCGAACCGGCGCCGCGCCCGCAGCCGCCGGGCGTTCGGCTGCTTCGCCGGTCTGATCTCGCTGATCGTCGTCGGTGCGATCGTGGCCGGCGTCGTGGTCGGCTTCGGCAAGGGCAAGGACGCACTCGAGGGTGTGTTCTCGGCGCCGGACTACACCGGCCAGGGCACCGGGACCGTGCAGGTCGAGATCACCAAGGGGCAGTCGACCTCGTCGATCGCCGACACGCTGGAGAAGAAGGAGGTCGTCAAGAGTGCCCGCGCGTTCGAGCGCGCGGCCCGTGACGACACCCGGTCGCTGCAGCTCCAGGCGGCGACCTACACGCTGCGCAAGCACATGTCGGCCAAGGCAGCCCTGGCGCTGATGCTGAACACCGCCGAGTCGATCAAGGTGATGCGGGTCAGCGTTCCGTCCGGTGAGACCAAGGGCGAGGTCGCGGTCATCCTGCAGAACAAGCTCAAGCTGCCGGCCGGCCAGGCCGCGAACGTGATCAACCACCCGACGGGGCTCGGCCTGCCGGCGTACGCGAACGGCAACCCTGAGGGCTTCCTCTATCCGGCGACCTACGACGTGCCGAAGAACGCGAACGCGACCGTCATGCTGAAGCTGATGACCGCCAAGTACGCGTCGATCGCCAAGAGCCTGAACCTGGTGCAGACCGCTCAGCGCAAGAAGCTGGATCCGTACCAGGCGGTGATCGTAGCCAGCATCATCGGCGCGGAGACCAACAAGCAGTCCGACTACGCCAAGGTCGCGCGGGTGATCTACAACCGGCTCGAGGCCGGGATGTACCTGGGGATGGACTCGACCGTGCACTACGTCGTCGGCAAGGACGGCGGCGTGTACACGACGCCCGAGCAGCGCAAGAACCCCTCGCTGTACAACACGTACAACCACAAGGGTCTGCCGCCGAGCCCGATCAACTCGCCGACCCGGGACATGCTGAGCGCCGCGCTCAACCCGGCGCCCGGCAACTGGAAGTACTTCACGCTGGTCAACCTGGAGACCGGCGAGACCGCCTTCGCCGACACGTACGCGGAGCACCAGGTCAACGTGAAGAAGCTCCAGACCTGGTGCCAGGC
This sequence comes from Kribbella sp. NPDC000426, assembly GCF_040300265.1. Taxonomy (NCBI): domain Bacteria; kingdom Bacillati; phylum Actinomycetota; class Actinomycetes; order Propionibacteriales; family Kribbellaceae; genus Kribbella; species Kribbella sp. NPDC000426. Next base: position 228,799 of record NZ_JBEPDK010000009.1, on the reverse strand, counting down.
GCACACGGGGAAGTGCTGACTTGACCCGATGCGCTGTGCTCGGTTCGCCGATCGCGCATTCGCTGTCGCCGGCGATGCACCGGGCCGCGTACGCCGAGCTCGGGCTCGACTGGCGGTACGACGCGTTCGAGGTGCTCGAGGACGAGCTCCCCGCATTCGTGGCATCGCTTGGTACGGACGTCCGCGGGCTGTCGCTGACGATGCCGTTGAAACGCATCGCGCTCGAGCTCGTCGACACGGTCGATCCCGTCGCGGAGCTGATCGGCGCGGCGAACACGATGCTGTTCGAGCCGGACGGATCGCGGTCTGCCCACAACACCGACGTACCGGGGCTGGTGAACGCGTTCGCCGAGCAGGGCATCACGGCCGCCGAGACGGCCGTCGTGGTCGGCGGCGGTGCGACGGCCGCGTCGACCCTGGCGGCCCTGCGCGGCATGAAGGTCGAGGAGGTGACCGTCGTCGTCCGGGACGTCTCGAAGGCCGAGCGGTTGCTGGATCTGGCCGCGGAGCTCGGACTCCGGACGTCGGTGGCGGACTTCTCGCAGGTGGAGCAGATCGGCGGCTTCGACCTTTGTGTGTCGACGCTGCCGGGCGGAGCGGTCGACCCGTGGGCCGAGCACTTCGCCGCGGTGGCGCCGGTCGTGTTCGACGTGGCGTACCACCCCTGGCCGACCAGGCTCGCGATCGCGGCGCACCGGATCGGTACAGAGCTGTTGAACGGACTTGATCTACTCGTGCATCAGGCGACCCTCCAGGTGGAGATGATGACGGGTAGGTCGCCGGCTCCTCTGGCGGCCATGAGGACGGCCGCTCGTGAGGAGTTGGGGGATCGTGAGCCTGCTTGACCGCCGTACGGTACTGAAGGCCGGCAGCGCCGCGGCAGTCGCCGGACTGACCGGCTGCGGCGACTCGAAGGACAACGCAGGCGGTACGACGAGTTCGACGGCGCCACCCAGCTCCACCGCACCCAGCACGTCAGCTCCCAGCACCACAGCTCCTAGCAGCACGGCTGTACCGACGACCACGACGCCGAGCAGCGACCCGAGCACGTCGGCTCCGACGCTGACCTCGACCGCGCCGAACTGGAACACCTTCTCCCGTTCGCTGACCGGCAAGGTCTACCTGCCCTCGACCTCCGGGTACGCCGCCGCGCACCAGCTGTTCAACCCGCGCTGGGACAGCGTCCGCCCGACCGCCGTCGTCAAGGCCGCGAATCCCGCCGACGTCCAGAAGACGATCAACTTCGCCCGCGACAACAAGCTCGTGCTGGTCCCGAAGAGCGGCGGCCACTCGTACGTCGGCGCGTCCACGATCGCCAACGGCCTGCAGCTCGACGTCGGCGCTCTGAAAAGCATGAGCTACGCCAACGGCATCCTCACCGTCGGCGCCGGCGCCCGCCTGTACGACGTCCACGCGTTCCTCGACCGGTACGGGCGCTCGCTGCCGACCGGCACCTGCCCGACCGTCGGCGTCGCCGGCCTCACGCTCGGCGGCGGGATGGGGATCCACACCCGCACGTACGGGCTGACCTGCGACCGGGTCGTGTCGATGGGCGTGTTCACCGCGGACGGGAAATCGCACAACGTCAGCGCGTCCGTCGAGCCGGACCTGTTCTGGGCGCTGCGCGGAGTCGGCGGCGGCAACCTCGGCGTGGTCACATCGTTCCGGTTCGCCACGATCCCGGCCACCAACCTCGGGTTCTTCCGGCTGACCTGGCCGGAGTCGCAGGCGGCGGCCGTCGTCCGCGGCTGGCAGAAGTTCGCCCAGTCCGCGCCGACGACGTCCTGGGGCAACCTGCACATCGATGCCCAGAGCAACGGAACGCTGTCGATCCATGTGCTCGGCGTGTCCACCACCGGCAACGCGAACGCCGCGGCCGCACAACTGGAGTCGTTCGTCGGCGCGAAGGCCTCGGCGCGTTCCATCACGGTGAAGACACACATGGAAGCGGTGAAGTACCTCGGCGGCGGGACGACGAGTCCGCGGCAGGGCTTCCTCGCGGGTTCCGACGTACTGAAGGGTGCGATGGACGCAGCGACGATCACCGCGCTGCTCGGTGCGGTGAAGGCGGCCGCGCGGGCCAAGACGCCGGCGTCGGCGATCCTCGACCCGCTCGGCGGGCAGGCCGCGAAGCAGCCGGCCGGCGGGGCATCGTGGCCGTGGCGCAGTGCGCTGGGCGTGATCCAGTGGTACTCGTCCGCGCAGGGCACGACCGCGAAGACCTTCATCGCGAACGGTCATCGCGCCGTCCGGGCGGCGTCGGCCGGTGCCTACGTCAACTACCTCGAGGCCGGTCGGGCCGTGAGTTCGTACTACGGCGGCAGCGCGGCCAAGCTGCAGGCCGCGAAGAAGAAGTACGACCCGGCCAACTTCTTCCACACGCCGTACACCCTCGTCTAGCTAGTGTTCCGCCAGTGAAGCTTTGGCGGGTTGTGGCAGGTGTGCTGGCAGTCGGGTTCGTCGCGGCCGGGGTGACGCCTGCCTGGGCGTGTGCGTGCGGCGGCTACCTCCCCGACGCCCAGTCGCGAGCCCGCGCGTACGGCGAGAACGCCCTGGTCCAGTACGCCGGCGGCACCGAGAAGATCACGCTCTCGATGGCGATCAACGGCATCTCGAAGAAGGCGGCCTGGATCATGCCGGTCCCGGCGGCCGCGAAGGTAGAGCTCGGCGACGACCAGCTGTTCTACCGGCTCGACCAGCTGACCCGGCCGAAGATCGTCTACAAGAAGACGTACTGGCCGTTCCGTGACCTCGGGATCATGGGCAACGGCCGCGGCCTGGCCGGTGAGGCGGCGCCTGGGTCCGGGGTGAACGTGCGCCAGCAGATGGTCCTCGGCCCGTTCGCGGTCGCGCGGCTCACCGGCTCGACCGGTACCGCGGTCACGGACTGGCTGCGCACGAACGGGTACGTCGTACCGGCGACGCTGGCCGCGAACCTCACGCCGTACCTCACGGAGAAGTGGGAGATCGTGGCGGTGAAGCTCGCGCCGAAGCGCGACGGCGAGAGCCTGAGCGGGGCGACGCCGCCGCTGCGACTCACGTTCGCGTCACAGCGGATCGTCTACCCGATGCGGCTGAGCAAAGGCGCGACCACTTCCCAGACGGTCACGGTGTACGTCGCGGCCGAGCACCGGGTCGACGCGACGAAGCTGCCGGATCCGTCGGTGCAGCTCGAGTTGCTGTTCGCCGGCCGGGTCGAGGACGAGGCGCTGACGACGCCGGCCACGTTCTTGACCGCGTACACGGCGACGTACCGCGAGCCGGGCCGGATCACCGACGACTTCACGTTCGCCCCGGCCGGGACGGACGCGGAGTACCAGCGGGTGAAGGTCGTCACGACGAACGACGGCTTCTGGAGCACGGTCGGCGTACTCTTCGGCGGTCTGCTCCTGATCGGCGCGGGCGCGGCTGTGATCGCCCGGGTGCTGGTGCGCCGGTCCCGCCTCAGCTGACGAAGTCGATCCGGTGGTCGTGGCCGGCGAAGCTGAACGTGTCGCCGGCGTGCAGGCCCTCGATGGCCGGGTAGATCGGGGCGTCGGCCGCGATCCCTTCGTACGTCGCGCCGTCGCACTCGAACGCGGCCGCGACCACGCCGACGACGTACCGGTCGCCGTCGAACCCGATGATCGCGCCGGGCGCGACCTCGCTCCGCGGCCCGAAGTCGAGTTTTTCGAGCTGGTTGCGGATGGCTGCCTGCCGCTGCTCCCGGCTCTCCAGCAGTCCGCCGAGATCGCCGGCCTCGGCGGCCTGCGACTGGTCGTCGACGGAGAACGACGAGTCCTGGTCGAGCTTCGCGGCCGAATCCTTCCGGGCCACGTCACTCCGGGCCGCCTGTAGCTCGGCCTCGACCTGCCGCAGCAGCGCGTCCTTGACCCGGCCCTTGTCCACGGCGTTCATCGGTAGTCCTTCCCGAGATGACCTTTCCATCACACTCCCACACTCTTGTCCACAGGGCTTGCGAAGTCGGGCGGCAAGATCGTCTAGGCTCCTGGATCGTGCCGGCTGACAACGCAGTGCTCGCCGCGGGGATCGGTGTGGTCCTCTGTGGTTCTGCTGCGGCCGTCCTCGGCCCCTGGCTGATGCGCAACATCCCCGAACCGGTCCTGGACGAGGGCGAGACCAAGGTCCTCTACGCATCGGTGGCCGGCCCGCGAGCGGCGTACTGGTGCGGTGGGCTCGCGGCGGTCGCCGGCGGGCTGCTGGGCTGGATGCTCGGGCTGGACGCCGTGCTGCCCGCGTGGCTGGCGCTCGCGGTCGCCGGGGCCGTGCTCGGGTACATCGACGCGCGGACGCGGTTCCTGCCCTCGGTGATCATCTGGCCGACGTACGTCGTCGTCGCGGCCGGACTGCTGGCGGCCGCGATCGCGACGGGGGAGTGGGGATCGTTGCGCCGGGCAGTGATCGCCGGGGCGATCGGGTTCGCGGTGTTCTACGTGCTGTGGTTCGCGTTCCCGCGCGGCGTCGGGTTCGGCGACGTACGGCTGTCGGGGCTCTTGGGGCTGGCGCTCGGCTGGCTGGGCTGGGGGCAGTTCGCATCCGGCTTGTACGGCGGGTTCTTCCTCGGCGCGATCGTCGGGATCGTGCTGATTGCCGCGCGGGTGATGACGCGCAAGCAGATGGTTCCGTTCGGGCCGTTCATGCTCGTCGGCGCGCTGGCCGGCGTACTGCTGGGTGCGCCGTTGGAGCGGTTGTACGCCGGATAGGGGATTGCCGCACTCAGCCGAATGGTTGATGTGCGGGCACTGCCCACCTTCCTAGGGTCGAGGTATTCGAACTCGGGAGGGAATCTCTATGCCAGTCAGTCGTCGCGGCCTGTTGGCCGGGACTGCAGCTGCCGGCGCGGCTCTCGCCGTTCCGGTCACCCAGTCCACCGCCCAGGCCGCCGCCCCGTCCGCCAACCCGTCGGCGCCGATCGGTGCCAGGATCGGTCCGGATGACGCCCGCTACCAGGATCTCGTCACCCGCGGGCAGAACCGGCGCTTCGTCGGCACACCCGACTACATCCGCGTGATCCGCTCACCGCAGGACGCGGTCGCCGCCGTGCAGGAGGCGGTCCGCAGCGGCAAGCGGATCGCGGTCCGCGGTGGTGGACACTGCTTCGAGGACTTCGTGGACAGCAGCGACATCGAGGTCGTGCTGGACATGTCGACGAACAACGACATCGTCTGGGATCCGCAGTACCGCGCCTTCTCGGTGGGCTCCGGCGCGATCCTGGAGAACCTCTACAAGGAGCTGTTCTTCGGCTGGGGTGTGACCGTGCCGGCCGGCGGCTGCCTCGGCGTCGGTGTCGGCGGCCACTTCGCCGGTGGCGGATACGGTCCGCTCTCGCGTAAGTACGGCTCGGTCGTCGATCACCTGTACGGCGTGGAGATCGTGGTCGTCGACGCCCGCGGCCGGGTCCGCACGGTGGTGGCGACCCGTGACAACGAGCACCGCGACCTGTGGTGGGCACACACCGGTGGCGGCGGCGGGAACTTCGGCGTCGTGGTGCGCTACCTGCTCCGCAGCAGCGGCTCGACCGGCCGGACACCGGAGGAATCGTTGCCTAAGGCACCTGCCGCGCTGCGCTCCACGGTGCTGCTGTACGACTGGTCCAAGACCACCCAGGCGGACTTCGTCCGGACGATGCGGAACTGGTTCACGTTCTTCGAGCAGCACAACACGCCGGACTCGCCGTACGCGACGCTCTACGCGCCGTTCGTGATCACCCAGAAGAAGGCCGGACAGTTCCTGCTGTCCACCCAGATCGACGCCGCCGCGCCGAACTCCGAACAGCTGATGAACGCGTTCAACGCCGCGATCACGAGCGGCGTCCAGGTCAAGCCGCAGACGATCGACATGGGCGTCGGCCCGTTCCTGCACCTGACGATGGAGCGCTCGATCGGCGAGACGCCGACGCCGAGCCGCGGTAAGTACAAGGCGGCGTACCTCAAGCAGGGCTACACCGACGAGCAGATCGTTGCGATGTACAACGGGCTCACCGACCCGGACTACAACGGGCCCGAGTCGTCGATCCTGCTCGTCCCGTACGGCGGTAAGGTGAACACCGTCCCGTCCGACGCCACCGCCGCCGCGCAACGGGACGTGGTCTGCAAGATGGTGCTCACCGCGTCCTGGGAGACCGCCGCCGACGACGCGATGCACCTCGCCTGGGCCCGCAAGGTGTACGGCGACATCTACCGCGACACGGGCGGCGTACCGGTGCCGAATGCAACCAACGCCGGCTCGTACATCAACTACCCGGACAGCGATCTGGCCGATCCGGCGTACAACAAGTCCGGTGTGCCGTGGCACGACCTGTACTACCTCGGCAACTACCCGCGGCTGCAGCAGGTCAAGTCGACGTGGGACCCGCGAAACGTGTTCCACCACAAGCTCTCGATCGAGCCTGCCTAGTCACCAGCCCGGGTACCGCGTGGTCCACGAAGTGTGGGGGCCGTAGTCGCCGTGCAGACGTTTGCCCTGGGTGAACTCCAGGGCGAAGTCGTCGGCGAGTTGGAGGATGGCCGGGCGGCCCTCGACGGTGAAGACGAGCTCTGCGGGGAGAGCCGTCTCGCCGTGGAGGGCGCCGAGGATGTTGCCGCAGATCGCGCCGGTGGAGTCGCTGTCGCCGGAGTGGGTGACGGCGAGCGCGAGCGCGTCGAGGAACTGGTCCGGCTCCGGGTAGGCGAGCGCCGCGAAGACCGCGATCGCGAGCGCCTCCTCGGCGACCCACCCGCCGCCGAGCCGCTCGACGGTCACGGGTCCGGCGGGAGCTGTCGCAGCCAGGTGCCGCGCGAACGCAAGCGCAGTACTGGTCTCCTCATGGCCCTCGTGGTGTTTGAGGAGCTCGGTCGCGCTGGAGAGCGCATCGTCCAGGCCGGCTCCGGTGCATAGCTCGCGGATGATCGCGGCAAGCGTGCCGGACGCCAGCTTGCCGGTCGGATGACCGTGCGTGTACCCGGCGGCCGTCGCGGCCGAGTCGAAGATCCAGTCGCTCGGGAAGTACTCCGGCAGCAGCCCGAACGGCGCGACCCGCATCACCCCGCCGCACCCCTTCGAGTCGTTCACCGCCTCGCCGCCGAACTGCGGGATCCGCGCCTCGCCCTTACGAGCCTCGGTGAGCGCGGTGAGACAGGTGTTGCCGGGCGCACGCCGGGCATACAGCCACTGCTCGCCGGCCAGCCAACCGTCCTGCTCGCCGCTGGGTCCGGGCAGGTTCTGTGTGTCCAGCCACCGGTCGTACGCGTGATGTACGACGCCGACGGTGAACCCGATCCCGCGATCGGTCCGTACGCCGGCCCGGATCAGCCCCTCGGCCGTGAACAGCGTCATCTGGGTGTCGTCGGTGATCGTCCCCGCCGGCCAGCCCTCGCCTCCCGGCAGGAACGTCCGTACACCGTCCGGGTGCTTCGCGACGATCGAGCGCCCGTCCTCGAACTCGACCGGTCCGCCCAGCGCGTCCCCGATCGCACCGCCCAGCAGACACCCACGCACCCGCGCCCGCCACGTCTCCGCATCCTGCCGACTCATGCCAGGACCCTATCGGGGGTGGTGCCAGCGCTACCCCCAAGACGGGTTCCAGAGCCAGTTCACCAGGCGTTCCGAACTTCTAGTGTCGTTGGTATAAGGAACCGAGACGTTCAAGGGAGCGCACGATGACCACCGCATTCCGTCGTACCGCCGCGCGCCTGGCCGTGGCGGCGCTCGCCGCCACCGCCCTGACCGGTGCCGCGATCGCCGGCGGTCAAGCAGCCAGTGCCACCACCAGCTGCGACGAGTCCCCGATCATCAAGACCTTCGACGTCGTCCTGTCCGTCCGCGACGGCCTGACCCAGGACAGCCAGACCTGCCGCTGACCTGCCGCTGACTCTGAGACCGCTGTCCGGGGAGCGGGCCAGGCGTGAAAGAATCCTGGCATGCTGCGCTGGCTTACCGCCGGCGAGTCGCACGGACAAGCGCTCGTCGCCGTACTTGAAGGTCTTCCCGCCGGGGTCGAGGTCACCACTGATGACGTGGCCGACGCCCTGGCCCGTCGACGGCTCGGCTACGGCCGGGGCGCCCGGATGAAGTTCGAGCGGGACGAGGTGACGTTCGTCGGCGGTTTCCGGCACGGGCTGACGCTCGGGAGCCCGGTCGCCATCCAGGTCGGCAACACCGAGTGGCCGAAGTGGGAGCAGGTGATGAGCGCGGACCCGGTCGACGCGGAGACGCTCGCCGGCCTCGCGCGGAACGCCCCGCTGACCCGCCCACGGCCCGGTCACGCCGATCTGGCCGGCATGCAGAAGTACGGGTTCGACGAGGCCCGCCCGGTGCTCGAACGCGCCAGCGCCCGCGAGACCGCCGCCCGGGTCGCCCTGGGCGAGGTGGCAGCCCGGTTCCTGCGGCAGTCGTACGGCGTGACGATCGTCAGCCACGTCGTCGAGCTCGGCACGGTCAAGGCGCCGTACGGCGTGATCCCGGCGTACGGCGATGTCGAGAAGCTGGACGCGGACCCGGTGCGCTGCCTCGACCCGGACGCGAGCAAGCAGATGGTCGCGGAGATCGACGCCGCGCAGAAGGCCGGTGACACGCTCGGCGGTGTGGTCGAGGTCGTCGTCGACGGTCTTCCGCCGGGCCTGGGCAGCTACGTGCACTGGGACCGGCGGCTCGACTCGAAGCTGGCCGGTGCGCTGATGGGCATCCAGGCGATCAAGGGCGTCGAGCTCGGCGACGGGTTCGAGCTGGCGCGGACGCCGGGTTCGCAGGCGCACGACGAGATTGTCGCCTCCGACGGCGCCGTCCGGCGGACGAGCGGCCGCTCGGGTGGCACCGAGGGCGGGATGAGCACCGGCGAGACGTTGCGGGTCCGCGCCGCGATGAAGCCGATCGCGACCGTGCCGCGGGCGCTGCGGACGATCGACACGGCGACCGGTGAGGCTGCGTCCGCGCATCACCAGCGGTCGGACGTCTGCGCCGTACCGGCTGCTGGGATCGTCGCCGAGGCGATGGTCGCGCTGGTGCTGGCCGAGGTTTCGCTGGAGAAGTTCGGCGGCGACTCGGTCGCGGAGACCGCGCGGAACCACCAGTCGTACCTGGCGAACCTGCCGACCACGATCACCCCGCGGGAGTGGGAGTGAGCCCGGTCGTCGTCCTGGTCGGGCCGCCCGGATCGGGGAAGTCCACGATCGCGGCGCTGCTGGCCGAGCGGTTGAAGGCCACGCACCGCGACACTGACACCGATATCGAGGCAAGCGCCGGCAAGCCGATCTCCGAGATCTTCGTCGACGAGGGCGAGCCGCACTTCCGCGAGCTGGAGCGGGCCGCGATCGTCGCGGCGCTGAAGGACGATGGTGAGGTGCTGTCGCTCGGCGGCGGCGCGATCCTGGACCAGGCGACCCGCGCCGACCTGGCCGGGCACACCGTCGTCTTCCTCGACGTCAGCCTCGGCGAGGCCTCCAAGCGCGTCGGGCTGAGCGTCGCCCGGCCGCTGCTGCTCGGCAACGTCCGCACCCAGCTCCGCAACCTGATGGAAGCCCGCCGGCCCTTGTACGCCGAGGTCGCCAAGCTGACCGTCCTGACGGACAACAAGACACCCGACGAGATCGCGGACGAAATCCTGGAGCACCTCGGATGACCGACGCCCCGACCGGTTCCCCGGCCGCCGCCGACCCCGCCGACCGCGCGTCCGCGCCCGTCGGCGCGGCAACCCGGATTCGGGTTGCTGCGGCGGCTCCCTATGACGTTGTCATCGGCAACAATCTGCTGGCGGAGCTGCCGGGGTTGCTGGGGGAGGGCGTGCAGCGGGTCGCCGTCGTCCACCCGCGGGCGCTGCGCGAGACCGGCGACGCGATTCGCGACGACCTGACCGGCTCCGGGTTCACCGCGCACGCGATCGAGATCCCGGACGCGGAGGAGGCCAAGACCGCCGAGGTGCTGGCCTACTGCTGGTCCGTCCTCGGCCAGGCCGGCTTCACCCGCTCGGACGCGATCGTGAGCGTCGGCGGCGGTACGACGACCGACCTCGCCGGGTTCGTCGCGGCGACCTGGCTGCGCGGCGTGAAGGTCGTGCACATCCCGACCACCCTGCTCGGCATGGTTGACGCGGCCGTCGGCGGCAAGACCGGCATCAACACCGCCGAGGGCAAGAACCTGGTCGGCGCGTTCTGGGAGCCGGCCGGGGTGCTGTGCGACCTGGCCGCGCTCGAGACGCTGCCGCACAACGACTACGTCAGCGGTCTCGCCGAGGTCGTGAAGTGCGGGTTCATCGCCGACCCGGTGATCCTGGACCTGGTCGAGAAGGACCCGGCCGCCGCCACGAGCCCGTCGTACGGCGCGACCGAGGAGCTGATCGCCCGCTCGATCCAGGTGAAGGCCGATACGGTCGGCGCGGACCTGCGCGAGCGGACCACGACCGTCGGCGGGCAGATCGGTCGCGAGGCGCTGAACTACGGCCACACGCTCGGCCACGCGATCGAGCGCCTGGAGCGGTACAAGTGGCGCCACGGCGCGGCGATCAGCATCGGCATGGTGTTCGTCGCCGAGCTGGCCCGCGCCGCCGGCCGCCTCGACGACGCGACCGCCGACCGGCACCGCGCCGTACTCGAGTCGCTCGGTCTCCCGGTCACGTACCGCGCCGACGCCTGGCCGCACCTGCAGGACGCGATGAAGCTCGACAAGAAGACCCGAGCCGACCGCCTCCGCTTCGTCATCCTCGACGCCCTGGCCAGACCGACCATCCTCGAGGCCCCCGACCCGAGCCTGCTGATCGCGGCGTACGGCGAAATCAGCTGACCGGATCCGGTCAGATCGTGGGCAGCGCCTTGTAGTTCGGGTGCCGCCCACGGACGATGGAAGACCCCTCGGAAAGGGCTTTCCATATGACGAAGCAGCGGATTGCGATCGTTGGAACCGGCGGGATCGCCGCCTCGCACGCCCGGGCGGTCACCGCGCTGGCGGGGCGCGCCGAGCTGGTCGCGGCGGTCGACGTCGACCTGGAGCGGGCCAAGGAATTCGCCGGCAAGTGGAACATCCCGAAGACGTACCCGAGCCTGACCGACCTGCTCGCGGCGGACCGCGTCGACCTCGTCCACCTGTGTACGCCGCCGAACTCGCATGTCCCGCTCGCCGTTGAGTGCCTGGCGGCGGACGTCGACGTGTACATGGAGAAGCCGCCGACCCTCTCGCTGGACGAGTTCGACAAGCTGGTGGCGGCGGAGGAGAAGTCCTCGGCGCAGGTCGCCTGCGTCTTCCAGCATCGCTTCGGATCCGGGGCCGTCCGGCTGCGGCAGCTGCTCGACGACGGCGTACTCGGTCGGCCGTTGGTTGCCCTGTGCAACACCGTTTGGTACCGCGACGACGCGTACTTCGATGTGCCGTGGCGAGGCACGTTCGACGTCGAGGGCGGCGGTCCGACGATGGGGCACGGCATCCATCAGTACGACCTGCTGCTGTCGATCCTCGGGCCGTGGGAGAAGGTGACCGCGCTCGCGGCCCGGCAGGCTCGCCCGACGCAGACCGAGGATGTCTCGCTGGCGCTGGTGACCTTCGAGAACGGCGCCGTCGCCTCGGTCGTCAACTCGCTCGTGTCCGCCCGCCAGACGTCCCAGCTCCGCTTCGACTGCTTGAACGCGACCGTCGAGCTGGAACACCTGTACGGCTACAAGAACCCCGACTGGACCGTCACCGCGGCGCCCGGCCACGAGGAGATCGCCGACGCCTGGTCCGCGGACCTCCCCGACGTACCGAGCGGTCACACCGCCCAGCTGGCCGCGATCCTGGACGCCAAGGTGGCGGGCAAGCCAACCCCGGTCACCCTCGCCGAGGCGCGCAATACGCTCGAACTGGCCGCCGCGATCTACGCCTCGGCCTTCACCGACAAACCGATCCGTCGCGGCGAACTGGCGCCCGGTACGCCGTACGCGCAACGTATGGGCGGTCCCGGCGCTCCCTGGAGTGCCTAGCCCGTGGAGCACTGCCGATAGGGTGACTGCTGTGACGGATGCGAGCAGGCGGGTGCTGGTACTGAACGGACCGAACCTCGGACGCCTGGGCTCCCGCGAGCCGGAGAAGTACGGTACGACGACGTTCGCCGAGCTGGTCGGCGTCTGCGAGAAGACCGGCGCCGAGCTCGGCTTCGAGGTCGAGGTCCGGCAGACCGATGATGAGGCCGAGCTGGTCGGCTGGCTGCACGAGGCCGCCGACGACCGGACCCCCGTCGTACTCAACCCGGCCGCGTTCACGCACTACTCGTACGCCCTGCGTGACGCGATCGCGCAGCGGACGGCCCCCCTGATCGAGATCCACCTCACCAACCCCGCGACGCGCGAGGAGTTCCGCCACACCAGCGTCGTCGCCGGAGTGGCAACCGGGACCATCGCCGGCTTCGGCCTGGACTCGTACCGCCTCGCGCTCCGCGCCCTCACGAGCCTGGATTCCTGACCGCCGATAACCAAAGTGCCCTTTCGGGCATCAGGTGGGTGTGGGCAGATTTCGACCCGCCGGGCGGGCACAGTTCGCAAGCCGACGGCCAAGAGGCCGGGGTGAGATGCCGGTGAAACGCCGGTGCGTCACCCTGGGCGTTGGGTCGTGACACCGGCTGTCACCGGTCCGAAAGGCCGGCCGGCCGGACGCACGATCGGGAGGAAATCGACGACTTGGGGGTTCGTGTGACTACGGATTCGATCCGTTCCGTTCAACAACGCTCTGGGGGAGTGACAGGTATGACGACCAGTACCAATGGGCAACACAATGGGCAACACCGCATTCCGGTCTGGGTGAAGGCGCTGGACCCGCTGTCGCAGTTCGGGCTGGTGCACACACTCCGGCAGCGGCCGGAGATCAGCCTGATCAACGACACCGACCTGGCCGGCCTCACGCAGTCGGGCGACCAGCGCACCACCCCGCCAGTGGTTGCGTTGATCGCCGTCGACTCGCTGGACGCCGGGGCAGTCCAGGTACTGCGGGCGGCAAGCCAGCGCGGCTGCCGCCGGACCGTGCTGATCGGCAGCGCGATCGACGACGACGCGCTGATGACCGCGGTCGAGCTCGGGGTGTCCGGCGTACTGCGCCGTACCGAGGCCACCGCTGACCGGATCGTGCACCTGGTGCAGGCTGCCGCTGCTGGGGACGGCAGCCTGCCGCCGGATCTGCTCGGCCGGTTGCTGGGACAGGTGTCACGGATGCAGCGGCATGTGCTGGCGCCGCGAGGGCTGTCCCACACAGGTCTGTCGGACCGCGAGACGCAGGTACTGCGGCTGGTGGCCGACGGCAAGGACACGCAGGAGATCGCACGTGAGCTGTCCTACTCGGAGCGAACGGTGAAGAACGTCCTGCACGACGTGACCAGCCGGCTCCAACTGAAGAACCGCTCACACGCCGTCGCGTACGCACTTCGCGAGGGCCTCATCTGACACCACAAACAGCCGGCCCCCGCTGATGAAGCGGGGGCCGGCTGTCTAGTACCCGACGGTGAAGCGCTGCCGGACGTGTTCCGCCCGCTCGGCTTCGTCGACGAGCGCGATCGCGAAGTCCTCCATCGAGATGGCCGAGTTGCCGTGCGCATCGGTCACCAGGTGGTCGTAGCCCTTCCGGTAGCGCCCGGTCCGCTCGCCGGGCTCGAGCAGCGCGGGCGGGCTTACATACGTCCAGTCCAAACCGCCGGCCGCCCGCACAACGTCGTACTGCTCGTTGCAGGCCAGAGCGATAGGCCGCAGATCGACCGGGAAGTCAGGCGAGTCGACCAGCTGTACTTCGGTCCCCGGCACGATCAGACTGGCTGCACCGCCGACCAGGATCAGCCGTACGCCGCTGCCGCGCAGGCCGATCAGCAACCCCTTGGCCGCTGCGACGAGCTCGCTTTCGTTCCCCGGACGCGGCCGGGTCGCGCTGACCACCACGTCGTGCCCAGCGCTCAGTCGAGCAACATCGTCCGGGTCGGACGCATCACCACGGACCGGGCCGGAGCGGCCGACGGCGGTGACTTGGTGGCCGCGGGCAACTGCTTCTCGGACGACCCGACTGCCGACGGCGCCGGCCGCACCCCAGACCAGGATTCGCATGTCACCGCTCCCCGGCCGCGACGAGGACAGGACCTTCGGCGGCGGGCGTCGGCCGCACCTTTCGGCGTACCTGGGCTGTCACGAGGGCACCGAGGACGATCAGACCGCCGATGGCCTGCCAGACCGACAGGTGCTGATCCAGCACCAGCCAGCCGAGTGTCGTCGCCATGACCGGACTGAGCAGCCCCAGGAACGTCACCTCGGTCGGAGCGAGCTCGCGGAGCCCACGGAACCACAGTGCATACGCGACAGCGGATCCGAACAGTGCCAGGTAGGAGTAGCCCGCGAGGTTCCGCAGGGTGAAGTCAGGTAGCGCACCCTCGACCAGGAAGGCAACTGGCAGCAGTACCAGTCCACCGGCGACCAGTTGCCAGCCAGTGGTCGCCAGCAGGGGAGCAGGTGACGTCCAGCGCTTGCTCAGCACGACGCCGAACGCCATGACGACCGCACCGCCGACAGCCGCGAGCACACCCAGCATGTCGAGTTGAGCAGTAGCCCGCAGCACCAGCAGACCGACACCGAACACCCCGGCGATGGCCGTGAGGACAGTGCGCAGGGAGAGCCGCTGCCGCAGCAGACCGGCCGACAGCACTGCGACCAATAGAGGCTGGATCGCGCCGACCGTCGCAGCTACGCCACCGGGCAGCCGGTAGGCGCCGACGAAGAGCAGTGCGTTGAAGGCGCCGATGTTGAGCGTGCCGAGGACCAGCGAGCGCCACCACCAACTGCCTCGGGGGAGGACGCGGGTGATCGCGACCAGCAGGAGACCGGCCGGCAGGGACCGGAGCAGCGCGGCCAGCAGCGGGCGATGAGGCGGGAGGAACTCCGTCGTGACCAGGTAGGTCGTACCCCAGAGCAGCGGCGTGATCGCCGTGACCAGAAGAAGAGAGACTCGATTGCTTAGCACTAAGATAAAGTATCTCAGCGCTAAGCTACTTGCAATCCCTCAGCGCTAAGCAATTCGGCAGTAGGCTGGACGGATGGCAGATCATGTCGACCTGGTGCTCGAGCAGTGGCGGGCGCGGCGGCCGGATATCGATCCGTCGCCGATGGGGGTCATCGGCCGGTTGAGCCGGCTGAGTGCGCTGTTCGACGCCGAGCTGCGACGGAACTTCGCGAAGTACGAGCTGGATCGCGCGTCGTTCGACGTACTGGCGACGCTGCGGCGCAGCAATGCCGAGCACAGCCTGACGCCGGCCGGGCTGATGCACTCGTCGATGGTGACGTCAGGGGCGATCAGTCAGCGGCTGGATCGGCTGGAGACGCGCGGTCTGGTCACGCGCGCGCCCAGTGAGACCGACGGTCGCGGCGTACAGGTGACGCTGACGGCCGAGGGTCTGAAGCTGATCGACAAGGTGCTGCCGACGCACGTCGACGTGGAGGCGCAGCTGCTGGCCGGCCTGTCGACGACGGAACGCGATCAGCTCGCCGGTCTGCTCCGGACGCTGCTGGAATCGCTGGGGGACAAGCGCGACTAGGACGTGGTCCCGGGTCGTGGCGCGTTGCGGACGGTCTGCCAGAGCTCGTCGATGTCGGAGCGGTCCTCCGGCTCGGGCTTGTCGACCCAGCCGCTGGCCCAGACGTTCTCCTCGCGGTCGTCGAGATTGAAGATCGACTCCGCGAACGCGGCGGACCCGACGTACCGGCTGTCGTCCTCGTCCGATTCGCCGGAGTCGGAGTAGGCGGCGTCGGCGTCGGCGTCGGGGGAGCGGGGAGCCGTCCTGGGGGCGACCAGCGAGCGGGCGTACTTCTGCGCCTCGAGGATGCCCAGCTCGCGCTGTTCACCCAGCAGCCGGATCGCGCCGACCTCGTTGTTCGCGTTCATCAGCTTCCGCACCTGGGCGTCCAGGTCCTGGTTCGAGACCGGCAGCTGGCTCTGCTGCGGGCGATGCGCCGGTGGCTGGTACGCGTTCTGGGTGTACTGCACCGGCTGGAACTGGGCCGGCGGCTGGTACGGCGACATGTACGGAGCCGGATTGCCGGACTGCACGGGCTGCCCGGACTGCACAACCTGGCCCGGGAACGTCGAACCCTGGTTCGGCGGCGGACCGCCCTGCCCGGCGGCCTGGGCGTACTGGCCCTGGAACTGCGTGGGCAGGTTGCCGCCCTGCTGGGCCTGGATCTTCTCGACCAGCGCCTGGACCCGCGGATTGACCTTCCCGTTGGCCCGGTTGGACTGCTGCTTGGCCTTGTTGATCAGGCTCACGACGATCATCACCACGACGAAGATGATGAATCCGGTCATCGCAGGCTCCTCCCGTGGACGGCTCCGGACCCTCAGCCTAGAGCCCCCCGGGTGCGCGGAGTCGGAGGAAAGCAGCGGTGACCGCTACAATCTGCTGTTACCGCTGATCGAATTCGAAGGGCATACCCGCGTGGCATCGACGAACGACCTCAAGAACGGCATGGTGCTCGACCTGGACGGCCAGCTCTGGTCCGTCGTGTGGTTCCAGCATCACAAGCCGGGCAAGGGCGGCGCCATCGTCCGGACCAAGCTGAAGAACGTGCTGTCCGGCAAGGTGGTGGACAAGACCTTCAATGCCGACGTGAAGGTCGACGTGGCCACGGTCGACAAGCGTGACATGACCTACCTGTACAACGACGGCACGGCCTACGTGTTCATGGACAAGTCGACGTACGAGCAGCTCCAGCTCCAGCCCGAGGTGGTCGGCGACGCCGTCCACTTCCTGCTCGAGAACCAGGACGCGATCGTCGCCGTGCACGACGACCTCCCGCTGTACGTCGAGCTCCCGGCCTCCGTCGAGCTGACCGTCGAGTACACCGAGCCGGGCCTGCAGGGCGACCGCTCGAGCGGCGGCACCAAGCCCGCTAAGCTCGAGACCGGCTACGACATCCAGGTCCCGCTGTTCCTGACCACCGGTGAGAAGGTCAAGGTGGACACCCGGACCGGGGACTACCTCGGCCGCGTCACGTCCTGACCAGCAGAAAGCCAACAACAGCACATGTCTGCCCGTAGCAAGGCCCGCAAGCGCGCACTGGACGTGCTGTTCGAATCCGAGGTGAGGGGGCTGCCGGTCGGCGGCACCCTGGCCGACCGGGTGGCCGACAACGACCCGCCGGTGAACGAGTTCACCGTGGCGCTGGTCGAAGGTGTCGCGAAGCACATCGAGCAGATCGACGACCTGCTCGAGACCCACTCGGTGGGCTGGACGCTGGACCGGATGCCGGCCGTCGACCGGAACATCCTGCGGATCGGCGCGTACGAGCTGCTGTTCGACGACCAGGTCCCGGACGTGGTCGCGGTCAGCGAGGCGGTCGCGCTGGCGCGCGATCTGTCCACGGACGAGTCGCCCGTCTTCGTGAACGGGCTGCTGGCAAGACTGCTGCAGCTGAAGCCCACCCTGGGCGTCTGAGAGATCGAGGAACGAGGGGGGCGAGCCCTCTCCGAGTTCCTCTGTGTGTCTGGCCCGGTGACCGTCTCGGTACGGTCCCGGGCCGCCGATGCGTCCCCGTACGCGGCTGGTGAGGTGGTACCTGCCGCTGTTCGTTGCTCCGTTGGGTCCAAGAGAGAAGGCGGGCGGCCGCGGGCCAGCTGCTACAAGCCCCGACCGTCTAGTGCCTTCGATTGACGCTGTGCGTCAGGCGCCGGCTGCCTCGGACGATTCCTCGACCTCGCCCTTCGCCTCCGGGTTCAGCACGCCCCAGGAGATGAAACGCTCGGTCAGCGTCGTCGGCGACTCGTCGTAGATCACGGCGAGCGTCCGCATGTCGTCCTGCCGGATCGACAGCACCTTTCCGTTGTAGTCCCCACGCTGAGCCTGGATCGTGGCGGCGTACCGCGTCAGCGGACCCGCCTCGCTCGCGTCGAGGTGTTGCAGGGCCTCCAGGTCGAGGATCAACCGGGGCGGAGCGGCTGCAGCTGCGGCCGCGCTGGCGGAACCAGGGAGCAGTTCACGGATCGGCACGCCGTAGAAATCGGCGAGCTCCGCGAGCTTCTGGACCGTGACGGCTCGATCGCCGCGCTCGTACGAGCCGACGACGACCGCCTTCCAGCGACCCTTGGACTTCTCTTCCACACCATGCAGCGACAGCCCTTGCTGCTGGCGGATGGCGCGTAGCTTGCCACCCAGTGTCTTCGCGTATTCGCTAGGCACGCTGGTCTTCCCTCCGACTAGTTTCGTCTTGTCCGGCCCGCAGGGTACGGCCCGAAAGGTGAAACCCCCCTCGATTACACAGAGTAACAATATTCTGGGTGCGAGGCCAGCGTCAAGACGGCGTGTCACATCCGATACCATGTCAAGCGGTCCGAACGTCCTTTAAAGACCCGTCCAGAGAGGCGGGAAAGGAGGAACGGTAGCGATGAGCCCTGCCCAGAGTGCAGAGACTCCGGACATCGCGCAGCAGGCAGTACGCAGCAGCCGCGAGGTCCTCGATGCTTCCGACATTTCCCGGGCACTGACCCGGATCGCCCACGAGATCCTCGAGCGGAACCGCGGCGCCGACCCGGTCGTCCTGCTCGGCATCCCCACCCGCGGTGTCCCGCTGGCCCAGCGCGTCTCCGCCCGGATCCAGGCCGTTGAGGGGCAGAGCGTGCCCACAGGGTCACTCGACGTGACCATGTACCGCGACGACATCGGCCTCAAGCCGCCCCGCGGCCTCGAGCACACCGCGATCCCCGCGGACGGGATCGACGGCAAGGTCGTCGTCCTGGTCGACGACGTGCTGTTCTCCGGCCGCACGATCCGCGCGGCCCTCGACGCGCTCGGCGACATCGGCCGCCCGCGCGCGGTGCAGCTAGCGGTCCTGGTCGACCGCGGCCACCGCGAATTGCCGATCCGCGCCGACTACGTCGGCAAGAACCTGCCGACCTCCCTGGTGGAGCGGGTCACGGTCCACCTGACCGAGTTCGACGGCGAGGACGCTGTGCTGATCGCCGACAAGGGGGCGAAATGAAGCATCTGCTGAGCGCCGGCGACCTGAGCCGCGACGAGGCCGACCTGATCCTCGACACCGCCGAGGAGATGCGGTCGCTGGCCGACCGCCCGATCAAGAAGCTGCCCGCGCTGCGTGGGCGGACCGTGGTCAACCTGTTCTTCGAGGACTCGACCCGGACCCGGATCTCGTTCGAGGCGGCCGCCAAGCGGCTGTCGGCGGATGTGATCAACTTCTCCGCCAAGGGTTCGAGCGTGAGCAAGGGCGAGAGCCTGAAGGACACCGCCCTCACGCTGCAGGCGATGGGCGCCGACGGTGTGGTCTGCCGGCACGGCTCCTCCGGCGCGCCGCACCTGCTGGCGAAGTCCGGCTGGATGACCGGCTCGGTGGTGAACGCCGGTGACGGCACCCACGAGCACCCGACCCAGGCGCTGCTCGACGCGTTCACGATGCGCCGACACCTCGGCTCGCTGGAGGGTCGCCGGATCACGATCGTCGGCGACGTCCTGCACTCCCGGGTCGCGCGGTCGAACGTGCTACTGCTCGCCACCCTGGGCGCCGACGTGACTGTGGTCGCGCCGCCCACGCTGCTGCCCGTCGACATGACGAGCTGGCCCTGTACGACGTCGTACGACCTGGACTCGGCGCTGCCGAAGAGCGACGCGGTGATGATGCTGCGGGTGCAGCGCGAGCGGATGAACGACGCGTTCTTCCCCAGCGCCCGCGAGTACACCCGCCGGTACGGCCTGGACGTGCACCGGATGGCCCAGCTGCCGGACGACACGATCGTCATGCACCCGGGTCCGATGAACCGGGGGATGGAGATCAGCGCCGAGGTCGCCGACTCCACCCGCTCGGTGATCGTCGAGCAGGTCACGAACGGCGTGGCCATCCGCATGGCCGTCCTTTACCTCCTACTGTCCGGAAGCAACGAAGAGGAGCAGACCGCATGACCGCACACTTGATCACCGGCGCGCGCATCGTTGGCGGTGAGGTGGCGGACCTGCTGGTCGACAACGGCGAGATCGTTGCTGTCGGCACCAACCTCGACAAGCCCGCCGACGCACAGACCGTCGATGCGCAGGGCCTGATCGCGCTACCCGGGCTGGTCGACCTGCACACCCACCTGCGCGAGCCCGGCCGCGAGGACGCCGAGACCGTGCTGACCGGCACCCGCGCTGCGGCCAAGGGCGGGTTCACCGCCGTGTTCGCGATGGCCAACACCGACCCGGTCGCCGACACCGCCGGTGTGGTCGAGCAGGTCTGGCGCCTCGGCCGCGACGCCGGGTACGCCGATGTGTACCCGATCGGCGCGGTCACCGTCGGCCGCAAGGGCACGCAGCTCGCCGAGCTCGGCGCGATGGCGGACTCGGCGGCCCGCGTCCGGGTCTTCTCCGACGACGGCGACTGCGTCTGGGACGCCGCGCTGATGCGGCGCGCACTCGAGTACGTGAAGGCGTTCGACGGTGTGATCGCCCAGCACGCGCAGGAGCCGCGGCTGACCCAGGGCGCGCAGATGAACGAGGGCGCGCTGTCCGGCGTACTCGGGCTGACCGGCTGGCCGAGTGTCGCCGAGGAGGCGATCATTGCCCGCGACATCCTGCTCAACGCGCATGTCGGGTCGAAGCTGCACATCTGCCACGTGTCCACCCGGGGCTCGGTGGAGATCGTCCGCGCCGCCAAGCGCCGCGGGCTGGAGGTCACCGCCGAGGTCACACCGCACCACCTGCTGCTGACCGAAGACCTGGCCGCCTCCTACAACCCGGTGTACAAGGTGAACCCGCCGCTGCGCACCAAGGACGACGTCGAGGCGGTCCGCGAGGGTCTGGCCGACGGCACGATCGACATCGTCGCCACCGACCACGCGCCGCACCCGGTCGAGGACAAGGACTGCGAGTGGAGCGCGGCCGCGTTCGGCATGACCGGGCTCGAGACCGCGCTCAGCGTCGTACAGCACTCGATGATCGACACCAAGCTGCTGACCTGGTCCGAGGTCGCCGACCGGATGAGCTACCGGCCGGCCGCGATCGGTCAGATCTCCGAGCACGGCCGTCCACTCGAGGCGGGTGCGCCGGCGAACTTCGTGCTGTACGACCCGAGCGTCGAGCGGACCGTCGTACCGGAGCAGTCGGTGTCGCTGTCGCGGAACACGCCGTTCCAGGGGATGACGTTGCCGGGCAAGGTGGTCGCGACGTTCCTCCGCGGTACGCCGGTCGTCGTGGACGGTGAGCTGACGCGGTGAAGACCGTTCTGGGCATTCTGGGCACGCTGCTGGTGCTGGCGGCCGCCTATTTCGGGATGTACCGGGGCTGGCGCAACCGCCAGTCCCGGCAGTCCGACCTGTCGCCGCTGCCCGCGGTGCCGGAGGTCAAGGTCAGCGGCGTCGAAGGTGTGTACGTCGCGACCACGAGTGCCGGCGACTGGATGGACCGGATCGCCGTGCACGAACTGGGAGTCCGCAGCATCGCGGACCTGGCCGTCAGTGAGGCCGGCCTGATCTTCCACCGGCAGGGCGCGACGGATGTGTTCATCCCCGCGGACCACTTGACCGGCGTCCGGACCGACCGCGGGATCGCCGGCAAGGTGGCCGCGGAGAAGTCCGGCCTGGTCGTGGTCACCTGGACGCACGACGGCCGTGAGCTCGACACCGGGTTCCGCCCGCGTCGCAAGGCCGACACCGCCGCCCTGACCGAATCCATCGCAACACTGATCGGAGCCGAGCAAAGATGAGCCAGCCCGCACTGCTGGTCCTCGAAGACGGCCGGTCGTTCGCCGGCACGTCGTACGGGGCGACCGGCGAGACGTACGGCGAGGCGGTGTTCACCACCGGGATGACCGGGTACCAGGAGACGCTGACCGACCCGTCGTACCACCGGCAGATCGTCACCCAGACCGCGCCGCACATCGGCAACACCGGTGTGAACGACGAGGACGACGAGTCGCAGAAGATCTGGGTCGCCGGGTACGTCGTCCGCGACCCGGCCCGCGTCCCGTCCAACTGGCGCGCCACGAGGTCCCTGGACGACCAACTGAAGAGCCAGGGGATCGTCGGGATCTCCGGAATCGACACCCGCGCGCTGACCCGGCACCTGCGTGAGCGCGGCGCGATGCGGGCGGGTATCTCCACCGAGATCCTCGACCCGGCCGCCCTGCTGGCGAAGGTCCTGGAGCAGCCGCCGATGGTCGGTGCGGACCTCGCCGACGAGGTCACCACCGCCGAGACGTACGTCGTGCCCGCGGTCGGCGAGCGCCGGTTCACCGTGGTCGCGCTCGACCTCGGGATCAAGTCGATGACGCCGACGCGGATGGCCGAGCGCGGCATCGAGGTCCACGTGATGCCCGCGACCGCGTCGCTGGACGACGTGCTTGCGGTCGACCCGGACGGCATCTTCATGAGCAACGGTCCCGGCGACCCCGAGACCACCGAGCACCCGACGACGCTGCTGAAGGAGTTGCTGCAGCGCGGCAAGCCGTACTTCGGGATCTGCTTCGGCAACCAGGTGTTCGGGCGGGCGCTCGGGCTGGGGACGTTCAAGCTCAAGTACGGGCACCGCGGAATCAACCAGCCGGTGCTCGACCGGGCCACCGGCAAGGTCGAGATCACCGCGCAGAACCACGGCTTCGCGGTGGACGCGCCGATCGACTCGGTCGTGGAGACGCCGTACGGGACCGCCGAGGTGTCGCACGTCTCGCTCAACGACAACGTGGTCGAGGGGCTCAAGCTGACCGGTCACGACGGCCGGGTGCTCGCTTTCTCTGTCCAGTACCACCCCGAAGCCGCAGCCGGCCCGCACGATTCGGCCTACCTGTTCGACCGCTTCGTAGAGCTGATGGAAGGACGGGCCTGATGCCGCGTCGTACAGACATCGAGTCGGTGCTGGTCATCGGCTCCGGCCCGATCGTGATCGGTCAGGCCTGCGAGTTCGACTACTCCGGCACGCAGGCCTGCCGGGTACTGCGCGAGGAGGGCTTCCGCGTCGTCCTGGTGAACTCGAACCCGGCCACGATCATGACGGACCCGGAGTTCGCCGACGCGACGTACGTCGAGCCGATCACGCCGGAGTTCGTCGAGAAGGTGATCGAGAAGGAGCGGCCGAACGCGCTGCTCGCCACGCTCGGCGGCCAGACCGCGCTGAACGCGGCGATCGCCCTGCATGAGAACGGCGTCCTGGAGAAGTACGGCGTCGAGCTGATCGGCGCGTCCGTCGACGCGATCCAGCGCGGTGAGAACCGGCAGTCGTTCAAGCAGATCGTGGAGAAGCTCGGCGCGGAGGTCGCGCGGTCGCGGATCTGCCACTCGCTCGACGACGTTCTCGGTGCGGCCGGCGAGCTCGGCTACCCGCTGGTCGTCCGGCCGTCGTTCACGATGGGCGGCGTCGGCTCCGGGATGGCGTACGACGAGGCCGACCTGCGCCGGATCGCCGGGGCCGGACTGCACGCGAGCCCGACGACCGAGGTCCTGATCGAGGAGTCGATCCTCGGCTGGAAGGAGTACGAGCTGGAGGTGATGCGCGACAAGGCCGACAACGTCGTGATCATCTGCTCGATCGAGAACGTCGACCCGATGGGCGTGCACACCGGCGACTCGATCACGGTCGCGCCGGCGATGACGCTGACCGACCGCGAGTACCAGGTCATGCGGGACCTTGCCATCGGCATCATCCGCGAGGTCGGCGTGGACACCGGCGGCTGCAACATCCAGTTTGCGGTCAACCCCGCCGACGGGCGGCTGATCGTGATCGAGATGAACCCGCGGGTGTCCCGCTCGTCCGCCCTGGCGTCGAAGGCGACCGGCTTCCCGATCGCGAAGATCGCCGCGAAGGTTGCCATCGGCTACACGCTGGACGAGATCCCGAACGACATCACGAAGCAGACGCCGGCCAGCTTCGAGCCGACGCTGGACTACGTCGTGGTGAAGGTGCCGCGGTTCGCGTTCGAGAAGTTCCCGGCCGCGGACGCCACGCTGACCACGCACATGAAGAGCGTCGGCGAGGCGATGGCGATCGGCCGCAACTACACCGAGGCGCTGCAGAAGGCGCTGCGGTCGCTGGAGAAGCCGGAGGCCCGGTTCACCTGGGCCGGTCATCCGGCGAGCGAGCTGGAGCCGTTGCTGGAGGCAATCAAGACGCCGCAGGACGGGCGGCTGCGGATCATCATGGACGCGATCCGCGCGGGTGCGACGCCGGAGCAGATCTTCGATCAAACTCGCATTGACCCGTGGTTCGTGGACCAGCTGTACCTGCTGCACGAGACCGCGCTGCAGGTGGCGGCCGCGCCGCGGCTCACGCCCGAGGTGATCAAGCTGGCCAAGCGGCACGGGTTCTCGGACCTGCAGCTGGCCGAGATCCGCGGGCTGACCGAGGACGTCGTCCGCGGCGTCCGGCAGGCGCTCGGGATCCGGCCGGTCTACAAAACGGTCGACACCTGTGCGGCCGAGTTCAAGGCCGAGACGCCGTACCACTACTCGTCGTACGACGAGGAGTCCGAGGTCGCGCCGCGGGAGACTCCCGCGGTGCTGATCCTGGGCTCGGGGCCGAACCGGATCGGCCAGGGGATCGAGTTCGACTACTCCTGTGTGCACGCGTCGATGGCGCTGCGCGAGGCCGGTTACTGCACGGTGATGGTGAACTGCAACCCGGAGACGGTCTCGACCGACTACGACACCTCGGATCGGCTGTACTTCGAGCCGCTCACCTGCGAGGACGTGCTCGAGATCGTGTACGCCGAGATGCAGGCCGGCCCGGTCGCCGGTGTGATCGTGCAGCTCGGCGGTCAGACCCCGCTCGGCCTGGCGCAGCGGCTCGCGGATGCCGGCGTACCGATCGTCGGGACGTCGCCGGAGGCCATTCACCTGGCCGAGGAGCGGGGCGCGTTCGGCAAGGTGCTCGCGGACGCGCAGCTGCCGGCGCCGAAGCACGGTACGGCGCTGTCGGCCGACGAGGCGCAGGCGGTGGCCGAGGAGATCGGGTTCCCGGTGCTCGTCCGGCCGTCGTACGTGCTGGGCGGACGCGGGATGGAGATCGTCTACAGCTCGGCCGAGCTGTCGGCCGCGCTGGACCGGCTCAGCGCCGGCTCCGGGTCGTGGGAGCACCCGGTGCTCATCGACCGGTTCCTGGACGACGCGGTCGAGATCGACGTGGACGGGCTGTTCGACGGTCAGGAGCTGTTCCTGGGCGGCGTGATGGAGCACATCGAGGAGGCCGGGGTGCACTCGGGCGACTCGTCCTGCGCGCTGCCGCCGATCACGCTCGGGAACGCGGACATCGAGAAGCTCCGGATGTCGACCGAGGCGATCGCTCGTGGGGTCGGCGTCCGCGGGCTGATCAACATCCAGTACGCGCTCGCCGGCGATGTGCTGTACGTGCTGGAGGCGAACCCGCGGGCCTCGCGGACCGTGCCGTTCGTGTCGAAGGCGACGGCGACCCCGCTGGCCAAGGCCGCGGCCCGGGTGATGCTCGGGGCAACGATCGCTTCACTGCGCGAAGAGGGAATGCTGCCGGCCACCGGCGACGGCGGCACGCTGCCGCCGACGACGCCGATCGCGGTGAAGGAAGCCGTGATGCCGTTCAACCGGTTCCGGACCATCGACGGCTCGTCGGTCGACACCGTGCTCGGGCCCGAGATGAAGTCGACCGGCGAGGTGATGGGGATCGACGACACCTTCGGTACGGCGTTCGCGAAGTCGCAGGCCGGGGCGTCGCAGCCGCTGCCGATCGACGGCAAGGTCTTCGTCTCGGTCGCGAACCGGGACAAGCGGCACATGATCTTCCCGGTCAAGCGGCTGGCGGATCTCGGCTTCCAGATCTACGCGACCGAGGGCACTGCCGACGTACTGCGGCGCAACGGCGTCGAGGCGGTCACGGTCCGCAAGAGCAGCCAGGGCCCCGGCCCGAACGGTGAGCCGACGATTGTCCAGATGGTCCAGGACGGTGAGCTGAACCTGATCGTCAACACCCCGATCGGGATCACGCAGGGCGGTTCGCCGCGACTCGACGGGTACGAGATCCGGAGTGCGGCGGTGGCGCGGAACATCCCGTGCATCACCACGGTCCAGGGCCTGGCGGCCGCCGTCCAGGGCATCGAGGCGCAACGGGCCGGCGACATCGGCGTCCGATCCCTCCAGGACTGGGTGCCGAGGATCCACGGTGTCTGAGCGGACGGACAACGTGCCGGCCCGGCGGCACAGGCGGACGGCCTACGAGCGCGTCGTCCGCCCCGTCCTGTACCGCCTGGGCCGCGGAGACGCCGAGATCGCCCACGAGCAAACGCTGAAAGCGATGCGCCTGATCGGACGCGTACCCGGGGCAGCGCAGGCCGGGTCCCGCCTGTTCGGCGCCTCGGGCGGTCCGGCTCGGACCGTGTTCGGCGTGCGCTTCCCCTCACCCATCGGGTTGGCCGCGGGGATGGACAAGAACGGGATCGCGCTGCGGGCGTGGCCGGCGATCGGCTTCGGTTTCGTCGAGGTCGGCACGGTGACCGCGCATCCGCAGCCCGGCAACGAGAAGCCGCGGCTGTTCCGCCTGGTCGAGCACGAGGCCGTGATCAACCGGATGGGCTTCAACAACCTCGGCAGCGAAGCGCTGGCCGCGCGGCTGGCGGCGTACGGCGACCTCGGCTATCCGCTCGGCATCTCGATCGGCAAGTCCAAGATCACCCCGCTCGAGGACGCGGTCGAGGACTACGTGACCTCCCTCCGCCGCCTCTACCGGTACGGCGACTACTTCGCGGTCAACGTCTCCTCACCGAACACGCCCGGCCTGCGCTCGCTCCAGGACGCAGGCCAACTCCGTGAACTGCTTGCCGCGCTGCACACAGAGGCAGCTGCGCTGACCGTGGCCGGGCTTGATCCGAAGCCGATCCTGGTGAAGATCGCGCCCGACCTGACCACGTCCGCGATCGACGAGCTCCTCCAGGTCTGCACCGACGAGCACGTCGCGGGCATCATCGCCACCAACACAACCATCGATCGCGCGGGCGTGTCGCATCATCCGCTTGCCACCGAGACCGGCGGCCTGTCCGGCCGTCCGCTCGGGGAGATCGCGGCGAAGACCATCGCCCATATCCACAACGAGACCGGGGGAGCGCTGCCGATCATCGGAGTGGGAGGGATCGTCGAGCCGTCGGACGCCACCCGCCTCTTCGACGCCGGCGCCAGCCTGGTCCAGGTCTACACCGGCCTGATCTACCGCGGACCCGGGCTGATCCGGGCCATCAACAGGAGTTTGCCGTGAGCAACCAATTTGTGGGGAGCGACATGCGTAACAAGCCGTTCGGCGCGCGTCTGCGCGCGGCCATGGACGCCCGCGGGCCACTCTGCGTCGGCATCGACCCGCACCAGCACCTGCTTGACACCTGGGGCCTGCCGGACACGGCCGAAGGCCTGGCCTCGTTCACGTACGGCGTCGTCGAGGCGCTCGCCGACCGGGTCGCGGTGTTCAAGCCGCAGTCCGCGTTCTTCGAGCGGTTCGGGTCGGCCGGCATCGCCGTCCTCGAACAGGCCACGATCCGGCTGCGGGACGCCGGTGCGCTGGTGATCATCGACGCGAAGCGCGGTGACATCGGCAGCACGATGGGCGGCTACGCGGCGGCGTACCTGGCCGAGAAGGGTCCGCTGGCGTGCGATGCGCTGACGGTCAGCCCGTACCTCGGGTTCGGCTCGCTGCAGCCGGCCATCGACGTGGCGCGCGAGTCCGGCGCCGGCCTGTTCGTCCTGGCCCTGACGTCGAACCCGGAAGGCCCGCAGTTCCAGACCGCCCGCACCGCCGACGGCCCGACAGTCGCGGGCGCGGTCCTCGACGGTCTGCGCGAGTTGAACGCGGACTCCGACGGCCTCGGCTCGTTCGGGGCAGTCGTTGGCGCGACCATCAGTTCGACCGACGAGAACCTCGACATCAACGGCCCGCTGCTCGCCCCGGGCCTCGGCGCCCAGGGCGGCACGGCCGAAGGGCTGACGAAGGTCTTCGGTACGGCTGTCCGCAACGTCGTACCGTCGAGCTCGCGCGAGATCCTCGGCGCCGGCCCGAACGGGTTGCAGGCCGCGGCCGACCGGGCGAACGACGCCTACCGGACCGTGCTGGGCTACTGACGGAATGCACTAAACGCTGCTAGAATAAGCATCAGCAAATCCCGCGAGTTATTTTCGCGGGATTTGCTGGTTTATCTTGAATTTCCGGTCGGTGCTATGCGATCTTCCTTCGCATGTCTGGTCTGGGGATTTGCGAGCGGTTCTATCAGAAGATCGTCCGGCCGCAGTTGGACGTGCCGCACAGCGCCGCGCTGCTGGGGCGCGGGTCGGAGGTGCTCGGCTTCGACGACGAGATGTCGACCGACCACAACTGCGAAGCGCGCGTGCTGCTGTTCGTCGATCACGGTGTCGAAGTGCGGCCGGAGGTGCCGGCGACGTTCGAGGGCCGGCCGACGTGGGTCGAGGTGCACACGCTGCACAAGTATTTCCGCGACCAGTTGGCGTTCGACATCGACGCCGAGCTCTCGCCGCAGAATTGGCTGACATTTCCCGAGTCGATCCTCCGCCAGCACACGGCGGGCGGCGTATTCCACGACGACCTCGGGCTTGGGGCCGTCCGTGATCGGCTGGCGTACTACCCGGACGATGTCTGGCGCTATCTGATGATCACCGCCTGGTGGCGGGTCCACCCGGAGATGAACCTGGTCGGCCGGTCCGGGTATGTCGGCGACGAGCTGGGGTCGGCGCTGATCGGAGCACAGCTCGTCCACGATCTGATGCAGCTGTGCTTCCTGATCGAGCGCACATACGCGCCGTACCGGAAATGGTTCGGTACGGCGTTCGGCCGGCTGTCGTGTGGTCCTGCATTGACGCCACTGCTGCGTGAGGTCCTGCGCGCCGACACCTGGCAGGGCCGGGAGGAGGCCTTGATGGCGGCCTATCGCGGGGTCGCCGAGCTGCACAACCGGCTCGCTGTGACCGAGCCGGTCGAGCTCGGCGTGGAACGGATGTGCGGCCGCCCGTTCCGGGTCGTCTGGGGAGACTTCATCGGCGCGCTCGCCGCCCGGATCCAGGATCCCGAAGTACTGCGGATCTTCGAGCGCTGGCCCGTCGGCGGTATCGAGCAGGTCCGCGACATGTTCTGGAAGGCGCCGGACCGCCGTCAGCTGATCGAGCTGCTGGACTCCTGATAGAGCGTCGTGAGCAGGTCGACGGCTGCCTGGGTGGCCGGATGCGGGTCCTCCCGGTGCCAGATCAGGTGGACGTCGACCGGCGGCGCGTCCCGGAGCGGTTTGTAGACCACACCGTCCCGCCGGTACTGCGTGGTCGTCGCCTGGGGCGTCACGCCGACGCTGCGGCCGGAGGCGATGGCGGCGAGCCAGTCGTCGACGTCGTGGGTGAGCTCGATTCGCGGTCGCGCGTCCTCCGGCCAGAGCGCGACCGTGGTGCTCCCGGTCCGGCGGTCGATCACGATCGTCCGGTCGGCGATCTGCGCGAGCGTGAGCGATCGTTTGCGCGCCAACGCGTCGTCGGCGGGCAGGACGCAGTACCGCGGCTCCTGGGTCAGCAGCACGTGGCCGAACCGGCTGAAGTCGAGGTGGGTCCGGACGACGGCGAGATCGCACAGGCCCTCGGTGAGGCCGCCGGTGGCCGTGTTCGTGCGGATCAACTGCAGCTCGATCTCGGGGTGTGCGCCGGCCCAGCGACGCTGGAACTCCGTCGTATGCCGGCCGAACGCCGACCACGCATGCCCGACGCGCAACCGGGTATGCCCGCTGGTCGCCTCAGCCACCAGTACGTCGATCTCGGCCAGGATCTGCCGGGCGCGGGCGAGCACCTGGACACCCGCGGTCGTCGGCGTGATCGACCGGCTGGTCCGATGCAGCAGCCGTACGCCGAGCCGCTGCTCGAGGGCCAGCAGGCTGCGTGACACGGCCGCCTGGGAGATCCCGAGCTCGATCGCCGCGTCGGTGAACGTCCCGTTGTCGACGATCGCGACCAGGCAGCGCAGGTGCCGCAGTTCGAGATCCATGACTCCAGCGTATAGATCGGCGGCGGGGTGCATTTTGCGACCGCGCTTGGCGGGCGGACGCTCGTGCTTGTGAGGCGACAACGGTTGGTCGGAGTGGCGATGATGCTCGGGAGCGGGCTGTCGACGCAGGTCGGTGCGTCGGTGGCGGCGCTCGCGTTCCCGGTGATCGGTCCGGCGGGTGTGGTGGCGATCCGGCAGTGGGTCGCTGCGATCGTCCTGCTCGCGGTCGGTCGTCCCCGGCTGCGATCCATCACGGCCCGCCAGTGGCGTCCGGTGATCGGGCTGGCCATGGTCTTCGCGGTCATGAACCCGTCCCTCTACACGGCGATCGACCGGGTCGGACTGGGCCTGGCCGTCACGCTGGAGTTCCTTGGTCCGCTCGCTGTTGCATTGCTGGGTTCACGGCGCGTACTCGACCTGGTGTGTGCGCTCGTCGCCGCGCCCGCTGTGGTGTTGCTGGCGCGACCCCAGGCGACCACCGACTACCTGGGTATCGGCCTTGGCCTGCTGGCCGCGACGGGCTGGGCGTTCTACATCCTGCTCAACCGCAAGGTCGGTCGAGAGTTGCCGGGCGCAACGGGTTCGGCCGCCGCGGCCGCCTTGTCCGGTCTCGCCTACATCCCTGTGGGTGTGGTGGTCCTGTTGCATCATCCGGCGACGCTTGCTGCCGCGTCGTACGCGCTGGTGGCCGGCGTACTGTCGTCCGCAGTGCCGTTTCTCGTTGATTTGCTGACGTTGCGGCGGGTTCCGGCGCAGTTCTTCGGCGTCTTCATGAGCGTGAACCCGGTGCTCGCGGCAATGGTCGGTCTGGTGGTTCTGCACCAGCAGCTCGCGATCGTCGACTGGGCGGCGATCCTGGTGATCGTCGCGGCGAACGCGGTCGCGATCTCGTTCGGCGGGCGCGACGACGCGGCACATCACAGCCCGGTTCCAGTCGAGCCGTGCGATCTTGTTCACGGCGCGCCGGAGCTCGCGATGACCCCGGCGTTCGGAAAGGTGTCGGCGGACGGGGAGCCACAGTCTTCCCGCGCGACCTGTTAAGGAACAGAATGCGGAAGCTGGCAGCCCTCGCGGCCGTAGTGACGATGAGTGCCGGTGTCCTGACGGCATGCTCCGGCGGCGACTACTGCGGTGACCTGAAGGGCTACGTCGACTCGTCGAAGAACCTCGACATCAAGAACGCCGACGAGGTCGGCAAGATGCTGGACCAGGCCAAGAAGGTGTCGAAGTCGGCGCCGGACGACCTGAAGGACGACTGGAAGACCGTCATCGACTACGCCGAGAAGGCGCAGGACGCCAAGGGCGACACGAACAAGCTGCTGGAGCTCGCCAAGAGCGACGGCGACAAGATCACGCCCGCCATGCAGGCGATCACCAAGCAGGCCAAGGACACCTGCAAGATCGACCTCCCGGGCGCAGGCAACGCCAACTGACGCCCGCGGTGCCGGCAGGGCGGCGTCGCATCGCCGTCCCGCCGGCGCCACGGCGGCACCAACAGACAGCGGAACGTATTCATTTCGGATGATTTGGTCACTCCCGGTAGCGTCGGTGGAACACGACCTCCCGACCCCCGAGGATGAAGCCGTGAAATGTGTTCTCGCCATCGTTGCGACACTGACTGCCACTGCGGGTGTGCTGACCGCCTGCACCGATGAGCAGGCGTACTGCGTCGATCTGGCCAAGTACGCCGCGAAGGCCGTCGACGTCGACCCGCAGAAGCCGGTCGACTACGTGAAGATCCTGGACGAGGCGAAGAAACTCCAGGAGTCCGCGCCGAAGGACGTGAAGGACGACTGGGGGGTCGTCGTGACGTTCGCCGAGAAGGCCAAGGCGGCCGGTTCGGACCGGGTCGAGCTCGCCAAGCTGAGCAAGCAGACCGGCGCCGTGATGACGGCGTACAAGAACATCAGCAGCCAGGCGAAGGACAGCTGCAAGGTCGACCTCCCGGCCCTGAACTGATCAACTGATCGTTCCAATCCGCCGCCTGTCCCACGACTCTGCTCACCGCGTCCTGATCGCGGGCTGGAGCCGTGTTAGGTTCCCTTGCGAAGCCATACAACGGGACAGGTGAAACGGTGCCACTTCCTTCTTTGACCCCGGAGCAGCGTGCGGCTGCTCTGGACAAGGCCGCGGCGGCGCGGCGTGAACGAGCCGAGATCAAGAACCGGATCCGGCACTCGGGAGCGTCTCCGACGGAGGTGCTCCACGAGGGCCAGACCAACGAGGTCATCGGCAAGATGCGGGTGAGCCAGCTGCTGCAGTGCATCCCCGGCGTCGGCAAGGTCCGGGCCCAGCAGATCATGGAGCGGGCCGGAATCTCGGAGACGCGGCGGGTCCGCGGCCTCGGCTCCAACCAGATCGCGGCGCTCGAGCGCGAATTCGCCGAGTGACGCTGGGTGATGCTGAGTGGAATCGGTGTGAGCCGGACCGAAATCCGTCCCGGCTCGTTGGACACTGGTGTGACGATGACCACGCACCCTGACAATGTTGCGAACGAGCCGACGGCCGTCGATCCCGGCCCGGCGCGGCTGACCGTGCTGGCCGGGCCTACGGCGGTGGGGAAGGGGACGGTCGCGGCGGAGATCCGCGAGCGGTACCCCGACGTCTGGATCTCGGTCTCGGCGACCACCCGCAAGCCGCGGCCGAACGAGGTGCACGGCGTGCACTACCTGTTCGTCTCGGACGCGGAGTTCGACCGGATGGTCGCGGACGGTGAGCTGCTCGAGTGGGCGGTCGTGCACAAGGCGGCCCGCTACGGGACTCCGAAGCAGCCGGTTCTCGACAAGCTCGCCGCGGGCCGGCCGGCGCTGTTGGAGATCGACCTGCAGGGCGCCCGTCAGGTCCGCGAGACGATGCCGGAGGCACAGTTCGTGTTCCTGGCGCCGCCGACCTGGGACGAGCTGGTACGCCGCCTGGTCGGCCGGGGCACGGAGACCCAGGAAGAGCGCGAGCGCCGGCTCGAGACCGCCGTACTGGAACTGGCGGCCGAGAAGGAGTTCGACGTGACGATCGTGAACGCCTCGGTTCGGGAGGCTGCCGATCAGTTGGTAAAGTTGATTCGATCACCCTCCATCTCTGGAAAGAGCTGACTTTGTCTGGCAACCAGCCCGTCGCCATCGGCATCACCTCGCCGCCGATCGACGACCTGCTCACCCGCACCGACTCGAAGTACAAGCTGGTGCTGTACTCGGCCAAGCGCGCGCGGCAGATCAACGCCTACTACTCGCAGCTCGGCGAGGGCCTGTTGGAGTACGTCGGACCGCTGGTCGAGACGCACGTCCAGGAGAAGCCGCTGTCGATCGCGATGCGCGAGATCAACGAGGGCGTGCTGACCTGCACCGACATCGACCCCGAGGCCGAGGCGGAAGCCGCTGCCGCGGAGAAGTCCGAGTAACCCACTCGCAATGACGACCGGGAACGGGGTCAGCTGATGTCCGGATCCGGTGAAGTGCCAACCCCTGGGACCGCAGCTGTCCCGGGGGACTCTGTCGTTCCTGCCAAGCACAAGCCGAACGTCGTGCTGGGCGTCGGCGGCGGCATCGCGGCGTACAAGGTCTGCGATCTGCTCCGGCGGCTGACCGAGTCCGGGCACAGTGTGCGGGTGGTGCCGACGGCGGCCGCGCTGGAGTTCGTCGGCGCGGCGACCTGGGCGGCGCTGTCCGGCAAGCCGGTGACGGCGGACCCGTTCGACCACGTCGAGGAAGTCCCGCACGTCCGGATCGGGAAGGCGGCCGAGTTGGTCGTCGTCGCGCCCGCGACCGCGAACCTGATCGCCAAGGCCGCCCACGGGCTCGCCGACGACCTGCTCACGAACACCCTGCTCACCGCGCGCTGCCCGATCCTGTTCGCGGCCGCGATGCACACCGAGATGTGGGAACACCCGGCCACCCAGGCGAACGTTGCTGTACTGCGTTCTCGCGGCATCACGGTGCTCGACCCGGCCGTCGGCCGGCTGACCGGTGCCGACACGGGCCGCGGGCGGCTGCCGGAGCCGTCGGAGATCTTCGCGATCAGCCAGCTGATGCTCGCCGACGAGGCGGCCCGCGCCGCCGGGCAGTCGGTCGCCGACCTCACGGGGAAGCACGTGTTGGTCAGCGCCGGCGGCACCCGCGAACACCTCGACCCGGTCCGGTACCTGGGCAACTCGTCGTCCGGCAAGCAGGGCTATGCGCTCGCCCGGATCGCGGCCGCCCGTGGCGCCAAGGTCACGCTGGTCGCGGCGAACTCCGAGCTGCCCGACCCCGCCGGCGTACAGGTCGTCCCGGTCGTCTCGGCCCGCGATCTGTACGACGAGATCACCGGCCGGGCCGCCGACGCGGACGCGATCGTGATGGCCGCGGCCGTCGCCGACTTCCGCCCCGCCGACGTCGTCGAACACAAGATCAAGAAGACCGCCGACGGCGCCGTGCCCGCGGTCAGCCTGGTGCAGAACCCCGACATCCTGCAGACGATCGCGCACGACCGCGCCCGCGCCGGCCAGGTGATCGTCGGCTTCGCCGCGGAGACCGGCGACGCCGACCACACCGTGCTGGAGCTCGGGCGCGCGAAGCTGGAACGCAAGGGCTGCGACCTGCTCGTCATCAACGACGTGTCCGGCGGCAAGGTCTTCGGCAGCGACGTCAACGAGGCAGTCATCCTGGACCGCGACGGCAACGCGCTGCCGGTCCCGTCAGGCAGCAAGGACGCCCTGGCCGGCGTGATCTGGAACCTGGTCGCCACCCACTGGTCCTAGCTCGGCGGTAGCGGTAGCGGGGCCCGCATCGTGAGGCTGACGATGCCGTAGGTGAAGCCGAGGTGCTCGTTGAGGCGGCGCATCGACTCGTTGCCGCGTTGGGTCCACGTGTAGATCTCGGTGATCCCGTGGTCGGCGGCCCAGGCCATGCTGGTGCGTTTGAGCGTCGACGCGACGGACTTGCCGCGCCACTCCCGGCGTACGGCGGTGTAGCCCACCTCCGCGCGCTCGGGGCGATCGGAGTCGAGCTTGAGGCCGGCCACGCCGATGACCTCGTCGCCGGCGACGGCGACGAACATGGCAGCCGGGTCGTCGATCCACTCCTTCTCCCAGTCGGACAGCGAGACCTGCAGCGCGGACGTGTGATCCATGTCCGGGATGGTCGGCACCGCGACCTGGTGATAGGCCGCCGTCCACAGCTCCGGGCGCTCGGCGACCGAGACGATCTCGTACTCGGTCGGCTTGGCCGGCCACGGCTCGTCGCCGATCGGCCGCACCTGTTCGACCTCGCGGTTGGCCTCCTTGAAGCCGAAGCGCTCGGCGAAGAGCTGCGAGCCCTCGTCGTCGACGTTCGTCCCCGCCATGTCGTACCCCTGCGCAAGGCCGTGCTCGGCGAGCGCCCGCAGGATTTCCGTGCCCACGCCGCGCCGGCGGTGGTCCGGATGCACGCGCGGCATCAGCGACGCCCGTTGACCGTCTCCGGAACGGTCCGCCAGACCGCTGCCGACCACCGTGCCGTCGATCTCCGCCAGCAGCGTCAGCCGGCCGGGGCGATCGAGCTCGCGCATCTCGGCGACGGTGGGGCAGCGCTCGTACGGCAGAACCGCGATCCGCACCGCGCGCCAGGCTTCGTAGTCGGCATCGGTGATCGCCGTCCGGAGAGTCGTCGTCATACCCCTCACCCTGCCGCACCCCACCCCCAAACCGCGCTCCCATTTCCTGCGCGCGCCTCCGCCGGCGGATAGAGGTCAAGAGTTGTCCTCTTCGGTGTCTAGGGTCGCGGGTATGGAGATCACGTGGGAGGCCGTCGTGGCGCGGCGGATGCGGCGGCACGGCTTGGCGGAGCCGTTCGGTTCGCCGGTCGACGCCGTACGGGCGATGTGTGGCGCGCATGCCCAGATCGCGACGGCGGGGGAGGCGTCGGTGGCGATCCGGGTGGCCGGGGCCGATCGCGCGACGGTGCAGAGCGACGAGGGGCTGGTGAAGACATTCGGGCCGCGGGGGACCGTGCATCTGCTGCCGTTGGAGGATCTGCCGATGTGGACGGGGGCGTTGTCGGCTCTGCCCTCGGTCGGCAGTCAGCCGGCTCCGATCAGGATGTCCGCGGACGAGATCGACCAGGTGATCATCGCCATCGGGGAAGCGCTCGCGCACGACGATCTCACCGTCGACGAGCTGACCGAGGAAGTCGTACGGCGGACCGGGGACTGGGCGCGGGAGCCGACGATCCCGGCCTTCCAGGGGGCGTGGGCGAGGTGGCGGCAGGTGACCTCGGTGGCGGCGAACGCCGGCGTACTGTGCCACGGCCCGATGCGCGGCCGGCTGATGACGTACGCGAACCCGCATCGCCTCCGCCCGTTCGAGCCGCTCCCGGCCGACAAGGCGCTGACCGAGCTGCTGCACCGATACCTGTACTCCTACGGGCCGGCGACCCCGCAGCAGTTCGCCCGCTGGCTGAGCACCACGCCGACCAGGATCAAGCCGTACTTCGACGACCTGCCGCACGCGACGCTGGCAGACCATACCGTATGGTATGCCCCGTGTGACGGCGAGTTCCCGGAAGACGACCGGGCCGAGGGTGTGCGGCTCCTGCCGTACTTCGATGCGTACGGCGTCGGCAGCTACCCGAGGGATCTGCTCTTCCCCGGCAAGGCGTTCGACCGGGCGACCGCCCGCGGACAGGCCGGCAACTATCCGCTGCTGCTCGTCGACGGCATCGTCGCGGGCGTCTGGCACCAGAAGAAGTCGGGCCGGACACTGCACGTCACCGTCGAGGCGCTGACCCCGCTGAACCGTCGCCGCCGCAAACTCCTGGACGTCGAGGTGGAGCGGCTGGGAGCGATCCTGGGCGGTGCGCCGTCGCTCACACTCGGCGATGTGACGGTCGGCGCGCACGCCTGAAACCGGAGTCGAAGTCCAGAATATGATCAGCAATCCCGTATGTTGGATGAATTCGGAACGTTACCGGGATTCCGGTGGAAACTGCTGGCATACTGCCCAAGATGCATCGCCAACCGTCGGTGCATGGGGGGACCGTGCGACTGTGGGGAACGGCCGTGCGGCACGAGAGGAATCCGAGGGAGAACTGTGGCGAGGCGCCTTTTCACGTCCGAGTCCGTGACCGAAGGTCACCCGGACAAGATCGCTGACCAGATCAGCGACTCCATCCTCGACGCGTTGCTGGCCGAGGACCCGAAGAGCCGCGTGGCGGTCGAGACCCTGATCACCACGGGTCTGGTCGTCGTCGCGGGCGAGGTCACCACGACGGCGTACGTCGACATCCCCGGGATCGTGCGGTCGCGCATCCTGGAGATCGGCTACGACTCGTCCTTGAAGGGCTTCGACGGCGCGTCCTGTGGGGTGCAGGTCGCCATCGGCAGCCAGTCGCCGGACATCGCGCAGGGTGTCGACACGGCGTACGAGACGCGTTCGGACGCGTCCGAGGACGCACTGGACCTGCAGGGGGCGGGCGACCAGGGACTGATGTTCGGCTACGCGTCGAACGAGACGCCGGAGCTGATGCCGCTGCCGATCACGATCGCGCACCGGCTGTCCGAGCGGCTGTCCGAGGTCCGCAAGAACGGCACGCTGGCGTACCTGCGGCCCGACGGCAAGACCCAGGTCACGGTCGAGTACGACGGTGACAAGGCGGTCCGGATCGACACCGTGGTGGTGTCCAGCCAGCATGCGGCGGACATCAACCTGGAGTCGATGCTGACGCCGGACATCAAGAAGCACGTCGTCGACCCGGTGCTCGAGCAGTTCGACATCGACTCGACCGACTACAAGCTGCTGGTGAACCCGACCGGCCGGTTCGAGATCGGCGGCCCGATGGGCGATGCCGGGCTGACCGGGCGGAAGATCATCATCGACACCTACGGCGGGATGGCGCGGCACGGAGGTGGCGCGTTCTCCGGCAAGGACCCGTCCAAGGTGGACCGGTCGGCGGCGTACGCGATGCGCTGGGTGGCGAAGAACATCGTCGCCGCCGGGCTCGCGGACCGGGTCGAGTGCCAGGTCGCGTACGCGATCGGCAAGGCCGCGCCGGTCGGCTTCTACGTCGACACGTTCGGGACCGAGAAGGTGCCGGTGAGCAAGATCGCCGACGCGGCCCGGGAGGTCTTCGACCTGCGGCCGGCCGCGATCATCCGCGACCTGGAGCTGCTCCGGCCGATCTACGCCCAGACCGCCCGCAACGGTCACTTCGGGCGGACCGGTGAGGACTTCACCTGGGAGCGCACCGACCGCGTCGAGGCCCTGAAGGCCGCGGTCAACAAGTAGGTACTGCGTTCGCGCACGGCCCGGTTGCCGGTCCCGGCAGCCGGGCCGCCGCTTGTCCACAGGACGGCCGTCGGCCTCCGACGCAGTGTCGTCGCGGCCGACTACAGTTTCCCGGTGACATCGAACGCGGACTCGCCGGAGCAGCTGACGCTGCTGCGCGACACCGTGCGCAGGTCGCGGACCAAGGAGCCCGCGCCGATCACCGAATCGTTGCCGGTGGCCCGGATCGCGGTCGATGTCTCGCTCCCGCATCTGGACCGGCCGTTCGACTATCTGGTCCCTGACGACATGGCCGGGGCGGCCCAGCCGGGTGCCCGGGTCAAGGTGCGTTTCGCCGGCAAGGACCTGGACGGGTTCGTGCTCGAGCGGCTCGCCGAGTCCGACCACGACGGCAAGCTGATGAGGTTGCGCAAGGTCGTCTCGCCCGAGCGGGTGCTGACGCCGGAGATCGCCGATCTGTGCCGCGCGGTCGCCGATCGGTACGCCGGGGTGCTCGCCGATGTCACGCGACTGGCGGTCCCGCCGCGGCACGCGAAGGTCGAAGCCGAGCCGCTGCGCTGCGACCAGCCGCCGCGGCCTCCGGTGTCCACCTCACGCTCGGGGTGGTCGCCGTACCCTGCCGGGTTCCTCGACGCGATCGCGCGCGGGGAGGCGCCGCGGGCGGTGTGGACCGCCGTTCCGGGAGCTGATTGGGCGTTGGCATTCGCGCAGGCCGCGGCAGTGTGTGCGGCGTCGGGGCGTGGTGCGTTGCTGCTGGCGGCGGACGCGCGCGACCTGGAGCGGCTGGCCGCGGCGTGTACGGCGGTGCTGGGGGAGTCCGGGTTCGTCACGTTGTCGGCGGACCTCGGGCCTACGGCTCGGTACCGCGCGTTCCTGGGCGCACTGCACGGGTGTGCTCGGGTCGTGATCGGCACGCGGGCGGCGGCGTTCGCCCCGGTGGCCGAGCTCGGGTTGGTGGCGCTGTGGGACGACGGCGACGAGTCGTACGCCGAGCCGCGCGCGCCGTACCCGCATGCGCGTGAAGTCCTGCTGCTGCGCGCGTTCCGGCAGAACTGCGCCGCGCTGCTCGGTGGGTTCGCGCGGTCCGCGGAGGCGGCGGCGTTGATCGAGTCCGGGTTCGCGCACGAGCTGATCGCGGACCGGAAGGTGATCCGCGCGGCGGCGCCGTCGGTGCACATCGCGGGCGAGTCGGATATCGAGCTGGCCCGTGACCCGAGCGCGCGGGCGGCGCGGTTGCCGCATCGGGTGTTCGAGATCGCGCGGGACGGGCTGCGGTCGGGGCCGGTGCTGGTGCAGGTGCCGCGCGCCGGGTATCTGCCGAGCCTGGTGTGCCAGACGTGCCGGGCGCCGTCGCGATGCTCGACGTGCGGCGGGACGTTGCGTCGGACGGGCGGATCCGGGCCGGCGAGCTGCAGCGTGTGCGGGCGGCCGGCGGTCGACCACCGGTGCCCGGAGTGCGGCGACACCCGGATGCGCGCGGCGATCATCGGCGCCCGACGTACGGCGGAGGAGTTGGGCCGGGCGTTCCCCGGCGTCGTGGTGCGTACGTCGGGCGGCGACAACATGCTCGACGTCGTATCGGGCGCGCCGGCGCTGATCGTCAGCACGCCCGGAGCCGAGCCGGTCGCCGAGGGCGGGTACGCCGCCGCCGTGCTGCTCGACACCTGGCTGATGTTGGCCCGTCCCGACCTGCGAGCTCCCGAAGAAGCCGTACGCCGCTGGTTCAACGCGGCCGCCATGGTCCGATCAGCCCGCGACGGCGGCACCGTCATCCTCGTCGGCGACCCGTCCGCCCTGCCACTGCAGGCAATCGTCCGCTGGAGCCCCGAAGGCTACGCACTCCGTGAAATCGAGGAACGCCGAACCGCTCGTCTAGCGCCCGCCGCCAAACTGGCCGAGCTGACCGGCCCCTCCGAGGCCGTCAACGACCTCATCACCCGCCTCCGCGACCTGGTCCCACCATCAGCCGGCCTGGAGGCCCTAGGCCCCGTAGATCTCGACGAGGAAACCGTCCGAGCCGTGGTCCGCACCCCGCGCCAACACGGCCCCACCCTCGTCCGCTCCCTCAAGGAGACCCAGTCCACCAGAGCCACCAAGAAGTCCCCAGGCTCAGTCCGAGTCCAGGTAGACCCACCCACCTTCGGCTGACCCTGAAGGGTGGACCGACGGAGTTCAGTGGCAGACCCTGCTGGGGTGGAAGCCGAATCACGTGCCCATTTGGCGGCCATCGCCGCGCTCAGCCAGGCGTTGGACGACGCCGGCGTCGACCATTGGCTGTTCGGCGGATGGGCGGTCGACTTCTGGGTCGGACAGCAGACCCGACCCCACGACGACGTGGATCTAGCGGCCTGGCGACGGGACTTCGCGAGGATCAAGGTCGCACTCGAGGCGGCCGGCTGGCGTCATACGCCGATGCCTGATGACGTGATCGGGACGCGGTACGTGCTCGGTGCGGTGCTGGTCGAGTTCACCTTCGTGGAGAGCGGGCCCGCGGGCGAGGTCGTCGTACCGCTGCCCGATCAGCCGGTCGTCTGGTCGACGGAGCCGTTCGGGGATGTCCGCCGGGAGTTCGGAGCGGTTTCGGCGCGCGTGATCCCGCTCGACGTACTGCGGGCCGGCAAGGCCGTCCCGCGTGAGGATGCGTCTGACGCGGCGAAGGATCGTGCGGACGCGGCGACGCTCGAACGGGTCGTTGAGTAGCTACGCGGTTGTTGCGAGCTGGGTTGAGGCGGCGAGGAGTTGGTGGCCGAGGGAGGTGCGGTGGTACAGGACCGTGCGGCCGTCGCGGTGGGAGGTGACTACGCCGGCGTTGCGGAGGATGCTCAGATGCACGCTCAGGGTGGGGGCGGAGACGCCGAGTTGGTGGGCCAGGTGGGTGGTGGACATCGGTAGGTCGAGGTGGCTGACGATCGCGGCTCGGGTGCGGCCGACGAGGTCTGCCAAGGGTGAGTCGGTGGTGTCCTGGCGGTCCTCCCAGAGGCGGCCGAGGCCGCGTGGGGGATAGGTGATCGTCGGCACGTGCGGCGCGCCCGTCACCGCCAGCCCGGCGGGCCAGGTGAAGACGCAGGGGACGAGGAGCAGGCCCTGGCCGGCCATCGGCTCGCCGTCGCAGGTGTACGGGCGGTCGATCTCGACGCGATCGCCGCGATAGCTGATCGACGGGTGCAGGTTACGGAACAGGCGCTCGATCCCGCCGCTCGCCAGCTCGTCCAGCCGGAACGCGAGGTCCTCCTGCAGCAGCGATCGCATCCGCCGCCACTCCGGCTCGATCGCCCGGCGCCAGTACGTCTCCAGCGCCGACGTGATCACCTCGAGCGCCTTCGCCGGATCCGCGATCAGCTCCGGCAGCAGCGGGTGCGGAGTGTCGTGGTGAAGCTTGCCGAGCTCGTCGGCCACGATCTCGTGCGGTGTCGCGGCGATCGCGGCCAGCCCGGACTCGAAGCTCGTCGACCGCCGCGGCGGCGCCGGGGTCATGAAATCGGGGATATAGCCGTACGGCGGAATGAGGGCCCTGAGCAACGTCAGGTCGGCGCCCGCGATCGTCGGCCGGACCTTCTGCAGCCACGGGCCGTGCACGCTCTGCGCGGTGTTGTTGCTCAACGCCCGCACACTCGTCATCGTCTCCCACACCGGCGACAGCGCGAACCGGATCCGCCCGACGTCGCCGGCGTTCAGCCTGATCGTGATCACCCGGCCAAGATTAGTCCTCACCCTAATCATCGACAACGGCCGGCCTGGCCCCGAGAGTTGATCCCATGAGCGCAGTAGCCATCGACACCCCGACCCCGACCGCCCTGCCGCGGGCGTTCTGGGCGCTCTGGGTGTGCCAGCTGGTCAACCGGCTCGGCAGCTTCGTGCAACCGTTCCTCGTCCTGTACCTGACCCAC
This sequence comes from Kribbella sp. NPDC000426, assembly GCF_040300265.1. Taxonomy (NCBI): domain Bacteria; kingdom Bacillati; phylum Actinomycetota; class Actinomycetes; order Propionibacteriales; family Kribbellaceae; genus Kribbella; species Kribbella sp. NPDC000426. The sequence goes on along the minus strand of NZ_JBEPDK010000009.1, from coordinate 186,771 downwards.
GACCGCCACCTCTCGGCCGGTACGGCGGGAGCCGTGGCCGCCGCGGTCGGCGCCGGATCCGTGTGTGCGCAGCTCGTCGGCGGCTGGCTGGCCGACCGGGTCGGCCGCCGCGTGACCATGCTGATCTGCTTCTTCGGCACCGGCGCCGCGCTGATCCTGCTCGGATCCGCCCGTTCGATGGCGCTGATCTGGGTGACCGCGTTCCTGGTCGGCCTGCTCAGCGACCTGTTCCGCCCCGCTGTCCAGGCGACGGTTGCGGACCTGCTGCAGCCGACCGAGCGGGTCCGCGCGTACGGCCTGCTGTTCTGGGCGATCAACCTCGGCTTCTCGGTCTCGACCGTCAGCGCGGGCGTCCTCGCGTCGTTCGGCTACGGCCTGCTGTTCTGGGTGAACGCCGCCACCTCGGTGATCGCCGGCCTGGTCATCTGGACGATGGTGCCGGAGAGCCGTCCGGCCCCCGCGGAGGATTCGGTCCGCCGGGCGCTGCTACCGGTCGTCGTACGCGACACCGTGTTCCTGCTGATGATCCTGATCCAGATCGGCTACGCGACCATTTACATGCAGGGCTACTCGACTCTGCCGCTGGCGATGTCGGACGACGGCCTCTCGTCCCGGACGTACGGTCTGGTGATCGCGCTCAACGGTGTCGTGATCGTGCTCGTCCAGCCGTTCCTCGGCAAGTGGTTCGTCAAGCTCGACCGGCCGAAACTGCTCGCGGCCTCAATGCTGGTCGTCGGACTCGGCTTCGGCGTCGGTGCCGTCGTCCACAGTTGGTGGGGCTACGCGGTGTCGGTCGTGGTGTGGACGATCGGAGAGATCGGGTTCGCCGCCGTGATCGGCGCGGTGTTCGCCGACCTCGCGCCGATCGACCTGCGCGGCCGCTACATGGGTCTGTCCGGGATGGCGTTCGGCGTCGGCACGGTGATTGGCCCGCTGGCCGGCACGAACGCCCTCGAGCACCTCGGCCCGACAGCCACCTGGCTCGGCTGCGCCGTACTCGGTGTGGTGATCTTCATCGGCCAGTACTCGCTGGCGCCGGCGCTCCACGCCCGCGCTGCAACAAACGCGGCGACCGCATGAGGTGAGCGGTCGCGACCGTCACCACGACGACCGCGACCGCGACCCACACAGCGCGATCGATCGAGGTCGGGTGATGCAGGAAGACCGAGCCGAACGCCGCCACGCCGAGCGTCCCGCCGAACTGCTGTACGGCGTTGAGCAGCCCCGCCGCGGACCCGGTCTCGTGCGGCTCGACCCGGTGCAACGCCTCGGTGAAGAACGCCGTCGTGAACAACCCCACCCCGGCACCCACAACCGCCAACGCCGGCAGCAGCGCGTACGGCGCAGCCGCGAGGCCGACCAGCAGTACGCCGAGACCGGCGTACATCAGCCGTGATCCGAAGCGGGCGACCAGCCACTGACCAGCGACGAGCGACGCGATTCCGCTCGCGGCCGACCACGGCAGCAGCGCGAGGCTTGCGCGCATGACGCCGTGGTGCAGCGTGAGTTGCTGATGCAGTACGACGACCAACGTGAGCCCGCTCATCACCGCGAAGAACAGCGTGGACGTCGCAAGCGCCGGAGCGAATCCACGATGCGCGAACAGACTCGTCTCGATCAGGTTGCCCCGCAGCAGACACAGACCGAGCAGCACAGCGCCGCCGATCAACAGGTACCAGTCGCGGGACTGCAGGATCGGGTAGACAACGAGCGCCGTACCGCCGGTCAGCAGTCCCGTCCCGAGGAGGTCGATGCGCGGTCGCTGCGGAGCCGCCGACTCGGGCAGCAGATGCGAGAGCGCGAGTACGCCGAGGCCGAGCGGCACGTTGACGAGGAAGACCGCCCGCCACGTGCTGACCTCGGTGATGAACCCGCCGAGGAGCGGCCCGGAGATCGCAGCCAGCCCCATCACCGGGCCTCGGCCACGAGCAGGGCGATCAGCCCGATCCATCGCTTGTTCGTCATGCCATCACGATCGGATCCGATCAATCAACCTTCCATAAATCATGCGGAGTCTTCAGAAATCTTCCATCCAGATGCGGGACGAGCGATGATCTTCACATGGTAGACGCGATTGATCGGGCTCTGATTCACGCGCTGCAGCTCGACGGGCGGGCGCCGTACAGCCGGATCGGTGAGGTTCTCGGTGTCTCGACGCAGACGGTCGCGCGCCGCTTCAACCGGCTGCGGGCCGAGGCCGGCCTGCGGGTGATCGGCCTGCCGGATCCGCAGACGGCTGGGCGGGCGCTCTGGCTGGTCCGCCTCACCGCGGCTCCGCAGGTGGCTCAGGATCTGGCCGCGGCACTGGCCCGGCGCCCCGATACCAGCTGGATCAAGTTCGCCGCGGGCGGGACCGAGATCGTGTCGATCGTCAACAGCACCCCGACCGACGGCAGTGCGCTGCTCCTGAACGACCTCCCGCGGACCACCGGCATCACGTCGGTCTCCGCGCAGTACCTGCTGCACATGTACGTCGGCGGTCCGACCGCTTGGCGTGGTCGCGCCAAGAGCCTGACGCCTGCGCAGGAAGCAGCCTGCCTCTCGACGCCGACCGATCGGGGACCGGTCAAGCCGCTGGGCACCGGTGACGCGAAGTTGCTGACCGCGCTCGGCGAGGACGGTCGCGCCACGCACGCGGATCTCGCCGTACGCACGGGCTGGTCGACGGCGACCGTCGCGCGCCGGCTGGACGAGCTGCAGCAGACCGGCGCGATCTACTTCGATGTCGACGTCGATCCGACCGCGCTCGGATTCACGACCAGCGCGATGCTGTGGCTGTCCGTTCCGCCGGCGCACCTCGACGCGGTCGGGCGGGCGCTGGCCGAGCACGACGAGCTCGGCTTCGTCGCGGCGACCACCGGCCGGACGAACCTCGTCACGCAAGCACTGTGTGCGAGCCCCGCCGCCCTGCACAGCTACCTGACCGACAGGGTCGGCGCCATCGAGCACATCACCGCGATCGAGACGGTGCCCGTGCTCCGCACAGTGAAAGCAGCCGCACCGTTCTCGCCGAGTCTCGTAGGGTTGAGGACATGACAGAGCGGACGATCGACGCAGTGGTGTTGGACATCGGCGGGGTGTTGCTGGACTGGAGCCCCAACTACCTCTACGCCGACCTGATTCCCGATGCGGAACAGCGGTCGCACTTCCTCACCAACGTGGCCACACCGGCCTGGAACCACAAGCAGGACGAGGGCCGCCCGTGGGCCGAGGCGGTTGCGGAGCTGAGGAGTCTGCACCCGGAGCACGCCGAGTGGATCGAGGCGTACGACACCGGCTGGCTGAAGATGGTCAAGGGCGTGTTCGAGGACACCGCCGCGGTGCTCACCGAGATCAAGGCGCTCGGCCTGCCGACGTACGCGCTGACGAACTTCTCGGGTGAGAAGTGGGAGATCGCGAAGGAGGCGTTCCCGATCCTGACGCGGTTCGACGGGGAGGTCGTCTCGGGCGTCGAGCAGACCGTGAAGCCCGACGAGAAGATCTACCGGATCCTCATCGACCGCTTCGACCTGGAGCCGGCGCGCACGTTCTACACCGACGACACGGCCTACAACGTCGACGGTGCTCGCGCCGTCGGTCTCGACGCCGAAGTCTTCACCGGTGCGGCCGACCTCCGGACGCAACTCCGGGCCCGCGGTCTGGCCGTGTAGCGGTACTACAGTGGATTGGTGACGTCCGTACCTGGAGACCGCTCGCCCGCCATCGGGGACGTGGATCGCGACACCGCTGTGCGGCGCGTGCAGGAGGCCTACACCGACGGGATCCTCACCCACGAGGAGATGGACGCCCGGCTGCACCAGGTGCTGAGCGCTCGGACCCGTCGGGATCTCGAGCGGGCGCTGGCCTCGCTGCCGGCGCCGGACCCGGGCCGCTCCGCGACCATCGGCGCGGCGTCCGGGCGGATCAGCCGCGTCGGCGTCTGGCGGGTGCCGCGGAGGCTCAAGGTGCATTCCGCGTTCGGCCGGGTCCGGCTCGATCTGACCCGGGCGATCTTCGAGCACCAAGAGGTCGACATCGAGCTCAAGCTCGGCACCGGCGGCGCGAAGATCCGGGTGCCGCGCAACGCGGTCGTCGAGCTCGAGGGTCTGCACACCACGTGGAAGGACTCGCAGTACAAGCCGCCGCGCGGTTCCACCGGGACCGGTCCGCGGATCCGCATCACCGGTGCGGTCGGGTTCGGCAAGGTGCGGATCCGGCACGCACGCTGGTAGCCGCCAGTCAGACAGGCGCCGAGATCGTTTCGGTGTACGTCGGCGTGCTCGCGAGGTACGCCGCTTCGACGTACACCGTGTTGTCCTGACAGGTCATCGGGGTGAGCGCGACGCCGGGTTTGGCGGCGTACATGCGTTGCGGGGCGGCGAGACCGGGACGCCAGCGGTTGATCTGGTAGGTCTCCTCGCCGGCTGGGCTGACCGTGCGGACCTCCCAGAGGATCCAGTTGCCGCAGGCAAGGATCGTGTCGGTGACGACGGTGCCGAGCGGGCGGGCGGGGGAGTCGCCGGACTCGCGGACGTACGCCTTGCTCTGGTACTGATCGGGGTCGGCGGCGGCCACCTCGGACCAGACGGTTGCACCGGCGATCGTCGCACCACTCCACTGGATGCAGTTGGTTGCTGCGGGCACCGGTTTCGCGGAGCCGCCCGCCAGCGGAGCGGAGAGGATGCGCTTGCAGCGGCGTGCGGTCTCCGGGGCGATGATCTCGCTGAACGTGACGGTATCGGCCGAGACGACCGGATCGGCGACGTACCCGGGGGCGTCGACGCAGGTCACGGCGCGCGACTTGAGTGTGGCGAGGTTGGCGACGATCAGGCAGGAGCGGTTCTTCGCGTCGGTGGAGCTGTACGCGAACGTGCCGTTGTAGGCGCCGATCTCGGGTTCGGAGACCGGTGGGAGCCCGGCGGGCGCGGTGGCCTTGCCGGTCGTGAGGTCGTAGCGGACGACCTTGATCTGCGGGTCCGGGCCGTCGGAGCGGATGTCCTCGATCAGGGCCCATTGGTTGTCGAGGACAACGGGGGACTGGGCAACGAAACCGATCGCGGGGACGTGGCGGACGACAGCCTTCCTGCTGGTGCGGTCGGTGATGGTCGTCGTACCGGCCTCGTCGCTGCCGCGGGTGACGACGTACTTGTGCTGCTGGGTGACGAGGTGCTGGCCGTCGACCGGTTGCCGCAGGACGTTCGCCCAGACCGGGATCGCCGTACCGCTATCTGTCGGCCGGGTCGGGGTGACCGACGGCTTCGGCGTCGTCGGTGTTGGCGTCGGTGTGGGTGTCGTGGTCGGCGTGGTTGACGAGCAGCCGGCCACGGCCAGGACGAGAAGGGTGCCTGCGGCAACCGTACGGCGATGCATCACAGCCCGATGTTCTGGAAGGAATTGGCCAGGGTGGCGTTGAACAGTGCGCTCGCCGGGATGTTCCGCGGGCCGTCGGTGACGTTGCCGCGGCTGTTGAAGCGGCGCTCGTTGAACACCTCGAAGATCGCGATCGTGCCGTTCGCCTTGTCGTAGCCGCGGCCGACCTGGTAGTGCCCGCTGTGGTTGAAGGCGAGGTACGGGAAGTACCGCTTGAGCAGCTGCACGTGTTCGATCACCGGGGCCTTGTAGACGCCCAGGTGCTTCTGGTGGACGGTGAAGAACGTCTGCGCGTTCCAGTCCGAGACGTTCTGCACGATGTACGTGCCCGCGGACTTCGGCCAGGCGGTCTTCACGTTGGTCTGCTTGACCATCGCGGAGATCGCCGTACCGCCGGTGGTCGAGCCGAGGTCCTTGGCCCAGGACGCCTGGGTGTCCTTCTGGTTGTCATCGGCCCAGTCGATCGACTGGAACGTCGCCGGCCCGCACCAGTACCCCTTCTCCTGCGAGGTCTGGAACCCCTTCATGATGTACGCCGAAGCCGGCACCTTCACCGGAGCAGCCGGCGTGGTCGGCGGCACCGGCTTGGACGGCCCCACCGTAGGAACAGTCCGAGTAGGCACGCCTGTCGGCGCCACTGTGGGGGTCGCGGTCGGCGTCGCGGTAGGCGACCCCGTCGGAGTCGGCGCAGCCCCCGCGCCGTCCGCCTGCGGCGTAGCCGCCGTCTCGGTGCCAGCTGTGGTGGGCGCCGCTTCGCGGCCTACGTCTTGTCCGGCCTCTTGCTCGCTCGCCGCAGGCGAGCCAGTTGGCTCCTGCGGGTTCACCGGTGGGGTGCCGGCGGCGACCAGTTCGCGGAGCTCGCGGGCTTTCTCGCGGCCGTTCCAGGCGGCTTGCATCTCGTCGAGCTCGGCGGTGACGCGGGTGCTCTTCGGCATCGCGGCGCGCTGGGCGACGAAGTCGGCCGGGGTGAGGTCACCGGTGGGGATGTCCTGCTCGACACCGACCTCGTCCGCCGCGCGCAGGGCCGGCGGGCTCACGATCGACTGCAACTGCGCGCCAGTCGGCACCTTGTCGACGAAGCCGAGGCCCAGGCAGTAGTTCTCGGTCTCGAGCTTGAAGCACCTGAGCATGGACTCGGCCTGCTCGGACTTGTCTGCCGACCGGACCTGCAGATCACCCGGCGACGTCTCCGTCACCTGCTTCACCACCTCGCTCCACGACCGCGCCGCCGGCTCGTCCACCGGCTGACTCGTCGTCGGCGTGGGCACCGGTGTAGCTGTCGTCGTCGGCTCAACGGTGGGGGAAGCGGTGATGCTGGGCGGCCCGGAGTACTCGGGCTCGCGGGGTTGATAAGCCTGGGCAGTAAGGGGTGCCTGCGCAAGCAGTGCACCCAGGAGGATCAGAGTTGCCCCCCGTGCTGCAGTGAGCATTGGGTCTCCCGAGCGGCGTGTGACGGCAGTGACTGAGGGTACGCCTGGGACCACAGTACGTGCTTGTGGCAACAAACGGGAGGGGCCTCCCGTCCTGAATCCGCTCCACGAGCCAACTAGACTTGCGCAGTCCTGCCTCGTGGAACCCGTGTGGAGAGTCTGTGTCGGTCCAACCCATCCGCCTGTTCGGCGACCCCGTGCTGATCACCAAGGCCGAGCCGGTCGTCGACTTCGACGCCGAGCTGCGCCGCCTGGTCGCGGACCTCACCGACACCATGCAGGACGCGCCCGGATCCGGCCTGGCCGCGCCGCAGATCGGCGTCGGGCTGCGGGTGTTCACCTACCACGTCGAGGGCGAGCTCGGGCACCTGATCAACCCCGAACTGTCGCTCTCGACCGATGAGCAGTTCGGCCCCGAGGGCTGCCTGTCGATCCCCGGCCTGACCTTCGACTGCCGCCGCGCCCAGTCGCTGATCGCCAAGGGCTTCAACATGTACGGCGACCCGGTGGTGATCGAGGGCTCGGACCTGCTCGCCCGCTGCATCCAGCACGAGACCGACCACCTGGACGGCATCCTGTTCGTCGACCGCCTCGACCGGGAGACCCGCAAGCAGGCGATGAAGGCGATCCGCGAAGCCGACTGGTCGGGCCTGGGCGGCCCACCCCAGCTCAAGGTCTCGCCCCACCCCACGAACGGATTCGGCCTGTGAGAGTCGTCTTTGCCGGTACGCCGGAACCAGCCGTCACCGCGCTCGAGGCGATCGTTGCCAGTCGTCATGAGCTGGTCGGCGTCGTCACCCGGCCGGATGCGCCGGCCGGTCGCGGGCGGAAGCTCGTCGCGTCGCCGGTCGCGCAGTACGCCGAAGAGCTGGGCGGGATCGAGATCCTGAAGCCGGTGAAGCCGAGCGATCCGGAGTTCCTGGCGCGGATGCGGGAGATCGCGCCGGACTGCTGCCCGGTCGTCGCGTACGGCGGTCTGCTGCCGCAGGCCGCGCTCGACATCCCGGAGCACGGCTGGATCAACCTGCACTTCTCGGTGCTGCCCGCGTGGCGTGGGGCCGCGCCGGTGCAGCACTCGATCATCGCGGGCGACGACGTCACCGGCGCGAGCACGTTCCGGATCGTGAAGGCGCTCGACGCGGGTCCGGTGTACGGCGTACTGACCGAGCCGATCGGCCCGTCGGACACGTCCGGCGACCTGTTGCACCGGCTGGCTGTGTCGGGGTCGAAGCTCCTCGTCGACACGCTGGACGGCATCGAGGCCGGCGTACTCGAGGCTCGGGAGCAGCCGGCCGACGGCGTGACGCTCGCGCCGAAGATCACGGTCGAGGACGCCGAGCTGGATCTGAACGCCCCGGCGCAGCGGGTGGATCGGCTGGTCCGCGGGTGCAACCCGGCGCCGGGGGCGTGGACGACGTTCCGGGGCGAGCGGCTGAAGGTGCTCGCCGTACGGCTGACCGACGACGAGCTGAAGCCCGGCGAACTGCGGGCCACGAAGTCGAGCGTGACGGTCGGCACCGGGAGCCGCGCGGTCGAGCTGGTCACGGTCCAGCCGCAGGGCAAGAAGCCGATGGCCGCGGCCGACTGGGCGCGCGGTATTCGCCTCACCGATCAGGACGTGCTGGGGTAGTGAGCGATCGGTCTCCGCGCAACCGTGCGCCGCAGGTCCGGCCGGATCGGGTCCGGCGGGTCGCGTACCAGGTCATCCGGCAGGTGACCGCCGAGGGCGCGTACGCCAACCTCGCCCTGAACAAGGCCCTCCGCGATGCACGCCTGTCCGGCCGCGACGCCGCGTTCTGCACCGAGCTCGTCCACGGAACACTGCGCTGGCAGGGCACGTACGACGCCTTCCTCGCGCGCAGCGTCTCCCGCCCGCTGGCCGACCTCGATCCTGAGCTCCTCGACCTGCTCCGCCTCGGCACGCACCAGCTGCTGAACATGCGGGTCGACTCGTACGCCGCGGTCAACGAGATGGTCACCCTGACCCGCTCCGAGCTCGGCCAGAAACGCACCGGCTTGGTCAACGCCGTCCTGCGCAAGATCAGCCAGCGCTCGCTCGACCAGTGGATCGACACCGTCGCCCCGCGGGACGATTCCCTCGGCTTCCTGGCGATCGCCGAGGCCCACCCGCCCTGGGTCGTGGCGGCCTTCGAGCGCGCCCTGTCAGACGGACCGGGCGCCGCACCTCCAGGTGATGAGGCCGTCGAGCTTGAGCGCTTGCTTATCGCTGACAACGAGCCTCCGCGCGTGACGCTTGTTGCCCGGCCCGGGGTGGCTGAGGTGGAGGAGCTGGTCGCGGCTGGCGCGGCCCCTGGACGGTGGTCGCCGTACGCGGCTGTCCTGGAGGGCGGTGGGGATCCGGGGCGGATCGACGCCGTGGCGAGTGGGCGGGCCGGTGTGCAGGACGAGGGTTCGCAGCTGGTTGCGATTGCGTTGGCGTCCGCGAAGGTTGACGGGGACGACGCGAACTGGCTCGACCTGTGTGCGGGACCGGGTGGGAAGTCGGCGTTGCTCGCGTCGCTTGTGCCCGACGGCCAGCTGACCGCGGTCGAGCCGCTCAAGCACCGGGCCGAGCTGGTTCGCTCCAACCTGCGTGCGATCCCTGGCGACCACAAGGTTCTCGTGGGCGACGGCACCAAGCCGACCTGGCCGGCCGGTTCGTTCGATCGAGTGCTGGCCGACGTCCCGTGCAGTGGGCTCGGCGCGCTCAGGCGGCGCCCCGAAGCCCGCTGGCGGCGTACGCCGGAAGACGTCGTCGAACTGCGTCCGCTCCAGGAGGCGCTGCTCGAGTCGGCGATCACCTCGGTCCGTCCGGGCGGCGTGGTCGCGTACGTGACCTGCTCGCCTCATCCCGACGAGACCAGGGCGGTCGTCGACGCCGTACTGGGCCGTCGCTCCGATGCCTCGCTCGAAGACGCACGGGCACTGTTCCCCGGCGTACCGGATCTGGGGGACGGGCCGGACATCCAGCTCTGGCCGCATCTGCACGGCACCGACGCGATGTATCTGGCGCTCATCCGGCGGTCATAATCCGGACCTGCTGTCAGCAGCTACAGGCCGGACGGTCATGATGGTGAGGTGACAACGACCGCCACGCCTCCCGCCGTTTCGACCCGGCAGCACCATCTCGTCGGCCTCGTCTCGGCGTTCGGGATCGGCATGCTGGTCGCGGTGCAGTCGCGGTTGAACGGCGAGCTCGGCGGCATCCTCGGCGACGGGATCCCGGCGGCGCTGATCTCGTTCGGCACCGGGTTGCTGATCCTGCTGGTCGCGACCGCCGTGGTGCCGCCGGTACGGCGCGGACTCGGCAACGTCTGGCGCACGATCAGGACCCCGATGCGCGGGTACGGCGGTCTGCGCTGGTGGCAATGCCTCGGTGGGCTCGCGGGTGCGTTCCTCGTCGCGACCCAGTCGATCACCGTCTCGATCATCGGCGTCGCGGTCTTCCTCGTGGCCGGTGTCGCGGGGCAGGCGATCAGCAGCCTGGTCGTCGATCGTCTCGGCTTCGGACCGGCCGGCCCGCAGCCGCTCACCGCGATCCGGATCGTCGGTGCGATGGTGGCTCTGGTTGCGGTCGGCCTGGCGGTATCGGAGCAGCTGAGTCACCCCGACGGCCTGTTGCTGGCTGTACTTCCCGCGCTCGGCGGCGTCGGCACCGCCGTACAGCAGGCCATCAACGGCCGGGTCGCGCGGACCGCTTCGACTGATGCGTACGGCGCCGTCGCCGCCGGGGTCGTCAACTTCCTGGTCGGATTCGCCGCGCTGCTGCTGGTGTTCCTGGTCGACCTCGCACTGCGCGGCGCACCACGGCATCTGCCGAGCGAACCCTGGTTGTACTTCGGCGGCGCGTGCGGCGTGATCTTCATCAGCGCCGCGGCCGCCGTGGTCCGGGTCGTCGGCGTCTTCGTGCTCGGCCTCGGCACCATCGCCGGCCAGCTCATCGCGAGCCTGTTCATCGACATCTTCGTCCCCGTCGCCGACAAGCCGGTCACAACCCCGGTCGTCGCCGGCACCCTCCTCGCCCTCGCGGCAGTCGCCGTCGCCGCGGTCCCGAACCTCCGCCGCCGCTGACCGGCGCCGTCAGGTAGTCACCGGCGCCTCGACCGCGACGACCGGCTTGCGGCGCACACCCAGCACGCCTTGGGAGACGGCGACGCCGAGCAGGACGACGAGCCCGCCGACCGGCTGGTACCAGGTGATGTGTTCGTGCAGGACGATCACGCCGACGATGATCGAGAAGACCGGCATCAGGTACGTGACCATCGACGAGCGGCTCGCGCCGATCAGCCGGATGTTGCGCATGTTCAGCACGAAGGCGAGCCCGCTGCCGAGCGCACCGAGTGCGACCACGCTCAGCACCACCTCGATCGACAGCGACCACGGCGCGGGCGGCGCCTGCCGGGTCACGATCGGCGCGACGATCGCCAGCTGAACAGTTGCGCACAGCAACAAAGCCGCCGACAGCGCGGTGCCGGACAGCGTCGTGCCCGCCAGGAACTTCTTCTGGTAAGGGATCGCGAGCCCGTAGAACACCGCCGCGAGCATGCACAGCCCCTGCCCGATCAGATCCGCTCCGCTGTCGACCCGCCACGCGCCGAGGACGACGAGCATCCCGGTGAACCCGATCAGCAGCCCGACACCGCGCTGCACCGAGAACACCTCGGTCCGGAAGATCAGCACGGCGATCGGCAGCACGATCAGCGGGGTGATCCCGTTCCAGATGCCGGCCAGCAGGGACGGGATCCGCTCCTCGCCGTACCCGAACAGGGTCCACGGGATCGCCGAGCCGATCGCACCGGCGACGAACGAGTGCGCCCACAACCGCGGATCGCGCGGCAGCGGCTCGCGCTTCACGACCAGGATCGCGAGCAGTACGACGGACCCCGCGATCACCCGCCCGAGCGCCAGGTAGAGCGGCGGCAGCTCCCGCACGCCGACCGAGATGAACAAGAAGCTGCAGCCCCAGATCGCGGCCAGCGCCAGCATCACCGGGAGCCAGGCCCGCACCGGGGCCTTGTCAGGAGTCGTAACGGTACTCACTCCTGACATCCTGCACTACCGCACCGACATTCCGGAGATTTTTATCCGCATTCGGGCACGCGGTAGCGGTGGATGTCAGGAGTGAGCGAGGATGACGCTCATGTGTGCCTTCGAGGTGGTGGCGGTCCGGAAGCAGTTCCCCGCGCTCGACGAGGGAGCGGCGCACTTCGACGGTCCGGGCGGCTCGCAGACGCCGCAGGCCGTCGCCGACGCGGTGGCGCGGACGATGGTCTCGGCGCTCGCGAACCGCGGGCAACTGACGCCCGCCGAGCGTCGCGCCGACGAGATCGTCGTCGGCGCCCGCGAGGCGATGGCCGATCTGCTCGGGACGACCGCGCAGGGCATCGTCTTCGGCCGCAGCATGACCCAGCTGACGTACGACTTCTCGCGCACGCTCGCCAAGACCTGGTCCGAGGGCGACGAGGTGATTGTCACGCGTCTCGACCACGACGCGAACGTCCGCCCGTGGGTGCAGGCCGCCGAGGCTGCCGGCGCGACCATCAGGTGGCTCGGTTTCGACCCCGAGACGTCCGAGCTCGACGACGTCGCGCCGCTCCTGACCGACCGCACCCGCCTGGTCGCGGTCACCGGCGCGTCGAACCTCCTCGGCACGCGGCCCGACACCCGGCGGATGGCCGACCAGGTCCACGAGGCCGGGGCGCTCATCTACGTCGACGGCGTGCATCTGACCGCGCACGTGCCGGTCGATGCGGCGTACGCCGACTTCTACGTGTGCTCGCCGTACAAGTTCTTCGGGCCTCACCTCGGCACGCTGACTGCGGCGCCGGAGCTGCTCGAGACGCTCAAGCCGGACAAGCTGATGCCGTCGTCGAACGTCGTACCGGAGCGCTTCGAGTTCGGCACGCTGCCGTACGAACTGCTGGCCGGCACGACAGCGGCCGTCGACTTCCTGGCCGGTCTCGGCGGGACCGGCGCCACCCGTCGCGAGCGACTTGTCAGCTCACTCGAGCTGGTCGAGGAGCACGAGGACAACCTCCGGGACGACCTGGAGTCCCGCCTCGCCGCGATCCCCGGCATCACGCTGTACGGTCACGCGACCAGCCGGACGCCGACTCTGCTCTTCAACCTCGAGGGCCACAGCCCGGCCGCCGTCGCGGAGCATCTCGCGAAGGCGGGCGTGAACGCACCGGCAGGCTCGTTCTACGCGTACGAGCCTGCTCGCGTCCTCGGACTCGGTCCGGCCGGAGCGGTCCGCGCCGGCCTCGCGCCGTACACGGACCAGTCGGATGTCGACCGTCTCGTCACGGCGGTAGCCGCCTTGACCGGCGCGAGAAGCACTAACTAAAGTCTGTGGGGAAAGTAATCCGCCCCGAGGGAGCCAGGTGAGAGAACCGACTGCTGTATTCGTCCAGGCGGATCTCTCGGACGGGTTGGCCACCGCGGTCAGATCGGGGACGACCTGGTCCGCGGCCGGCGCCGAGGTCAGCTGGAACGACGGGTCCGTCGAGGTCACCGCGACCGCGATCTCCCGCGTCGCGCTGCGCTGGACCTCGAAGCTCCCGGCGGATGCGCTGATCCTCGGCGACGCCTGGGAGCGTTCGTACGGCGACCTGCAGTGGCGCCACGTCCAGCCCGAGCGTCTGCTGCCGTGGTACTTCCTCGTGCACGACCCGCAGACCGGAAGCACGACCGGGGCAGGCGTGGACGTGCAGCCGAATGCGTTCTGTTCCTGGACGGTCGACGCGGACGGTTTCACGCTCTGGCTTGACCTGCGCAACGGCGGCGGTCCGGCACACTTGAGGGGCCGGACGCTGACTGCGGCGACCGTGCGACTATTCAAGGAGAGCGGCACCCCTTGGCAGACCCTGAACGCAGCGGTCGCCACCATGAGCACCCGACTACCGGCGCGACCTGAGCCCGCGCCGGTGGTCGGGGCCAACAACTGGTACTACGCGTACGGCGAGAACTTCGACGAGAAGGCGGTCCTCCAGGACGCGACCACGATCGTCGAACTCGCAGACGGTCATCCGGTCAAGCCGTTCAGCGTCGTCGACGACGGCTGGTACCCGGGCGGTGTCTGCTCCGGCGGCCCCTGGGACCGCGGTACGCCGGGCGTCTTCGACGACATGGCCGGTACGGCGGCCGCGATCAAGGCGATCGGCGCGCGCCCGGGGCTGTGGTTCCGGCCGCTGCTCGTCCGCGAGCCCGGTTCGTTCGCGTCGAAGGGTCCGCACGACAAGCCCGGTCGCGCGCTCGATCCGTCGTACCCCGAGGTCGTGGACGGCATCCGGGCCGACCTCGAGCGGTTCCGGTCCTGGGGCTTCGAACTCGTGAAGCACGACTTCAGCACGTACGACGTGTTCGGCGCGTTCGGGCCGGCGATGGGTTCGCGGCTGACCCGCGGCGGCTGGCAGCTGCACGACACCTCGCGGACGACGGCCGAGATCGTCCTCGCGTTCTACCGCGAGATCCGGGCCGCGGCTTCCGATGTCGTACTGATCGGCTGCAACACCGTCGGCCACCTGGCTGCCGGGCTCGTCGACGTACAGCGGACCGGAGACGACACGTCCGGGCGGGACTGGGAGCGGACCCGGAAGATGGGCGTCAACACGCTCGCGTTCCGGCTCCCGCAGCACAACCGGTTCTTCACCGTCGACGCGGATTGCGTTCCGTGCACGCCGCAGACGCCGTGGGAGCTCAACGAGCGCTTCCTCGACCTGGTCGCTCGATCCGGTACGGCGCTGTTCTTGTCGATCGATCCAGCAGCCCGGACGGAGCGGTCCGACCAGGCGTTGCGGAACGGTATACATTTGGCGCTCAGTGGTGGTGCGGCGGCCGGGGTCGAGCCGACGGATTGGCTCGTGAACACCACGCCGAACGCCTGGCGGGCAGGTGACGAGGCCCTCCACTACGACTGGTCGCGTCCGTGGGGTGCGGACCCGACCGCGAACTGACCTGGGGGCTCTTGTGACGGTACGGCGGGGCACGAATCTCGATCGGGTCGGCGGCTTCAACGACGCCGTCGTACTCGACGCGATCCGCCGCAGCGAGCAGCTCAGCCGGGTCGAACTCGCCGAAGCAACCGGGCTGTCCGGCCAGGCCATCTCGAACATCGCCCGCCGTCTGCTCGACGCCGGGCTCGTGCGCGAGGCCGGCCGGCTGCGCGGCGCGGGCCTGGGTAAACCGCGGACGCTGCTCGAGCTCGAGCCCACCGGCCAGTACGCCGTCGGCGTGCACCTCGATCCGTCCGTGGTGACCGTCGTACTGCTCGATCTCACCGGCGAGGTGATCGCGCGGCGGCCCGTCGACCAGTACGCCGACGATCCCGGCGTACTCATCGACGGCATCGCCAAGACGATCGAGGACGTGATCGCCGAGTCCGGTGCACTGCGCGACCGGGTCACCGGCGTCGGCATCGCGGCGCCCGGTCCGATCGATGTCGAACGCGGTGTGGTCGTCGATCCGCCGAACCTGTCGGCCTGGCACCTGGTCCCGCTGCGCGACGAACTGCGCGAGCGGACCGGTCTGCCGATCCTGCTGGACAAGGACGTGACCGCGGCCGCGTCGGCGGAGAAGTGGGCCGGGCACGGCGGCAGTTTCCTGTTCTTCTATCTCGGCACCGGTGTCGGCGCGGGGCTGGTGATCGGTGACGAGATCGTCCGGGGCTCGTCCAGCAACGTCGGCGAGATCGGCCATGTGATCGTCGATCCCGACGGTCCGGTCTGTTACTGCGGGCGGCGCGGGTGCGTGGGCGAGAGCAGTCAGCCGCGGTACCTCGTGCAGCAGGCGGTCGAGGCCGGGGTACTTGCCCAAGGCATCGATGATCGGCCCGCGGTCGACGCGGCGTTCGCGCGGCTGTGTGCGTTGGCTGCCGACGGTCCGGGTGTTGCTCGGGAGATCGTCGTCGCTCTCGCCGGGCGGATCGCGAAGGTCGTCGAGGACATCGCCAATCTGCTCGACCTGGAGCGGGTCGTCTTCGGCGGTCCGCACTGGGAGCACCTCGCGCCCGTGCTCGGCGACGCGGTGCGCGATGCGCTCGACGGCCGCTTCCTGGTGCGCGCAGTACATCCGTTCGAGGTTGCCGGTACGGCGCTCGGCCCGGACGTGGGAGCGATCGGCGCCGCCAGCCTCGTTCT
This sequence comes from Kribbella sp. NPDC000426, assembly GCF_040300265.1. Lineage (NCBI taxonomy): Bacteria > Bacillati > Actinomycetota > Actinomycetes > Propionibacteriales > Kribbellaceae > Kribbella > Kribbella sp. NPDC000426. The sequence goes on along the minus strand of NZ_JBEPDK010000009.1, from coordinate 170,855 downwards.
CGACCAGACTTTCTCGCCGAATCCCTCCCTGTCGTTGCAAAGCAGCACTGATGTCCCTGGTGTCGTTGAAAGGTGATTTGATGATCGACCCCGAGGTCCTCGCCCGAGCCGTTGCTGCTGTTCAGCAGGCGACCGGCGACGAGGTGATCGCGGAGATGTTCCGGCGCTCGATGGCCGGCAACCTGCCCGCGGTCGCCGAGCAGTTGCCGGACGGGACGACGTTCGTGCTCACCGGCGATATCCCGGCGATGTGGTTGCGGGATTCCGCGGCTCAGATGCGCCCGTACCTGCTGTTGTGCAACGAGGATCCGGGGCTGCAGGACACGCTGATCGGCGTACTGCACCGGCAGCTCGAGTACGTCGTACTCGATCCGTATGCGAACGCCTTCAACAAGTCGGCCAACGGGGCGGGGCATGTGACCGACGAGACGGACATGTCGCCGTGGGTCTGGGAGCGCAAGTACGAGATCGACTCGCTGTGTTTCCCGCTGGAGCTCGCCTATCGGCTGTGGCGGATCACCGGTCGCGCGGACGTCATCGACTCGCGGTTCCGCGCGGCCGCCGAGGCGATCGTCGAGTTGTGGACGGTCGAGCAGGACCACGAGGAGAGGTCGCCGTACCGGTTCCAGCGGCTCGACGACCGGCCGTCGGACACGCTGGTACGCGACGGGCGCGGGCGGCTGACCCGACCGACCGGGATGTCGTGGAGCGCCTTCCGGCCGAGCGACGACGCGACCGAGCTGGGCTTCAACGTGCCGGGCAACATGTTCGCGTCGGTCGTGCTGGGCTATCTCGAGGAGATCGCGACCGAAGTACTGCGGGACGCCGAGCTGGCCGATCGCGCGAAGGGTCTGAAGGCGGAAATCGACGAGGGCATCGCTTCGCACGGGGTTGTGGATCATCCCGTGCACGGGCGGGTGTATGCGTACGAGGTGGACGGCTTGGGGGAGTCGTTGCTGATGGACGACGCGAACATGCCCAGCCTGCTGTCGATCCCGCTCACCGGGTACGCCGCCGCGGACGATCCGACGTACCTCGCGACGCGGACGTTGTTGCTCAGCCCGGAGAACCCGTACTACTACAGCGGCACGCATGCGGCCGGCATCGGCAGCCCGCACACGCCGCCGCACTACATCTGGCACATCGCGCTCGCCGTGCAAGGCATCTCGAGCACGTCGTCGGCCGAACGCCAACGCCTGCTGGAACTCCTCCGCGACACCACCGGCGACACCGGCCAGATGCACGAAGGCTTCAACGTCGACGACCCCACCCAATACACCCGCGAATGGTTCTCCTGGGCCAACGCCATGTTCTGCGAACTAGCCCTCATCCACGCCGGCATCAGGTGACGTCTCGGCGGCGGGTGGTCCAGTAGGCCAGGGCTGCGAAGGTGGCGCAGTACGCGAAGAGGGTTAGTAGGGCTCGGGTGCCGCCTACTGCGTCGCGTACTCCGGGTGGGGCGTCGGTGGTGGCCATGCCGGTTACGGAGAAGACCAGGGAGCCGGCGTTGGTGCCGGGGAGGGTGTTGGTTAGCCATTTGAGGCCTGGTAGGAGACTGCCGACGACTCCGGCCAGGAGGGTCTCGATGCCTAGGATCCAGACGACGCCTAGGCCGATCGGCAGGGCTACGTTGCGGAAGGCAACGGCTAGGACGGCGCCGGCCAGGCACCAGGTCATCAGGACCAGCCAACCGCCGGCGAGACCTTGCGCGAGGGCGCCGATGCTGGGCCAGGTCATGGAGCCGCTTTCGGCGGCGGCGACGCCGATGCTGCACAGTGAGCAGGCGACGAAGATGCCCAGCACCCACAACGCGATCATGGTGCCCAGGGCAAGGAACTGTGCGGCGAGGATCGTGCCGCGGCGGGGACGTTGGGTGAGGACGGTCTTCAGCGTGCCCCAGGTGTACTCGCCCCCGATCACGATCGCGCCGAGGACGAGCGCCAGTGCGCCGGCGAAGATCGGGTAGCCGCCGATCGTGTTGTCGATGACGCGTTCGGGGAGCATGCCGCGGAGGACCTCGGCGCGTGGTACGCCGTCGGTGGCCGGGGTCTCGTCGCCGGTGGTGTAGGCGAGGTACGGCAGCAAGTAGCCGAAGATCAGGCTCAGCACCAGCCCTGCGCCGAACAGCACCCAGACCGCGGATCGTTTGCGGAGCTTGAGCAGCTCCGCCCGGTAGCTACCCAACATCGGCCTTCTCCTCCGTGGTGAGCTCGAAGAAGATGTCCTCGAGCGCTCGTTCGGTCATGTGCAGTTCGGAGACGGCGATCCCGGCGCCGACCAGCACGCTGTTCACCTCGGCGGCCCGAGCCGGATCTACGGCCACCCGGAGCGTGTCGTCGTACTGGTGCACTGTGCCGAAGCGCGTCAGGATCGCTTGCGCCTTGTCCTTCGGGTCGGCGCGGACGACCAGCTCCTGTTCGCCGCGCAGTTCCTCGACGTTGTGCTCGGCAACCATCCGGCCGGAGTTGATGATCCCGACCCGGTCACAGATCTGCTGTACTTCGCCGAGCAGGTGGCTGGACAGCAGCACGGTCCGCCCGCCGGTGCCGAGCTCGCGGATCAGCCGGCGCATGTCGCGCATACCGGCCGGGTCGAGCCCGTTCGTCGGCTCGTCGAGGATCACCAGCTCGGGATCCTTCAACAGCGCGGCCGCGACCCCGAGCCGTTGCTTCATCCCCAGGGAGTACGTCGAGAACCGGTCCTTGGCGCGATCGGCCAGGTCGACCAGCTCGAGTACTTCGTCGATCCGCTGCCGCGACACCCCGGCGTACTCGGCCAGCAGCCGCAGGTTGTCCAGCCCGGACAGGTACGGGTAGAACGCCGGCGACTCGATCATCGACCCGGTCCGCCCCAGTACGTCGGCCTGCCCGGGCTTCCCTCCCAGCACGCGTACGTCGCCACTCGTCGGCGCGATCAGCCCGGTGAGGATCCGGAGCGTGGTCGTCTTGCCGGCGCCGTTCGGACCGAGGAACCCGTACACCTCGCCCGGCAGCACTGTCAGATCGACACCATCGACCGCGAGGGTGTCGCCGTATCTCTTCGTCAGTCCAGTGATCTCAACTAGCGCATCCATACCTAGAGCCTGGCGGCCGACCCCGCCGTACCGCGTCGCCTCGGGGGAGTCATCGCGGCTACCCCCGGCGGAGTACTGCAGCTCGACAGGAAGTATCCGCTGATCGAGCTTGTCGCGCGTCCTGTCGAGATGCAGGACTCAGGTGCTGGGGTTGGACGGCAAGCGTTGGGTGTTTCCGGCGGCGAGGGCTTCGGCGACGTGATCGACGGCAGACCGGATCAGTTCGCCATAGCCGTCGGCGGGCAGCAGGTGGAGGTGCTGCCGGGCCAGCTGCAAGTGCTCCTCAGCCTGCGGCGACTGAGCCAGCCGGCGGTAGTCGTCGGCGAGGTTGAGGTGCAACGAAGGCAGCCACTGCAGGTCCTCGACCACCTCCAGGGCGCGGAGGTCCCAGGTCAGTTCGTCCTCGGTCTCGTCCTGGACGTCTGCCAGGTAGTGCGCGATCGCGCATCGCGTCTGCCGGTCGTCGACCTTCTCCCACAGTGCGGTCAGCTGCGTGCGGGCCGCTTCACGGTCGCCGGCTCCGCCCAGTGCGACGGCGGCTGTGATCTCCTCGAGGTGCTCCATCCGAGCAGCCTCGGGCTTCGAGTAGCTGGAAGGTCAACCCAGCCAGCCCGGGCGGACGAGCCCGGTCTGGTATGCGACGACGACCAGTTGTGCGCGGTCGCGGACGCCGAGCTTGATCATGGCCCGGCTGACGTGGGTTTTCGCGGTGGCCGGGCTGAGGACGAGACGCTGTGCGATCTCGTCGTTCGACAAGCCTTCGCCGACGAGCGCGACGATCTCCTTCTCGCGTTCGGTGAGTACGTCGAGTTCCTTGCTCGCATGCGGTTGCCGGCTGCGGGACGCGAACTCGGCCACCAGCCGCCGTGTCACGCCGGGGGACAGGAGCGCGTCGCCGCGAGCGACCACCCTGACGGCCTGAAGCAGCTCGACCGGCTCGGTGTCCTTCACCAGGAACCCGCTGGCTCCGACCCGCAGCGCCTCGAACACATACTCGTCGAGGTCGAAGGTCGTCAGGATCACCACGTGTACGTCGGCCAGCTCCGGATCCGCCCCGATCTGCCGAGTCGCCTCGAGACCGTCGGTGCCGGGCATCCGGATGTCCATCAGTACGACGTCGGGCTTCTCGGCGCGCGCGACCGTGACCGCCTCCGCGCCGTCCGCGACCTCACCGACCACGGTGATGTCGTCCTCGGCGTTCAGCAACGACCGGAACCCGGCCCGTACCAACGCCTGATCATCCGCCAGCAGCACTCTGATCATGCGCTGGAGCTTATGCGAGCCCGGCGTCGTGGGCGAGGAGGGCGATCTGGGTGCGGTTGCCGAGCTCCAGCTTGGTGAGGATGTGGGAGATGTGCGCCTTGACCGTGGCGAGGCTCATGAACAGCTCGGCGCCGATCTGCGCGTTCGCCTTGCCCTGCGCGACCGCCAGCATCACGTCGTACTCGCGGGGTGACAGCCGCTGGAGCTTGTCCTGCGCGATCGTGTGGGCGTCAGCCTGGGTGGCGGCGCGGTCCATCAGCCGGCGGGTGATCGCCGGCGACAGGATCGGATCGCCGGCCGCGACCCGCCGTACGGCCTCGACGATCTGGGCCGGCGGGGTGTCCTTGAGCAGGAACCCGCTCGCCCCGGCGCGGAGCGCGTGCAGCACGTTCTCGTCGGTGTCGAAGGTCGTGAGGACGACGACCTCGGGCGGATTCGTCCGCGCCCGCAGCCGCCGCGTCGCGACGATCCCGTCCACCCGGGGCATCCGCAGGTCCATCAGCACGATGTCGGGGAAGTGCGCGTCGACGGCGGCCGGTACTTCGTCGCCGTCGGCGGCCTGGCCGACCACCGAGATCCCGTTCGACCCGTCGAGCATCATCTCGAGACTGGCCCGGACCAGCGCGTCGTCGTCCACGACCAGCACACGGATCGTCGGTTGCTCGCTCATGCAGGCCACGGTAGCGAGGCCTCGAGCCGGAACCCGCCACCGGGCACCTGCCCGTGGTCGAGCGTCCCGCCGGCCAGCTGGACTCGCTCGGTCAGGCCGACCAGGCCGGTCCCGCTGCCGGGCGTCACCGTGACCCCGTTCGACGCCGGGTTGGTCAGCTCGATCCGCAGGCCCTCGCCCGGTCGTCCGGCCACCGTGACCGTCACGGGTCGCCCGGCGGCGTGTTTGCGCGCGTTGGTCAGTCCCTCTTGCACGACCCGGTACGCCGTCCGTCCTGTTGCCGGGGGCAACGAGGTGGGATCCGTGACGTGGTCCTCGTACGCGACCGTCGTACCTGCCTCACGCGACTCGTCCACCAGTGCGCGGACGTCGTCGAAGGTGGGCTGCGGCCGGCCCTCGTACACGTCCTCGTCGCGCAGCACGTTGATCACCTCGCGCAGCTCGTCGAGCGCCTGGTGTACGCCGGTGCGGATCACGCCGGCCGCCTTCGCCAGGCGCTCGGGCGACGAGTCAGGGCGGTACTCCAGCGCGCCGGCGTACGTTGCGAGCAGGGACAGCCGATGGGCGAGTACGTCATGCATCTCGCGCGCCATCTTGGTCCGTTCGAGGGTGCGCGCTTCGGCGACCCGGCGGCCCTGCTCGGCCTCGGCGCGTTCGGCGCGCTCGCGGAGCGACGCGAGGAGTTGCTGACGTGCCTGCGTACCTTGACCCCAGCCGAGCAGAGCGGCGTGCACGACGACGTCCAGTACGGCGAACCACAGGTACGGCAACCCGTGGATCGGTTGCCACAGGCCCTGAATCAAGTGGCCGACCGTGCCGGCGAGCGCGACGAGGGCGGCGGTGCGGAAGCGGCGCGTGAGGGCGACGTTCAGGGTGCCGACGGTGGACGGCGGGGTCGCGGCGGGGGAGAGAGCGGCCAGCGCGGCCAGTACGAGCGCGCCGGGCACCGGCCGGCGGAACATGAACGGCACCACGGCTACCGACACGACACCGACGACCACATCGAGCACCAGGAACTTCTGGTGCTCCGGATCCGACAGCCGGCCGACGATCGTTGAGGCTACGAGCACTCCGATCAGTCCGACCGCGACGGCGTTCACCCACCAAGGGGCTTTCCGCCGTGCGCACAACTCTTCCATGCCGCCGAGACTAAGCGGCCCGCCGCCGTCTCCACCACCGACCAAAGTCGAACCCACCCCGGCCACCGGACCGATGCCGCTCCCGCCCCGGGTCCCGCAGTGTGTTCCCACCAACCTCGCCAAGGGAGCCACAATGCCAACCCCCGAACCCACCATCTCCGCACCGGTCCCAACCGCACCTCCGGTCCCGCGTCGCGTTCCCGGCCGTAGCCGCCTCGCCGTAGTCGCGGTGGCTGCAGCTGCGGCTCTTGCTGATTGGGCAATCCTGGCCCCACTCGCAGGCCTCACCCTGACCGCACGTCAGGGCGGCCTCCAGCACATCGGCGCCGCGGCGGTCCTGGCCTCCACGATCGTCGTCGCCTTCGCCGGCTGGGGCCTCCTCGCCATCCTCGAACGCCGTACCGCAAGAGGCCGCGACACCTGGACCGTCATCGCGACCATCGTCTGCGTTCTGTCCCTGGGCAGCCCGCTCACCAATGGCATCGGCCTCGGCGACAAGCTCGGCCTGGCCTCACTTCATCTGGTCGTCGGCCTGACCGTGATCCTCGGCCTCCGCCGTACCGCGCTCTCCGCCGAACGGTGCTAACTGCGCCGCCTGATAGAACCCACGGATATGCGCGGTCACCAACGAGGCCGCGCGCTCCGGCTCACCGCCCCGCACCGCCGCCAGGATCCCGCGATGCTCGGCCCGCAACCCGACCGCCACCGCGTCCCAGTCCGGCAGATTCGGTACGGCGGCCAGCACGTACCCGTGAATCGCCGACCGCAACGAAGCCATCACCGCCGCGATCAGTACGTTCCCGGCCAGTCCCGACAGCGCGACGTGGAACTCCGCGTCGAGCAGATGGAACTCCTCCGGCGACAACCCGGTGTCGTCCATCCGATCCAGCAGCTCCTCCGCCGCCTTCAGCTCAGCCGCCTCCAAGTCACGTCCCGCGGCCTCCCGCGCCGACCACGACTCGAGCAGCAGCCGCGTCTGTACGACGTCGCCCATCGGCAGGTGATTCGTTGCCAGATGCAACCGCAGTACTGCGGTCAACGGCGACACCGGCTCCGCCACGATCACCGCACCGGCCTCCGGCCCGGACCCGGTCGCCGTCCGCACCACCCCCATCGCCTCGAGCACCCGGACCGCCTCGCGCACCGACGGCCGGCTGATCCCGAGCTGCTCGGCCAGCGTGCGCTCCCCGGGCAACCGCCCGCCGATCCGCAGCCGACCCGCGGCCAGATCGGCCTCCACCTGGTGCAGGACCAGCTCGTAGTTCTTCACGCGGACAACTGTATCGGTGTGGTCGGACCACAGGGTAGGGTGTGGTCCGACCACAGATTGAGCCGGGAGTTGTGATGACCGATCGCCAGATGCCCAAATGGTCCGAGCTGAAGCCGCTGCTGCGGCCGAAGCCGATCACGGTGAACGCGACCGAGCGGCGGCTGGAGAAGGCCCTGACGATCGCGGACCTGCGCGGGATCGCGAAACGCCGTACCCCGCGCTCGGTCTTCGACTACACCGACGGCGCAGCCGAGGCCGAGATCAGCCTGCGCCGGGCGCGCCGGCTGTTCGCGGAGATGGAGTTGCAGCCGTCGATCCTGCGCGACGTCTCCGAGATCGACCTCGGTACGTCGATCCTCGGCGGCCGCTCCGAGCTGCCGTTCGCGTTCGCGCCGACCGGTTTCACCCGGATGATGAACCACGAGGGCGAGAGCGCGGTGGTGAAGGTCGCCGAGCAGATCGGCATCCCGTACGCGCTGTCGACGATGGGCACCACGTCGATCGAGGACGTCGCGGCCGCCGCGCCGGACGCGCGCAAGTGGTTCCAGCTGTACGTCTGGAAGGACCGCGACGCGGGCGAGGACCTGGTCAAGCGCTCGGCCGCCGCCGGGTACGAGGCGCTGATGCTGACGGTCGACGTACCGGTTGCCGGTGCTCGCCTTCGCGACGTACGCAACGGCTTCACGATCCCACCGTCGCTCACCGCGAAGACCGTCCTGGACGCGTCGTTGCACCCGGCGTGGTGGGCCAACCTGCTCACGACCCGGCCGTTGACGTTCGCCTCGCTGTCCACCTGGGACGGCACGGTCGCCGAGCTTCTCGACAAGCTCTTCGACCCGACGATGACGATCGACGACCTGAACTGGCTGCGTTCGATCTGGGACGGCCCGCTGATCGTGAAGGGCATCCAGACGGTCGCGGATGCCCGCCGGGTGGTCGACGCGGGCGCGGACGCGGTCGTGCTGTCCAACCACGGGGGCCGTCAGCTGGACCGGGCGCCGACACCGCTGCGCATCCTCCCCGACGTCCGCAAGGCGATCGGCAGCGACGCCGAGATCTACCTGGACACCGGCATCATGTCCGGCGCGGACATCGTCGCGTCGATCGCGCTCGGCGCCGACGCCTGCCTGGTCGGCCGCGCGTACCTGTACGGCCTGATGGCCGGCGGCCAGCGCGGTGTCGCCCGCGCCGCGGAGATCCTGACCAAGGAGGTGCGCCGCACCATGGCGCTACTGGGCGTCTCGAGCGTGGCCGACCTCAACCCGTCCCACGTCCGCCTGCCGTAGGACCAGCCGGAACGCCGACCCCTCGCCCAACGCTGTTCGTACGACGAGATCGCCGCCGTGCGCTCGCGCGATCGAGCGGGCGATCGCGAGCCCAAGACCGGTCCCAGCGCCAGCTGAATGGTTGCGGGACCGGTCCGCCCGGTAGAACCGGTCGAACACCCGCGCGGCCTGCTCGTCGGTCATTCCCGGCCCGTCGTCCGCGATCTCCAGTACGGCGTGCCCGTCGACCGTGCCCACACCGACGCGCACTGGTGTCCCCGCCGGCGTGTGGGCGATCGCGTTCCCCACCAGGTTGGTCACCACCTGCCGGAGCCGATCCTCGTCACCGAACACCGCGGCGGGTCGAGGCGCATCCTCGCCGTCGACTCCGGTCAGGGTGATCTGCCGCGACGGATCCAACGCCCGTACGTCGTGCCGAGCGTCGTTCGCCAGGGTCCGGAGATCCATCGGCGCCGGGTCGACCTGCCCCTCCGGCGCCTCATCGAGCTGCGCCAGCAACAACAGCTCCTCGGTCAGCCGGGTCAACCGCGTCGCCTCCCGGTCGATCCGCTGCATCGCTTCGTCCGGGCCTGATCCGCCCATCCGGTAGAGCTCGGTCGATCCCTTGATGCCAACGAGCGGCGTACGCAGCTCATGGCTGACATCCGACAGGAACGCGCGCATTCGGGTCTCGGCGGCGGACCGGTCCGCGAACGCCTGCTCCAGCTGACCGAGCATCGTGTTCAACGACGTCGCGAGATGACCGATCTCCGTCTGCGGCGCAGCCAGGCCCGGCACGCGCTGAGCGAGATCACCAGCGGCGATCGCGGCCGCGGTGTTCTCGATCCTTCTGAGCGGACGCAGCCCACGCCCGAGCGCCCACCACCCGACCAACGTGAGCACGACGAGCAGCGCGACACCACTGACGAGGCTGCTGGTCCGCAGTTGAGCGATGGTCGCATCAGCCTCGGTGAGCGGCGCCGCTGCGACGACTGTTCCGTTCCATCCTGTGGCTGGCCGTGCGACCGCACGCCAACGGCCGGAGCCGTCGGCGGACCGCAGTACGACGGCCTTGGTGTCTGTCGGGATCGACCGCAACGACTGGTCTGCTGGGAAGGACTCGGCCGCAACTCGCGACGAGCGAAGCGTGCCGACGACCGAGCCGTTCGAGTCCAGATACGCCAGGTACGGCGCGCCGATCAGATCCAGGGCCGGGTCGATCAGCTGTGGTCGCGCCGGCTGGTTCCGATCCGGTCCGTCGGGCGAGACCTGCGCGATGATCTCGGTGAACGAGCGCAGCTGGCTGTCGAGCCGATCGAGCTGGTACCGCTCCAATTGATGCGAGACGAACGCGCTGATCAGGCTCAGTCCGGCGAGCAGCAAGGCCGTCGTGAGCAGCAACAATCTGGCCCGCAGCGACAGCCGCTTCACGGCTTCGGCGCCCGCATCACGTAGCCCACGCCGTGCACGGTGTGGATGAGTTTGGGCTCCGCATCGTCGACTTTGCGGCGCAGGTACGAGATGTAGGTGTCCACGATGCTCGTGTCTCCGTTGAAGTCGTAGCGCCAGACGCGTTCGAGGATCTGCCCTTTGGAGACGACCCGTCCGGCGTTCTCCATCAGGTAGTGCAGCAGCCGGAACTCGGTGGGGGAGACCCGGAGCGGAGCCCCGGCCCGCGTCAGTTGGTGGCCCTCGGCATCGAGTGTGAGCGGCCCGACCGTCAGTACGTCGCTGCGCTGGCCGGTCGTACGGCGCAGGATCGCCCGGATGCGAGCGATCAGCTCCTCCAGATCGAACGGCTTGGTGACATAGTCGTCCGCGCCCAGCGACAGGCCCTGGATCTTGTCGGCCTGCCGGTCGCGGGCGGTCAGGAACAACACCGGCACCGGCCCCGCGGCGGTCGGCTGCTCGCGCAAGCGCCGTACGACTTCGAAACCGTCGAGGTCCGGCAGCATCACGTCGAGCAGGACGAGGTCCGGCGGCTCTTCGACGGCCGCGGCGACCGCCTCGGTAGCGGTCGCCGCCGACGTCACCTCGAAGCCGGCGAAGCGCAGCGTCGCGGACAGCAGTTCGCGCACCGTTGCTTCGTCGTCAACTACGAGTAGCCGGGTCATGGTCGCCAGAATACGGACGCGCTCAGACATCTCGTCGTCGGAAGACGACGAACGCGGCGGTCAGGACGGCGAGGACGCCGAGCCACAGCCCGCCCAGATTGACCCAGGGATGAGGGAAGTCAGCGTCGGGTACTGTGCCGAAGATCGCGGCGGCTCCGAGCGTCGGCCAGAAGTCGAAGATCCCCTGCAGCCACGAAGGAAACAGGCCCGCGAGCGCCGGGACCAGGAACACGATCCCTACCAGCGTCGCGAGGGCGCCCGCAGTGGCTCGTATGATCGTGCCGAGACCGACCGCCAGCAAGCCGATCGCGGAGAGGTACAGACCGCCGCCGACGATCGCCGCGAGCACGCCATGATCGCCGACGTGTGCGGACGGAATGTCCTGTCCGCTCATCACCGCCTGGCCGAGGAAGAACGAGCCGAACATCAACACCTGTCCGGATACCGCCGCGACCGCAGTGGCCACGATCGCCTTCGCAGCCAAGAGTCTGCTCCGACGAGGCGTGGCGGCGAGCGTCGTCTGCATCAGCCCGGTCGCGAACTCCGACGTCACGACCAGGATGCCGAGTACGCCGATGACCAGCTGCGCCACGATGAACGTCTTCAGGCTGTGGCCGGTCGGATCCCACGCAGCCCGGTCGGCGTCCGTCCCACCCCAGTAGCCCTTGTCCGCCCCGATCGTCGACAGGGTCGTAATACCGAGCCCGAGCACGAACAGGCAGCCCACTGTGTACCAGGTGGATCGCAGGCTGCGCAGCTTGATCCACTCCGCGTGCACTGTCCTCATACGACCGCCCCCTGGTACTCGACACTGTCCTTGGTCAGCTCCATGAACGCGTCCTCCAGCGACGCCCGCTGCGGCGTGAGTTCACTGAGCGGTACGCCGTGGTACGCCGCCAGCTTGCCGATCTCCTCGCCCGACAGACCTGTGACGACGAGCGAGCCCTCCAGGCCGTCCCGCACAGTCCCGCCAGCGGCTGTGAGGTGGTACGCGAACGAGCCGGGATCGGCGGTCCGTACGAGGACCGTCCCGTCGCCGTTCGCATGCATCAAGTCGGCCATCCCCATGTCGGCGATGAGGCGACCGCGTCCGATCACGACCAGGTGGTCCGCGGTCTGGGCCATCTCGCTCATCAGGTGACTCGACACCAGGACCGCGCGGCCCTCGGCGGCCAGCGAACGCATGAAGTCGCGGATCCAGCGGATGCCTTCGGGGTCGAGCCCGTTGACGGGTTCGTCGAAGATCAGGATCCGCGGATCGCCGAGCAGCGTCGCCGCGATCCCGAGCCGCTGCCGCATGCCGAGCGAGAACCCGCCGGCCCGCTTCCCGGCCACGCCGTCGAGGCCGGTCCGGGCGAGCACCTCGCCGACCCGGCGCTTCGGCAGACCGTTGCTCACGGCAAGCGCCAGCAGATGGTTGTACGCCGTTCGCGCGCCGTGCACCGCACTCGCGTCGAGCAGCGCACCGACCTCGGTCAGCGGCACCGGCAGGTCCCGGTACTGCCGGCCGCCGACGGTGACCGAGCCGCGGGTCGGTGCGGCCAGGCCGATGATCATCTTCATCGTCGTGGACTTGCCCGCGCCGTTCGGCCCGAGGAACCCGGTGACCTGACCGGGCTCGACGGAGAACGACAGGTCGTCCACGACGAGGTCGGAGCCGTACCGTTTGGTCAGCCCCCGCACTTCGATCGTTGTCATGGCTCGAAGCCTGACGCGGCGATCTGGGCGTCCAGTGGGAGTTTCTGGGAGAACTCTGTGAGTCTCAGCGGGGCAGCGTCGTACGGTCGCCGGCATTCACAGGAAACCTACAGCGGCAGGGTCGCCGTGATCCTCAAGCCGCCGGACGGTGTGCGGTTCGTCGTGAGCGTGCCGCCGAGTGCGGTCGCCCGTTCCCGCATGCCGCCGATGCCGTTGCCTTCCTTCGGCGGTCCCGTGAGCGACTGGCCGTCGTCGTCGATCTGCAGCACGAGCGACTGTTCGCCGTACTGGATCCGGACGGTCGCCGACGTGGCCTTCGCGTGCCGTACGACGTTCGTGAGCGACTCCTGGATGATGCGGAACGCGGCACGGTCGAGCCCGGTCGGGAGCGGACGGGGCTCGCCGTGGACGATGCGGTGCACCTCGAGCCCGGCTCGCGACGTACGCGTCACCAAGTGGTCCAGGTGGTCGAGGCCGGCGACCGGTTGGCGCGGCGCGGACTCGTCGGTCTGCCGCAGGATGCCGACGATCGAGCGCAGCTCCACCAGCGCCTCTTTGCTGGCGTCCTTGATCGCGGACAGCGCCGGAGCGGCCTGTTCGGGCTGCCGGTCGACCAGGTGGAGTGCGGTCGACGCCTGCACGTTGATGAGCGAGATGTGGTGGGCCACGACATCGTGGAGCTCCTGCGCGATCCGCAGCCGCTCCTCACCGGCGCGGCGCAGCTCCTCCTCCTTGCGGGTGCGAGCTGCCGCCATCACCCGGTCGCGATGCGCACGGAACAGTTCGGCGACGAACCCCAGCACGCAGAAGCAGGTGCCGACCAGCAGAACCTGGTAGACCCCGTCCTGATTGATGCCGAGTACCATCCGGCCGCCGACATGCAGGACGTACAGCGAGATCAGGCCGGCCCATCCCGCAGCTCGATGGCCAAGCCGGATCACGGTGAACACCGCGATCACGAACGTCAGGATGACCGGGCCCCACGGGTACTCGCGGAGCATGTAGATCAGCGTCGTCGCGACGGTCGTCCACAGCACCGGGACCGGGTGCGTTCGCAGCCAGTACAGCGAGACCGTCCCGATCAGCAGCAGCACGACCATGAACCAGTCGGGCTGGCGTCGATCCGGCTGACCCTGCGCCGAGCCGAACGTTCCGATCACCGTCACGAACGACAGCACCAACGGCAGCAGGACACGACGAGCTCGCGCACCGAAGGTCGGCACGTCGATCGGCTCAGTCGTGGTCACAGTACGAAACCGTAGAGGGCGGCAAGCCGGGTGTCATCGTCGCCACGGCGTACTTCGGCCTGCTCCTGCTGCAGTAGTTCAGTACTTGACCTTGTAGATCGACTCCTCGTACTGCGGGCCGTAGTGCTTGTCGAGCGTGGCGAGGTCGTCCTCCGGACGCTCGAGAGTCTGGGAGATGACCGCACGGCGCGGCAGGGCGTCCGGGTTCCACGTCTCGGGCTTCCAGAGCTTCGAGCGCAGGAACGACTTCGAGCAGTGATGGAAGATCTGCTCGATCTCGATCAGCAGCGCCAGCTGGGGACGGTTGCCCCTGACGATCATGTCGTCGAAGAACGGCGCCTCCCGGACGATCCGGGCGCGGCCGTTGATCCGCAGCGTGTCGGTGCGGCCGGGGACGAAGTAGATCAGGCCGACGTGCGGGTTGCTCAGGATGTTCGTGAACCCGTCGACGCGGCGGTTGCCGGCCCGGTCCGGGATCGCGATCGTCGATCGGTCCAGCACCTTGGTGAAGCCGGCCGGGTCACCCTTGGGGGAGACGTCGCAGTTGCCGTCGGCGTCAGAGGTGGCGACCAGGCAGAACGGGGAAGCTTCGAGCCACTGCAGATCCAGGTCGTGGAGCTCCGTGCGCTCCTTGGCCGCGGCTGCTGCCAGCGGCTGCGGCACGAGCCCGCGCAGCTCGTCGTACGACGTGATCTCGACCAGTCCGGGAATCTCCATCAGGCGACGTTCTCCTCTACCAGCGACGGCGTGGCGTCCTCCTTGACGGCCCTCGTCCGCGCAGCCCATCGTACGGCGGGACCAGTTGCGCAACTGGTCCCCAGGAACAGGGCGCCGATGACCATCCAGCCGATCGGACCCCAGCCGAGGATCACCGTCGTGAGCAGCGCCGGGCCGAGCATCCTGGCGATCGCGGGGCCGGTGCCGAAGAAGCCCTGGTACTGACCCTGCTTGTCCGCGGGGGCGAGTCCGAAGCTGATTTCCCACGCGCCGGAGGCGAGCTTCATCTCGCCGAGGGTGAGCAGTGCGGCAGCGAGTACCAGGATTCCTGCGGTGGCTGCCGGCGTCAGGTGGGCGGCCGTCGTCGCGAATACGCCGCAGGCGGCGAGCATCGCGACTCCGGCGTACCGGACGGAGCGGGCGGCGGTGCGGAGATCCTTGACACGCTTGGCGACGTGGACCTGGAAGAACGTGACGCCAAGAGTGTTCACGATCATCAGCGAGGCGACGACCCAGCTCGGTGCGCTCGTCCGGGTGACGATCCAGAGCGGGCCGACGAGGCTGATCAGCGGCATGAAGAGCAGCATGATCGCGTTGAGCAGCGCGAGTACGGCATACGGCCGGTCGTGCAGGACGGCCAGGCGCGGCTCGCCCTTGACCCTTGTGGTGGTGGCGATCGACGGCACTCGACGGATGAGCGCGGCGGCGATGAGGAAGCTGAGGGCGTCGATCGCGAAGACGGTCAGGTACGCCGTTTGGGTGCCTGCGCTGAGTGCGGCGCCCCCGAGGAGCGCGCCGACCGCGAGACCGGCGTTCACCGTCGACTGCAGGAAGGCGCGGATGCGGGTGCGTTCGGCCGGCTCCACCAAGCCCGCGAGGAGCGCTTGGCGGGCTGCGGTGAGTCCGGTCTGGCTGCACGCGTAGACGATTGCGGCGATCAGGAAGCCCGCGAAGCTCCGCACGAACAGGAACGCCCCGACCCCGCCGGCCGTCATCAGCGCCAGCAGCACCGCGGTGCCGCGCGCTCCACGTCGGTCGGCAAGGTTGCCGAGCGGTACGCCGGCCAGGAACCCCACCAGCCACGCGATCGTCAACCCGAGCCCGACCTCCGCGGTCGACAGCCCGACCACCCGAGTGAAGAACAACGCCGAGGTGACGACGAACGCCCCGTCGCCCACCGAGTTCGCCAACTGCGCCATCGCCAAGTCCCGCGGCGCTCCAGCCGGGGGAAGCATCTGCCCAATCCTGCTACTCATACCTCGACCCTAAGGAACCAGCGGCCCAGCAGGCAGGTCCACTCAGGCTGTGGAATGTTGGGCCACTTTCCCCCGCGCCCTCTCGCCGCCCCGCCCAAGCCAGCCGCCCCGCCCAAGCCAGCCGCCCCCGTTCAAGCTCGCCGCCCCGCCCAAGCTGTCGACGCGCCTGGCGCGGACGCGTCCGCTAGGACCCGCCGGCGACGTCTTGCACGTCCCGCTGCCGGCGAGGCCGGGTCCGCAAAGAGCTGTGGATAACTCGGATCCGGCTCCGGAATCACGGCACCTTCTAGACATGACCTTCCTCGACCTGCCACCCACCTGGACCGACCAGCCACTCACCGCCCCCGACGTCGCCGCCGACGTCGTAGACCTCATGCTCACCCTCGGCGACCGCCAACGCGGCACCTTCGCAGTCATCCTCTGCGACCCCGACGACCACTACCGCGCCACGATCACCGTCGACCTCCCCTCCGAGTTCGACCGCCTCGCCCCACCCCTCGACACCCACACCCTCTGCTCCACGGCCCTCGCCCCCATCGTCCCCGCCATCCAAACCGCCCCCCACACCTCCGTGATCCTCGCCCTAGGCCGCCCCGGCCCTACGCACTCACCCGCCCTGGACAACGACTGGTCCACCGCCGCCACCAACATCTGCCAAGCCGCACACCTCCGCCTCCTAAGCTTCCACATCGCCACCCCCGAAGGCATCCACCAACCCCTAACCACCCCCGCCCAAACCGCCGCCTAACCCCACCCAGGCCGCACCCACTCACCGCGCCGAACCCACGCAGGCCTAACCGCGCCCATCCGAACACCACAGCACCCGCCCCACCCACCGCACGACGACCCACCGACCGCCTGACCCACTCACATCGCCCACCCACTCGAACCCTGCCGCCCCTCGCTGTACTGCGGGTGCCGCCGCGTGCCGTCGAACTGCGTGCTCTGCCGCGCGTCGTCGTACTGCGTGTGCCGCGTATGGCTGCCCGGCCCTCACCCCGCCGTACCGCCCGTGCCCTCGCCTGACGCCGTCGTACGCCGCATCCTCCCGCCGATGCGCCGTACTACGTGTGCGCAGTGCCGCCGTACTCCGTCCCCTGCGCCCCGCCGCCGGCGCTGCCCGCTCCGCCTCACACCGTCGTACGCCGGGCTGCCCGCTCAAAGTGCCCGCTCCGCCTCGCGCCAGGCCGCGCCCACGTACTGCCTGCCGAATGCCGTCGTACCGCGGGTGCCGCGTCGTACTGGCCCGCCCTCGTCCTGTCGTACCGCGTGCGCCGTACCGGCCGCTCGCTGTCCCGTGCCGAGGCGCTGGGACGTCCTATGCCGTACCCGCTAGAGCTTCCCGCTCCGCCTCGCGCCGCGCCGCCGTACTGCGCGCACCGCGAGCCCCGGCACGGCGTACTGCGTCTGCTGCCGTGTGCCGCCGTACTGCGCGTGCCGCGTTGTGCTTGCCCATCCCGGACCGCGTGTGCCGCGCCCGTACTGCGTCTGGCGCTGCCCACTCCGCCGCGCGCCGCCGTCCTGACCAGGGCAGTGCCGGCCGTGCGAAGGCCGCGGACGCTGGCGCCGACCGTGCACCGAGGGCCGACCTACTGTCTGCTGCTCCTGCGTGCCACCTGCTGTGTACGACGCCTGCCGGTCGCCGAGTCGTGAAGATTGGCTCTGAATTTTCCGCCGATATTCACGACTCGCGATTCCGGGGACCAGCCATTTGCCACGACTGGGTGGGCGAGGTTGGTACGCGTCGACTTCGAAGGGATCGTGTGCGGTGAGTCGCCGACCAGGCCCTTCGGGGTGGTGGAGCTGCGGTGTGCTGCCCCGTGTGCTGTGGCTTGCCGGGCGTGCTGTTCCTGCGGGCTGTCGGTTGCTGCGGCTGCTCTCGCGTGGTCGCCGACTGTCGCCTGGTGCGCCCGCGGTGGCGCAGCCGGGCCTGCGGGGATGCGGGGCTGCGGGCAGCGGGCAGCGGGCAGCGGGCAGCGGGGGCTGCGGGGCTGCGGGCAGCCGGGGCTGCGGGGTGTGAGTGTTGGGTTAGCGGACGCCTCGGGGGCGGAATTGGATGCTTATGCGGGGACCGACGCGGCCGGAGGCTTTGGGGATGGCGTGTTCCCAGGTGCGTTGGCAGGAGCCGCCCATGATGATGAGGTCGCCGTGGCCCAAGGGGTAGCGGACGGTTGAGCCCACTGGCCCGGCGGAGCCGCCCGAGCCGCCGGACCCGCCGGGGCCGCCGGAGCCGCCGGAGCCGCCGGGGCGGGGGCGGAGGGCTAGTACGCGGGGTTCGCCTACCGAGAGGATGGCGACCATGGTGTCTTCGCGGTCGCCGCGGCCGATGCGGTCGCCGTGCCAGGCGACGCTGTCGCGGCCGTCGCGGTAGAAGCACAGGCCGGCTGTGCGGAACGGTTCGCCCAGCTCCTCGGCGTACCGCTTGCTGAGCGCGTCGCGGGCCTCGTCGAGGATCGGGAGCGGGAGGTCGACGTTCTCGCCGTAGAAGCAGAGCAGTCGCGGTACGTCGACCACGCGGTCGTACATCTGCCGCCGCTCCGCCTGCCACGGCACGTCCCGCGCCAGCCGCCCGTACACCTGGTCGGCGCCGGTCAACCAGCCCGGCAGCACATCGATCCAGGCCCCGCGGCCCAACTCGGTCCGCGTCAGCCCGTCCAACGAACCCAGCGCCGGATCCTCGAAAGCATCCAGCAACGAGCCCTGGAGATCAGCACCCATACCCCCACCATACCCGACATTCGAACATTTGTTCCCCTTGGTCTCGGCCTGGGTGATGCCGAGGGACTGCTGGAAGCCTCGTCGTCTGTTGACGAGGTCCAGCAGGCCGTCGGGTCCGGTGTCGATCGGGTTGGTGATGAGAGCGACGTCGGTCGTGTACTTCTCAGCGGTTGGTCGTCACCTGGTGGCGCGCGCGGCGTCGACGATCACGCCGGTCACCGCGTCCGGGTCGGAGATCATCGACAGGTGCGGCGCGTCGACCTTGGTGATGTGCGCGCCGGCGCGGTGGGCCATGATTTGCTGCTCCGCCGGCGGAAGCACCTTGTCCGCCGTACCGATGACGTCCCAGGACGGGATCGTCTTCCAGGCCGGGACTCCGGTCAGGGTCTCACTGAGCGTGGTCGCGGTCAGTGGCCGCTGGGCGGCGGCCAGGACGGCGGCCTGCCGGGCAGGGATGCCCTCGGCGAACAGGCCCGCGAACTGACCGGGCTTGATGTAGACGTCGGCGTTGATGACATTTCCGCCGGCGTCGCGGATCGGCACTGTGGTGATCGAGCTGTTCGGGTCCAGTTCGGAGCCGGGCTGTGCAGCGGCGAGCGCGCCCAGGCTGTCCCCTTGGTCGGGGATGAAGGCATCGACGTAGACGAGGGCCTTGACGTTGGGGTTTCCGGTGGCAGCACTCGTGGTCACCATGCCGCCGTAGGAGTGCCCGACGAGCACTACCGGGCCGGGGATGGTGGCCAGCAGATCGCGCAGGTACTGCGCGTCGGTGGCGAGGCCGCGCAACGGATTTGCCTCGACATCGACGGTGTAGCCGGCGCTCTGCAGCTTCGAGGTGACGGCAGACCAGCTCGAGCCGTCGGCCCACGCGCCGTGTACGAGCACGATCGTCGGTTTGGGCTGCGCGTCGTTCCGCGTGGTTTGCGCGCTGCTGGCGGTGGCGCTGCCGACACCCAGTGCGAGCACGCCGGCGGTGAGAGCCGCGACGGCCAGAGGTAGTGACTTCGTACGCATGCATGTCCTTTGCAGGGGTTCGTGTCCGCTCGGCGGGATCGCAGGGCGGGGTTCAGTGGCGGCGCCGGGGCTCGGAGCGGGAGCTTGGGCGGCGCGGCGTGAACGGCTCGGCGTGCGTCCAGAAGGTGGCGCGTGCGCCCGCCCGTCGAGGACACCGTCGGTGGTGCCGCAGTCGACGCTAGGGCCCGATTCAGTCGCCGGCCCCGTTGCGCGCGTGATCCTGCACGCCGTGCAGACATCCGTGCACGAATGATCCACCGCCACTACCTGTACACGCCTGCGGATACCGGCCGGCGGCTACTCCGGAGGCCGGATCTGGGTCGGGACACCGCCTGCCGAATCGCCGTCTCCGAGGGTTCGCCACTCGCCTGGCGAGAGTCCATAGGCAGTACGGAAGAGACGGCCGAAGCTGGATGGATCGGTGAACCCCCAGCGCCGCGCGACCGTTGCTATTGTCAACGATCGCAATCCGGGCCGGGCGAGGTCTTCGCGGCATCCCTCCAGCCGCTGATTGCGGATCCAGTCACCGAGCGATATCCCGCCCGCGGCGAGGACGTTGTAAAGGTGCCGCACCGAGATGTGGTGCTCGGCTGCGATCTGGCCCGCGTGCAGCCCGGGATCGCCCAGACGGGCGCGGACGTACTCCAGGATCCGCAACAGCAGTGTCGCGTGCGGTGGTTCCTTCTCCAACGCGGTGGCATCCAGGTGGGTGGTGATGAGCGCACGGACCAACCCGATACTCGGGTGGGTCACCGCATCAGCGGCCGGGTGGGTGTGAATGTCCGGGTGGCTTGCCAGTCGATACAGATAGCTGGCGACCAGGTCGGCGATCGGATGCCCGGGGCTGAGAGTCGTCGCGCAGATCTGTCTGATCGCGTCGTGCGGCAGGCCCAGGGCGGCGATAGGGATCCGGAAGAAGTGCTGGCGGATGCCGTCGGTATCGACCAGCGTGTACGGCGCAGTCGAGTCGTAGATGACCAGGTCGCGTGGTTTGACGACCGCTTCCCGGCCGCCCTGGACGACCAGGCTCGAACCGGCCAGTTGAAGACCGAGGAAGATGCTCGGCGGAAGCGCGTCCCGGGCCAGGGCCGGGGTCCGCTCAGCACTGAGCGCGTTCGAGCGGACCGAACAGACCGTCAGTTGTCCGAGTTGACTGATGGCGCCGTACGCCGCCGCAGTCCCGGCCTCGGCCGGGAAATTGATCTCGACCCGGACTTTCTTGCTGCCGATCGTTTCGCGGACCACCTCGGCGCGATCGGCGGGAGGCACGCTTCGCGTATCAAGAATGTCTGTCATCCCGCCCACCTTCTATCCGCGGCGCCCGCTCATATCCGCCGACGAGGCGACCGTCTTCCGATGCGACGACGGGCGTCTGTTCGGCCAACTGACTTTTGTCAACATCAGTCAGCCTAGGGCCCAGACTGTTGTTCACGCAAGTCAGCCCCTACACTCGCGAACATGACAGATCTGCTCAGCCACCGGGAGACCTGGTCGATGGCGAACTGCTCGGTCGCCGCCTCGCTCGACGTCGTCGGCACGCGTTCGGCGATCCTGATCCTGCGGGAGGCGATCTTCGGCACCCGCCGATTCGAGGACTTCGTCCGCCGGGTCGGGATCGGTGAGCCCGCGGCCGCAGCCCGGCTCAAGGAACTGACCGCCGCCGGGCTGCTGGAGCGGGTGCCTTACCAGGAGCCCGGTCAGCGGACCCGGCACGAATACCGATTGACCCCCAAGGGAATGGACTTCCAGCCCGTTGTCCATGCCCTGCTGCAATGGGGTTCGAAATGGGAGACCGACGAGGCGGGCCCGCCGTTGCGCGCGACCCACCGTGATTGCGGTGCCGCCGTCGGAGTCCGCATCCGCTGCGACGCGGGCCACGATGTGGATCCAGATGAGGTCGCCATCGAGCCAGGCCCGGGGTTGATCACAGTTTCCTGACCGCTGCGGGCTCCGGTAAGGCCCGCCCTCCTGGCAAGGTTTGTCGGATCCGGAACCCGACGGTCAGCTGTTGGGGCCGGGTTGGAAGACCCGGACGTCCTGGGGGCAGCGGCAGGCCGTGGCTATCTTGGCGGCCCATTTCAGGGCTTCGGCGCGGGTGGGTACGTCGACGATCGTGAAGCCGCCGAGGAGTTCTTTGCTTTCCGGGTACGGGCCGTCAGTGAGCATGCCCTCGGTGACTGTGCCGTCCGTGGCGACCGTGGCCGGCTCCTCCTCGGGGTCCAGACCGCCCGTGAAGACATAGACGCCGGCCTCCATGGCTTCCTTGATCACCGCCCGGGCGGCCCGGCTGATCTCCGGCATGACCTCCTCGGGGAAGTCCATCGCGTTCATACCGAACGAGATCAGATACTCGGTCATCTCAACTCTCCTTGTCCGGGCAGCTTCTCATCCCTCCAACGAACCCAGGGCATCGAATCCGACAGGCCCACGGAAATTCTCGCCGCCCGTAGTACACCGTCGCTTAGTTTGGTGACTTCGACGTCGACCTGGAGGGCGTGCCATGACCAGTAAGTTCACCGAGTTGGCGATCGACTGCGCCGATCCGGACGGCCTTGCGCGATTCTGGTGCGCGGTCCTCGGGTACGAGGTGCAGGACGACGAGGAGGAAGGCGTGGTCACGATCGGCTCGCCGCTGGTGGCTGAAGGCAGGAGCCGTCCCGGTCCGGTGCCGCCGACCCTGACGTTCGCGCGGGTACCCGAGGGCAAGACGATCAAGAACCGCCTCCACATGGACCTCAACCCGACCGACACAGATCAGGAAGCCGAGGTACGTCGGTTGCTCGACCTCGGCGCTCGCCCCGCCGACGTGGGGCAGACGGGCGACGAAAGCTGGGTCACGCTCGCCGATCCCGAGGGCAACGAGTTCTGCATCCTCGCGAGCCGGCACCCCTGACCGGCATGCTGATCCGAAACGTAGCGATGCTGGTCGTCCCCGAGCAGGGCGAGTGCCGGGTCGACGAGGCACAAGACATCCACATCCACGACGACCTCATCACCGCAATCACCCCGACAGCCCAAACCCCGACCGGCGAGGAGGTAATCGACGGCACCGGGCTGATAGCGGTCCCGGGCCTGATCAACTCCCATACCCACAGTCCGATGGTGATGATGCGCGGCGCGGCTGAGGACCTCTCGATCGAGGACTGGTTCAACCAGCGGATCTGGCCGATGGAGGTCAACCTGACCCCGGAGCGCGTCCGCGTCGGCGCGCGACTCGCCTGCGCGGAGATGCTGCTCGCCGGCGTCACCACGTTCGTCGACCACTATTTCCACGCCGACGAGATCGCCGCCGCCGCGATCGAGTCCGGCATCCGCGCCGACCTGGCGCCGACGTACTTCTCCTCGGCCGGCCCGGACGGAATCAACGCCGCGATCGACACCACCCGCGAGCTCAGCCGGCTCCATCCGCGGATCACCGCGAGCCTCGGCCCGCATGCGACGTACACGGTCGCCGACGACGACCTGGAACGTACGGCGGACATCGCGCGGGCCGAGGGTTTCCGCATCCACCTGCACGCCGCGGAGACCGACGACCAGACGCAGGCGTCTCTCGACAACCACGGCGTCACGCCGATCCAGGTGCTCGAAAGGACCGGCGTACTCGACGCCGGCGCGCTGATCGCCCACGGCTGCGGCATCCGCGACACCGACCTCCCGATCCTCGAGCAGTACCGCACAACCATTGCGTCCTGCCCGAAGGTCTACCTCAAGCTCGCGATGGGCGAGGTCACTCCGATCAAGGGCCTCCGATCAGTCGGCGTCCACGTCGGCATCGGCACGGACGGAGCCGCCGTACACAACACCCTCGACGTCTGGGAAGCGATCCGGATGGTCGCCCTGACCCAGAAACAACGCGAGCACGACGCCGAGTGGATGACCCTGTCCGAGACCCTCCGCCTCGCGACCCGGGGCAGCGCCGCAGCAGCCGGCCTGGAGAACCAGATCGGCGTCGTCGAACCAGGCCGCCAGGCGGACATCGCCCTCCTAGACCTCAGCGCACCGCACAACCAGCCCGTCCACGATCCACGGGCTGCCCTTGTGTACTCGGTCAGGGCATCCGACGTCGTCACTGTTCTCGTTGCCGGCAAGGTGGTGGTCCGCGACCACCACCTCACCACGATGGATCTACCGGAAGTGCTCGACGACGCGAGATCCCTGGCCGGCACACTCGTCGATCTCTCGAAGGGCGGTGCGATCCAGCACTACGCGCCCTGACGCTCAGCTGATCGTGACGATCTTGTTCGCGGAGAACGCCTGCGCATGATCGGCGTCACCCGGGAACCAGATGCGGTATGCGATCTGGCCCCGGACCGCGGGCCGGATGCCGAACGCGTACTTGCCGGACGAGATCAGCTTCACCGAGGCGATCGACTTCCATACCTTGTTCCCGTACTGCTGCAGGTACACCGACTGGCCCGCGTGCGCCGGGGCGACGTACCCGCTGATCGCCGTCGTGCTCCCGAGCTTGATCGATGTCGGCGTCATCGTGGCCGAGATCGTCGGCGCGACCTGGACGGTGATGTCCGACGTCCGCGTCCCCATCAGCTCGGCGTTGCCCGGGAACGTCATCATGAACACCGACGACACCAACGGCTTGTACGCGAAGCTGACGGATCCCGTCGACGACGTCTTCAGCGCCGAGAGCAGCGTGAACTTCGACGAGTTCTTCGGCCGCACGTAGAGGTTTGTCGGCAACCCGGCGTACGCCTTGTTGTCGATCCGCAGCGTGCTTCCGCGCAGTGTGATCGTCCCGCCGTAGCTGATCAGCGTCGACGTCGTCGAGATCCCGGTCTTCATGCCGAGCAACTGCGTTGTCGCCACCGGGCTGACCTTGCCGCCACGATCCTTGACCCAGGCGGCGTAGGTGTACGTCACGCCCTGCGCGAGCCCGGTGTCCTTCACCGCCGAACCCGTGCCCGCGTAGACCAGCGTCCCCGTCGTCAGCGTGGGTGGCTTGCTCAACGGGTTCCGCCGGACGATCACCTGGTCGAGATCGCCGGTCGGCGGCACCTTCCAGGCCAGGTTCGCGGCCAGATACGCGCCGGTCGCGTCGAACGACCCGACCGCGGCCGGCACCTGGTCCACCGTCGAGAACACACTCGTGAACGGCGCGATCGTCCCGCCGTCCCCTTGGACCCCGTTGACGACGATCCGGTACGGCGTGTTGTCGAGCAGCGGCACCGTCGGCGTCAGCGTGGCCACGTTGCTCGCGGCATCGAACGTGACCGCCGCGCCGACCGCGCTGCCGGTCCTTCCGTTCAGCAGCCGGACCGTCGCCGATGTGACGCTGGCAGCAACAACCGTCCGCGCGAACCTGACCGTCGGCGTGGTGGTCAGCGCGGCGTTCGCGGACAGGTCGTTCGGCTTCACGTCCCGCACCGGGTACGCCGTGCCGCTAGGCGCCGAGGCGGTGCCTTCCGCCGAGACGGTCATCGTGTACTTGCGGGTGTCCCGCGATCCGTTGTCGTTGCGCACGGCAATGAACGTCGTGCCCGCCGCCGCGCTGACGATCGTCGACGCGGTCAGCGTGGTTGCCTGCGGGCACCCGGTCGCCGGGTCGGTCGGCGTCGACGGGTACGAGTTCACCGCGCTACCCACCGGGAGAAGATCGCTGTTGTAGACGGCGATCCGCGGTCCGAAGTTCACCGAGTAGGCGCAACTGAACACCGGGCCGGTCACCGACACCTTGAGGTTGCGGTCCGTGTCCGAGGCGACCTGGTACCAGTCGACCTCGCCCTCGACGCCGATAGGTGCGCTGACCGTGGCAGGGACGGTGACCTTGGTGGCCCGCGCGGGCTGGTCGTTGCCGTCCTCGGGGTTGACCGGGAAGTCCGCGGCGAAGCGGCCACCGAGGGCGGCGTACGCGTCGACGATCCCGTGCCCGTAGCACGGATCGATGCCGCGCGGCCCGGCATCGCGGGCGAGGACCTCGAGCCGCTGCGCAACCTGTGCGGGCGTGAACGACGGCCACTTGTTCTTCACCAGAGCCGCGATCCCGGTGACGATCGGCGCCGAGCAGGAGGTGCCGGTGCAGTACCAGTACGGCGCGTACTCCGGGGGAGTGAGGTTCCGCGGGCCGGTGCTGAGAATGTTCCAGCCCGGTGCGGCGACATCCACCCAGTCGCCGTACGAACTGAAGTCGGTCAGCACACCGCCGGCGTTGGTCGCGGCCACGGCGATCGCCTCGGGGTACGCCGCCGGGTACTGCAGCTCGTCGGTCCCGCTGTTGCCGGCAGCAACCACAACGGTGACGCCCTTGGCGATGGCGCGTTTGACGGCGTCGTGCAGTACGGGGTTGTCGCCGGGGCCGCCGAGCGACATGTTGATCACCTTGGCGCCGTGCGCGGCCGCCCAGTCGATGCCCTCGGCGATGTCGACGTCGTACCCGCCGCCGTTGGCGTCGAGGACCTTGACCGGCATCGCCTTCACGTTCCAGCCGACACCGGCGACGCCGATGCCGTTGTTCGCGGCGGCGGCGATGATGCCGAGCGTCATGGTGCCGTGGCCGTTGTCGTCGATCGGGCCGCGGTTCGGCGAGGTGGCGTTGTAGCCGGTGACGAGATGGCCGACGAGATCCGGGTGGCCGGCGTCGACGCCGGTGTCGAGGACGGCGACGATCTGGCTGCCGGTCGTCTTCGAGAGATCCCAGGCCTGCGGCACCCGGGCGGTGCCCAGGTACGTCTTCTGGTCGGTGTTGTAGTACTCGTCGTTCGGGACCGCCGAGATGTAGCGCTTGTAGTTCAGCGAGGCCAGCTCGACATTCGGGTCGGCCTTCATCTTCTTCAGCAGGTCGGGCGCGGACAGGTCGCCCTCGATCTTCACGACGTTCGATGCGACCGAGTCCTGGGTGCTGCCGCCGGCCTTGGAGACGGCGGCCCGGCGTGCCGCTGTCGTTGCCTTGGGCTTGAACTTCACCAGCACGGCGTTCGGCTCGAACTCGGCCTTGGCCGACGGGTGCGCGGTGAACGGCGGCCGGTACGGCGCCGGCTGCGCGGCCGAGCCGGACGAGCCGGTCAGGACGATCAGTGAACCGGCGACCAGGGCAGCAGGCAGCCCGAGACGCAGGAGATGAGCAGGGCGGAGACTCACAGGACCCCCCACGGGTCAAAAGTGGCAGACGTGCGGAGTATTCCAGAGCCTGGAACTCCAGTGCAGACCAGAATCAATGTCCAAAGCTGCAATCCCGCAACGACGTCCCACCCGAGCGCCGACCACCCGGCGCGCCACGTTGAAGTCGCTCGGAGTACAGGCTGTGGCCGAGCGTGCACTCTAGGCTCGGGTCATGACAGTGGATCTGGGTTTCTGGCGGAGGGCGCCGTTCAGCGGTGGTGGCCTGACCTACGACTGCTTCGAGAAGGCCGGGTGGTCGAATTTCTCGAAGAACAGCTGACAGCAACCGCTTGACGACGGTCAGTGCGGAAATGTCAAAAACACGTTGAGTAACTCGTCCGGTGTGATTCGGTGCCCTTCACGCGGGGGAGCCTACTCGTGCCTGGGGGTTGATCGTTGCAGTCTGCAAGTGCGGCGGAGCGGTGGGTGACGCCGTTGTTTTTGCTCTGGTCGTGGGTACCTGAGACATGGCACGATCGGCCACCGAGGGCACAACAGGGGACGCATCGCGTATGGCGGGTGCCAGGCACCGGACGAGTGAGGCTGTATGAACGGGCGGACAGCGCAAGATAGCCGGAAACCGGTGAACGGGTCGGCCAACGGAACCAGCGGTCACGGTCCGCAATCAACCACACACCTGCAACAACCGGCCGCGGATCAGCCCGTCGGACCGGCCGGCGAACAAGCGCAGCCCAAGCAGCCGAAATGGCAGCCGGGGGAGCAGGTCGCCGAGATCCGCGCCGAGGAACCGCCGCGCTCCGAGTGGCTTTCCGAGGTCCGTGATCGTCCACGGGTGCAGAACGGTACGACGCTGCGCCAGTTCAACACTCCGGTCCGGGTCGACGAGATCGCGGTCGCCGCGATGACGCTGGCCGAGGACCTGCAGGCCGCGACGCAGAGCATGCCCGATTCCACCGAGCTGCGGCGGTTCCGGCACGAGCTCGACCAGGCCGCCACCACGTTCCGCGAGATGGCGACCAAGCTCGAGGCCACCGCCGGCAAGCTCGTCCGCCTGGCCGCCAACGAGGGCCAGGTCTGCGGTGTCGGCTGGGGCGTCTGCCCCGAGCACGGCCTGACGCTGATGAACATCGGCGACACCGCGACCTGCCACGTCCTCGGCTGCGGCCGGCAGAACGAGGGCGAGGTCGAGCGCTGTGAGCACCCGGTCGCCTACAAGGTGGTCGACGCCGCCGGACCGGCCCTGCTCACCTGCTCCGGCCACGCCATTGCCTGCCGGATGTACTTCGACAACCCGGTCATCACCGCGACCGCGGACAGCATGGAGCTCTTCTAGATTCGGGGCTGTGTGGGTCGGACCGAGGTCAGCGGCGCCTGGCCCTTGAACATGCGACCGCCGTCGTTGGTCAGTCGTAGGTAGTAGTCCGCCGAGCACGCCGTACCGTCCTCGTCGAGCGCGCGGATGCCGGACCCGGCCGGGACCCACGCGGCGCTCTCCGCGGTCTTCGCGATCTGGTTGCCCTCGTTGCCCTCGTTGAACTCGTTGAACTCGTCGAACATCGAGATGTACATGCCTTGGACGCCGACCCGCGTCAGGTTGTAGAACTGCCGCCACATCAGCTCGCCGTGCATCCGGTGCCCGGACTGCAGATCACCGGGGATGACGCACGGCTGGTAGTCGATCCCGTGTGCGTTGCAGTCGGCCTGGTCCTGCTGGTTCACGTTGTTGTAGTAGTGATCCGCGCCGGCGAGGTCGCTGATCCGGCCGACCATCCACGGCGAGAGCATGTTGAACGCGTGGTACACGTCCAGGTACCCGGGGCGCGAGTCCTCGTTGCCGGGCAGCCAGTGCGTCGGCACGCCGCCGATCACGTAGCAGCCCTGCCCCTTGAACCAGTTCACGACATCCAGGCACACCGACGCCGGGAAGTCCTTGTTCGCCTCGTCGAACCCGAAGCCCCAGATGCAGACCACGGGCTTCCCGTTCTGCCGCGCGTACGCCGGTGACGCCGTGTCCGCGCTCATCTTCGCGGTCCAGTCGGCCTTCATCTCCGACTGCATGTTCGTCCAGCCGGTCGCGTCGTACATGATGTAGAACTTCCGCCCGTACTGCTCGGCCCCCTGCCGCACCTTCGCGGCCATCGCGTCGCGGGTCGGGCCTTCGCCGCCAGTCGGGTTGAACCGCTGCAGCGCGGCCGTGTCGCAGCCGTTCTGCTGCATCCACTGGAAGTGCGTGTTCACGGTCTGCTGGTCGTACGACGAGAACAGCTTGGCGGGCTGCCCGTTGCCGAGGTTCGCGTACGCCGTCTGGTACGTCGAGCCGAAGTCGCGGACATCCGGCCAGCTCACGATCGCCGTGTTCGACGGCGAGGGCGGCTGACCCCAGTTGCTGCGGTGGTGGCGAGGAGGGTACGGCGAGTGAGTTTCATGGGTGCTCCTGGTGGGGGCGGACAGGAGGTGCGCCGCGAGCGTACAAATCTGAACAAAGTCCTGCAAGAACTTCACGGTTACGGAACTCTTGACGCCCGGTCAGCCTGAACTTAGTTTGTTGGATCAACAGACAAAGTCGCAGGAGGTCGCCGGGATGACGTTGACGACGCGTGGTGTCGCCGCCGATCACGTCTCACTCCGGCGGAACAACCTCTCCGTGGTACTGCGGCACGTCCGCGACCTCGGACCGCGGTCCCGGGCCCGGATCGCCGAGGAGACCGGCCTGAACAAGGCGACCGTCAGCAGCCTGGTCGCCGAGCTCGTCGAACGCGGCCTGCTGCGCGAAGGCTCCGCCGATTCCTCCCGCGCCCTCGGCCGTCCCGGGCTGCTCGTCGAACTGGACGGCTCAGGCGTCTGCGGTGTGGGCGCCGAGATCAACGTCGACTACCTGGCTGTCGCTGCCCTGGATCTGGCCGGCAACGTCGTGCACGAGAAGCGCGTGCCGGTCGACGTCGCACACCTCGATCCGGCGACGACGCTCGACCGCTTCGCGGACCTGGTGCAGGAGGCTGTCGCGGCCGTGGAGGCTCGTGGCGGGCAGTTGGCCGGAGTCACGCTGGCCGTGCCGGGTCTGGTCCAGGGCGCGACCGGCGAGTTGAAGCTCGCGCCGAACCTGGGCTGGGGCGAGCTGTCGATCGCCCAGGAGATGCGACAGCGGCTGGGCGAGCCGACGTACCCGTTGCGCGTCGACAACGAGGCGAACCTGGCGGCCCTGGCGGCGTACGCCGATCTGCGCCGGACCGAGGACGAGCCGGTGCACGACCTCGTGCTGCTGACCGGCGCGGTAGGTGTCGGCGGCGGCGTGGTGTCCGGCGGGCAGCTGTTGCGTGGCGGGCACGGGTACAGCGGCGAGGTCGGGCACATGCCGGTCGCCCCGCCCGGGCGGACCTGCGGGTGCGGCCGGACCGGCTGCTGGGAGACCGTCGTCGGGCTGACCGCACTGTTGCACAAGGCAACGGACAGGGACGACCCGGTGCGGGATCCGTCGCTGGACGTGGAGCAACGGCTGGCCGGGATCACCCGGCGGGCCGAAGCGGGGGAGGCGCGGACGCTGTCCGCGTTGAAGGACGTCGGCACCTGGCTGGGGATTGGGGGAGCGATCCTGGTGAACATCCTGAACCCGGACGTGCTCGTGCTCGGTGGGTACTTCGCCGTGCTCGGGCCATGGCTGAAAGAACCACTGGAGAAGGCGATCCGCGACCGCGTGATCGCGCCGGACGGCGGCGGTTGCCGGGTGGTCCGGTCCGACCTCGGTTTCGCCGCGGCCGTCCGCGGCGGCGCACAGATCTCGCTCGACCAGGTCTTCGTCGAACCGACCAGGATCGGGGTCGCGCCATGAGCGATCTGCTGACGATGACCGGGATCGTCAAGGAGTTCCCCGGCGTACGGGCGCTCGACGGGGTCGACCTCGACGTTCGTGCCGGCGAGGTGCACTGCCTGCTCGGGCAGAACGGCGCGGGCAAGTCGACGTTGATCCGGGTGCTGACCGGTGCACACCAACCGGATGCGGGCACGATCCAGCTGAACGGCGAGCCGGTCCAGCTGAACAGCCCGACCGCGGCGATCCAGCGCGGGATCGCCGCGATCTACCAGGAACTCGACCTGGTGCCCGACCTGACTGTTGCCGAGAACATCTTTCTCGGCCACGAGCCGGCCCGCTTCGGTTTCAGTCGCACGCACGAGGCGACCGTGCGGGCACGCGAGATCCTGCAGGGTCTCGGGCACGCCGAAATCCCCACCCACCGCACAGTCGGATCCCTGCCCGCCGCCGGCCAGCAGGTCGTGAGCATGGCCAGGGCGCTGTCGCGTGACGCGCGCCTGATCGTGATGGACGAGCCGTCCGCGGTCCTCGATCCCGAAGAGGTGTCGAACCTGTTCCGGGTGATCCGCGGCCTGACCGAACGTGGCGTCGCGGTCGTCTACATCTCGCACCGGCTCGAGGAGATCCGCCAGATCGGCAACCGGGTCACCGTGCTGAAGGACGGTGCGACGGTCGCCACCGGACTCGACGCCCGCGAGACCCCGACGAAGGAACTCATCCGGCTGATGACCGGACGCTCGATCGAGTACGTCTTCCCGCCGCGCAACGAGGTACCGAGCACGGCCCCGGTCGTGCTCGAGGTCGACGAGCTGACCAGGCCGGGCGAGTTCGCCGGGATCAGCTTCACGGTCCGCGCCGGCGAGATCGTCGGCCTGGCGGGCCTCGTCGGCTCCGGACGTTCCGAAGTACTCGAGACCGTGTACGGCGCGCGACGGGCCGCGAGCGGATCCGTCCGCGTCGAGGGGGTCGCGCTGCGGCCGGGACGGGTGCAGGCGGCGGTCAAGGCCGGCGTCGGTCTGGCTCCGGAGGAACGCAAGAGCCAGGCGCTGCTGCTGGACCAGGCCGTGTACAAGAACATCACGGTGTCGACGCTGCAGCGGTTCGCCAGCGGGGGATTCCTGAACAACCGGGCGGAGCGGGAGGCAGCGACCGGCCTGGCCAGGTCGCTGGACCTGCGTCCGGCCGGGGTGGACCATCCGGTCCGCAACTTGTCCGGGGGCAACCAGCAGAAGGTCGTGCTGGCGCGCTGGTTGCTGCGGGACTGCCGGGTGTTGCTGCTCGACGAGCCGACGCGTGGCGTCGACGTCGGCGCCCGCTCGGAGATCTACGCGCTGATCCGCACACTCGCGGCCAACGGGGTCGCGATCGTGCTGGTCTCCAGCGAGGTCGAGGAAGTGCTCGGGCTGTCAGACCGGGTCGTCGTACTGCGGGAGGGGCGTGCCGTCCACACGGGACCCGCGCAAGCCATCGACGAGCACCAGGTCCTCGACCTGGTGATGGAGGGGAGTGCGGTGTGATGAGTGAGGACATCACAAGATCTGACCCAGCAGCGGAGACTCGACCGGACACGACGGCGTCGACCCAGGCAACCGTGGTTCAGCCGACCGCGCAGCGATCGGCAGACCTGCTCAGGTCCGGCTTCGGACGCAACCTCGGTCTGGTGGTCGCGCTGGTCGTGCTGTGCATCGTCGGCGTGATCACCGCCGGCGACACGTTCGCCACCGGCGCCAACGTGCTGACGATCCTGCGGCTCGCCGCCGTCATCGGCGTCGTCAGCGTCGGTATGACGTTCGTCATCACCGGCGGCGGGATCGACCTGAGCGTCGGCGCGATGGTCGCGCTGGCCTCGGTCTGGGCGACCACGCTGGCGACCCAGCAGCTGGCCGCCGACTACCACTGGATCCTGATGGTCACCACGGCCCTCGCGGTCGGCGCCGCCTGCGGCCTGGTCAACGGCCTGTTGGTTGCCTACGGCAAGATCGTGCCGTTCATCGCGACACTGGCGATGCTCGCGGCGGCGCGCGGCCTGGCCGAGATCATCTCCGACCGCAAGACCCAGATCATCACGGTCAACTCGTTCGTCGACTTCTTCGGCGGCTCGCTGATCGGCGTTCCGGTGCTGGTCTGGATCTTCCTGCTGGTCGCCGCGGCCGGCTGGGTGGTGCTGAACCGGACCACGTTCGGCCGCCGTACCTTCGCCGTCGGCGGCAACGCCGAGGCCGCCCGGCTGGCGGGCATCAAGGTCCAGCGGCACACCGTCGCGCTGTACGTTGTGGCCGGGCTGTGCTGCGGGATCGCCGCGGTGATGCTGATGGCGCGGACGACGACGGGGAGCTCCACCCACGGTCAGCTGTACGAGCTGGACGCGATCGCGGCGGTGGTGATCGGCGGCACGCTGCTGTCCGGCGGCCGCGGCACGATCGTCGGCACGGTCATCGGCGTACTGATATTCACGACGTTGAACAACGTCTTCACGCTCAACAACCTGAGCATCTCCGCCCAGTCTGTGGCCAAGGGGGCGATCATCGTGATCGCCGTCCTGCTGCAGCAACGTCTGGCCGCCCGCACGACGAGTTCATAGGAGGACAACGATGTCCAAACGTTCCGCCCGAAGTCTGGTGGTCGCAGGCATGGCCGCGGTCGCTCTGACCGCCTGCACCAGCAACACCCCGAAGGCCGAGGACAACGCCGACAAGGCGCCGGCCAACCAGGCCGCGGTCAAGAACGACGAGCCCGGCAAGAAGGTCAAGATCGGCTTCTCCGCGCCGGCCGCCGACCACGGCTGGATGGGCGCCATCACCAAGGCGACCCAGGCCGAGGCGAAGAAGTACTCCGACGTCGACCTGGTCGTCGCCGAGGGTACGAACGACGTGAACCTGCAGATCAGCCAGGTCGAGACGTTCATCAACCAGAAGGTCGACGCGATCGTCCTGCTGCCGTTCGACGGCGCCGCGCTGACCCCGGTCGCGACCAAGGCGATGGAGGCCGGTATCACGGTCATCAACGTCGACCGCGAGTTCGACAGCCCGTTCGCGGCCCGGACGACGGTGCTCGGCGACAACCACGGGATGGGCGTGTCCGCGGGCACGTACATCTGCGACCAGCTGAAGGGGAAGAAGGACGCGGTGGTCGCCGAGATCGCCGGCATCGACTCGCTGCCGTTGACTCAGGACCGCAGCCGGGGATTCAAGGAAGCGCTCGCCGACTGCGGCCTGAAGGTGAGCAACCGGGTGGCCGCGGAGTTCACCGTCGAGTCCGGCGAGAAGGCCGCCGCCAACCTGCTGCAGGCGGCGCCGAAGATCGACGCGATCTGGAACCACGACGACGACCAGGGCGTCGGCGTCATGGCCGCGATCAAGAACTCCGGCCGCAAGGAGTTCTTCGTCGTCGGCGGGGCCGGCTCGGCGAACGTGATGCGGGACATCAAGTCCGGCAACTCGTTGCTGAAGGCCACCGTCATCTACCCGTCCACGCAGGGTGCCGACGGCATCCGGCTGGCCCGCCTGCTGGTGCAGGAGAAGGCCCTCGGCGACCTGGTGGAGGTCGAGGTGCCGCGCACCGTCCAGCTGTACGCGCCGGTGGTCACCAAGGAGAACGTGGACCAGTACCTTCCCACCGCCTTCGAAAGCTGATCAAACACAGCGAGAGCTAAGAGGAGAGCAATGACGAACCTGGGCATCGGCCTGATCGGCTACGCGTTCATGGGCGCGGCCCATTCGCAGGCCTGGCGGAGCGCGCCGCGCTTCTTCGACCTGCCGCTGGACCCGGCCATGAACGTGCTCTGCGGCCGCAACGCGGAGGCCGTGCAGGCCGCCGCGACGAAGCTCGGCTGGAAGGAGACCGAGACCGACTGGCGCAAGCTGCTCGGCCGCGACGACGTCCAGCTGGTCGACGTGTGTACGCCGGGCGACAGCCACGCCGAGATCGCGATCGCCGCCCTGGAGGCCGGTAAGCACGTCCTGTGCGAGAAGCCGCTGGCCAACACCGTCGAGGAGGCCGAGGCGATGACCGCGGCGGCCGAGGCGGCCGCGGCCAAGGGGATCAGGTCGATGGTCGGGTTCACCTACCGCCGGGTGCCGGCGATCGCGCTGGCCCGGCAGCTCGTTGCCGAGGGCAAGCTCGGGACGATCCGGCACGTGCGTGCGCAGTACCTGCAGGACTGGATCTCCGACCCGGAGGCGCCGCTGTCGTGGCGGCTGGACAAGTCGAAGGCCGGGTCGGGTGCGCTCGGCGACATCGGCGCGCACATCATCGACATGACGCAGTTCATCACCGGTGACACCATCGGCGAGGTCAGCGCGCGGCTGGAGACGTTCGTCAAGGAGCGTCCGGTCGCGGCCGAGCACTCGGGCCTGGCCGGTACGGCGGGCACCGAGCGCGGTCCGGTCACCGTCGACGACGCGGCCGTGTTCCTGGCCACGTTCCGCTCCGGCGCGCTCGGCGTCTTCGAGGCCACCCGCTTCGCGACCGGCCGCAAGAACGCGATCCGGATCGAGATCAACGGCAGCCTCGGCAGCCTGGCGTTCGACTTCGAGGACATGAACCTCCTCCACTACTACGACGCAGGAGAAGACTCGAGGACAGCGGGCTTCCGCCGCATCCTCGCCACCGAACCCGACCACCCGTATGTCGGTGCGTGGTGGCCGCCGGGCCACCTGCTCGGCTACGAGCACGGGTTCACCCACCAGGTCGTCGACCTCGTCACCGCGATCGCCGAAGGAGTCGATCCGGCGCCGTCGTTCGCCAACGGTCTACAGGTCCAGCGCGTGCTGGCCGCGGTCGAGACCAGCTCTACATCCCGTCAATGGCAGGAGATTCCAGCATGAACAGCTTTACCCCGACCAAGGACGACAAGTTCTCCTTCGGCTTGTGGACCGTCGGTTGGCAGGGCGTCGACGTCTTCGGTACGGCGGTCCGCCCGGCGATGGACCCGGTCCACGCCGTCGAGAAGCTCGCCGAACTGGGCGCCGCGGCCGTCACGTTCCACGACGACGACGTCGTCCCCGACGACAGCACCCGCGGGCAGGTGCTCGAGCGCTTCCAGAAGGCGCTGGCCGACACCGGGATGGCCGTCGAGATGATGACGACCAACCTGTTCGCCCACCCGGTCTTCAAGGACGGCGGCCTGACCGCCAACGACCGCCAGGTCCGCCGGTACGCGCTGGCGAAGGTACTGCGCAACGTCGACCTCGCCGCCGAGCTGGGCGCGACGACGTACGTGCTGTGGGGCGGTCGTGAAGGGGCCGAGTCCGGCGGTTCGAAGGACGTGCGGGCCGCGCTTGATCGATACAAGGAGTCGATGGACCTGCTCTGCGCGTACGTCCGCGAGCAGGGCTACAACATCCGGTTCGCGATCGAGCCGAAGCCGAACGAGCCGCGCGGTGACATCCTGTTGCCGTCGATCGGCCATGCGATTGCCTTCATCAACGATCTCGCCGACCCCGAGCTGGTCGGTATCAACCCCGAGGTCGGCCACGAGCAGATGGCGTCGCTGAACTACGCACACGGCATCGCGCAGGCGCTGTGGCACGGGAAGCTGTACCACATCGACCTCAACGGGCAGCACGGTCCGCGGTTCGACCAGGACCTGCGGTTCGGCGCCGGCAACCTGCGTGAGGCGTTCTGGACGGTCGACGTACTGCAGGGGCAGGGACGCTACCCGGCCTACGACGGCCACATCCACTTCGACTACAAGCCGCCGCGGACCGAGGACGAGGACGGCGTGTGGGAGACCGCGCGCGGTTGTATGCGGAACTACCTGATCCTGCGCGAGAAGGTGAACGCGTTCCGGGCCGACCCGGAGGTCGCCGAGGCGCTCGAGGTCGCGCGGGTCGCGGAGCTGCACGAGTCGACGCTGGCCGAGGGCGAGTCGCTGGCCGACCTCCGCGGCGCGTCGTACGACCCGGATGCCCTCGGTAACCGCGGTCTCGGGTTCGAGCGCCTGGACCAGTTGGCGATGGAACACCTCCTCGGCGTCAGGTAAGGAGCAGACGACATGGCGCGACCGATCACGTTGTTCACCGGGCAGTGGGCCGACCTGCCGTTCGAAGAGGTGGCCCGGCTGGCGGCCTCGTGGGGCTACGAAGGCCTCGAGATCGCCTGCTGGGGCGACCATCTCGACGTACGACGGGCCGCTGAGGACCCGGCGTACGTCCAGGACCGGATGGACATCCTGGACAAGCACAACCTGAAGGTGTGGACGATCTCCAACCACCTGCTCGGGCAGGCGGTCTGCGACGACCCGATCGACCAGCGGCACCAGGCGATCCTGCCGGCGCACATCTGGGGCGACGGCGACCCGGAAGGCGTCCGGCAGCGGGCGGCCGAGGAGATGAAGACCACCGCCCGGGCCGCGCGGGCGCTCGGCGTCGACGTCGTCGTCGGGTTCACCGGGTCGTCGATCTGGAAGACGGTCGCGATGTTCCCGCCGGTGCCGCCGGCGATGCTCGAGGCCGGTTACCAGGACTTCGCGGACCGGTGGAACCCGATCCTCGACGTGTTCGACGAGGTGGGCGTGAAGTTCGCGCACGAGGTGCACCCGTCGGAGATTGCCTACGACTACTGGTCGACGACCAGGACGCTCGAGGCGATCGGGCACCGGCCGGCGTTCGGGCTGAACTGGGATCCGTCGCACTTCGTCTGGCAGGACCTCGACCCGGTCGGGTTCCTGTGGGACTTCAAGGACCGGATCTACCACGTCGACTGCAAGGACGCGAAGCGTCAGGTCGGTAACGGCCGCAACGGGCGGATGGGTTCGCACCTCGCCTGGGGTGACCCGCGGCGCGGTTGGGACTTCGTCTCGACCGGTCACGGGGACGTGCCGTGGGAGGCGTGCTTCCGGATGCTCAACACGATCGGGTACGACGGCCCGATCTCGGTCGAGTGGGAGGACGCCGGCATGGACCGCCTGGTCGGCGCCGCCGAAGCGGTCCAGTTCGTCCGCTCACTCGCCTTCGACGCACCGACCGCATCCTTCGACGCGGCGTTCTCGTCCTAGTTGCCCCAGGTCCGGGACCTCCAGCGGTTACGCTCGCCCTATGAGTGCTGGAAAGTACACCGCGCAGATCGTGGAGGTCCCGGACCACGGCATCAAGCTGGAGCCGGTGGAGGGGACGACCGTCCCGGACGGGCCGAACGAGGTGAATCTGCTCGGGATGTCGATCGCGTTGGCGCTCGGCGCGGCGGGGTACCACCACCACGCCGAGCAGCGCGATCCCGAGCTGCAGACGCTGGGCGCGCTGCTCGCCGGCGACGCGGTGATGCCGTGGAAGCCGGCCGCGGCCGGGAGTACGGCGTACATCGTGTGTGAGCTGAACGACGGGCGGCCGACCTGCGAGGTCCGTCCGACGGCCGGGTAACGCCGGCCAGATGGTCTGGCCGGCGGCGCCGGCGCTGCGGCGGCCGCGGATCCTGCGGCAGCGGTGGCTCGATCTGACGTTCCTGCACTGGGCCGTCGAGCCGGCCGAGGTCGCACACTTCTTCCCGCCGGGCACGCGTCCGGACACGTTCGAGGGACGCACGTACGTCGGTCTCGTGCCGTTCCGCATGGGCGACACCGGGCTGCCGCACGGTCCGGGTGTGCCCTACTTCGGCTCGTTCCTCGAGACGAACATCCGGCTCTACTCGATCGACGAGACCGGTCGACGCGGTGTCGTGTTCCTCAGTCTCGACGCGAACCGGCTGGCGGTCGTCGCGGCGGCGCGGACCGTCTTCGGGCTGCCGTATCGGTGGGCTCGCATGAGCCACGTGCGCGACGGCAACCACCACACCTACACGTCGAGACTGCGTGGGATCGAGTCAGTTGTCGGCGTCTCACTGGGGGAGCGCCTGCCGCTCGGGCCGCTGGAAGACTTCCTCACCGCGCGCTGGGGCCTGCACATCGAGCGCGCCGGCCGCACCTGGTACCTCCCCAACGAGCATCCCCCGTGGATCCTGCACTCCGCGACGCTTACTTCGCTCGATGCTGACGCCTTGCTGAAGTCCGTCGGTCTGGTGCCACCGGGTCGGCCGCCGGATCATGTCGCGTTCAGCGCTGGGGTGCCTGCTGCGTTCGGTCTGCCATCAGGGCGGCCGTCTCCCGGACGATGAACTTCAGGTCTACCTGGGTCGCCCAGCGGTTCACCTCGGTCGCCAGTGCGTGCGAGCCGGCGGTGTCACCCTCGTCGCGAAGCAGTACGGCGAGCAGCGTCTGCTGCGCCAGCGCACCGAGTAGATGCCCGACCTTCTGTCGCAACTCGGTCGATCGCTCCCAGTGTTGTCTCGCCAGCACGAGGTCGCCCGCTGTGTGGGCGTGATCGCCGAGATGCCTGAGCGCGAGCGACATCAGCAGCTCGTCGCCTGCCTTCTCGCCGAGCCGGTACGCCGTTGTGTAGTGCGCGAACGCCTCGTCCGACCGGTCGTAGAGGTTGTCGGCCATGACACCGGCGTAGAAGATCACGGCTCCCCGGCGGGCCTCGTCAGGGGCGTCCGCGGCCAACCGCCGAGCGCGTTCCCCGAGCTGCCCGTCGTCGGTGTGCGAGCCGAACAGGGCTGTCGAATAGTCCTTGCGAAGTCTCAGCATGGCGAGATCCCAGGCCTGCTCGCGACAGGCCCCGGCCGTCTCGGAGCCACCGGCCTGCCGGGCCGCGCCGGCGAGCGCGGAGAGCGCGGCGAGCGCCGCCGCGATCGCGGTCGGGGCCTCGTCCGTCTGCTGGGCGAAGTCCTGGTCTGTTGCGACCTCGGCCCGGCCCAGCGCGAGGGCCAGCTCCTCGTCCGGATCATCGGCCCGGGCTGCGTTCAGGAGGGTGGTGGCGGCGGCCCACTGACCGGCGCGCATCAGGTGGGTGGCGGCGGTGACGACGTCCGCGGCTGCAAGGTGGCTCATGCTGCGAGAGTATTTCGACGTCGAAATATTTGACAACTAACCTTCAGTGGCTGAAAGGTTAGTCGGGTGAAGGACTTCGTGGATGCTCATGTCGATCTCTGGGCCGGTCAGCTGTCCGGGCTGGATCCCGAGGTCGAAGGGATCACGGTTCGCATGCAGGTCCTGACGCGGTACCTCGAGCGCCGCCGGGAGGCCGTGCTCGCGGAGTACGGGCTGCAGCTCTGGGAGTTCAAGACGCTGCACATGCTGCGACGCGGCGGTACGCCGTACCGCGAGACGCCGGGCGGGCTGGCCAAACAGCTCGGGATGTCCGCGGCGGCGCTGACCAATCGGCTGGATGCGCTGGAGCGGCGTGGGTTCATCGACAGGGCGCACGACCGCGACGACCGGCGCAAGGTCGTCGCGACCCTGACCCGGACCGGGAGCGACCTCTGGGAGCGTGCCATCGGCGACATCAGCCGGCTCGAGGAGGAGCTGATCCACCAGCTACCGGCCGCGGACCGCGGCCGGCTCAACGACCTGCTGCGGCAGCTGGTTCTCGTCACCGAGAAAGATTCCTAGCCGCGGGATGTCAAATGCGGCCGGTCTGCTTCGACGTCCAGGTATAAGCGCCGAAACCTGGAGGACCGACCGATGGAACCGCTGAACCTGATGGTCTCGCTGAGCCACTTCGCCAACGACAACCGCGACAACAAGCACGGCCTGAGCCAGCCCGCCGGCCGGCGCAAGCCCGTCGAGAAGCCCCCGCTCCCGAGCCGTCGACGCGCCTGGTGGGCGATCCGTGCCCGAGCTGCCTCGTGACCGCATGGAAACCCGTTCAGGTGCCGGCGAACCGGGCCACCGTAGCGCGGACGTGGTCGTGCATCGCGGGGCTGCCCTTGTGGCCTGCGTCGTCGAAGGCAACCAGTTCGGCACCTGGCCAGGCCTGAGCGAAGGTCCAGGCGGCGTCGAACGGGCAGCTCAGATCGAGACGCCCGTGCATGATCACGCCGGGGATCCCGGCCAGGCGGTGCGCATCGCGAAGGAGCGCTCCGTCGGCAAACCAGCCGTTGTTCGCGGCGTAGTGGGCACAGATCCGCGCGAAGGCCAGCAAGTCCGCTGAGACGCGATCACTGAACGGGGCCGATCGGCCGTGGGGCTCGAGCGACAGGACTGCGTCCTCCCAGGCCGACCAGGCGAGCGCGGCCCTGGCTCGTACCTCCGCATCGGGATCGGCCAACTGCGCCACGTAGGCAGCGACCGGGTCATCAGTACCGATCCTGAACCGCTCCCATTCTTCGGGGAACAACCGCGCGACTCCACCGCGGTACAGCCAGTCGACCTCCGCACGGCCCATCAACCAGAACGCGGGCAGCACCATCTCCGACACCCGCTCCGGATGCCGCTCGGCGTATGCGACCGAGAGCGCCGATCCCCATGAGCCGCCGAAGAGCAGCCATCGCTCCACCCCGAGCTGCGAACGCAGTTGCTCGATGTCACGCAACAGATGCTCGCTCGTGTTGAGCGACATGTCCGTCGAGAGCTCACTCGCGTGCGGCGTACTCCGCCCACAGCCGCGCTGATCGAACAGGATGATCCGATAACGCTCCGGGTCGAACAACTTCGGCGTACCGGACGGGCTCCCACCGCCCGGACCACCGTGCACGATCAGCGCGGGCTTGCCGTCCGGATTGCCGCGCTCCTCCCAGTAGATGCGGTTGTCGTCGCCGGTTTCCAACATCCCGCCGGCGTGAGCTTCGGTCGAGGAATGCGTCGCGGGGCTGTTCATGGCGTCAGCGGGCGGCGCGGTACATGGAGTAGTGGATCGGTCCGTGGTGCGGGAGTTCTAGTTCGGCGGTCGTCGTGAAGCCGAAGGACTCGTAGAACCCTACGTTCGAAGGGTCCTGGGTCTCGACGAACGCGGGGGAGTGGGCGGCATCGGCTGCCGCGAGACCAGGCTCGATGACCGCGTGACCCAGGCCTTGGCGCTGGCGGGCGGGATCGACCCCGGCAAGCGCCAGCAGCCAGACCGGCTCGCGCGGGTGGAAGACCCCGATCGCCTGACCGTACTCCGCATTGAGCGCCGCGCGGGCGCCGGTGAGCTCCTGGAACGCGGCGGCATGTGGCGCGAATGCGTCGGCCGGCATGTCCGGCGGGAACCAGAGCGCGACCGCACTCACGTCGTCGGTCACCCAGATCCGCCCGTGCGGCAGCCCGACACCTTCGACGAACAACCGGTGGTACTGCGTGAGCCGCTCGGCGTATCCGTCCGGGTCGAGGCAGGCCCGGGACATCGGATAGTCGAACAACGCGCGGGTGAGCGTGCCGACCGCCGCGTCGACGTCCGCTTCGGTTGCCTCGCGTACCTTCACGATCTGAGCACCTCGAGGATGAGATCGGCGACGCCGCGCATGCCGGCCGCGTTCGGGTGGTACGGAACGAAGCCGCCGAGGTTGGGCGGCAGCATCGTGAACCCGGTCGTCCACGGCTCGGCCGAACCGATGGCGTGATCGCGACTCGCCGCGGACGCTGCGATCAGGTCGGCGCCCGTTGCCGCCGCGGCCTTCGCGAACGCGGTGGCCAGACCGTCGGCCATCATCGCGACGCTCGGCAGCTGCTCCTCGTTCAGCGGTACGTCGAGCCGTGGGCGGGTGCCCGGTCCGACCAGGCTGAGGTAGTCGACGAGCAGGATGCGCGCGTCCGGCGAACGCTCCTGCGCCTGCTCGACGACCGT
This sequence comes from Kribbella sp. NPDC000426, assembly GCF_040300265.1. Lineage (NCBI taxonomy): Bacteria > Bacillati > Actinomycetota > Actinomycetes > Propionibacteriales > Kribbellaceae > Kribbella > Kribbella sp. NPDC000426. Next base: position 128,956 of record NZ_JBEPDK010000009.1, on the reverse strand, counting down.
CGTCAGCGAGTCCGCGACGGCCTGGTACGACGCCTCGTCCTTAAGGTAGCTGACCCGGGCCCGGATCCGGTTCGCGACCCGGCGGCCGAGGATCGTGGCGGGTTTGGCGATCGTGTTCAGGAAGCTGCCGCGCAGGAATGTGCCGACGTACTCGAGATCGTTGCCGCCGACGGTGATCGTGACGAGCGCGGTGTCCGGGGTGAGCGCCTCGAGTTGCGGCGGCGCGTCGTCCTGCGGGGTGTCGAGCAGATGCGCGGTGGTGGCGCCGGAGTACGAGACATCGGTGAGGTCGAGGCCGAGCTCGGCGGCGACGAGGTGTGCGTAGTTGTTGCCCGAACGGCCCGCGGGCGGGTGCACGATCGGGCTGATCCCCGGTCCGGCCGCGAACGAGCTACCCATGGCGACGTACCGGCTGCCGGATGCGATCACCGGACCACGATAGTTGACCTGCCACGATCAACCGACCAGCCGCTTCAGAAAGGTAGTTCTCATGCACCGAATCACTCGGGGAGCCCTCACCGCCGTCGCCGCCGGCGGGCTGGCGATCGGTCTGCTCCCGTCCGCGGCGGACGCCACGCCGGGGTCGGGCGTCACCGGCACGATCCTGTCGCAGTCCACGATCGGGCGCACCGACTACGTGCTGCGCGAGATCACCATCCAGCCGGGCGGTACGACGGGATGGCACTTCCACGACGGCACGCTGTACGCGTTCGTGAAGGCGGGCACGCTCACGCACTCCGATCACGACTGCAAGACCGACGGCGTGTACCGCGCCGGCGCCGCGTTCACCGAGCCGAGCGGCGCCGACCATGTGCACGTCGGACGGAACCTCGGCAGCAAGCCGATCGTGCTCGAGGTGCTGTACGTCCTGCCGCACGGCAAGCCGCTGTCCGAGGACGCACCCAACCCGGGCTGTTCGTTCCAGTAAACGTCATACTTCCCCGGTGACTGATGACGTGTTCGGTACGACGAGGATCCGCGAACGGGTGCTGGCCGGATGGACGGCCGCACCCGTTCGATTCCGCGAGGACGCGAACGCCGAGGAGGAACTGGCCCTCGGCGGGTACGTCGATCGCCTGGTGATCGAGCTGGCCCAGAACGCCGCCGACGCCGCTGCTCGTGCGGGCGTGCCGGGGCGCGTGCTGTTCGAATTCAGGAACAACACCCTGGTCGTCGCCAACACCGGCGCGCCACTGGATGCGGAAGGCGTCGAGTCGCTCGCAACCCTCAGAGCATCAGCGAAGCGCGACAAGCTGCCGCCGTCGGCGGCCGATGAGAGCGGCGAGGGCGGCGGTGCCGGGTCGGTCGGGCGGTTCGGGGTCGGATTCTCTGCTGTGCTTGCAGTGACCGACGAACCGGTGGTGCTGTCGCGCACCGGCGGGGTGCGCTTCTCGAAGGCCGACACGGCGGCTGCGATCGCCGGACTCGCAGCCGACCTCGACACCGAGGTACGGCGGCGTGACGGGCAAGTGCCTGTTCTTCGCCTTCCCTTCGAGGCGGACGGCGAGCCGCCTGCGGACTACGACACAGCCGTCATCCTGCCCCTGCGCGACGAGGCGGCCGCCGGGCTCGTCCGGCGTCTGCTGGCCGAGGCTGACGACGCCCTACTGCTCGCCCTCCCCGGTCTCCACCGCATCGAGATCGAGACCGACGAGGCCCATCGAGTCCTCCAGAACGCCGAGTCCCGCTGGTACGTCCACCGGACCACCGGCACCTTCAACACCACCGAACGCGAGCAGCTCCTCGCCGACCGCCCAACCGAGGAACGCTCCCGCCCGAACTGGTCGGTCACCTGGGCGCTACCCCGCTCAGCAGCAGCGGTGGTGCCGGCAGTTGCGTATGCGCCTACGCCTACGGATGAGCCGGTGGCGCTCGGGGCGTTGCTGTTGGCAACCTTTCCGTTGGACTCCACCCGGCGGCATGTTGCCAAGGGCCCCTTGACCGATCGCCTGGTTCGGGAGGCGGCCGCCGCGTTCGCCGAGCTTGTGGGCGAGCGAGCCGACGCCGGCGACGACGTACTGCGGTTGGTGCCGACCGGGCTTGCGGCTGGGACGCTGGACCGGATGCTGCGGGAGGAGATCCTGAGCCGTCTGCCCGCAACGCCGATGGTGAGATCGGTCGAGGACGGCACGCTGCTGCCGCCGCGGGACGCGGTCGTGGTGGAAGGTGCGGACGACGCATTCAACGAGAAGCTGGCGCCGATCGTGCCGGGTCTGATCAGGGCGCGACGCGAGGATCGGCTGGCGCTGGATACCTTGCAGGTAAGGCGTTTGGAGCTGGCCGAGGTAGTGGATCAGCTCGGGGGAGAGGAGTCACCCGGCTGGTGGCGCGAGCTCTACGCGTCGCTCAGCACGATGGTCACCGACGCCCTGATCCGCGAATCCCTCGGCACCCTCCCGGTCCCGCTCGCCGACGGTCGGCTGGTCCGCGGTGCCCGCGGTCTGCTGCTGCCCGGCCCCGAGATCCCGGTCGACATCCTCGCCGCCTTCGGCGAGTACGGCGTACGCGTCGTCCACCCTGAGGCCGTAGACCCCGCGCTGGAACGACTCGGCGCGATCCCCGCCACCCCGCGATCGCTCCTCGAAGACAGCGCCGTCCGCACCGCGGTCGAGCACTCGGCAGACGCCGACGACCCCGACGCCATCGTCCACGCCGTACTCAGTCTGGTCGCCGCCGACCCCGCGCAGGCCGAAGGTCTCTGGTGGCTGAACGACCTGGTACTCCGCGACGCGGACGGCGAGCTCGTGCCCGCAAACGCCTTGGTTGTCGAGGGTTCCGACGCACAAGCCATCCTCGACCCCGACGAGGTCGCCCCCATCGCCGGCGACGTCCTCGACCGCTACGGCCTGCCCGCTCTCGAAGCCGTCGGTGTGCTCGCGACCCTAGGCATGGTCGCCGCCTCCGACGTCGCGCTCGACCAACTCCCCGAAGCCGTCCAGGACCTCGACGCGATCGAGGACTGGGCGTACGACGTCGCGCCCGAAGGCTCCCGGTACGGCGCCACCGTCGGTGAACTCGAAGCGGTCCGCGACCTCGACTGGATCACCGACGGCAACTGGCCGAAAGCCCTGCAGATCATGGGTTCTGAGCCCGATCTCCGCCGCGCGCTCGTCACCCAGGTCCGGGTCGTCGGCCCGGACGATCGACCGCTCGGCGTACCGTCGTACGCGGCCTGGTGGATCCGCGAACACGTCCTCCTCGACGACGGCGAACCACTCGCCGGACGGGCCGATCCCGACGCCGAGCCGGTGCTCGCGACCTTCCTTGACCCGGCGCCGGTGTGGACCGCCGCCCTCGATCCGGAGGTCCGTACGGCGGTCGGCCTGGTCCGCGACGTCGGCGACCTCGACGCCGACGGCATCAGCCTGGTGCTGGACCGACTGGTCGACCCCGAACGCGAGGTCGACGCGGCCTCGATCCTCCGGTTGTGGACCCGGCTCGGCACGCTGAAGCTGTTCCCCGGCGACGCGCCCGAGCAGGTCCGCGTTCTCGATGCGGACGGCGTGACGCGAGTGATCGACGCGGACCAGGCCGTCGTCGTCGACGGGCCGATGTGGGTGCAGCGGGAGGACCTCGGCGGGTTCGTGATCGGCTCCGGCGCCGCCGCCGACGGTCTGAGCGACCTCCTCGACGTACCGATGGCGCAGGAGATTGCCGAGGGCAAGATCGACGGCGAGGCGACGGCGGCCGACGTACCGCCGATCGTCCGCGAGCTCGTCCCCGAGGTGCCGGCGACGTGGTGGGAGCATGAGGAGCTCACGGTCGACGGCGTCGAGGTCTCGTGGTGGGTGGACGCCGAGGGCGGCGCGCACGCGGCGACGTTCGACGGCCTCGCGAAGGCCCTGGCGTGGTCCGCCGGCCGGTGGGACCGGCGGCATGTGATCCGCGCGGTTCTCAACGAACCGGACCGCAGCACCGAACTTCTGGTCGACGCCGTCTACGACTGACCGGATCCGGCCGCAGGGCCTGATTTGCACGCCCTGTGACCGTCGTTGGAAGCGTTTCCGCCTCCGGGCGTCACTCAGAGCGAGCCAACGTTGTCAAAGGTTGGTATATCGACTGATCTGCGGATATGACTTCATTTTTCCAACGTGGCAACGAACTCTTGCCAACGTTGTCAACGCTACTTATAGTCCGTGGCACCTCTCGGTCGGTGAACAGCTCGTCCGCGCAACGGAAACGGAGGTGACTTTCGTCATGAACGAAGCACCGCGCCCACAGTTCGAAGATGTCCAAGATGTCGTCCGCTATCAGCTGAGTCGGCGAAGCATGCTCGGCGGAGGTGCCGCGGCGGCGATGACCGCCTTCCTCGCGGCCTGCTCCGGCGGCGGGTCGTACTCCGACAAGCCCGCCAACAACAACAAGCCGGTCGCGACCAAGTCGATCCAGATCGGCAAGGCCAACATCCCGGTCCCGCGGGACCAGGCCGTGATCGTCGGTCAGGTCGAGTACACCGTCTTCGACAGCTTCAACGGCATGATCCCGAACGGCTCGCCCTCGGGCGCCGGCGTGGAGCTGAGCACCGAGCCGTTGTTCTTCCTCAGCTTCGCGACCGGCAAGCTCACGCCGTGGCTGGCGACCGAGTACAAGTACAACGACGCCTTCACCGAGCTGACTCTGAAGTTCGACCCGAAGGCCCATTGGAACGACGGTCAGCCGCTGGGTGCGAACGACTTCAAGTTCACCGTGATGCTGCTGAAGGACCGTCCGGACCTCTTCGGCGGTGGCGGTGACCTGAAGGAGTTCGTCAAGACCGTCGACGTTCCCGACCCGCACACCGCGGTGGTGACCTTCCTGAAGCCGGCGCCACGCTTCCACTACAACTTCATCGCCGCGATCGCCGGTGCCCCGAACAACATCATGCCGGAGCACATCTGGAAGTCGCAGGACCCGACGAAGTACAAGAACAACCCACCGGTCGGCAGCGGCCCGTACAAGCTGAAGACCGCGATCCGGAACCAGAAGATGTTCGTTTGGGAGAAGGACCCGAACTACTGGAACAAGGACAAGCTCGACGTGAAGCCGCAGTACGCGGTGTACCAGAGCACGTCGAAGCAGCTCGACCAGGCGTCCCTGGCCTTCGAGCGCGCCGAGTTCGACGTCGGCTCCGTCGACGAGCCGCACGCCAAGCAGCTGCGGAACACCGGCTACCCGAACCTCGTGACGACGCAGTTCCACGACCCGAACCCACGGGTCTTCTGGCTGAACTGCGACCCGGCGCGGGGCGTGATGTCGGAGCCGAAGATGCGCTGGGCGATCAACTACTGCATCGACCGGGAGAAGATCGGCAACTCGATCTGGCCGGTCAAGGTGCCGCCTGCCCAGTACCCGTGGGCGGACTACCCGACCAACGACAAGTGGAAGAACGACGACCTCGCGAACAAGTACAAGTTCGAGTTCAACACTGACAAGGCGAGTCAGCTGCTGGACGAGATCGCGCCGAAGAACGCCTCCGGCAAGCGGACGTACAAGGGCAAGGAGATCAACCTCGAGATCATCACGGTCTCGCCGGTCGACGGCGGCGAGTACGCGATCGCCAACGTGCTGAAGACCGCGCTCGCCAAGGTCGGCGTCCCCTCCACGCTGCGCAGCCTGGCCGGAAGCGTCCACGACGACAAGTTCCAGCGCGGCCAGTACGACATCGACTCCAACTGGGCCGGCTTCGCGATCGACCCGGTCCAGCTCTACACAGACTGGACCAGCGACAAGTACCAGCCGATCGGCAAGAACTCGGCCGGTAAGAACAAGATGCGGTTCCGCAATCCCGACTTCGACAAGATCGTCGATCAGCTGGGCCAGCTCAACCCGGATTCGCCGGAGGCCAAGCCGCTGCTCGACAAGGCGCTGGAGATCTACTTCCAGCAGCTGCCGTTGCTCGCCTCGATCCAGACCGGTTACCCGTCGTACTTCAACACGGCCTTCTGGAAGGACTGGCCGACGGACGACAACGTGTACGAGGTGCCGCTGAACTGGTGGCCGCACTTCATCTTCGTGCTCGCCAAGATCAGCGCCACCGGGCAGAAGGGACCGGCGTGACGGCGGAAGCCCCGCCCGCGGTAGCCGTTGACAAGAGCCAGGACTCCGCACCCCGGACGGGGGTGCGGGCCTGGCTGTCCCGGCATCCGCTGGCGGCGTATGCCATCCGTAGGTTCGGTCTCTACCTGGTGGAACTGTGGGGAGCGCTGACGATCGCGTTCTTCTTCTTCCGGCTGATGCCCGGCGATCCGGTCCAGACCTTGATCCAGACTCTGCAGCAGAACTACGTCTACAACGCACAGGCGAGCACGGAGCTCATTGCCCGCTACAGGCACGAGTTCGGCCTGGACGGGAACCTGCTGACGCAGTACCTGGTGTACATGCAGAAGCTGATCCTGCACGGCGATCTCGGGCCGAGCCTGATCAACTATCCGACGCCGGCCCAGACGGTGATCCTGAGGTCGTTGCCCTGGACAATCGGTCTGCTCGGGATCTCTGCCGTGATGGCCTGGATCCTCGGTGTCATCATCGGCGCGATCGCCGGCTGGCGGCGCGGCAAGCTCGGCTCCGCGATCGCCACCAACCTGTCGATCGCGCTCTCGCACGTGCCGTACTTCTTCGTCGCGCTGATCCTGGTATACGTGTTCGCGTACTCGATGGGACTGTTGCCTGCGAGATCGGCGTACGACTCCAACATCAATCCCGGGATCAGCCTGGCCTTCATCGGCAGCGTGCTGAAATACGGGTTGCTGCCCGGTCTGTCGATCGTGATCATCGGGACGTTCAGCTGGATCCTGTCGACCCGGATGCTGATGATCCCTATTCTCGGCGAGGACTACCTGGTGTACGCCGAGGCCAAGGGGCTGAAGGGCTCGCGGATCCTGACCCGGTACGCGCTGCGGAACTGCTACCTGCCGCAGATCACCGCGTTCGGGATCTCGCTGGGCTTCATCTTCAACGGCAACGTCCTGGTGGAGCAGCTGTTCAACTATCCGGGGCTCGGCACGACGCTGGTCACGGCGATCCAGCAGCTCGACTTCAACACGATCCTCGGTGTCACCGATATCGCGATCTTCTCGGTGCTGACCGCCGTCCTGCTCCTCGACCTCCTGCTCCCGCTGCTTGACCCGCGGGTCAAGTACTGGAAGTGATGACGATGAGACTTCTGACTGCGGTACTGCGGACGATCCGCAACAGCCGGCGGCTGGCGACCGGCCTGATCATCCTCGGGCTGCTGGTCCTGCTCGCGCTGCTGAGTCCGCTGATCGTGAAGGCGATCGGCCATGGCCAGGACCCGATCGAGCTGGCGGCGTACGACAAGTGGCAGGTGCCCAGCCCGCAGCATCTGCTCGGCACCGACCAGTTCGGCCGGGACGTGTTCGCGATGGTGGTGAAGGCGCTCTCGGTCTCGCTGCAGATCGGCGCGATCGCCGGTGTGATCTCGACGGTGGCCGGTGTGATCGTCGCGTTCGTCGCCGGGTACAAGGGCGGCTGGATCGACAACGTGCTCTCGACGTTCACCGGCATCCTGCTGGTCATCCCGACGTTCCCGCTGCTGATCGCGTTGTCGGCGTACGCGAAGAACGTCAGCCTGTTCCAGGTCGGCGTGATGATCTCGATCTTCTCCTGGCCGTTCGCGGCGAAGACGATCCGCTCGCAGGTGCTCTCGCTGAGAACCCGGCCGTACGTCGATCTCGCCCGGGTGAGCAAGGCCCGCGACATCGAGATCATCGTCACCGAGCTGCTGCCGAACCTGTTGCCGTTCATCGGCGTCGGGTTCGCGTCGTCGGCGCTGGGTGCGATCTTCGGCCTGGTCGGCCTGGAGATCATCGGCCTCGGGCCGGGCGGCGTGATCGACCTCGGCCAGATCATCTTCAACGCGATCGGCACCGGCGCGCTGACGCTCGGCGCGTGGCCGATGTTCGTCGTACCGATCGGCCTGCTGACGCTGCTGTTCGCGGCGCTGAACATGGTGAACATCGGCCTCGAAGAGGTCTACAACCCGCGACTGAGGGGAGTGGCCGGTGAGTGACGTCCCGAAGAATGTGCTGGAGGTCAAGGGCCTCGAAGTTGCCTACTCCACCAACCGCGGTGACGTGAAGGCGGTCCGCGGGATCGACCTCGACGTACACCGCGGTGAGATCCTCGGGATCGCGGGGGAGTCGGGCAGCGGCAAGAGCACGCTCGCGGTCGCTTTGCTGCGACTCTTGAAGGCGCCGGGCAAGGTGACCGGCGGCTCGGTGATGTTCCACCCCGCCGGCCGCTCGCCGGTGGACCTGCTCAAGGTGCAGGGCGAAGAGCTGCGGGTACTGCGCTGGAGTGCGCTCTCGTATCTCCCGCAGGGCTCGATGAGTTCGCTCAACCCGGTGATGCGGGTCGAGGATCAGTTCAAGGACGTGATCCTGGAACACGCACCGGCGCGGAAGGACTCGCTGGGCGAGCTGATTCCGCGGCTGCTCGGGCAGGTCGGTCTCGAGCCGCGGGTCGGCCGGATGTACCCGCACGAGCTGTCCGGCGGGATGAAGCAGCGGGTGCTGATGGCGATCGCGGTCGCGCTCGAGCCCGACCTGGTGATCGCGGACGAGCCGACCACCGCGCTCGACGTGACGATCCAGCGGGTGATCCTGCAGTCGCTCGCGGATCTGCGCACGGACTTCGGCGTGACGCTGATGGTGATCTCGCACGACATGGGTGTGCACGCGCAACTGGCCGACCGGGTCGCGGTGATGTACGAGGGCAGGCTGGTCGAGGTCGGCGGCGTACGCCAGGTGTTCAAGGATCCGCGGGATCCGTACACCCGCCAGCTGATCGAGTCGATCCCCAAAGTCGGAAGGAGGGCCTCATGAAGTCGGAGCTGGAGCTGGTCGGAGTACAGCAACGCTTCCATGCCCGGGACGTGGCCGGCGGATACCTGACGGCGGTGGACGACGTGAGCTTCAAGCTGGCCGCGTCGCCGCCGCAGATCGTCAGCCTGGTTGGCCAGAGCGGGAGCGGCAAGAGCACGATCGCCCGCAACGTGCTCGGCCTGCAGAAGCCGACCGACGGCCAGGTGCTGTACGGCGGCAAGGACATCTTCAAGCTGACCCGGGCCGAGTACGACGCCTACCGGCGCGACGTGCAGCCGGTCTTCCAGGACCCGTACGCGATCTTCAACCCGTTCTACCGGGTGGATCGCGTGCTCTGGAAGGCGGTGAAGAAGTTCAAGCTGGCCTCGACCCGCGAGGCAGGTCTGAAGCTGATCGAGGAGTCCCTGCAGGCGGTCCGGCTGGAGCCGGAGAACGTGCTCGGACGGTACCCCCACCAGCTGTCCGGCGGGCAGCGGCAGCGGATCATGCTGGCCCGGGTGCACATGCTCCGGCCGTCGTTCATCATCGCCGACGAGCCGGTGTCGATGCTGGATGCCCAGGTCCGCAGGCACTTCCTGGACATCCTGCTCGACTTCCAGCGCGAACACGGCATGACCACGCTGTTCATCACCCACGACCTGTCGACCGTCTACTACCTGGGCGGCGAGGTGATGGTCATCACCAAGGGCCAGATCGTCGAGCGGGGCCCGGTGGCCACCGTCATGCACGAGCCGACCCACCCGTACACGAAGCTCCTGCTCGACTCGATCCCGTCGCCCGACCCCGACCAGCGCTGGACCACCCGCATCCAGGTCGACGAACTCGAAAACCTGGACGACAACACCCTCGCCGACACCACCAAGCCGGAGGCGCCGATCATCTAGTCCGGCTCAGGCGCTGATCTTGAACTTCGCGGACGTCGCCAGCTCGGCCAGCTGGCGGCCGGTGAACACCGGCTGCGTCAGCGGCGATCGTCCCGAGTCGGCGACCTTCTTGGCCTGTGCGACGGTGACGACGGTGCCGTCGGCGTACCGGTAGGTGGCCCACTGGTCGAAGCTGCCGGTCCCCTTGGTCGTCACCACGCCGACCTTCTTGCCGCCGACGTCGATCACGGTGCAAGTGCCGGTCCCGCCCCAGAACTTCCGCGCGAGCGTGCAGGGGTCGGTCGCCGGTTTCCCGTCCGGGGTGGTCGAGAGGGCCAGCAACTGCCCGACCCGATCGCCCTTCTGCACCGGGATCATGGCCATGTACTCCCAGTAGTCCGGCTCGCCGTCGTTGGAGGCGTACTGGGCCTGCGGCCACCGCATCGAGCGGCCATCCGGGAACTTCAGGTTCGGTGTGCTGAATCCCGCCGGTGCCGACGAGCTCAGATCGTCCATCAATGAGATGGCCCGTTGGGCGCGCGGCCCGGCGGTCGCCGTACGGTCCACCTGGCCCTCGGGCCACGGGTCGTTGGACTTCCGCGTCTTCGGCTTCGGCGCCACGGTGCCGGACGCCGTCGGAGTGGTGGACACCTGAGACGGGGTCGGCACCGCCTGCGTCGTGCCGGCGTCGCCCGCCACCATCGGACCATCCGAGCGGTTACCGGTGTAGTTCGCGACCAGCACCGGGCCGGCTGCGGCGACGACCACCATGGCGGCGACGGCAACCCCGGCCCAGGTCACCCGGCGCCGCTTGCGCGCCCGGCGAGCCTGCTCGAGGGCACGCGCGGGATCCATCGACGCCGGCGGACGGCTCCGCACGATCACGTCGTGGAATGCCTCGTTCAGATCCTCTTCGTTCATCGAACTCTCTCCTGTTCAAGCAACCCCCGCAGCGTCGCCAGTCCGCGCGCGGCCTGGCTCTTGACCGTTCCGGCCGAGCAGTCGAGCAGCGCGGCCGTCTGCTCGACCGACTGGTCCTCCCAGTACCGCAGGACCAGCACGGCGCGTTGTCTCGGCGGCACCTTCACGAGTGCCTCGAGCAACACGAGCCGTTCGTCGGCGAGGCCGTGCGACGGCGCGGGCGGGTCCCAGTCGGCCGGCTCGGAGCCGACCGACTCGTGCCGGAACCACCCGCGCCGGCGCTCGGACAGGAAGGTACGGACGAGTGTCTGCCTGGTGTAGCTGTCCATCGCCCCGTGCCGCTGGATGCGGCGCCAGGCCAGGTAGATCTTCGTGAACGTCTGCTGGACCAGGTCCTCCGCGCGATGCCAGTCCCCGCAGAGCAGGTAGGCCGTGCCGCGCATGGCGTCGGAACGTGCCGCGAAGTACGCCTCGAACTCGGCGTCCTGATCACTCATCTGCTCTCCCATCCTCGATCCCGGGTTAAACACGCCTGCCGGGGCGAATCCGGTTGCATCGCAGGAGGAGGGAATTTTACCGATGCCGAGGGCCCCGATCCGCTGGATCGGGGCCCTCGGCGTTGCTGTCAAGCAGTCTTGATGGCGGGGTCGCTCTGGCCGGGGGCGCCGGTCTCGACGTGGCCGGCGTAGCGGCGCAGGTAGGTCGTGTCGGCGTCGGTGGTGACCGAGACGTCGTACCAGTGGCTCGTGGTGGTGACCGTGTAGGTGGTCTTGCCCTTGACGACGCCGAGCGTCTTCTTCTTGCCGTCGTAGGCGTTGGCGATGGTGACCTTGCGGGCGGCGTCGGAGGTGATGGTGAGGTCGACGTTGCCGGTGCGGGCGTTCTCGCGGGCGGTGATCTCCAGGCCGGTTGCGGGCTTGCCCTTGAAGGTGCGGAGGAAGCCGTTCGGGCCGTGCACGGTGAGGTCGGTGACGCCGCCGGAGTAGATCGGGTTCCAGCTGTCGGCGACGGTCTTGCCGGCCTCGGTCGTGTACGTCCACGGGCCGTCGGTGCGGTTCGCGGAGGTGATCAGGAACTGCGCGCCGGCCTCCGGCCCGGAGCTGAAGGTCAGCTTGTACTTGCTGTCGGCAACCGCTCCGTCGACGACCGGTGCATAGGGCAACGGCCGGGTACGGCGGCAGCCGCGCTCCTGTGCCGGGACCGCGCCGACCGCGGGCGGCGTCGGCACGTAGTCCGGGTGCCGCTTGTTGTCCGGCGGCTGATACGCCGTCGTGTCGGGCAGCGTGGCCGGCCGCGTGGCCGTCGTACCGAAGTCGAACGCGGACGTCAGGTCGCCGCAGACCGCGCGGCGCCACGGCGAGATGTTCGGCTCGTGGACGCCGAACCGGGTCTCCATGAACCGGATGATCGACGTGTGGTCGAACGTCTCCGAGCACGTGTACCCGCCGGTGCTCCAGGGTGAGACGACGAGCATCGGCACTCGCTGGCCCAGGCCGTAGGCGCCGTGCGCGGCCTTCGTACCGGTGTACAGGTCCGGTCCGGGATCGACGGTCGACAGCCCCTGGTTCGCGTCCATCGGCGGGAACGGCGGTACGACGTGGTCGAAGAAACCGTCGTTCTCGTCGTAGGTGATGAACAGCGCGGTCTTGCTCCACACCTCGGGGTTCGCGGTGAGCGCGTCGAGGACCTGCGAGATGTACCAGGCGCCGTAGTTGGCCGGCCAGTTCGGGTGCTCGGTGAACGCCTCCGGCGCCGCGATCCAGGAGATCTTCGGCAGCTGGTTGTTCTTCACGTCGGCGGCGAGCCGCGCGAACAGGCTCTCACCGGCCTTCGCGTTCGTGCCGGTGCGGGCCTTGTCGTACAAGGGGTTCCCGGCCGCGGCGTTGCGGTAGTTGTTGAAGTACAGCAGCGAGTTGTCGCCGTAGTTCCCGCGGTACGCGTCGTCGATCCAGCCCCAGCCGCCGGCGGCGTCGAGGCCGTCGCCGATGTCCTGGTAGATCTTCCACGAGACGCCGGCCTGCTCGAGCCGCTCGGGGTACGTCGTCCAGCCGTAGCCGGCCTCGTCGTTGCCGAGGACCGGGCCGCCGCCGGTGCCGTCGTTCCCGGTGTAGCCGGTCCACATGTAGTACCGGTTCGGGTCGGTGGAGCCCATGAACGAGCAGTGGTACGCGTCGCACAGCGTGAACTTGTCCGCGAGCGCGTAGTGGAACGGGATGTCCTCGCGGGTCAGGTACGCCATCGTGGTGGACGTCTTCGCCGGGATCCACTGGTCGTACTTGCCGCCGTTCACGGCCTGGTGCGCGTCGCCCCAGCTGTGCGCGAGGTCCTGGATGAACTGCATCCCCAGGTCGTCGGCGTCCGGGTGGAACGGCAGGATCTCCTTGCCGAGCGCGTTCTTCTGGTGCCACACCGGCTGCCCGCTGGGCAGCGTCACCGGCCGTGGGTCACCGAACCCGCGCACACCGTTGAGCGTCCCGAAATAGTGGTCGAACGACCGGTTCTCCTGCATCAGCACGACGATGTGCTCGACGTCCTGCACGGTACCGAACCGACGATGCGCCGGAATCGCGGCAGCCTGCTCGATACTGTCCGCCATAGCAGCGAACGCGGCCGAAGCTCCGGCCAACTGAAGGAACCTCCGGCGATTGATGTCTGCCATGCAAGTCTCCTGACGGGCGGTGGGCGGCTGTCGGGGCGGGTGGAGTCTCGAACATCAGCACTGCATCGTCCGCACCCTAGCCTGAACGATTAACTGACGGAAGGTGAACTTTCCTGTCGCGTTCCGGTGGCTTTCACACGGTTGCGCACGATCAGCGATGGTTCGATGCCGGCAACCTGATTGCTCCGCACCGGGAACGGCGAGAGACTGTGGACGAGCGCGGCCTGGGGGACCCGGGGTGGGAGGCTGCGATGGGGGGACGGGCGCTTGTCGGGGGCACGGCATCCGAACTGGACCGGCTCCAGAGCGAACTGACGTCGTTGACCACGCAGTTCGCGGCCGCGAACGAGGTCCTCTCCGCCGTCGGCCGCTCAGCCGGCGACCCGGACACCGTCCTGACCACCATCGTCGAAAGCGCCCGCCGCCTCTGCAACTCCCAGGCTGCCCAGCTCTACCTGCTCGAAGGCGGCTACTACCGGCTGATCAAAGCAATCGGGATGTCCGACCAAGCCATCCGTCATCTCACGGAGCATCCGATTCCGGTGGACCGGGGCACGATGGTCGGGCGGGTTGGTCTGGATCGCACCACCCAGCAGATTGCGGACGTTCTCGCCGACCCGGACTACGGCCGGCTGGACCTGCAGCGGGTCGCGGGGTTCCGGACGACGATGGGTGCGCCGATGCTCGTCGACGACGAAGTGGTCGGTGCCCTGGCGGTTTGGCGGAACGAGGTGGAGCCGTTCGGCCAGGCTGAGCAGGATCTGGTGACGGCGTTCGCCGGGCAGGCTGCGATGGCGGTGAACAGCGTCAAGTTGGTGCAGCAGCTCGAGGCGCGGGGTACTGAGCTGGCGCGCAAGGTGGGTGAGTTGGAGGCGTTGCGCGAGGTCGGCGAGGCGGTGAACTCCAGTCTCGACGTCTCCAGGGTGCTGTCGACGATCGCGAAGCACGCGGTCCGGATCTCGGCGACCGACGGCGGCTCGATCATGGAGTACGACGAGGACGAGCGCCGCTTCCTGGTCCGCAGCGTGTACCGCACCGACCCGGAGGTGGTCGAGCGGTTGCGAAGCATCCGGATCAACCTCGACGAGACGCTGGTCGGCCGGGCCGCCAAGTTCGGGCGCCCGATCGCGGTGCCGGACCTCGGCAAGGTCGAGCTCGATCCGCATCTGTCCGTCTTGTACGAGGCAGGCTGGCGCTCGCTGGTCGCCGTACCGCTGCTGCAGGGCGGGCAGATCGTCGGGTCGCTCGTCGTCCGGCGGAAGCGACCGGGCGAGTTCTCCACCGAGACGCTGGGCCTGCTGGAGATGTTCGCCGACCAGTCGACGCTGGCGCTGCTCAACGCCCAGCTGTACCGGGAGTTGTCGCAACGTAGTGCGGAGCTGGAAGTCGCCAGCCGGCACAAGTCCGAGTTCCTGGCCAGCATGTCGCACGAATTGCGGACGCCTCTGAACGCCGTCCTCGGATTCTCCGAGGTGCTGCTGGAGCGGATGTTCGGTGAGCTCAACGAGCGGCAGGAGGAGTACCTGCGCGACATCCACAGCTCCGGCCGGCACCTGCTCGAGTTGCTGAACGAGATCCTCGACCTGTCCAAGGTCGAGGCCGGACGGATGGAGCTGGAGTACTCGACGTTCTCCCTGCGCGAACTGCTCGACCACACCGCGTCGATGCTGCGCGAGCGAGCCTTTGCCCACGGCATCGACCTCCGTGTCGAGGTCGCTGGGGGGATCGACGCGGTGTACGCAGACGAGCTTCGGCTCAAGCAGGTGGTGCTGAACCTGATGACGAATGCCGTCAAGTTCACCGGCGACGGCGGCACCGTGCTGGTCCGCGCGACGCGATCCGGGACCGAGGTCCACATCGAAGTGACCGACACCGGCCGCGGGGTGCCGCCCGAGGACCGCGAGCGCATCTTCGAATCGTTCCAGCAGGGCGGCCGCGGGCCGTCGCAGGAAGAGGGCACCGGGCTGGGGCTCACCCTGTGCCGGCGGATCGTCGAGCTGCTCGGCGGGCGGATCTGGCTGGACAGCGAGGTCGGCGTCGGCAGCACGTTCGGATTCTCCTTGCGCACCAGGGACAACGAGAACCGGCCCGATCCGGCCCGGAGACTCGGCGATGTGGTGGTGATCGAGGACGACCGGCCCTCGCTCGACCTGATCACGGCGTACCTGTCCGGGCGGGCGTTGAAGGTCACGATCGCAGGTGACGGCCAGTCCGGCCTCGACGCCGTACGGCGGGTCCGGCCGGCCGCCGTACTCCTGGACATCCGGCTGCCCGGGATCGACGGCTGGGCCGTGCTGCAGGCACTCAAGGCCGAGGAGGCGACCCGGAACATCCCGGTGGTCATCGTGTCGATCGTCGACGAGCGGTCCCGCGGGGCGGCGCTCGGTGCGGCGGAGTACCTGGTCAAACCGGTCAGCCGCGAGGCGTTGCTGCGGGCGTTGCGGGCGGTGGGAGCACTCGACGAGGGGGAAGATCGATGAACCCAGGGCGGATCCTGGTGGTGGAGGACAACCCGAAGAATCTGAAGCTGGTCCGCGATGTGCTGCGGTTCTCCGGCTACGACGTGATCGAGGCGACCTCGGGGGAGGACGGTGTCCGGCTCGCGGCCTCCGAGCATCCCGACCTGATCCTGATGGACCTGCAGCTTCCCGGCATCGACGGCGCCGAGGCGCTGCGCCGGATCCGCGCCGAGGAAGACAACCACGCCGTACCCGTGGTGGCGGTGACCGCGTTCGCGATGGACGCCGACCGGCGGAACGCGTTCGACTCCGGCTTCACCGGGTACGTCGAGAAGCCGATCAGCGTACGCCGATTGCCCCAGCAGATCAGGGACTTCCTCCGGCTCGGAGGCGCGACATGACCCACGTGCTCGTCGTCGACGACCAAGCGGTGAACGTCCGGCTGCTCGAGGCCGTCCTCGGACCCCGCGGGTACGACGTCCTGACCGCGTCCTCGGGTGAGCAGGCGCTGGACCTGATCAAGACCCGGGACGTCGACCTGGTGCTGCTCGACATCCTGATGCCCGGCATGGACGGGTACACGGTCTGCCGCAAGATCCGCGAGCAGGCCGACACGGCATACCTGCCGGTGGTGATGGTGACCGCGAGCGGGGACGAGCAGAAGGTGAAGGCACTCGAGGCCGGCGCCGACGACTTCCTGACCAAGCCGGTCAACCAGAACGAGTTGCTGGCGCGGGTGGCGTCGCTGGCCCGGATCAAGCAGTACCAGGACACGATCAAGCGGCAGGCCGGCGAACTGGCCGCGTGGAACCACGAACTGGAGTCGCGGGTCGAGACGCAGGTGTCGCAGCTGGAGCGGATGGGCCGGCTGCGGCGCTTCCTCAGCCCGCAACTCGCCGAGCTGATCGTGGACTCGGGTGACGAGTCGTTCCTGGCCAGCCATCGCCGGGAGATCGTCGTGGTTTTCTGCGATCTGCGTGGGTTCACCTCGTTCGCCGAGGCGAGCGAGCCGGAGGAGGTGATGGGCGTGCTGGACGACTACCACCGCGCGCTCGGCGACCTGATCTTCCGCTTCGAGGGCACCCTCGAGCGGTTCGCGGGTGACGGGTTGATGGTGTTCTTCAACGATCCGGTGCGGTGCGAGGACGGGCCGTTGCGGGCGTTGCGGATGTGCGTGGCGATGCGGACCCGGGTGCGTAAGCTCGCCGAGGCGTGGGGCCGGCGTGGGCACGACCTGGGCCTGGGCATCGGTGTCGCCCAGGGCTACGCGACGCTCGGCACGATCGGGTTCGACGGGCGGCTCGACTACGCGGCGATCGGGAGCGTGACCAACCTGGCGGCCCGGTTGTGCTCCGACGCCGAGCCGTGGCAGATCCTCGTGACGGAGCGGGTCTTCAGCGCGGCAGGTGACGCGATCGTCGGCGACGACGCCGGGCTCCGCGACGTCCGCGGCTTCACCCGGACCGTACACGCGTACAGCATCCGCGGTCTGGACAACTCGAGGATCGCATCATGACCGGCGACGGGCAGGTGAGCGCGGTGGGACTGTCGGCGTTGAACGAGGCCGAGCGGTACGAGCATTTCGATCGGGTCCAGAGCCGGCTGGTCGCGGTGTGGGATGCGATCAAGATGAACTACGAGGACGAGTCGGTCGTCATCGTCCCGTCGATCACGCTGGACCGGACCGAGACCACGGGCACCGGGACGACGATGCAGGCCTACGAGGAACGCTTCCTGTTCCTGCTGATCCTGCTCCGCGAACCGCGGCTGCGGATGGTGTACGTGACCTCGATGCCGATCGCGCCCGAGATCGTCGAGTACTACCTGGCGCTGCTGCCCGGCGTGATCCCGAGCCACGCCCGCGCCCGGTTGTCGCTGATCTCGGTCAACGACGCGTCACCGGTCTCGCTGAGCGAGAAGCTGCTCGCCCGGCCGCGGCTGCTCGAGCGGATCGCCGCCCGGATCCCGAACCCGCTGCGTTCACACCTCGTTCCGTACAACACGACCGAGCTCGAACGCGATATCGCGATCAGTCTCGGCATCCCGATGTACGGCGCGGATCCGCGGCTGGCGCCACTGGGCTCGAAGTCCGGGTGCCGGCAGCTCTTCGCGGAGCTCGGTGTACCGCATCCACTCGGCGCGGAGGACCTGCACAGCCTGGACGAGCTCACCGACGCGGTGCTCGCGATGCGGCTCGAGCG
The DNA here is from genome assembly GCF_040300265.1 of Kribbella sp. NPDC000426. Lineage (NCBI taxonomy): Bacteria > Bacillati > Actinomycetota > Actinomycetes > Propionibacteriales > Kribbellaceae > Kribbella > Kribbella sp. NPDC000426. Next base: position 111,031 of record NZ_JBEPDK010000009.1, on the reverse strand, counting down.
GCCGGTGATGGACAGCGCGATCGTGAAACTGAACGAAGGTGTGTCCGGCGAGGGTAACGCCGTGGTCCGGCTGAAGGGACTTCCGGCGCCCGGTACGGCGGGGGAGCGGGACGAGGTTCTGCAGCGGTTGCGGGAGATGGAGCTGGAATCGCAGACGACCTCGTTCGATGTGTACATCGCCAAGTTCGCGGAGAACGGCGGGATCGTCGAGGAACGGGTCGTCGGCGACGAGCTTCGCAGCCCGAGCGTCCAGCTCCGGGTGCTGCCCGGTGGCGAGGTCGAGCTGTTGTCCACGCACGACCAGCTGCTGGGCGGCGCGAGCGGGCAGAGCTACCTGGGCTGCGTGTTCCCAGCCGCGCGGGAGTACGCGCGGATGATCACGGTGCACGCCGAGACGATCGGCCGGCGGTTGAAGGAGCTCGGCGCGCTCGGACGGTTCGCGGTTGACTTCGTCGTGGTCAACTCGGCCGGCGGCTGGACGCCGTACGCGATCGAACTGAACCTGCGCAAGGGCGGGACCACGCATCCCTTCCTCACCCTGCAGTTCCTGACCGACGGGAGGTACGACGCTTCGACCGCGATGTTCATGACCCCGCTCGGCCAGGAGAAACACCTGGTCGCGACAGACCACTTCGAGGCCGACGTACTCAAGGGACTGCTGCCGTCAGACGTGTTCGACATCGTCGCGCGGCACGGTCTGCACTTCGACCAGTCGCGGCAGGTCGGCGTGGTGTTCCACATGATCAGTTGCCTGACCGAGCTCGGCCGGCTCGGGCTGACGGCCGTCGGGGACACCCCGGAGGAGGCGGACCGTCGGTATCGTGATGCCTGCCGCATCGTGCTCGCGGAGGCCGAGCAGGCACTGGTGGAGCGGCCGTTGCCGGTCTGAGGGGTTCGATGGAGCGAGTCTGGTACGTCGCCTACGGTTCCAATCTCGCTCTTGGGCGCTTTCGGTGTTACCTCGCCGGCGGGCGGCCGGCCGGCGGGGCGCGGGACTATCCGGGCTGCCGCGACCACAGTGACCCCGAGGCGATTGCTGGTGTCGAGGTGCCCGGCGGGCTCGTGTTCTCTGGTACGTCGAAGGTGTGGGGTGGAGGCTCGGCCTTCTACGACGCGGGCGCTGACGGGATCGTCGCCGGGCGCGCCTACCTGCTGACGCCGGATCAGCTCGGTGACGTCGCCGCGCAAGAGATGCGCCGCGAGCCCGGCGGCGAGTTTGCCGTTGACCTCGCCGGTCTGCTGCCCATGGTCGATTCACTGCACACGATGGGCCCGGGCCGCTACGAGACCGTGGCCCGCTTGGGCGAGCGGGACGGCGTACCGATGTTCACGGTCACGCATGGGACCGTCGCCGACCTCGAGCCGTCCGCGCCGACTGCGTCGTACCTGCGGTGGATAGCCACCGGCCTGGTTGAGGCGCATGGGTGGGACATTGGGCGCGTGGTCGAGTATCTGCACGCGGCGCCGGGCGTTCGGTTGGGGTGGACGCCCGGCGCGTTGCGGTCAATGCTTGATGGCGATGCAGGTGGCGGTTGAGGTTTTGGTGGGGTCGCTTTCGGAGGTGGCGGTGAGGGTGATCTTGCCGATCGGGCCGGTGCCGGGCTTGGTGTAGACGGGGACCTGGACCCGCTGGCCGGCGTTGGCGGTTGCGAGGGCGCTGGGTAGCGCGATCGGCCAGCCGTTGGACTTCGCGGACAGGCGGTAGACGTCGCCCTTCAGGTACTGCGTGATGTCCTCCGGGCCGGACGTCGTACCGGACTTGCCGGTGTTCGTGAGGCTGAAGTTGCAGGTCTGTACGCCGGTGCGGTCCGGCTTCGCCACCGTGGGCAGGACGCGGACGCCGCGCTTCTGCGCGCCCGAGCCGTCGAGCGAGCGGATCGCGACCGTGTACGACAGCACGCCCTTGCGGTCGCGGTGGACGTTGGTGATGTAGAAGTGCAGGCGGTTCGCGGTGTCGGTGTACTCGTACTCGCTGCCCGAATTCGTGCCGGCGTGGAAGAGCGCGTCCGACAGCTGGCGGTAGTCGCCGATCGTGATCGGGACCTTCGTGCCGTCGGGCAGGACGTAGTCGGTCATGTTGATGTCCTGCGGGTTCGCGTCGACGACCCACTCGAACGGCGCCCGGTCCTGGTTCTTCGTCTTCGCCAGCAGTACGCCGGAATCGGGCGTGAACGAGTCCGTGCCCATCCGGTCGACCACCTCGACCGTGTAGTTCTGGTATCCGCGGCCGTCGCACATCGGATCCGTTGCCGCGTCGCACGGCGCGTCGAGATCACCGGCGCCGCCGAGCTCGATGTTGACCCCGGACAGGTCCTTCGGTCCCGGGTTCACGCTGCGCGCGGTGACGTTCGCGATCACGACGCCTGACGACGCGAGGGCTTCGCGGGAGAGCCTGAGCACGTTCTGCTCGTCGACCATCTGCAGCTTGATCTTGTTGCGGAGCATGTGTTGCGCGCCCATCGACGCGCCGCCGGTCGCCGGGATCATCCACCGGCTGTGCGGACCGCCCGGGCCGTTGAAGCTGCCCCGGGACAGCATCTCCCAGATGCCGGTATAGGCGCGTCTGGCGGGGACGCCGTACGGGTTGTTGTAGTTGTCGCCGATGCCGAGGATGTGGCTGAACTCGTGTGCGAACACCGCCATCCCCGAGCTCTCGGCCTGCGTGGACGAGCCGCCGCCCGCGTTCGGCCAGATCGACGAGCCGGCGGCCCACGACGTCCAGTCGACGTACCGGGTGTCGGACCAGTTCGGCAGTGCCGGGTCCGGCGGGCCGAAGTCGTCGGTGACGTCCTCCTTGGTCGGGAACTTCATCATCCCGAACTCCTGCCAGGTGGATGATTCGTCCTGCCCGGCGCTGAGGAAGAACACGAAGTCGTAGCCGGCCGGTACTTCGGGGCCCTGGTCGGCGACCCAGGCGGCCTTGCCGTCGGTGCGGATGTCGCGGTCGCAGTTGTCGCCGGCCGGACACTCCGCCGGGCTCTGGAACTCCATGCCGTACTCGTGCGACTTACCCGGCATCCGGTACGGGCCGAACGCGGTGAGGTCGACGCCGTACCGGCCGCCGGAGTCCTCCATCCAGTACTCGTGCAGCGTGTGCCCGTGGTTCAGCGGCTCGGGCTTGTTGAGGAAGTCGTGGTAGAACGACGCGACCTGATCCCGCGGTAGGCCGTTCGCCGCGGCGCTCGGATTGCCGAAGACGGTCGAGCCCTTCGGCTTGGTGATGACGAAGTCCTGGTTGGGATAGTCGAGCAGCACCAGCGCGCCTTTGAAGGTGCGGACCGAACCTTTGACGTTCGGGTCGGCCCAGTTCGTCCCCGGCGGTTTCGTGTAGTCGTCCCACGTCATGTGGTCCGGGTTCTCCCAGTTCTGTGGGTCGATCGGACCCGGCAGACCCTTGGAGACGGTCTTCGCGACCCGCTGGTCCTGCCCCGACTCCTGCCACGGCTGCTGCTGCGGCCAGTGCGGGTACTGCCAGGCGTTCACGGGATCAGGAGGAGTGCTCGGTACGGCGAGCGCCATCGACGGCACCGACACAGCAGCCAGCACCGCAACCAGCCGAAGAACACGACGAACTTTCCGTTGCTCAGACACGGGCGGGCATCCGATCGACGAAGGGGCGGAACATCGAGTAAGTCATGAGCATGCCTGGCGAGACGCCTGACCACAACAGGTCGGATCACTGTATACAGTATGGTGGCGATGTGAGCGGTGTCCCGGCTCTGGATGGAGGAAGCGATGTACTCAGTCACCGACCCGGCAAGTGGGCAGCTGGTGGAGGAAGTGGCCAACTCGACCGAGGAGGAGGTGCGGGGCGCGATCGGGCGGGTGTACGACGCATACCCGGACTGGCGACGTCGATCCGTGCACGACCGGGCCGCGATCGTGGCGCGGGCCGCGGACCTGTTCGAGCAGCGGGCCGACGAGCTGGCGGACATCATGACGCTGGAGATGGGGAAGCGGATCAACGAGGGCCGCGGCGAGGTCGGCATCGTGGTCGACATCTTCCGGTACTACGCGGAGCACGGGCCGGCGTTGCTCGCCGACGAGCCGATCGACATCAAGGGCGGGAACGCCGTCATCACCAAGGGCCCGATCGGCGCGCTGCTCGGGATCATGCCGTGGAACTTCCCGTGCTACCAGGTGGCCCGCTTCGTCGCGCCGAACCTCGTGCTGGGCAACACGATCCTGCTCAAGCACGCCTCGATCTGCCCGCGGTCGGCCCGCGCGATCGAGGAGATCCTGCACGCGGCCGGCGTACCGGACGACGTCTACGTGAACACGTTCGCGTCCAGCCGGCAGATCCCCGCGATCCTCGCCGACCCGCGGATCGCGGGCGTCTCGCTGACCGGGAGCGAGCAGGCGGGCATCTCGGTCGCGGCCGAGGCCGGCAAGAACCTCAAGAAGACCGTGCTCGAGCTCGGCGGCTCCGACCCACTCGTCATCCTCGACACCGACGACATGGACGAGACCGTCAATGCCACCGCGACCGCCCGGATGCGCAACTGCGGCCAGTCGTGCAACGCGCCGAAGCGGATGATCGTCCTCGCCGGGATCTACGACGAGTACGTCGACCGCCTGACAAAACGCGTCGCGGAGTACTACGTGCCGGGCGACCCGTCCGACCCGTCGACCAAGCTCCCGCCACTCGCCTCGACCGCGGCCGCCGACGAGGTCGCCGCCCAGGTCTCGAAGGCGATCGAGCAAGGCGCGACCCTCCGCGCCGGCGGTCGCCGCATCACGCCCGGCGCGTATCTCGAGGCGACCGTCCTCACCGACGTCACGCGAGAGATGGACGCCTACTACGAGGAGATCTTCGGCCCGGTCGTGATCGTCTTCAGGGCCGCCGACGAGGACGACGCGGTCCGGCTGGCGAACGACACCCCGTTCGGTCTCGGCGCCTCGGTCTGGGGCACCGACCCGGTCCGCAACCGTCGCGTGGCCGACCGGATCGACGCCGGCATGGTCTACCTCAACCGCGCCGGCGGCTCCCAGGCCGACCTTCCGTTCGGCGGGATCAAACGCTCCGGCCTCGGCCGCGAACTCGGCCCGGCCGGCATCGAGGAGTTCATGAACAAGAAGTCGATCCGGCTCTGAATGTCAGGAACCGGCCATCGGGGTACGGCGCCCCACGCGCCCGGTCACAGTGGGAGTGACGTCCCGTGACCGAGAGCGATGCATATGAGCTACCAGCAGTTTCCGCCCCCGCAGGGTACGCCGTACCCGGGATCGCCGCCGAAGCAGCTCGGCCCGCACGACCCGCTAGCCGTTGCCCTAGGCAACGCTTCGTTCCTGGGGCTCGGCTACTTCCTGATCCGTCGCTGGCTCTTCGGCGTCCTGGGTCTCGTCGGTACGGCGATCCTCGTCGTCCTGCTGTGCACTCAACGGAAGACCGGCTACGAGTTCGCCGTGCTCGGGTGGGGCGTGCTCCAGATCGTCCACGGCTGGCTCCTGGCCCGTAGCCAGCGCCTGCGGGCGGCCAGTCGTACCAAGCGGCTGGTCGCTCTGGGCGCCGCCCTCGTCCTGCTCGGCGGTGTCGCCGTCGGACGGTACGACGCGCAGCGGATCGACAAGCAGGCGGTCGCTGCGCGCTCGGCCGGCGACTGCGGCGGCGTACGGGCGGCCGAGGCGAAGTACAACCTCGGGCATCGGATCGGCGACGCGCCGCGGACCGTCCGCGTCGAGGGTGATGTCGCGGCCTGCGATCGGATCGAGGCCGCCGACGCCACGTTGAAAAGCGCCACGGCGTTGGTCGACGTACCCAGGATGAAGACCGGCTTTGACCAACTGTCGGCCGTCGCCGCGGACCCGAACCAGCAGCAGACCGTGGGCCGCGCCGTCGACCAGTTCGTGGCCAGGTTTCCGCTGAAGGACTCGTGTGCGAGTCTCGAGGTGACCGCCTGGTTGCGGACCCGCAAGCCGGTCGGCAATGTCCTCGACCGGCCGAACGCGCTCGTCCCGAAGCTCGAGCCGAACGCGCTCCTCGGCTGCGCCGACGCGCAGGCAGCCAAAGCCGACTGGGCGCACGCGCGGAGCACGTACCAACTGCTGGTGACCCGCTACCCGCACGCGAAACAGGCGGTCCGGGCGCGCGCCGGCGTACAGAACGCCAACTACCAGATCCTGCAGGCGAAGATCCGTGCGGAGCTCCAGCGCGTGCGCAACCTTGTTTCATCCGGCGGATACTGCGAGGCGCCCGCGAAGTACAGCCCCGCACCGCGGCTTCGCGTCGGCGTCAACCGGGCGGTGTTCTCCGGTGCGAGCGAGTACACGAGCAAGCTGCCGTCGCAGTGGAAGGGGACCACGGCCGACAACGCGGCCCTGATCGTCTGCGCGGGGGAGGAGACGCAAGGATCGGCCGTGCGCACCTGCCGGTACACGCCCTTCATCGGCTCGAGTGGGTCCGACACCTGGGTGACGTTCTACAAGATCCAGGTCCCGGTCCGCGTGTACGAACTGCGCACCGGCCGCCTGATCCGGACCGGCAACGTGCAGATCAGCGGGTCTGTCTGCCCGGTGACGATCTCGTACACGACGTACAACGGCATCGGCTCGCCCGACACAGAGCAAGACGTGAAGCCGACCGCCGCCACGATCCGAACCGCGTTCCAACCCCTCGTCGCCAGGCCGTGAACCGCGCATACTGCGTGTGGTCCAAGACCGATCCGCATTGCCTGCAGACCTCGATCAGCGCGTACTACTACACGCCGGTACGGGCGATCTTCGTCGGCGCGCTGATCACGATCGGCGTCTGCATGGTGGTGCTCAAGGGCAACACCGAGCCGGAGGACATCCTGCTCAACGTGGCCGGCATCCTGGCGCCCGCGGTCGCGCTGGTGCCGACGCCGGGGCAGGGCACCTGTCACTCGGTGCCGGTGGCCCTCGGCGACGCGGCCGCGAACGTCGCGAACAACATGCTCGCGTTGTTCCTCGTCGGCGTACCGTGCCTGATCCTGACCGCGGTCTTCATCGTCCGGGACCGGATCGAGCACCCGGGTCGCTGGACGCCGATGTACCTCGTCGGCCTGGGCGTCTGCGTGCTGATCTTCGGCGGCGGGCTGGTGTGGTTCTTCGCCGACCGGTCCGGCTTCATCGGGAACGCGCACTACGCGGCGGCGATCGTGATGTTCGTCTGCATCGTCGCGGTGGTGCTGCTGAACGCTGAGCAGTTCCGGCGCAAGCAGCGCAAACACGCCGTACCGCATTCACCGGCCAACAGGTACTCGGTGATCGCGATCGCGATGGTGGTCGCGCCGCTGCTGATGGTCGGGTGGAAGAAGCTCTTCGGCTGGGACCACGCGGTGCTGTGGATCGAGGGCACGCTGATCGTGCTGTTCGCGGCCTTCTGGATCAGCCAGACGCAGGAGCTGTGGAACGACGGGATCCGTCAGGAATTACCGCGGTCACAAGCCACACCGTCGCCGTTGCGGTCGAGCGCGGGGGAATAACCGGGATCGCCGCGGTGGAGGGGTGCCTTACCCGCAGCGCGGACTTCCGCACAGTTCTTGTACGCCACGCTCGCCGGAGCCGCCGTCACGCTGGGAGCCGGCGTTGTTGCCTTTGGCGTCACGGTGGCCGGCGACTCTGATCGCGAACTGACGCTCGTCGCCGTTGGTGTGGTCGTCGGTGGTGCGGCCGGGGTGCTGAACGAGATCTGCGCCGGCACCGAGGTAGGCGTCCGTTCGCCCCGGTCCGGCGTCTCGCTCCGCTCGGCCGGAACTGCCGGTGCTGTCGCGGGCGTCGTCGGCAGGAAGACCGGCGCGGTATCTGTGGAATCACCGCTGCTGAACGGGTTCAGCAGCACCAGCGCCATCAACGCAGCAGGCACCGCGATGATCGCCAGCGTCGTCAGCCTGCGTGGGCCGCCGTACCTGCCGATCGGTCCGCGAACGGCCCGGCCGTACTCGTCGACCCAGAACACCCAGCGATCCGGCGCCTTCGGCCACGACCTCGGCGGTTGCCACCGCCGCGGCGGACGCCAATCCGGCGTCGGTGGATCAGGCCACTCCGGTGGTGTATTGAACTGCCGCACTTTCCGTCCTCCCCGGAGGGCAGCCTAACCACCCGGGCGCGGGGAGAAACATCCGGGGCCACCGAAACCCTTTGTTTTATACGTTTGCCCGCCGCCGCGCTCCCGGACCGGGTCGCGGTACGGCGTCGCGCGGAGTCGTCACCTGGTGACCGGACTCGCAGTACAGTTCGGTGTGTACGGGCGCTCCGCAGTCGCGATGTTCGATCCTGAGCGGCGAACCCTCGGGACCGGCCAGGTACTTGTCGCCCCAGTCGCGGATCGCGATCAGGATCGGGTACAGGTCGAGCCCTTGCTCGGTGAGGCGGTACTCGTATCGCTGACGTGCGCCCGGCTCGCGGTACGGCGTACGCCGGAGGATGCCGTGCTCGACGAGCTTGGCGAGCCGGTTCGACAGCACCTGGCGGGGGATGTCGGTGCGCACTCGCAGATCGTCGAACCGGCGGATGCCGTTGAACACCTCGCGCAGCACGATGACCGTCCAGCGTTCGCCGAGGATCTCCATGGTGCGGCCGATCGGGCAGTTCGCCACCGACCAGTCCAGCGCGTTGTAGGTCGTCAAGCCACTCATCCGGCCATCGTAGTGAGCTCTAGGTCTCGTTGACAGACTCAGGCCGGTGGTGTGAGGCTCGATCTATGACGGAGACTCAGCAGGCGCCGGCGGACGGGGCGCAGTCAGCGTCCGTCCGGAGCCGGACCTTCACGTGGACGGATCCGGCGGAGACCGCGGTACGGGTCGGTACGTCGTCCGGGCTGGAGATGTTGCGGGCGATGCGGGACGGGCTGATCCCGGCGCCGCCGATCCTGCAGCTGGTCGGGGCGACCGGCTTCGAGGCCGAGGAGGGCAAGGTCACCGTGTCGATGCCGGCGGCCGAGTTCCACTACAACCCGCTCGGCTCGGTGCACGGCGGCGTCATCGCCACCCTGCTCGACACCGCCGCCGGCTGCACCGTCCACTCGACGCTGCCGGCCGGCGTCGGCTACACCTCGCTCGACCTGATGACCCGCTTCATCAAGCCGGTCACGGTCGACTCCGGAGTACTGCGTTGCGAGGGCGCGATCATCAGCCGCGGTCGCCGTACGGCGGTGGCAGAGTCTCACCTGTACGACGAACGCGGCAAACTCCTCGCCCACGCAACGTCGACCTGCTTGATCTTCGAGCTACCGCCTCAGGCTTAGGCCTGATCGGCCAGGAGCTTCTCGCCGGCGACCAGGCGGACGCAGGTGGCGAGGCCGGTGATGGCAGCCTCGACCTCGGGGAGCTCGGGGTACGTCGGGGCGATCCGGATGACCTGGTCCGTCGGGTCGTCGCCGTACGGGTGGGTGGCGCCGGCCGGCGTGATCGCGATGCCCGCGGCCTTCGCCTTCGCGACGACCTCCTTCGCGCAGCCCTCCGGGACCTCCAGGCTGATGAAGTAGCCGCCGGCAGGGGCGGTCCACGACGCGAGCCCGGTGCCGCCGAGCTCGGCGGTGAGGATCTTGTCGACCGCGTCGAACTTCGGCCGGATCAGGTCGGCCAGCGTCCGCATGTGCTCCCGCAGCCCGTCGGCGTCGCGCAGGAACTGCACGTGCCGGAGCTGGTTGATCTTGTCCGGTCCGATGCTCCGCTTGACCGTGTGGCTCAGCCACCACTCGATGTTCGCCGGCGACGACCCGAAGAACGCGACACCGGCCCCGGCGAACGTGATCTTCGAGCTCGACCCGAACACGAACGCCCGGTCCGGGTGCCCGTTCTCCGCGCACAGCGCCAGCACGTCGGCGAGCTTCGCGGGGGAGTCGGTCAGGTGGTGTACGGCGTACGCGTTGTCCCAGAAGATCCGGAAGTCGGGCGCGGCGGTCTCCATCGCGGCCAGCCGCCGGACCGTCTCGTCGGAGTACACGGTGCCGTCCGGGTTGCTGTACTTCGGCACGCACCAGATGCCCTTGATCGCGGCGTCCGCCGCGACGAGCCGCTCGACGACGTCCATGTCCGGACCCTCGGGCGTCATCGGCACCGGGATCATCTTGATCCCGTACCGCTCGCAGATCCCGAAGTGCCGGTCGTACCCCGGCACCGGGCACAGGAACGCGAGACCTTCGACGTCCGCCCAGCGCTGCTCGGCCCCCGGCACCTTCCCGAGGAGCGCGAACACGACCGCGTCGTGCATCAGCTCGAGGCTCGAGTTCCCCGCGGCCAGCAGCTGCTCGACCGGCACCTGCAGGTCCTCGGCAAAGATCGCCCGCACCTCCGGCAGCCCCTGCAGACCACCGTAGTTCCGCAGGTCGGTCCCGTCCGCGGCCACCGGCTCACCACTCAGCCCCAGCACACCATTGGCCGCATCCAGCTGCTTCGGCGACGGCTTCCCCCGCGTCAGATCAAGCTTGAGCCCCTTGGCCACCAGCGCTTCGTAGTCCTGCCGCGCACGCTCAACCTGACCAGCCAACTCATCCACACTCACGGGGGAGTCCTTTCACAAGTACTTAGGTGTTGCCCCTAAGCCTAGTGATCGCGGTCAGCCGCCGCGGCGGGGGTGGCATTTGGGGTCCCAGGGCATGCAGGTGGGGAGACCGGGTGGGGGTTTGATTGTCGGCGGCACCGGCGGGATGGTTGGTGGCGTTGTCGGCTGGGCCTTGCTGCCGTTGGAGATGATCAGGGTGACGATCGAGCCGGCGGGGGCGCCGTCCTCCTGGCGGGGGGTGGTCCAGGCGACAGTGCCGGCCGGGGCGTCGGAGTCGACGCGGTCGCCGTGGGACATCACGACCTTGAAGCCCATCGACAGCAGCTTGGCGCCGGCTTCCGCCGGTGTCATGCCCTTGAGGTACGGCAGGTCCTTCACGTTGCCGCGGATGATGAGGTCGCTCGGCTTGGTGAACTTGGTGGTCGGGATGCCCTGCAGGGCGCCCTGCATCGCCGTCTCCCAGACCGGCCCGGCGGTCCCGGAACCGGATGCGTCCCCGATCTCCTTGCCGTTGAGCGTCAGTCCGGCCAGGTCGGTGTACTTCGGATCGGCGTCGGCCACCACCGACGCCGCGGCGAGCTTGGTGGAATAGCCGGCGAACCAGACGGCGATGTTGCCCTGGATCGTACCGGTCTTGCCGCCCAGGTCGTTCTTGCCGAAGTTCAGCTTCGCGCCTGTGCCACCACTCTGCATGACCTGGTGCAGAACGTAGTTGACGCCGTCCGCGACCCCGGGCGACAGCACCCGGTGGCAGTTCGGCCCGGGCGTCGGAATCGGCTTCTGCGTCTTGATGATCGTGATCGAGGTGACGATCTGCGGGTTGCAGTACATCCCGCGGGCCGCGAAGGTCGCGTAGGCGTTCGACAGCATCAGCGGCGTGATGGTGCCGACCGAACCGAGGGTGAACGACGGCACCTGGACGAGCGGCTTCAACGACTGCGCGTCGTACATCCCGAGCTTGCTGGCGATCGTGGCGATCGGGCACAGACCGATCTGCTGCGACAGCTGCAGGAAGTAGGTGTTGGTGGAGGCGCGGGCCGCGTCGACCATCGACGGGTCGGCGATCGTCTTCGTCGAGTTCTTCGGGTTGTACGAATCGACCGAGATCGGCCCGTTGCAGGTGCTGAACTCCTTGCCGCCGAGGCTGATCGTCTGCGGTGAGTTGATCCGGTACGTCGTCGGCACGCCCTTGGCGATCGCGGCCGCGATCGTGAAGGCCTTCATCGTCGACCCGTTCTGGAACCCGCCGAAGCCACCGGGGTAGGACTTCTCGACGTTGTAGTTGTACGCCGTCTGCCCCTTCTTGCCGCCGTACTGGCGACTCTGCGCCATCGCCTTCACCAGGCCGGTGCCGGGCTCGACCATCGTGATCGCCGCGACGGCCTGGTCGCCGGCCTTGGAGTGCGCGTTGATCGAGGTCTGCGCGGCCGCCTGGATCCGCTGGTCGAGCGAGGTCTTGACCACCAGACCGGCGGTCTCGATGTAGTTCTCCTTCTCCGCGTCCGTCTTGCCGAAGGCCGCGTTCTCCTTCAGTTTCGCCACGACGTACTCGCAGAAGAACGGGTACTTCGAGTTCGCGCATCCGCTCGGCGCGATCCGGACCTTCGCGGGGTCGATCACCGGCGTCTTGATCGCGGCGGCCGCCTCCTTGGCGGTGATGATGTTCAGCTCCTGCATCCGGCGCAGGACGACGTCGCGGCGCGCCTTGGCCCGGGTCGGGCTGTCGATCGGGTCGTACCCGGTCGGGTTCTTCACCAGCCCGGCCAGCATCGCGGCCTGCGGCAGATTGAGCTTGGCGGCGTGGACGCCGAAGTAGTGCATGGCGGCGGCCTCGACGCCGTACGAGCGGTCGCCGAAGAAGGCCAGGTTCAGATAGCCGTTGAGGATCTGGCTCTTGGTCATCTCCTTCTCGACCGCGATGGCGTAGCGCAGTTCGGCGATCTTGCGCTCGTACGTCTCGGCGGTGGCCTCCTTGACCTCCTCCGGCGTGCGGGCCTTGTTGATCAGGTTCAGCTTCACGAACTGCTGCGTGATGCTCGAACCGCCCTGCTGGACCCCGCCCGACGACTGGTTGCGCAGCATGGCGCGCAGCGTGCCCTTGGCATCGATCGCGCCGTGCTCGTAGAACCGGTCGTCCTCGATCGCGACGATCGCCTTGAGCATGACCGGGCTGATCTGCTTCAGCGTCACCGGCGTGCGGTTCTGCTGGTACAGCGTCGCGATCGTCTTGCCGTCCGCGTCCTGGATGATCGTCTTCTCGGCCAGCGGAGCGGTCTTCAGGTCCTGGGGCAGGTACTGCACGGTGTCGTGGGCGGTGGCCGTCGTCACGCCGACCAGACCGGCGAAGGGGAGGGCCAGTCCGGCGAACAGTGCTCCGGCGAGAACACTGACCAGCAGGAACACGAACACCGACATCACGACGTTGGGCCGCTTGGCCCGCCGTTCGCCTCTGTGCATGGTTGGGCAGATTACGTCAGGTGGAGGACCTCCGGCACGCTTCCCGTTACGGAATTTACACATTTGCCCAGCGATCTCACCAACAGTGACCGGACTATCACTGCCGGGCGATCACCGAGGCTCCCGCAACGACCACTTCGAGGCAGTCGCGGAACAGGTCGTCCACGGTCCGGCCGGGCGTGAAGTACTCCGTGATCGCGTGCATCGACACCGGGTACGCCGCCCGGTACTGCTCGAGGTCGAAATCGGCGGTGTCGGGCCGGGGCGACTGCTCCTCCAGGGCGTGACCGACCGTGAAGCGCTCGACGGTCAGCACGATGATGCGAGCGTCGCGGAGCGGGATGCCGCGGTCGGCCAGCGTGCTCATCGCGAGCTCGGACCAGGCGGCCGTCTGCCGGGAGAGTTGCGCCATCGACACGACCCGGGCGCCGTCCGGATGGGCGAGCAGGGCCGCGCGCAACTGAAGGGCGAAGTCGGTGAGCCACTCCTGCCACGGCTGGTCCGGAGCCGGCGGGGTGGGGTCGGGCACGATCGCCTCCGCGATCGCCGTCACCAGCGCGGCCTTGTTGGGCAGGTGCCAGTACAGCGTCGGCGCCTGCACGCCCAGGCGGGCGGCCAGCTTCCGCAGGGTGACCCCGTCGAGTCCTTCGGCGTCGAGCAGCGCGACCGCCTCGTCGACGATCTTGGTCCGGTCGAGGCTCACGGAATCGATTCTAACAGTGTTAGAGTGACTCTAACGGTGTTAGAGAGAGGGGTGTGTCATGAAGGCTGCTGTGCTGCACGAGGTGGGCGGCGTCCCGCGGTACGAGGAGTTCCCGGACCCGGTGCCGGCCGCGGGTGAGGTGCTGATCGAGGTGCTCGCGGCCGCGGTCGAGAACGTCGACAAGGCGGTTGCCGCCGGCAAGCATTACGCGAGCGGGAAGTACTTGTCCGAGCTGCCGATGATTCCGGTGTTCGACGGGATCGGGCGGTTGCCGGACGGGACGGTGGTCGGTTTCGGCAACGTGCGCTCGCCGTACGGCGCGCTCGCGGAGCGGACCGTCGTACCGCAGGGGGCGTACGCGCCGATCCCCGAGGGGATCGATCCGGCTGTCGCGACCGTGCTGGCGTCGGCGATCACCGCGCTGACGATGAAGACTGCGGCCGGGCTGCAGGCGGGGGAGACGGTCCTGGTGCAAGGCGCGACGGGTGTCGCTGGGCGGTTGGCGATCCAGGTCGCGCGGCTGCTCGGCGCCGGCCATGTCGTCGCGACCGGCCGCGACGACACGCAGCTCGCCGAGCTCGACGCGGACGCTGTCATCAACACAGCTGTCTCCGACGACGAGCTGCAGCAGGCGTACTCCGATGCCGGCGCGTACGACGTGGTCGTCGACTTCCTCTGGGGCCGCCCGACCGAGATCCTGCTGCGTGCGCTCACACCCGACTCGTTCGCGTTCGGTACGCCGACCCGTATCGTCCAGGTCGGCGAAGTCGCCGGCGCCGACCTCGTCGTACCTGCTGAAGCGCTGCGGACCTCCGGGGTGGAGCTCTACGGCGCCGGGCGCAACCTGAGTCCGGAGTCGATGGGCGAGGCGTATCAGCAGGTCGTCGAGTGGACCCGTGCCGGCGATCTCACCTTCGCGATCGGTCGTGTCCCGTTGAGCGAGATCGAGTCGGCCTGGCAGCAGACGAGTTCGCGCGGCCGACGGGTCGTCGTACAGCCTTAAGGCTGGATCAGGACCTTGAGCGCCTCGCGGTCGTCCATCGCGCGGTAGCCGTCCGCGACACCGTCGAAGCCGACGGTCCGGTCGAATACCTTGCCGGGGGCAACGGTTCCGTCGAGGACGCCGGGCAGCAGCCGCTCGATGTACGCGCGGGCCGGGGCCGGGCCGCCGGTCAGCGTGATGTTCGGCAGGAACAGCGTGCCGAACCCGATCGGCGCCTCGTTGTACTGCGGGACGCCGACGCGGCTGATGACCCCGCCCGGGCGGACCACACCGAGGGCCTGGTCGTACGCCGGCCGGTGGCCGACCGCTTCGAGCACCACGTGGGTGCCGTCGCCGCCGGTCAGGTCGCGGACCTGAGCGATGCCTTCGTCGCCGCGTTCGGCCACCACGTCGGTCGCGCCGAACTCGACACCGAGATCGGTGCGGTCCTTGTGCCGGCCCATCAGAACGATGCGCTCGGCACCGAACTGCTTCGCGGCCAGAACCGCGAGCAGACCGACCGCGCCGTCACCGATCACGGTCACCGTGGTCTTCGACGAGACGCCGCCCTTGAGCGCGGCGTGGTACCCGGTCCCGTACACGTCGGACAACGTCAGCAAGGAGGGAAGCAAGGCAGGGTCCTCGCCGCCAGGCACCTTCACCAGCGTGCCGTCTGCCAGCGGCACGCGGACGGCCTCGGCCTGACCGCCGGCGACGCCGTTCGCGTTCCAGAAACCGCCGTGGCGACAGGAGGTCTGTAGGTCCTCGCGGCAGAAGTCGCAGGTTCCGTCCGACCAGGCGAACGGCGCGATGACGAAGTCGCCTTTCCGCAGGGTAGTGACGTCGCGGCCGAGGTCCTCGACCACGCCGACGAACTCGTGGCCCATGGTCTTGCCGCCCGGCGTGACGGGCAGGTTGTGGTACGGGTGCAGGTCGCTGCCGCAGATGCAGGACCCGACCACCCGCACGACGGCATCTGTTGGTTGCTGGATCACCGGATCCGGTACGTCGATCACGCGGACGTCGCCGGCTCCGTACATGTAAGTCGCTCGCATGGCTCCAGTGAAGGTCACGCAGTGTGGGCGCGGGAGATCCTGTCGTTCCAGGTAATGCCAGTGCCTCCCTCGTCGCTGCCACGGTCCGTAGTGTTGAGGGCATGGACCACCGAGCCGAGATCAAGGAGTTCCTCAGCTCCCGCCGCGCTCGCCTGACCCCGCAGCAGGCGGGTCTGCCGGCGTACGGCGGGAATCGTCGCGTCAAGGGGCTGCGCCGCGAAGAGGTGGCGCTGCTGGCCGGCGTCTCGGTGGACTACTACGTGCGGATCGAGCGCGGCAATCTGGCGGGCGCGTCCGAGAGCGTCCTCGAGGGGCTCAGCCGGGCGCTGCAGTTGGACGACGCGGAGCGGGATCACCTGTACGCGCTGGCTCGCGAGTCCGACGCCGCCCCGGTTCGCCGACGTACGCCGGCGAAGGCGCTGCGGCCCGCGCTCCAGCAGATCCTGGACGCGATCACCGACGTACCGGCGTGGATCCGCAACGCGAACTTCGACATCGTCGCGGCGAACGGCTTGTCCCGCGCCCTGTACGCCGCGATGTTCGCCGACCCACGCCGGCCGGCGAACACCGCCCGCTTCATCTTCCTCGACCCGGCCTCGCGGGACTTCTTCGTGGACTGGGATCGAGCAGCCGACGACACCGCAGCATCCCTGCGCCTCCAGGCGGGCCGGACTCCCCACGACAAGGCCCTCACGCAGCTCATCGGCGAACTCTCCACCCGCAGCGAAACCTTCCGCACCCGCTGGGCAGCCCACGACGTCCGTTTCCACCGCTCCGGCCGTAAGAAACTGCACCACCCGATCGTCGGCGACCTCGAAATCGACTTCGAGGCCATGGAGTTCCCGTCCGACCCCGGCCTCACCATGGTCGTCTACACCGCCCCGCCCGACTCACCCACCCTCGACGCCTTCAAACTCCTCGCCAGCTGGTCCGCCACCGAACCAACAGTTGCTCAAGACAAGGAATAGTTCGTGCAGATCCTCCCCAAACCCGCCACCGCCAAAGGTCCGGCCGAGTGGTTCACCGGCGACGTCTGGTTCGACGTGATCGTCCGCGGCGAGGCGCCGTCCCGCGTCCGCGTCAACACCGTCCGCTTCGCACCGGGCGCCCACACCGCCTGGCACCGCCACGCCGCCGGCCAAACCCTCCACGTCACCGAAGGCATCGGCCTCGTCCAGTCCCGCGGCGGCGAAGTCACCGTCATCCGCCCCGGCGACGTCATCTACACCCCACCCGGCGAATGGCACTGGCACGGCGCCTGCCCGGACAACTTCATGACCCACACCGCCATCTGGGAAGGCACCACCACCGACGAACCGGAAACCGAGTGGGGCGACCACGTCACAGACGCGGAGTACGTCGTACCTGAGTGAACACCTCCGGAAGGTTGCCGAGGATGGTCAGGTGTTTGGTGGGGCGGGTGGTGGCTACGTAGAGGTCGGAGGGGCCTTGGGGGGAGTCGGTGAGGATGGTGGAGGGGTCGGCGATGATGACGGCGTCGAACTCGAGGCCTTTGGATTGGGCTACGTCGAGGAGGGCTACCTGGGCGTCGAGGACCGACGGGTCGTGGGTGTGGGCTACGTCCGGTAGGGCGGCGGCGAAGGTGTTGAAGCGGGACGTGGGGACGATGATTGCCACGTGACCGTCGCCGACAGCGTCTTGGGCGGACTTGATTGCGGCTCGGAGTGCGGGTTCGTCGGCGGGGACGTCGAGGATGGTGGGATTGATGCCGGTTCGGCGTACCGAGGTCGGTGGGGTGAGGGTTGGGTCGATGGTGGTGAGGATGTCGGCAGCGACTGCCATGATCTCTGCGGGCGTGCGGTAGTTGACCGTCAGCTCGGCGGTGCGCCAGCGGCGTGGGGCGTAGCGGTCCAGGAGGTCGGACCAGGAGCGGACGCCGGCTGCCGAGCCGGTTTGGGCGATGTCGCCGACCAGGGTCATCGAGCGGCGGGGACAGCGGCGCATGAGCATGCGCCAGTCCATCGCGGACAGCTCCTGTGCCTCGTCGACGATGACATGGCCGAAGACCCAGGTGCGGTCGGAAGCGGCGCGCTCGGCCACCGTGACGGGGTTGTCGATCAGGCGCGTGCGCTGGGCGACGAGGTCCTTGAACTGCTCGATCTCCCACGGCATGATCTCGATCCGCTCGGCGGTCAGCTCGATGTCGATCACGCCGTGCGCGTACTCGCGGTTGGCCTCGACCGCGGCGGCTTCCTCGGCTGCCTGACGGTTGCGTCCGGCAACAATCTCGCCGGTTTCACCCAGCAACTCGGCCGCCTCGTCCAGCAGTGCGACGTCGGACTGCGCCCAGTCCGCCGTCACAGGTCGCAGTACGGCGGCGCGCTCGTCGTCCGTCAGCTGCGGCGCGGCGGCGGCCAATCGGTCCGCCGACGAGAACAGCACGGACACGAGGAGCTGCGGTGTCAGCTCCGGCCAGAGACGGTCGAGCAGCGCCAGGACGCGGTCGTCCTCGGACAGCTCCTTCTCGATGTCCTCGATGTCGACGGCTCCGACGTACTGGCGTCCGATCCGCTCCACGATCTGGTTCGTCAGCGTCTTCAGGATCCGTCGAACGAACAGCGGCCGCGCCCGGTTGTGCTGCTCCCGGGCCGTCAGCGCGCTCTGCTGGGCCTTGCGGATCGCGCTCGGTCGCAGTACCAGCTCGTGCTGGTCGACCTTCAGCTTGATCGGCGCCGCCGGTACGACGCGGAACCGGCTGATCGCCTCCGCGAGTACGCCGGCCATCGCCAGGTCGCCCTTGACCCGCGCGGCCTCGGCCGACTCCGGCGCGGTCGCCGCGACGCCGGGGTACAGCTCGCTGATCGTCGCGAGCACGACATCGGTCTCACCGAGCGAGGGAAGCACCTGGTCGATGTAGCGCAGGAACGTGCTGTTCGGCCCGACGACGAGTACGCCGCTGCGCCCGAGCTGCTCGCGATGCGTGTACAGCAGGTACGCCGCTCGATGCAGCGCCACCACTGTCTTCCCCGTACCCGGACCGCCTTGTACGACGAGGACGCCGGGCAGGCTGGCCCGGATGATCCGGTCCTGCTCGGACTGGATGGTGGCGACGATCTCGTTCATCCGGCCGGTCCGGCTCGCGGTCAGTGACGACAGCAGCGCGGCCTCGCCGATCAGCGTGCTGCGTTCACTGTCACCCAGCGCCTCCAGGTCCAGCAGGTCGTCGTCCACGCCGACGACGTTCCGGCCGTGCAACCGGATGTGCCGGCGGCGTTTGACGCCCAGCGGCTGGGCCGCGGTGGCGCTGTAGAAGACCTGCGCGACCGGTGTCCGCCAGTCGACCAGGATCGGTTCGTAGTCGTCGTCGAACAATCCGATCCGGCCGATGTGGAACTGTTCGCCGGCGGTTTCGTCGATCCGTCCGAAACACAATCCGCGTTCGACCGACGACAACTGTGAGAATCGCCCGGAAAACAGATCCGTGAACGATTCGCGTTCGGTGTAGGCCTGGCCGGTGCCGGTTGTTTCCTCGAGTTGTACCCGGTCGAGTTCGCTCTTGGCTCGTTCCCGCAGGATGTCCAGCCGGTCGTACATCCGGTCCACTTCTCCTTGTTCTGCGGTGATCTCGTCCGCGAGTAGCTGATCCGTCACGCTGCCCCCAAGTGCTCTTGCGAAACCCCGATCGCATCTGCTAATCTATAAACAGATGCCCGAAAGGGCGTCTTTTTTATTGCCCGTACAAACACCCAACAATAGCCATTTCTCCGGCCGCGGGCAACAGCAAACAGCTTTCCTGAAACGACCGCTTCACAGCCGGCTCCCAGGTAAGCCGAAGGTCGTGCTCAGCCGGCGACTCGACACTGAGGTGGATCCGCCACCCCGAGGAGTCGCCATGACCGAGTCGCCCGTCGCCGCGCTGCCTGGCCGGCGGGCCACCATCGACAGCACGGTCCGGACCGCCGCGTTCGTGACGCTGTGGTTGAGCCTGCTGCTGGTCACCTACTGGTGGGTGGCCGGCGGCGGTGTGCAGGAGTTGACCGGATGGGCGACCGGCCTCACGTCACTCGGTCGCCTCACCGGCCTGCTCGCCGCCGCGTTGCTCCTGGCCCAGGTCATCCTGATGGCCCGGGTCCCGATGCTCGAGGCGGCGTACGGGCAGGACCGGCTGGCGCGGATCCATCGCCTGACCGGGTTCACGTCGTTCAACCTGATGCTCGCGCACATCGTCCTGATCACCTGGGGCTACGCTGCGGGGGAGCTGGGGAAGACACCCGCGATGCTGTGGGATCTCACGGTCGACTACCCGGGGATGCTGCTCGCGGTCGCCGGTACGGCGTGCCTGTGCTTGAGCGTGCTGACGAGCGTCAAGGCGGCGCGGCGGCGGATCAGGTACGAGTCGTGGCATCTGCTGCACCTGTACGCCTACCTCGGCGTCGGACTCGCGCTGCCGCACCAGCTGTGGACCGGCCAGGAGTTCCTGGCGTCAACCAGCCGGACCGTGTTCTGGTGGACCGCCTGGGCGGTGGCCGCGGCAACGATCCTGGTCTACCGGATCGGCGTACCGATCTGGCGCAACGCGCGCCACCGCTTGCGCGTCACGGCCGTCGTACCTGAGGCCGATCGAGTCGTCTCCGTCTACGTCACCGGGCGGCGGTTGGACCGGCTTCGGACCGAGGCGGGACAGTTCTTCTCGTGGCGCTTCCTCGGCCGGCCCGGATGGACGCGAGCCAACCCGTACTCGCTGTCCGCTGCTCCGGACGGTCAGCAGCTGCGGATCACCGTCCAGGAAGCGGGAGATGGCAGCGCGGCGCTTCGCGGCGTACGACCGGGCACACGCGTTCTGATCGAGGGACCGTTCGGCCGGTTGAGCGATCGAGCGCGCACCGGGCGGCGGATCGCGCTGATCGGCGCAGGTGTCGGCATCACCCCGTTGCGGGCCCTGGCCGAGGGACTCGACTACGCACCAGGTGACGCCGTACTCATCCAGCGGTACACCGAACACCAGCTGTTCCGGAGCGAGCTGCAAGTGCTCCATCACCAGCGCGGCCTGTCACTGCTCGCCTTGCCCGGGCACCGGCGCAGTCCCGACTCCTGGTTCGGCCCGGTGCCCGGCCACCTCAACGATCTGCAGGCCTTGCGGCACTGGATCCCTGACATCGCCGACCGCGACGTCTACCTGTGCGGACCCGACGCCTGGACCCGCCTCGTCCAACACACCCTCGACGCCGCCGGCCTCCCAGCCGAACGGCTCCACCTCGAAACCTTCAAGTGGTGACAGCGTGAAACGCATCGTGCTCTGGTTCCTCGGTACGGCGTCGGCCGTCGTGCTCATGTTCGGCTACCACACCTCGACCTCCGGACCGCAGGCCACGCCCGTCGCGACCGGCACCTTCACCCCGCAACCCTCGACGTCACCATCGTCAGCCCAGCCGTCGGCGGGGACTTCGACGGTGACGGGTGACGTGGCGCAGACGCAGTGGGGACCGGTGCAGGTCCAGCTCACCCTGCAGAGCGGCAAGATCACCGCCGTCAGCGTTCCGCAGTACCCGAACGGGAATCACCGCGACGCCGAGATCAACGAGTACGCCCTGCCGATCCTGATCAACGAAACCGTCCAGGCCCAGAGCGCCAAGATCGACATGGTCAGCGGCGCGACGGTGACCAGCGACGGCTACATCCGTTCACTGCAAAGCGCCTTGGACCAGGCCGGATGACGACCCGGTACGTCGAACACGTGATGGGCATGCCGATCAGCCTGGCGCTGCGCGGCCGGCACGCCGACGACGACCGTGCCGCCCAGGCAAGGGACAGCGTCCTCGAATCCCTCCGCGCAGCCGACCGGATCTTCAGCACGTACCGCGAGGACTCGTACGTCTCCCGCTTGAACCGCGGCGAGCTGGCCGTCGCGGACTGTCCACCGGAGGTCGCCGAGGTACTCGCCCTCGGCGAGCAGGCACGGCTCCAGTCCGGCGGCGCCTTCGACGTACGGCGTGATGCAGGCCTGGATCCGAGCGGCGTAGTGAAGGGCTGGGCCGTCGAACGGGCCGCGCACGCGCTCAATGGACTGCCCGGCACGGACTACTGCCTCTCCGCCGGCGGCGACATGACGTGCCGGGTCAGCGCTCCGCATTCGCCGGCCTGGCGGATCGGGATCGAGGACCCGCACGACCCGGACAAACTGGTTGCCGTCGTACCGATCCGCAACGGCGCGATCGCCACCTCTGCCCTGCACCGCCGCGGTGATCACATCACCGATGCCCGCAGTGGTACGACGCCGACCGCGCTCGCGTCGGTGACCGTCGTACACCGGTCGCTCAGGCAGGCCGACATCGACGCCACCGCCGCGTTCGCGCTCGGAGCCGACGCGCTCGACTGGCTGCAGACACGTCCGGGTCGCACCGGCCTGATAGTCCTCGCCGACGGGACCCGTCAGGTCTTCGGCGACAGAACGCGGGAGATGACCTCGCCGACCATGCTTCGCGGAATGGGGCGGTGGGCAACGAAGTGACGGTAGAAGAACGGGCTGGAGAGCAGGTCGGTGGTCAGCTCGGGATCGGTGTCAGGCCCTAGCTCGCCCCGCTCGCGGCCGCGGGCCAGGACGGCGAGCATCGGCTCGCGGCGGCGGTTGGTGAGGTCGGTGTGCAGTTTCGAGAGCGCGGGGTCGTGCTCGGCTGCGTCGATGAACGCTGCCAGCAGCCGGGGGAACGGCGTCCGCTCGAGCATCGTCACGAACGCGTTCAGGATCTCCGCGACATCGGAGACCACGGACCCGGTGTCCGGCGCCGGGAACGGACGGAAGGTGGCGTCCATCGCGTCGACCAGCAGCGCGCCGGTGGTCGGCCAGCGCCGGTAGAGCGTCGCCTTGCTCGCACCGGCCCGCCGCGCGACCGCCTCCATCGTGAAGCCGGCCAGACCGGCGTCGTCCAGCACGTCGAGAGCGGCGGTCAGCATGCGCTGCCGCGCGCCGTCGCCGCGGGTCGCCCGGTTGGCACTGACGCTGCGATCGTCCATTGAACCTCCTCGATCGAGACGCTATCGTACCGATAGAGAAGAGTACGGATCCGTTTCGATAGCAGGTGATCCGATGAGGAGCAGCGCGTACTGGGCGATCACGACGGTCGTCGTGGGGGAGTGTGCCGTCGGCGGCGCCATGGACCTGTTCCGGCTGCCGCCGTTCTACCCGATGATGATCGACCTCGGATACCCGAGCTACCTGGCCACGATCCTCGGTACGGCGAAGCTGATCGCCGCGGTGATCGTGCTGGCGCCCGGGCTGCCGAGGCTGAAGGAATGGGCGTACGCCGGCGTCCTGATCAACATGATCGGCGCCGCGGCCTCGAACGCCGCGGCACACCGGTACTCCGGGATGATCGCCCCGACCGCGTTCGCCGTACTGGCGCTCGCGTCGTGGGCGACCAGACCCCGGAGCAGGCGTATCTAACGGTTGAAGTTTCCGGCCGTCAGCCGAGCGAGATGATCCCCGCCTCGACCGGCCCGGACTTGCCGTACTGCGCTCCCGTGATGACGAAGACCAGGCCACGGTTCTCCGGGGCTCCGGGGCCGTCCAACGGGATGGTGAACCGGCTGTAGCCGGCCGGCATCGGCGACGAGAACCGCGTCCATGCCCCAGGGGCGCCGAGTTCGCGGTTGATGAAGAAGTCCTGGTCGTCGTTGCCGGTGACAACGATCGTCCCGTTCACACCTCCCGACTGCGACCACGACACGACGGGGGCCCCGTTCGGGGCGGAGCCGTTGTGGTCGAGGAGCGGGATGTCCGGGGAGAACCGGAACGACTCCGGATCCTTCGCGATCCGGTAGTGCACGTGGTACGAGTAGTTGTCCTGATCGGGGTTCTCCGGGTCGTCCGGCTCCCCGAATTCGTAGGTCATGATCCACAGGTCGCCCTTCAGCCGTGCGACTGTGGTCATGCCGGGCCGCTCGGCGTAGGCGGTTCCGGTCGCGTCGTCGACGATCGGACCCCAGGTGCGGAGGTCCTTGCTGGTCTGGTGGGCGAGCTTCTGGCCGAAGTTGGGGTCTCGTTGGTCGGAGTAGTAGCAGATCAGGTTGTCGTTGTGCAGCAGCAGGAACGGCTCCCACACGGGGGTTGCGCCGTTCGTCGTGTTCGCCGGTCCGCCCTGGGCCACCGTGCTCAGGAACTGCCACGTGAGGCCGCTGTCCGTGCTGGCGTACAGCTGGATGTTCGTGCTGCCGAAGTTCGTTCCGAGCCAGTTGCAGGCGAAAAGAAGCGCGCCCTTCGGAAGACCGGCGAACGCGCGGGGAAGTTCGTAGAGGAACGGCTGCAGATACACCCCGGACGCCGTACCGGCATCGGGGACGCTGCTCTGCTTGGCCCAGGTGCGGCCGTCGTCTTCACTGCGATACAGCGGGAACCCCGGTCCGCCGCCTTGGTAGGTCGCGAGCATGCTCTGCGACTTGCCAGGTGGCGCGGTGCTCAGGCGAACGGCGCGAGCGTAGGACGTGCGCCCACCTTGACCCGCCACGACGACGGGTCCGAACGGCGACTCCCCACCGGGTTTGCCCGGAATACCGGCCGGGCCCGGGTCTGCGAATGCCGGTCCTGCAAGCCCCAGGCCTACACCCGCCGCCGCAGCTGCGCTCGCACCGAGAAACACTCGGCGGGACAGCTGCGGCGTCGGGCTGGTCGAGCTACTCACAGGCGTATGGCGATGCTGCACTGGTGCCTCCCTGTTGATCCCCCCGCCACGCACGTCGATGCGCGTGACTCCGTAAGGGGGTGTTCGCACGACAGTTCTGACTGGCGCGTTCGCCCGGCCGGCGCTCGCTGGCCGGGCGAGCCGGCCCGATCTAGCGGCTGAAGCCCGCGGTCAGGCCGGAGAGCAGTTGCCGTCGGCTGACGGCGTACAGGATGACGATCGGGAGCGTGGTGAGGACGACCGACGCGAGGACCGCCGGGACGTTGACGCTGTACTGGCCCTGGAATGTCCACAGTGCCAACGGAAGCGTGCGCTTGTCCGGGCTCTGGGTCAGGATCAGCGGCAGCAGGAACCCGTTCCAGACGGCGAGACCGTTGTAGATGCTCACGGTCACCAGCGCCGGCCGGGTCAGCGGGAACGCGAGCGTGCGGAGCATGCCCCACTCGGTCGCGCCGTCCACCCGCATCGACTCGAACAGCTCCTTCGGTACGTCGCGGATGAAGTTCGACAGCACCAGCACCGACAGCGGGATCGAGAACGCCACGGACGGCAGGATCAGCGCGAGCAGGCTGTCGTACAGGTGCATCTTGATGATCAGCAGGTAGACCGGGATGATCGTCGCCTGCAGCGGGATCGCGAGCCCCATCAGGAACATGCCGTTGACAGCGCCGAGGAACTTGCTGCCGGCGCCGCGGATGATCGCGTACGCCGCCATGAACGAGATCCCGACCGCCGGGATGATCGTGCCGATGGTGACGATCACGCTGTTGATGAAGTACCGCGGGAAGTCTGACTCGATGACCAGCTTGTAGTTCTCCGATGTCGGTGCGGACGGCAGGGCGAACGGGTTCTGGGTGAAGTAGTCGCTCTGGTCCTTGAAGCTGGTGACGACGATCCAGTACAGCGGGATCACCACGATCGCCAGCCAGATCCAGCCGGCCAGTCCGCCGAACCAGTTCAGCTGCAGCAGTTTGTGTGCGCGCACGGGGCCGCCACGCGAGCGGCGGGCCGTCGTACCTGTGGTCGTTGCGACTGCCATGTCACGCACCTTCCTGCTGGCTGGCCGTCGTACTGCCGCCGAGCCGCCGCAGGATCAGCGCGAGCGCAAGGCCGAGCAGCACGATGATGGAGGCAATCACGCTGGCGGGACCCATCTGGTTGGACATGAAGCCGCGCTTGTACATGTCGAGGGCCAGCACCCGGGTGGCGTCGCCGGGACCGCCCGCGGTCAGCACGAAGATCAGGTCGAAGAAGGTCAGCGAGCCGACCACCATCAGGGTCGACGACGTGATGATCGTGTACTTCAGCTGCGGCACGGTGATGCTGAAGAACTGGCGGATCCGGCCGGCGCCGTCGATCGAGGCCGCCTCGTACATCGTCGTCGGGATCTGCCGTACGCCGCCTTGGTAGATCAGCGAGTGGAACGGGATGAACTGCCACGACACGATGAAGATCACCACGCCGATGGCGAGGTTGCTCTTGCCGAGCCAGTCCTGGGTGAGGAAGCCGATGTGCAGACCCGCACCGAGGCCGAAGTTCGGATCGAGCAAGGCCTTGTAGGTGATCGCGATCGCGGCCGAGCTGAGCAGCAGCGGGATGAAGTACAGGACGGCGAGGAAAGCGCGATACCGCTGGCGGCCGGCCAGGAAGGTCCCGAGCAGCAGGCTCATCGGAGTCTGCACCGCCCACGACAGGATCATGATCTCGAAGGTCACCAAGACGCTGTGCCACGTCTGCGGATCGGACAGCACCGAGCGCCAGTTCGCGAGCCCGTTCGCGTGGATCGGGCCCAGGCCGTCCCACTGGGTGAAGCTGAGCACGACCACGCCGACCAGCGGCACGACCCCGAACACGACGAACAGAACCAGCGCGGGCAGCACCATCCAGGCGACCGGACCGCTCCGCCCGACGCGGGAATCCCCGGCGCCGGACGAGACATTGCGGCCCGTCGTCGGGGCGACGGGCGGAGCGGTTACAGTCACTGGCCGATCACCGCGTTCATGTTGTCGGCGAACTGCTGCGGGGAGATCGACAGCTGGAACAGCTTGGCGATGTTGTCGAGCAGGGTCTCGGCCTGGGTCGGGCTGAGGGCCTGGTCCCACGACTGGGCGAAGTTCTTCGCGTTCGCCGCGGTGTCGTAGACGAAGTTCAGCCACTCGGAGTCGTTCTTGTCGGTGATCGAGGCGAGCTTGTCCTTCGCGCTCTTCACGACCGGGATGTTGCCGGACTTCACCCAGGCGTCCACCGTGGCGTCGTCGAGGGTGTTGTTCGCGATGAACTTCTTCGCGTTGTCCTTGTCGGCCTGGCTCGCCTTGGACGAGATCGACATGTACTGACCCGGGTTGCCGACGGTGTCGGACGGGTCGCCCTTGCCGCCGTCGACCGGCGGGAAGTTCATGTACCCGAGGTGGCCGCCGGTGACGAAGTCCTTGCCGGACGACTTCATGTTGCCGTAGGTCCACGCGCCGTGCAGCATCATCGCGGCCTTGCCGGTGTAGAGCAGGGCCTGGTCGGCGTTGGAGTCGGCGGTGATCGAGGAGAAGCCCTTCACGAAGCCGTTCGCCTTGATCAGCTTCTGCATCTCGTCGAGCGCCTTGAGCGCGGACGGGTCGGACCAGCCGTCCTTCTTGCCGTCGTAGATGTTCTGGAAGACCTCGCTGCCGCCGATCCGGTCGAACAGGAACTCCAGCCACATCATGTTGGTCCAGCGGGACTGGCCGCCGAGCGAGAACGGCGCGATGCCCTTCTCGTTGAACTTCGGCACCAGGTCCATGATGTCGCCCCACGACTGCGGCGGCTGGGCGCCGATCTTCTCGAACGAGCGCTTGTCGTAGAACAGCACGATCGGCGTCACGGTCTCACCGGGCACCGCGTAGAGCTTGCCGTTGACGGTGGCCGCCGTGAACGCGGACGGGAAGATCGAGTTCTTCAGGTCGGTCTGCTGGTTGAACCAGTCGGTCAGGTCCTCGACCTGGTTGGCCTCGACGTACGACTTCAGGCCGCCGCCGCCCCAGCCCCAGATCAGCGTCGGGCCCTGGCCGGCGCCGATCGCGGTCTTGATCTTCGCCTTGAACGCGTCGTTCTGGAACTCGGTGGTCTTGATCTTGCTGTTGGGGTTCGCGTCGTTGAACCGCTTGACCTGCGCCTCCCGGATGCCCTGCTGCGGCTGACCGGTGAGGAACCAGTAGGTCGTGCCGCTGCCGGCCGCCGCTCCGGTGGTGGAACCGGGCGTGCTCTTAGGGCCGGAGCTGCCGCAGGCGGCAAGGCCGGCCGCCAAAGCGCCGCCACCGACGAGACCTAGGAAGGTACGTCGGGATGTCGTCATGGGATCCACTGTGATCTCCGTACTCCGTGCTGCCCCCACAGGTTGCGGAAGGCACCTGCCGATGTGACTTGTTTTCGAAACATAGATTTCGTAGATGTTGCTGTCAAGACTTGAACAAAGGGGACTTTGGGGTCACAGTGAGGTCACGCAATCGCCTGCTGAGCAGGCGATTCACAGCTCAACGGCGGATCGCCAAGGTCGACAGGTGAGCTTCGAAAACTTTTCGATAATTGCTCACCGAAAAGAACGATCATCAAGGGAGATTTTCTTGTCCATCTCGACTGACCGGCCCTGGCGCGACCCGGCGCTCCCTGCCGCCGAGCGGGTCGGGCTGCTGTTGCAGGCGATGACGCTGGAGGAGAAGGTCGCCCAGTTGGGCAGCCGCTGGGCCGGCAACGACATGGCCGACAGCGAAGTACCCGAGGACGAGGCACTCAACGTCGCGCCGATGGAAGACGTCTTCTCGGCCGGCGGAACACAGTCGCTGGAGGATGCGAGCCGCGACGGCCTCGGCCACCTCACCCGGGTCTGGGGCAGCTACCCGCTGTCGGTCGAGCAGGGCATCGCCGAGGTGATCCGGCAGCACGAGGTGGTGCTGAAGAACTCACGGCTCGGCATCCCCGCACTGGTCCACGAGGAGTGCCTGACCGGCTTCACGACGTACGGCGCGACCGTGTATCCGGCGTCGATCGCTTGGGGCGCGACGTTCGACCCGTCACTGGTCGAGCGGATGGCAGCCGCGATCGGACGCGACATGGCCGCCGTCGGCGTACACCAGGGGCTGTCGCCCGTGCTCGACGTGGTCCGCGACTACCGCTGGGGCCGTGTCGAGGAGACGATCGGCGAAGACCCTTACCTGGTAGGGATCCTGGGCTCGGCGTACGTGCGCGGTCTGCAGAGCGCCGGCGTGCTCGCGACACTGAAACACTTCGCCGGGTACTCCGCCTCCCGCGCCGGCCGCAACCACGGCCCGGTGTCGATGGGCCGGCGCGAGCTGCTCGACATCATCCTGCCGACGTTCGAGACCGCGATTGCGACGGCCGGCGCCGCGTCGGTGATGAGCTCGTACGCCGATATCGACGGACTGCCCGCCAGCGCGGACTCGTGGCTGTTCACGGACGTACTGCGCGGTGAATGGGGCTTCGGCGGGACGGTCGTCTCGGACTACTGGGCGGTGCCGTTCCTGGCGTCGATGCACCGGGTTGCCGCGGACGACGCGGACGCCGGTGCGCTGGCGTTGACGGCCGGGACCGATGTCGAGTTGCCGGACACGATCGGGTTCGCCGGGCTGGTCGACAAGGTGAGGTCGGGCGAGGTGTCCGAGGAGCTCGTCGACCGGGCGGCGCGGAGGTTGCTGCTGCAGAAGGTCGAGCTCGGACTGCTCGACGAGGACTGGACGCCGGAGGGTTCGGTGCAGGCGTCCGTCGAGCTGGACTCGACGGAGAACCGTGCGATTGCCGCCGAGCTGGCCGAGAAGTCGGTGGTGCTGCTGGACGCGGGGTCGGCTCTACCGTTGGCCGGACCCACGAAGGTCGCGGTGGTCGGCCCGTGCGCCGACGACGCGCGGTCGCTGATGGGGTGTTACGCCTTCCCGAACCACGTTCTTCCGCGCTACCCGGACCGAGGGCTGGGGATCGAGATCCCGACCGTGCTCGATGCCCTGCGCAACGAGCTGGCCGGCGCCGAGCTGTCGCACGTGAAGGGCTGCGGGTTCACCGGCGACGACCGCTCCGGGATCGCGGCGGCCGTCGCCGCGGCGCAGGACTCGGAGCTTTGTATCGCGGTCCTGGGCGACCTGTCCGGTCTGTTCGGGCACGGCACGTCCGGCGAAGGGTGCGACGCGGAGGACCTGCGGTTGCCCGGCGTACAAGGCGAGCTACTCGATGCGCTGCTCGGCACCGGGAAGCCGGTCGTCCTGGTAGTGGTTTCGGGGCGTCCGTATGCGCTCGGCGAGTTCGCGGACCGGACCGCCGGGCTCGTGCAGGCGTTCATTCCGGGGCAGGCAGGCGCGGCCGCGATCGCCGGTGTGCTGAGCGGGCGGATCGTGCCGAGCGGGAAGCTGCCGGTCCAGATTCCGCGGCATGTCGGCGGCCAGCCCGGTACGTATCTGCAGCCGGCCCTCGGCAGTGTGGAGAGTGCCGGGATCAGCGGCCTCGAGGCCCGCCCGTTGTACCCGTTCGGCTACGGCGCGTCGTACACGAGCTTCGAGGTCGGCGACCTGCGGCTCAGCGCGGCGGAGATCGCGAACGACGGCGAGTTCACCGCGACGGTGCGGGTCCGGAACACCGGCGACCGCGCCGGGGACGAGGTTGTGCAGTTGTATCTGCGCGATGTCGTCGCGCGGGTCGCGCGGCCGTTGAAGCTACTGACCGGGTTCGCGCGGGTCTCGCTCGAGCCGGGGCAAGCGGTCGAGGTCACGTTCCAGGTGCACGCGGATCGCACGGCGTACACCGGCCCGGATTTGAGACGGATCGTCGAGCCCGGGGACTTCGAAGTGATGATGGGCACGTCGTCGGTGGACCTGCCGTGTCGTGCTTCGGTGCGGATCACCGGGGATGTGAGGGTGGTGGGACACGACCGGGTCCTGACGACGCCGGTGACGATCGCAGCGGATCCAGGAGGAGGGTGACCAGATGACTCGGTTGAAGGGTCGCGTCACCCTGGCGACGGTGGCCGGGTCCGCCGGCGTCTCGGTCGCCACGGTCTCGAAGGTGCTGAACGGGCGCAGCGACGTCTCGCCCGGCACCCGCGCGCGCGTCCAGGAGATCCTGGAGCGGCACGGGTACGTCGGTCGCCGCCCGGAGCCCGTGCAGCGGGACACGGTAGAGCTGTTCTACCAGGGCGTGGTCAACGCCTACTCGGTCGAGGTGATCCAGGGCGTCGTCGAGGCCGGGCAGGCAGCCGGTGTCGATGTCGTGCTGAACTCCCGGCCGAAGCATCCGCCGAGCGCCGAGACGAACAGGATGGCGGCCGCGAACACGGGCCGGGCGGCGCGCTGGATCCGGGAGCTGATCGCCAGCGGCCGGCGGGCCGCGATAGGCCTCACCAGCGAGTTGTCCGACGCCGATCTGTCCGCGCTGGCCCGGGCTCGAGTGCCGTTGGTGGTCATAGACCCGGCGAACACGCCGGAGCCCGAGGTGACCAGCGTCGGCTCCACCAACTTCGCCGGCGGGATGGTTGCGGCGCAGCACCTGCTGTCGTTGGGGCACCGGCGGATCGCGTACGTCGGCGGCCAGCCGACCTCCGGGTGCAACCGGGCCCGGATGAGCGGCTTCCGCAGCGCGATGGACGCGGTCGGCGCGACGGTGCCGTCGGAGTACGTCTGGCTGAGCGACTTCCTGTACGACGACGGTGTCGCCGGCGGCTCCTCGATGCTGGACCTGCGGGACCGGCCGACCGCGATCTTCGCCGGCAGTGACGAGGTCGCGCTCGGGATCCTCGAGGCCGCGCGGGCGCGCGGTCTGCGGGTGCCCGAGGACCTCAGCCTGGTCGGTTTCGACGACACCGAGGTGGCCCGGCTCGCGTCGCCGCCGCTGACCACGGTGCGGCAGCCGCTGCGCGAGATGGGCGCGGTCGCGCTTCGCACGGCGATGCAGCTGGCCGCCGGCGAGCAGGTCGCCTCGCACCACGTCGAGCTGGCGACGACCCTGATCGTCCGCGGCTCGGCGGCGCCGCTCGAGCTGTCGTCGGTCGCGGCCTCCTGATCATTCCTTCCGGTCCGCGAGGGCCTTCGTCACGAACACCGCGGCGACCAGCAACACCACGGACAGCGCAGCGAGAAGCGTCAGCGGTACGGCGTTGGCACCCGCCGCCTTGTCGTCCGACAGCACGGTCATGATCGGGCGGATCGGGGAGATCCAGCGCAGCAGCAGTACGGCGAGGATCGCGGCGGCCGCGGTCAGCATCGCGATGCCGATCCGCCGGATCACCAGCCGCGAGCACAACAGCCCGATCGCCGCGCCGATCAGCGCCGCGCCGAGCTGTGCGGCCGCACCGACCGCGATCTCGCCCGCGGTCACGACATGCTTCCCGGTGACGATCGGGTAGATCAACCCGATGATCACCAGCGGCACGCACCATGTCACGACGACCGCGACCGTGGTTGCCAGCACTCGCAGCGAGCTCCCCATCGTCACGACCGTGATCTGCCGCTGCGTCGGGTCCTCGTGATTCACGATGCTCACGGTCAACCACGTCGTACAGACCAGCATCGCGAGCACGCAGAACGCGTACGACGACTGCAGCGGGCCGTTGTCGGACGTCGTACCGACTGCCATTGCGGCCAGGAAGATCAGCGTCGGCGGGAGGTAGCGCTGGGAGAGCAGGACGCTTGTCAGCAGGTAGCGGTACAGGGCCATCACTCGGACCTCACTTGGCGAACCGTCGTGACCGACCAGCCGTGTTGCAGTGCCGTCAGCAGCGCAGCGTCGTGGCGACCGGTCGGCAGCATCACCGTGATGCCGGCCTCGTGCGGTCGGACTTCGACGACGTCCGGGTACCGCGACCAGTCGATCGCCGCGCCCGGGACCATCGAGATCTCGGTCAAACTTGTCTGATGGGTGAGAGCGGCCAGCCGGCCGTGCTCGATCTCGCAGACGCGGGTCGCCGTCGACCGGACCACCTGGGCCGAATGCTCGGTGAACGCGACCGCCGCGCCTTGCGCAGCGGTCTCGGTGAGGAGCTCGCGCAACGTCGAGTGGGCGGTCGCGTCCAGACCGGCCCACGGCTCATCGAGGACGAGGAGCTCAGGTTGTCTGAGGAGTGCTTGAGCGAGCGCGACCTTCTGCGCGTTGCCCTTCGACAGCTTCCGCATTGGGGTGTCCGCGCCGCCGGAGAGTGCGAGCCGATCCAGTAGCTCGTCAGCGCGGGTTTGCGCTGCACTCGTGCTGAGTCCGCGGATCCGTCCCATGTGCCTCAGGTACGCGGACGCGGACAGGCGATCGTGCGAGGCAAACACATCCGGGACGTAGCTGACGACGCCAGCGGTACGGTGCACCGATCCTGCCGTCGGCCGGGACAAGCCGACCATCAACTTGAGGACTGTGGACTTGCCGGAGCCGTTCGCGCCGACCAGTGCCAGCAGCTCGCCCCCGTTCACCTGCAGGTCGACGTCAGCCAGGATCTCCCGCCGCCCGTACCGTTTCGAAACTTTCCGCAGCCGGACCACTTCCATGCCGCGAGCCTATCGAGCCGACGGGCCGCATCACCCGGGACAGCGGGCGGGTGAGGATCGCGGACACGATCAGGGAAGCGGCCGCGAAAGCCGTCATCGCCGGCGCGGCCGAGGTCAGGTCGGCCAGCGCGCCAGCCAGGATCGCTACCACGCCGAACGTCGTACCGCGCAGCGCCGACTCCAGCCCGAGCACCTGTCCGCGCAGCTCCGCCGGGGTGAGGTCGACGAGAACCTCCTGCTGGGCAAGGGATGCCGAGTAGCCGAAGCTGCCGACGGCGACGAGTACGCAGAGCACAGCGATCGGCAACTGGAACGCGAAACCCAAGAAGGGTACGGCGAGCATGAACCGGAGCCAACGGGCCGCGACCCGGCGGCTCTTGCGGGTGAGGAACCGGCCGACAGTGAGATCACCGCTCATCATCCCGGCGGCGCCCGCGGCGAGCAGCCAGCCCGCGCGAGGTCCGGCGTACGGAACGAAGAGGGCCTCGCAGCCGACGACCAGGCCGTTGGGAAGTGTCAGCGCGAGCAGCAGCGGACGGATCCGCTTCTGGGCGAGCAGCGTGCGGTTGCCCCGCCAGGTCTCGGCGAGACCGGTCCGCGCGACCCGGCGCGGCGGACGATCCTGCAGGCCGAACCGGACGACCGGTACGGCGAGGGTCGCGAAGCCGGTCGCGATCCAGAGGACGGTGGACGGGCTGACGGCCTGGAGCAGAATGCCCGCGATGCCGAAGCCGGCGATCTGCATCGCACCGACGGACAGGTTCATCGCGGACCGGCCGAGGATGAACTGCTCGTCGTGCACGACTTCACCGAGCAGCCCGTAGCGGACACCCGCGCCGATCGACAGCCCGTATGCGAGCGTGAGCGAGAGAATCAGACGCAGCGCGGGGGAGAGGTCGAGCGCCGCTTGGATGCCGACCGCAACGGCCGATCCGGTCGCGAGCAGCGTGAGGATCTGCCGGGGCCGGGCGGTGTCCGCGGCCGACATCAGCGTCGAGACACCGAGCACCTGGGCGAGCGACGGACCGAACATGATCATCGCCGCGAGCAGCGCGGAACCGGTCGTGGCATCGACCACGATCGCCAGCGTCAGGCTGGTCATCGTCGAGGCCGCGTTGCCGAGCGCGCTGCCGATCCACAGGTTGCGGAACTCGCGGTTGGCGAAGATCTGGGTGTACGTGCTCATGGCAGGGAGCATCGACCGCGGCCCGCCGACCGCCTACAGTTTCGGGTGGAGGCGAAACGTTGTCCGAGTTCCTGGTCGATGCCGACACCCTCGTGAACGCCCGGTTCGGTACGTCGCAGCTCACCGAGACCGTGTCCGCGCTGAAGCTGCTGCGGACTCCGGTCGAGCCGTGGTACCGGCCGTGGAAGGACCAGCACAGCGCGGCGTTCCAGGCTCAACTGGCGGCCAACCCGGTCTGGGCCGCGATCGTCGACAGCGCGTTCGGGACGAGCTGGGCGGCCGACTTCTTCACGTTCCCGCCGCTCGAACCGGACCTCGCGCTGGAGGCGGAGCTCGAGTACCTGACCTCGTTGGACGACGACCACATCCGCGCGGACCTCAGCGTCGTACGCACACCGTTGCCGTCGATCCTGCTGTCGTCGTCCGGGCTGGCCGCGCACGCTGCTGACTTGCTGCGGTGGATCTGGCACGTGACCATCGAGCCGGAGTGGCCGCGACGGTTGCGGGTGTTGCAGGCCGACATCGTGTCGCGGACGTCGCGACTCAGCGAGCACGGCTGGTCCGGAGTGCTCCGCGGACTGGGGCCAGACGTGCGGTGGCTAGGCGACGGACGGATCCAGGTCAACCGCTGGGACTACCCGCCGACCGATGTCCGCGGCCGCGACCTGATGTTCATCGCCGCGCACACGCAGCGCGTGAACGTGAGTTGGCGGTTGCCGGACCGCTTCGCGCTGGCCTACCCGGTCACCGGCATCTTCGCGACCACGGCGACGCCGGACGAGCCGTTGGTGCAGCTGCTCGGGCGCAACCGCGCGCGCATCCTGGTCGAGGCTGCGTCACCCGTGAGTACGACGTTGCTGGTCGCGACGACAGGCTTGTCGTTGGCGACGATCTCCGACCATCTCCGGGTGCTCACCGACAGCGGATTGCTGGAGCGCCGGCGATCCGGTCGGTCGGTCTTGTACTGGCAGTCCGACACCGGCCGTCGGGTGGCCGGACGGCCGGTGTCTGACTGAAGGCTCGCCCAGCTGGGCAGCTAGTGCAGGATCTCCAGTTCGGCCGTGAGTGCGAGATCCGACACGGACGAGCCGGCTCGGAGGGTGAACGTGCCGGGCTCGGTGGTCCAGCCGTCCTGCCAGTGTTCGAAAGTGCGGTTGTGCAGGGCGACCGTGATCTCGCGCGCCTGACGGGCGTCGAGACGGACGACGGCGAAGCCGGCCAGCCAGCGCGCCGGGCGGTCGACGGTGCTGTCGGCGCGTTCGGCGTACACCTGGACGACATGCTTGCCGGCGCGGTCACCGGTGTTGCGGACGGTCAGCGCGACCGACGTCGGGTCGTTGGCGCGAAGGTCGGACAGCTCCCAGGTGGTGTACCCGAGGCCGTGGCCGAACTCGTACGCCGGCTCGGTGCCCGCCTTGAGCCACGCCCGGTAGCCGATGTGGAGGCCTTCGTCGTACCGCACGACGCCGTCCTTCGGGGTGACGTCGATGACCGGTACGTCGGACTCCTCGCGCGGCCAGGTGGTCGGGAGGCGGCCGCCCGGTTCGGTCCGGCCGAGGAGTACGTCGGCGAGCGCGTCGCCGTACTGCTGGCCGCCGAAGTACGTCGCCAGCACGGCCGCGACGTCGTCCCGCCAGGGGAGCAGGACGGGGGAGCCGGCGTTGACCACGACGACGGTCCGAGGGTTGGCGGCCACGACCGCGCGGACGAGGTCGTCCTGGCGGCCGGGGAGCGCGAGCGAGGTCCGGTCGTAGCCCTCGGACTCGACCTTCGAATTGGTGCCTACGACAACCAGTGCGACATCCGCGACGCGGGCGGCCGCGACCGCCTCGTCGATCAGGGCCTGCGGGTCGTCGTTGCCCGGCTCGACGCCGACGACGATGCCGAACGCGTTGCTCAGACCGCCTTCCAGCTTGGGCAGATCGAGCTCGACACGTACGTCGACCGGCGTACCGGCGGTGACGTCGAGCGGGGTGGAGATCGACGGCGGTGACAGCAGTGCGGCGCCGAGGTCGGTGCCGACCGGGACCGCGGTGTCCTCGCGGAGGAGGTTGCCGTCGGCAAAGATCCGGCCGCGGCCGACGGAGGCGAAGCCGAGCTTGACCGCGCCGGATTCGGCCGGGGTCCAGGTGGTCCGGAACTCGAAGACCGTCGACTCGGCGATCGGTGCGTCGCCGCCGAGGTACACGAGGGCGCTGGCGAAGCGGTCCTCGGCGTACAGCTCGGTGCCGTCGGCGGTCAGGAAACGGACCCGGGCGCCGCGCTCGCCGGTGTGCGGGTTGGTCATGGTTGCCGGTAGCAACTCGCCGACGCCTTCCTGGACGACGGCGCCGAGCGAGTAGGTGACGTCGGCATTCGGGAGCGCGGCGCGGATGCCGTCGAGCGGGGAGACGACGGCCTCCGGGATAACGGTCGCGCTGCCGCCGCCCTGGGTGCGGGCGTCGCGGGCGTTGTGGCCGATCACGGCGACGCGCTGGACGTCGGCCCACGGCAGTTCGTTGTTGTTGGTCAGCAGGACGGTGCCTTCGGCGGCCGCCGAACGGGCGAAGGCGACGCCGTCGACCTGCGGTACGTCGGCCGGCTTCTCGTAGCCTTCGAGGGCGCCGACGCGGGCGGCGAGCGCGAGGATGCGGAGGACCTTGCGGTCGATCGCGTCCTCCTTGACCTCGCCGGACCGCACGGCCTCGAGGAGCGCGTCGCCCCAGGCGCCGACCGGGCCGGGCATCGCGAGGTCCTGGGAGTGCTTGGCGCTCTCCACGCTGCGGACGGCGGTCCAGTCGCTGACCACGACGCCGTCGAAGCCCCAGTCGGTGTTCAGCGGGGTCTCGAGCAGGTCGTTCTCGGAGGCGGTCGCGCCGTTGATCGAGTTGTACGCGCTCATCACGAGCCACGCCTTCGACTCGGTCACCGCCTTCTCGAACGCGAGCAGGTAGACCTCGCGGAGCGTGCGCTCGTCGACCACGACGTTCGCGGTGAAGCGGTCGGTCTCGAAGTCGTTCGCCACGTAGTGCTTCGGGGTGGCCCCGACGCCGAGCTCCTGGACGCCGGCGACGTACGCCGCGGCGAGCTCCGCGGTCAGCACCGGGTCCTCGCTGAACGCCTCGAAGTGCCGGCCGCCGAGCGGGGAACGGTGCAGGTTGATCGTCGGGCCGAGGACGACGTCGACGTTCTTCCGGCGGGCCTCGAGCGCCGAGACCACGCCGTACCGATGGGCGATGTCGAGGTCCCAGGAGGACGAGAGGGCGGTGGCGGACGGGAGGTTGAGCGACGGGTCGCGCTCGTCCCAGACCGGACCGCGGACGCCGCTGGGGCCGTCGGACAGCACCATCGAGCGGAGGCCGATCGCGGGCAGTGCGTAGGTCGACCAGAAGTCCTGGCCGGTGAGGATCCGGACCTTGTCCTCGAGGGTGAGTCGGCCGAGCAGGTCGTCGAAGTTCATGGCGAAGACTGTACGTGCGAAAACCGAGTGATGCTAGGTTTTGGCTATGGCAACTTCCAGAGGTCCGTATGCGAAGGGTGTCGCGAAGCGCGAGGAGATCCTGCGGGCCGCCCTCGAGGTGATCGCGCGGCACGGCTACCGGAAGACGTCGACGCGTGAACTGGCCGCCGCGGTCGGGCTCAGCGAGGCGGGCTTGCTGCACTACTTCGGCACCAAGGAGCAGCTCTTCGAGGCCGTACTCCGAGCCCGCGACGAGGCGGACCGGTCACGCTTCGTCGACGTCCCCGACTCGATAGGCCTCCTGGCCGCGGCCGTCCGCCACAACGGCTCCGTCCCGGGCCTGGTCGAGCTCTACTCCACCTTCTCCGCCGAAGCAGGCGACCCCGAGCACAAGTCCCACGACTACTTCGTCGACCGGTACGCCGCCATCCGCAGCTCCCTCGCCGACGCAGCTCGCGCGCGCCAGGCGGCCGGCACGTTCAGCCCGTCAGCCGACCCGGAAACCGTCGCGACCGCGCTGATCGCTCTCTCCGACGGCCTCCAGATCCAGTCCCAGTACGACCTCCCGGCCGACCCGGCAGACCTCTTCGACAACGTCCTGGATCTACTGCGCGATAGTTGAACCATGACGAGCGAAGACCCGACCACCCCGTCCGAGCTCGCCACCTCGACGAGTACGCCGTCCTCACCTGGCCTACCTGCCGGCATCAGCCGGCGGGTGCTTTCCCGGGAGATCTGGTTGGTGCTCGCCTTGTCGCTGGGGGCGTCGGGGGTGGCGGCGGTCATCTCGTTTGCCGGGGTGCTGACGTCGGCCAAGCCGATCAGCGGGCAGACGGCGGTGATCGTCGGGTCGCGGGCGCCGGGGCGGCCCTGGCTGGATCTGAGTTGGCAGGTGTTCGCGGTCGTGACCGCGCTGGTGCCGGTGGCCCTGGTCGGGCATTTCCTGGCGCGGGGCGGCGAGACGCTGCGGACGATCGGCTTCGACCTGCGGGACCGGCTCCGGGACCTCGGCCGCGGTACGGCGATCGCGGCGATCATCGGCGGTGCCGGCCTGCTGTTCTACATCGGTGCACACGCAACCGGCGCCAACCTGACCGTCGACCCGTCGCAGCTACCGGACTACTGGTGGCGGATCCCGATCCTGGTCGCGGTGTCCGCGCAGAACGCCGTACTCGAGGAAGTCATCGTGCTCGGCTACCTCAACCACCGCCTCGACCAACTCGGCTGGTCGGTACGCCGTGCGACCGTGACCAGCTCGCTCATCCGCGGGTCGTACCACCTCTACCAGGGCCTCGGCGGCTTCGCAGGCAACGTGATCATGGGTGTGATCTTCACCTGGCTGTACCGGCGCTGGGGCCGGGTCATGCCGCTGGTCGTGGCCCACACCCTGATCGACACCGCCGCGCTGATCGGCGCGACGTACCTGCTGGGCAAGGTCTCCTGGCTACCCAGTTGAAAGCTGGACGAGTGTCAAGACTGACACGTAACCGATCGGGGCCCTGACGGGTTGAGGTTGTCGTGACAGTTAACGGGGAAATCACCAGTCCGCCCGAGATCGATGCCGGTCTGGCCGCCGCGGCGCTCGCCGTGTTCGCGCACCGGCACGAGGTCGTCCACCTGCTGTACGCCGCCACCGACGAGCCGGACGCGCTCGCCCGGATCGGCGGCCTGCTCCGGGTCGACGAGGCGACCATCGCGCGGGTCCTGGACCAGCCGCTGCGCTGGATGCTGCCGCAGTTCCGCACCGAACTCGAGACGATCGCCTCCACACCCGACCCCACGATCACCGCGCCCGCGCTCGACCCGGCCGCGGTCGACCTCGAATCGGCGGCCTCGACCAGCTGAAACTGCCAGGACGGCACCGCTCCGGCGCTAGGTTGGAGCGGTGCAGACCTATGGGCGGGACGTGCTGGAGATCGCGGACGAGCTGACGACGGCGTACGTCGAGGTGTTCACGGCGCCGCCGTTCGCGCACCGGGACCCCGAGCAGACCCGGATCGCGTTCCGGAAGCGGCTCGAGGGTGACGCGGAGCGGGACGGGTTCCAGGCGTGGATCGAGCGTACGGACGACGGCCGGATCGCCGGGTTCGTGACCGGCTGGACCACGCCCGCGCCGTTCCGGACCGACCGGTCGTACGGCAGCGTCCGCGACCGGCTCGGCGCCGAACAGGTCGACGAACTGCTCGTCGGCGCGTTCGAGGTGGACGAGCTCGGCGTACTCGCGCACGCCCGCGGCACCGGCCTAGCCCGCCGCCTGCTCGAAACCGCCACCCGCGAACGCTCCCGCGCCTGGCTCCTCGCCTGGAACGAGAACCACGACGCAATCGCCTTCTACCGCCACCTCGGCTGGCACGAACCCGAAGTCCGCGGCCCCGAAACCGACATCCTCGTCTTCACGGCCTCCAACTGAGGAAGGGGCTCGGTCGGGTCTTCTATGTAATTCAGGTCAGCTGTCGGTTGGAGTTGGGTAGGCGGTGTGTCCCGGTGGGGCCGACCTCGAATGTGAACCCGTGGGGTGTGGTCCATTCCAGCGTCTTGTGGTCGACGCGGCGCACGTTCCAGCCGTGGGCGTGGGTCTTCACCCGATGGGCGAACCGGCTCAGCGGCGCGAGGTTGCGGGTGTTGGTCTGGCCGGCGGGGCCGTGCGGGTCGTAGGGCTGGATGTGGTCGAGGTCGATGCCGTTGTGCGTTTCGCGGGTGCCGTACGGGAACAACTCGACCGGATGAGTGAGACGTACCCGTTCGCGGATCCGGGTGGGGATCTCGTAGGCGTCGACGCTGACAGCGTCGTTGAGGTCGATGACCGGCTTCACCGTGTACGGCCCATGACCCACGAGCTCAGTGAACTGCTGGGCCAATAGCGGACCGATCCCCTCGGCGCGCAGCACTCCGGTGCCGGTGGCAAGGGTCAGGTCGGTCAAATGCACGAAGACCTCGGTCTGCCCAGGCCGGGTCTGTCCGCTGGCACCTGCGGGATCGGCGTAGGCGTCCTGTTTGATCTGCGCGAGGCGTGCGTCCAGCGCCCGCCGGTCGGAGACGCCTATCGGGACGCCGTCGTCCGGCTCGGTCCGCGGCCCGGGAATGTATTCTGGCTGCTGGCTGTCGAACGGGTCACTCGGCGGGTCAGGATCGTACGGTCCGACGCCGTCGGGCAACGGCGGCTCCCGCAGCTCAAGCAGATCGGATGCATCAGCCTGACGGCCATCGACGGCCCGCGGGCCGTCGTACGGCGGGTTTGCGAGAAGAGCTGAGGTGCCGCCGCATGCCGGGATCGCCGACGAATAGAGTGCCTGGTTCGACCGGTCGCGCGTATCGCCGTTCCATGGGTTTGCTGGGTACGCCGCAGTCGCAGCGGGACCTGTGTCTACCGACGTACGCGACACGTCGTCCGAGCGGTCGCGCGGGTGGGACACGCAACGAGCGGTCGCCGCGGATCGCGCGCCGACGGCGGGTTGCCAGTCGGTTTCTGTGGGCCGCGGGCCGTGGGCTGCTTCCGAGCCGGCCTTCGCGGACGTGGTCTGGGTTGGGTGGTTGCGGGCTTGGGTGAGGAGTTCTTGGGTGAAGCGGGGGTCGGCGATGATGCCGAGGGCGTCGGCGCGGCGGTGCTGGACCTGGCGGGTGTCGCCGAAGGTTTTGAGGGCGTCGGCGATGGCGGTGATGGTGGCGTCGTGGCGGATGATCGCGCCGGCGGGGGCTTTGGCGTAGATGGTTTTGTTGCCGTGGGCGTCGGAGCGGCCGACGAACACGCCCCGCTCGTCGGCTGCCTCGGCGGCTTCGGCGCGGGCCAGGTCGGGGTCGGCGTGGGCCTTGGCGGCGCGGATGATCTTGTCCAGCCGGTACGGCGTGATGCAGTCGATCAGCGGGGCGACGCGTTTGTCGACGGCCCGGGCGGCTTCCTCGGACAGTTTCAGGCAGGCCGTAGCGAGTTGACGGGCCTTCCACGGGGTGGCGTCGCCGGAGAGGACCCGCGCCCAGGTGAATGGGAACCGGTGCCGCAGGGCCAGGGCTTCGCCGAGGAACCCGGCGGCGACTGTCGAGGAGATCCCGAGGATCAGGCCGAACTCGGAGATCGCGAACTCGGCGATCTCCGGGCAGCCCTCACCACCCAACACGACAGCCCTCTCGCGTCCGTCACCGGGGCGGCGGCCGGGTCGCGCGGGCCGAAGGCGGCAGGCCGAGGGGTGGAAGCGGTCGGCGTAGATCTGGGCATGCTGCAGCAGTCGTGCGTCGGCCTGGTTGGCGATCGCGCGGTGCTCGGCGGCCGACTCGAGCAGGTTGGCCGTCGAGAGCTCCTCCAGATCAATGTCGAACATGTGTTCGATTCTATCTCTTCGAAGCTCATCCGCCAAATCGGCCAGTGGCTGGAAAGCCCTTATTTGTAGGGCCGGCCGGCACACGCGACACGCTGCCCAAGTGACGGTGTACGGCCGATATCGGTCGGTCGTTGCTATGGGCAAGGATGGTGGGCGGTGGCGGGCTACGCAGGGGCGGTTGATCGGGTCCGGTGATGGCGCGCAGCTCGGGATCTTCGGCCACGGTGGGCGACGCACCACAGCAAACCTGCTGGCGGTCACTGAAGCTGGCTACACTCTTGAATCTCTTCTTTCCTTGTCTTTCCGGATCTTTCCTATGAGAGGGCGAAGAGGGTGGTGGCGTTCTGCCAGCGGATGGCGTCGGATTCGGCGGGGGTGAGGTTGGCGGCTTCTAGGGCGCCCAGGGCTACTGATGGGTCGATCAGGGTTGCGTCGGTGCCGAACATCAGGCGGCTCGGGCCGATCTGGTCGAGGATCCAGCGGATCCGGTTCGCCTCCGGTGCGGACCAGCACGGCTCGAACCAGATCCGGTCGGACCGGTCGGCTGCCTCAGGTACTCGCGGCCAGCCGTTCGCGCCCATGTGACCGGCGAGCACGCGCGCGTCGGGCACCCGGGCGGCGACGTCGGCGAGGTCGACGACGGTGTTGCCCCAGGTGTGTACGAGCGTGGGCAGGCCGTACTCCGTGGTCAGCTCGATCGCCGCCTGCATCGCGGGCGAGCTGATCGGCGTCCGGCTGTACTCGCTGTGGATCTTCGCCCCGACCCACCGCGACCGCCCGTCCCCGGCCAGCAGTACGTCGAGGTCGGTCCGGGCCTCGTCGAGGCGGCGCGGGTCGACGACGATCATGCCGCGCAGCCGCTCGTCGACCTGGAGCTGTTCGGCGAGGGAGCGGTTGCCGAGCGGGGCGTCGTACACGATGCCCTCGATCGACGAGACCAGCTGGAGGTCGATGCCGAAGCGGTCGAGCAGGTCGATGTTGACGTCGATGCTCGCGGTGTCCATCGAGAAGAACCACGGACCCCAGTGGGCGTGTACGTCGATCAGCATGCGGGCTCCAGGAGGGTGGTGAGGCTGCGGCTGCCGGCCTGGGCGATCTCGTCCGGGCCGAGCTTGGACGTCAGCAGCCGGCGGACCACCGAGCGGGTCTCGTGGAACGGCGTCCGGCAGCCGAGCACGAGCCGCTCCGCGCCGACCTCCGCGGCCACGATCTCGAGCGAGTCGGGTCCGGTCAGCATCCGGGTCGAGGTGTGGAAGCCGGGCTCTGAGCGAGCCAGGATCACGAAGTCGCCCAGATAGTAGAAGTGCGTGTCGAGGAAGACCGCCCGCGCGCCGAGCCCACGCAGAGCCGGCCCGACCTTGCGGACGTCGCCCTCGGTGAAGATCGTGACGCCCGCGT
Organism: Kribbella sp. NPDC000426; assembly: GCF_040300265.1. Taxonomy (NCBI): domain Bacteria; kingdom Bacillati; phylum Actinomycetota; class Actinomycetes; order Propionibacteriales; family Kribbellaceae; genus Kribbella; species Kribbella sp. NPDC000426. Next base: position 67,900 of record NZ_JBEPDK010000009.1, on the reverse strand, counting down.
CGACCAGCAGCTGCACGACATGGCCGAACGACGGGAAGCCCGGCTCCACGCTCTGTGCAGTCGGCGCCAACCGCACCGCTCGCGGCGGAGCGTCTCCCGACAGCAGCCGCTCCAACTCCTTTTCGGCGCCCAGCGGATCGCGCAGGTCCAGCACCGGGCACGCCGTCCACCCGTTGCCATCGGCAACCTTGCGCGCCTCGTCGTTCCCCGACGGTACGTCGAAGTGCACCGCCCGCAGCGCGGATACGACCCCACCGGAGATGTGAGCGGCTTCGAGCACCTCCCGCACCTTCTCGGGCCGCCCCCATCGTCCGGTGGTGACGTCATGCCCGACGAGGATGTCGCAGTCGAGCAGCAGGGGAGAATCGGTCATGAGGCCTCCCGGGCCAGGGCTTTGTGCACCTTGCGGATCGCGGCGACGATGTCGTCGACGTCGGGTTCGGTGTAGTTCTCGTTCCAGGGCAGGACAAGGAGACGGTTGTTGATCAGTTCCTCGGCGTTGGGGCACAGGCCGACCGGGTACGACACGTCCTGCAGCGGGAATCCGGAGTCGCCGTACGTGATCCGCTCGCGGACGGCGGGTGCGGCGTACAGCGGGCTGGTCAGGTACCCGCCGTTCGCCGGGATGCCCTCGGCGGTCAGCGCGGCGGCCCATTCGCGCATGTCGCCGGCCGCCTCGGAGATGATCAGCGGGTACTGCCAGTACACGTGGTCGTGCCCGTCGGGTGGCGGCGTGATGCCGGCGAGGTCCGAGATCCCCGCGGTCGCCCGCAGAGCCGCCGTACGACGGTCCTCGATGACGCCGCGGAGCCGGTTCAGCTGCGCTCTGGTCACCGAGGCGACCAGTTCGGTCATGCGGTAGTTCAGCGCGAGGAACAGGTACGTCCGCTCGTCGGTGTCGCGCGGCCAGCCCTTGTCCGCGAACAGCCGCATCCGCCGGGCTTTCTGCGCGTCGTCGGTGACCGTGAGGCCGCCGTCTCCGGCGCTGATGTGCTTGGTCTGCTGCAGGCTGAAGCAGCCGATGTGCCCGATCCGGCCGACGAACGAGTCGCCGACCGGCGCGAGGTACGCCTGCGCGCAGTCCTCGATCAGCAGGATCCCGTGCCGGTCGCACAGCTCCCGCAGCTCGCGCACGCGGGCCGGCTTGCCGAACAGGTGCACCACGATCACCGCCTTGGTCCGCGGCGTGATCGCGGCCGCGACCGTCTCGGGCGTCAGGTTCCCGGTGATCGGGTCGACGTCCGCGAACACCGGTACGGCGTTCTGCATCATGATCGGGAACACCGTGCCCATGTCGCTGATGGGCGTGGTGATGATCTCGTCACCCGGCGCGGGGTTCACCGCGGCGACGGCCAGGTGCAGGGCCGCCGTACCCGAGCTGCACGTGACGGCGTACCCGGCGCCGAGGAGCGAGGCGAACTCCAGCTCGAGCGCGGGCACCTCGGTGCCCCAGGTGGCCGACAGCATGCCGCTGCGGAGCACCCGCTCGACCGCCTTGACCTCGTCGTCGCCGAAGCGCCGCCCGCTGGCGTTCATCACCGACGGCAGCGGGTCCGTGCGCACCGGCGTACCGCCGTCCCGGGCAAGCTGACTGTTCTCCATCGCAATAGTCCTTTGCTTAGGGCAACGGTAGTTGGACGAGGTCGCGGTCGGCGAGACCCCAGACGCTGTGCCGGGCGCCGCGGACCGGGGTCAGCTGCGGCACGGTGTACCAGCCGTCGCCGAGGTTGTTCACCAGCAGCTTCGCCGGTCCGGGGCCGAGCTGGTACAGGTTCCCGCCGAAGTTCGTCTCACAGTAGACGCCGGTCCGGTCAGTGTGGATCTGGCCGTAGCCGGACAGCTTGTTCTCACCTCGTGCGACGGTCTTCGTCTCCAGGTCGTAGCGGAACCAACCGCCGCTGGTGCGTTTCAGTACGCCGTACAGGATCCCGTTGTGGACCGCGACGCTCTGGATCGAGCGCTCTCCGGCGAGTGGTTCGACGGTCCAGAGCAGTCGGCGCCGGCAGAGATCGAAGGCGGCGATCGCGGCCGAGGCGCGGGTCGGCGTGATGCCACCGCCGCCGACCACGTCCCCGCCGAGGTACGCGATGCCGTCGACGATCGAGACCGTCATCACGCTTTGGTCGGGCAGGATCCCGTAGTGCACGTCCAGTTCGCCGGTGCGTACGTCGAGCAGCGTGAGCGCCCCGGTGAGCTTGCCCGTACCGGGCGCCGACGCGATCGCGAGCAGCTTCGACTTCTCGTCGTACGCCGCCTGCCAGGGCCGGATCTGCTCGTGATCGATCGTGCCGAAGCTGTGCACCTGCTTGGTCCGCGGGTTGACGCGGACGACCTCGGTGCTCGGATAGAGCGCGGAGTACAGCTCGCCGCGGATCCAGGTGAGCGTCTTCGCCTCACCGGCGACGCGGAGGCGCCGGGTCGTGTCGCCGGCATGCTCGGTGATGACCCAGTGGCCGCCGACGTACAGGTGCGGGTCGCCGATCACGATCGATTGCGGCAGGTCCGGCGCGGGTACGAATCCGGCGTCGATCAGGTCGAGCAGTTCGAACGAACCGGTGGTGACGTCCAGCCACCAGAGCACGCCGGACCCGGTCGCGCCGAGCAGCGTCGTCGCATCGAGGAACACGAGCTTGCGATGTTCGTCCTGCGGCGCCGGCGTCGCTACCGCGACGAGCCCGTCCGCTCCAAGCTTCCAGACGGTCCCCGAGGTCCTCGTCGTCAGGTACGCCGTACCGTCCGCGGCCACCGCGATTGCGTCGACGCCGGTCTCGCCCGCGGGCAGCGGCGTACTACGGACGTCGGTGCCGTCGAGCGCCATGCTGAGCACCGCCTGACTGCTGCCGACGAAGACCCGGTCGTCCGCCGCCGCGAACGGGCCGAAGTTCTGCCCGCGGGACGCGTCCGGGGTGAGGTCCGTGAAGACCTTCGTACTCCGGTCGTACCCGACCAGCTGCGACGGTGTGTAGATCCCGGCGTACACGTAGTTGCCCGCAGCACCGACATACCGTCCGTACTGCGCCCCGGCGACCGGCGCGCCGAGCCGGGTCGGGGTGTTCGTGGCGGGGTCGATCTGCCAGACGGCGCCGTTCGGATAGCTGACCGCGAACACCTGGCCGTCAGGCGCCGTCGTCATGTCCCAGACAAACCCGCCGGCACCGGCCAGCGTCCCGACATGGGTCACGGAGCCGTCCGCGGGGTCGAAGCAGTAGACGTCGGCCACCGGGTAGAGACCGGCGTAGACCTTGCCTCCGGCAACAGTGATTCCCCAGCCGCCCTCGCCGGTAGGGAGTTCGACGGTCCTGGTCACGAGGCGGGTGGTCAGGTCGATCTCGGTGAGCCGGGGCGGCACGATGCCGCGGCTGATGACGTAGGCGTGGCCGTCGTGAACCGCCATCGCGACGACGGCAGCCGTCACGACCGCGGGACCGGCGCTGGGCAACGTTGATCCGTCGATGGGACTGTCCTCCGCGTGGGCGGTGGTAGGCAGGGTTGTGAGGGCTGCGCCGGCCAGCGCGCCGGCCAGCGCCGTACGGCGGGAGATGATCATCGGAGTCCTCCGATGCGGACGAGGTCACGGCCCCTGATCGTGTAGAGCGCGTCGCCGTCGTGGGACGTGGTGATGAGCGGATAGCTGTAGATCTGGGCGCCGAGGTTGTCGACGACGGTGGTGATCGTCAGGGCCGGCGTGATCTTGAAGACGCGCTGGTTGTCGGTGCCGTACAGGCCGGAGCGGGCGATCGTCAGCCGGCTCTGACCAGTGCCGAGCGTGGCGCTTCCGACGAGCTTGCCGGTCCGCGGATCGAGGACGGCGAGCCGGCCGTCGTCTGTGGTCGCGTACAGGCGGCCGCGGTACATGACGAGATCGCTGTAGCTCTGCGCCTTGGACAAGGGAGCGGCTTCCCACAGTGTCTTGTTGCGGCGCAAGTCGTAGGCGACGACGGTTGCCTCGGGCAAGATCGGGTCGGTGCCGAGGCTGTTCCGGGTCGCGCCGCCGAGGTACGCGATGCCGTCGGCCGTCGTCACCGAGCGAACCGATTGCTGCGGTACGACGCCGCGGTGGACCTCGCGTTCGCCGGTGCTCAGGTGCTGCTCGACGAGCGTGCCGTCGTACTTGCCGTAGTCGGGCTCGGTGGATATCAGCCAGGTGCGGGACCGGGCGTCGTACGCCGAGTCGGTCGGGCGGGTCTGCTCGTTGCCGATCTGGCCGAGTTCGTGGAGGCCGGAGCCGTCGGGTTTCATCTGCCAGAGGCGGGCCAGGGTGTAGACGCCGAGGTAGATGTCCCGGCCGATCGGGGTCAGCGTCTTCGCCTCGCCGGGGAGGAACGTGCGACTGCTGGTGCCGGTGGCGAGGTCGTGGACCTGGATGCCGGCCTTACCGCTGACCAGCACGGAGGTCAGGGTGGCCGCGATCGCCATCGCCTGCTCGGGCGCGGGCGGGAGACCGGCCTGACCGAGATCGGTGCCGGTGAACTCACCGGTCGCCTCGTCGAAGTCGACGACCTGGCTAGTGAGCTCGGCCCGGATCGTCGAGCCGTCGACGAAGATGCGGTTGAAGTACGCCCCGTCGTACGGCGAACCGAGTCTGGTCAGCGTGTTGTCGCGGTAGCGGTAGAGCGTGCCGGACGGTCGGGTGCCGAGGTAGATGTCCGCGCCGTCGATCGTGATCGCGGTGATGTACTGGTCGCCGCCGGGTGTCTGGACCTCGACCGGGTTGCTCAGGTCGGCGGTGTCGTAGACGAGCATCGTCCCGGTGGGGGAGAGGCTTGCGGCGAGCTTCGTGCCGTCGAGGGCGAGGGTGGCGACGAACGTGCGGTCGGCGTACTTGGCCAGGAGTACGTCGCGGCGCTCGCCGGTCGCACGGTCGATGGCGATCAGGTGCGCCTTGGTGCCGACGCCCGCGTAGATCGTGGTCGCGTCGGCGGCGATGCTGCGGACGTACTGCTCGCCGGCGACGGCAGCGCCGTACGACCTGGTCGCGCCGGTGGCCGGGTCGTACTCGTGGACGGCGCCATCCGGGTAGGTGCCGGCGACGATCTTGCCGTCGGGTGTCGCGGCGATCGACCAGATGAACGAGCCGAACTGCGTGACCTTGGTCGCGGTGCCGGTGGTGGTGTCGACCCGGTAGACGTCGCCGGGGGTGTACAGGCCGATATAGAGGTCGGTGCCGATGTGGGTCATGGCCCAGGCGCCGGCGCCGGTCGGTAGCGAGAACTTGCGGTCGACGGTCCTGCCGACCGGGTCGAACGCGCCGACCTGGACGGGCGAGACGCCGGAGGTGATGGTCCAGATCCGGTCGCCGACCTGCTCGGCGACGCTGGTCGAGGTCACGGCGGACGCCGGACCGAGGCTGGTGACCGTCGGACTTTCGGTCACGTCCGGAATAGTGGCGCCAGCTGGTGCAGAAACGCACACCAGTCCTGCGCAGATGACCAGAGCAGCGATCAATCCCCGTGCGATTCGCTTGTCCACAAGGCCTCCCGGGACAGTACGCACTGAATTACGGTCATGGCTGAAATTAGCCGGACGTGCGTCAGTGCGTCAACCGCTCGGGGAACAATCAGAGATGAACGCGGTAAACGACGAGCGGGCGGCCGCTGCCGGTGCCCAGCTGCGTGCCGGTTGCGTCGGCCAGGCCGGCGCGTTCGAGGCGGTTGAGGACGCGGCGCGCCGTACGCGGCTGGATGCCGAGGTAGTCGGCGACCGAGCGCGTGGTCAGGCCGTCCTCGGGCGTCGCGTGCACGAGCTCCTGCAGGCGCTCGAGGGTCGCCTTCGACAGGCCGGCGCGCTGCGCGAGCAGTTGCAGCTTCGACCGCTGCTGGGCCCGCGGTGCGGCCCCGCCGACGAGCACGAGGTCGATGTCGTTGCGCAGGGAGACGACTGCCGCCGTACGGCCGGCCGTTCTCGCCCGGCCGAGGGCGCGGCGGGCCAGCGCCTCGGTCTCGGTTCCCGAGCCGCCGATGCCGAAGCCGATCCGGACTGGTCCGAATTGCTCCTTCAACCGGGTCAGCATGCCCAGCTCGGTGAACGCTGCCGTGGCCTGCTCGAGCGGTCCGCGGGTCGCGATGACGAGCCACCGCTTGTCGTCGTACCGGATGACGCTGCCGCCGAGCGAGCCGGCCTCGCGGCGGAGGGCGCTCTCGGCGTCGGGGGAGATCTCGACCAGGCCGAGCGCGATCTGCGCATCGTCACTGCGCAAAGCGTCATGGACGAGCAGCAGACTGTTCACCGCGCTGCGCACCGAGTGGACCGACGGAGCGAGCCGCAGCGTGGTCTGCTCGGTCCGGAGCTTCTCGTACGCCGAACGCAGGCAGGTGATCGCGACCGTCGCGCGGGCCTCGTGGTGGAACGCGAGGATCTCCTCGAGGCTCAGCCCGGGCCGATACGGCAGGACGCGGACACCGCTCGTGGGCAGGCCGACCTCGTCGAACGTCTCCCGGACCTCGGCCTCGTCGAGAACGTCGATGCTGATCGAGGTGACGTCGCGACCCTCGCTGAGCAGCTGCACCAGGGCGCGCATGAGCGTGGCGCCGGTGTACTCGACGTGCGCGGCCGGCCGGTCCAGCAGGCCCTGTGCGGCGGCCATCTGGTACGGGACGACGCCGGTGAACAGCCACGCGTCGACGCTGCCCGGCGCGTTCGCCATCACCTTCGGCGTATCGGTCTCGCGCCGGTAGCGCAGCGGGACGATCTCGACCCCACGCAGCCCTTTCAGGATCCGGCTCGTGGAGGTGACCAGGTCCGACGGTCCCACCACCCCGATCGACGTCACCATGGCGTGGCCCCCTCCTTCATCGGCTCAGTCTCACCAGAACACCCCACCGCTGCAAGAACCCGCGCCGTCGTCGGCTACGTTCCCCTCATGGCACGCGTTGACGAGTGGATCGACGAGGGTACGGCGAAGTGCCGCGAGGCACTGATCGACCTGGACGCGCCATCGGCGCTACCCGGCTGGAAACGACGGCACGTAGCCGCCCACCTGTCCCTCAACGCCGAGGCCCTCGGCAACCTCGTCGACTGGGCCCGCACCGGCGAAGAACACCCCATGTACCCGTCTCCCGAGGCCCGCGCCGCCGACATCGAGTCCAACGCCCTCCGCCCCGAATCCGAACTGCGCACGTGGTTCGACTCATCCGCCGCGACCCTCAACGAGGCCATGGCCGCGCTCACCTCCGAGCAGTGGACCACCACGATCCGCACCGCCCAAGGGGTCCCGATCCCCGCGACCCGAATCCCGTGGATGCGTTCCCGCGAGGTCCTCATCCATGCCGTCGACCTCGCCACCGGCATCACCTTCGCCGACCTCCCCACCGACTTCCTCGAAGCCCTGTGCGAAGACATCCGCACCCAACGCACCGACGTACCCGCCCTCCAAGGCCCCCTCCCCGACATAGCCGCCTACCTCGCCGGCCGCCCCTACTCAGCCGTCTCCACCCCATCCGGCCACCCCGCAGCCCCACTCCCACCCTGGCTCTGAGCAGACGGTTGGCTCTTCACGTAGGCCATCCAGGTCTCCCGGTCGATCTCGCCGGTCATCCGCGCCCGGTACATCCGCAAGTACTCCGGGTCGTCCGGCGACATCGGGTCTGCCGGGCGACTCCCGACCCGACCATCGACCAGCTCCCGCACGACATCCGCATGCCCCGCGTGCCGCGTGGTGTCGAGCAATACGGTCAACACCATCTCCCGCAGTGTCACGGTCGAGCCAGAGTGATGCGTGCCTAAGGTTTCAAGATCGAGCTCCTCGACCGCCAGCGCTCCTGCCGCACATGCACGCCGGTACGCCGCGATGAGTTCCTCGGGCGACTCGTCCGGCGTCGCCCACAGGTCCAGCCCGTGCCACAACTCCTCGTCGTCCTCCCACGGAAGCACCTCCCGCTCCCGCCCGAAGGCCGACACCAGATACCCGTACGTGACGCCGGTCAGGTGCTTCACGATGCCGATGAGGTTCGTCCCGGTGCCCGTCATCGGCCGCCGGAGTTCCGCGTCGCTCAGCCCTTCCACCTTCCAGAGCAAGGACTGCTGGATCTCGTCGAGGTGCTTGAGCAGCAGTGCCTTCTCGTCCATCCGCGGACTATTTCACGATTCGGTAGTGGAGGTGGGTCACGTCGCGGGAGGGGAGGGTGCGGGTTTGTTCGAGTTCGATCTGGGCGGCGGGGAGGTTGTCGAAGAGGCGGCGGCCTTGGCCCAGGAGGACCGGGACGACGTGGAGTTCGAGTTCGTCGAGTTCGCCGGCTGTCAGGAGGGCCTGGGCCGCGCCGGCTCCGTGGACCAGGATGTTGCGGTCACCGGCGGCGGCGCGGGCCTCGGCGGCGCAGGACTTCACGTCGGTGACGAAGCGGGCGCTGCCGGGCGGGACATCGTTCTCGTCGATCTGGTGGGTGAGCACGAAGATCGGTACGCCGTCGTGGTGGTCGCCGCCCCACCGCCCCGCGTGCTCGAACGTGCGGCGGCCGGCGATCACGGCGCCGGTGGCCAGCGCCTCGCCGTACACCTGGCCGCTCGGTCCGTCGGAGTCGCGGTCGTCGAGCCAGTTGAACAGCCGGAACCCGCCGCTGCCCATCGGCTGTTCCACGCTGTCGTCCGGCCCGACGACGTACCCGTCGAGCGACATCGTCATGTACAGCACGATCATCTGAAGCCTCCGAAGATGTGGTCTGGATCGTATGCCTGCTTGATGTCGAGCAGGCGCTTGTAGTTGCGCCCGTGGTAAACGGTCGGGTCAGCAACGTCGGGGTCGGGGAAGTTGGGGTAGAGCCGGCCGGAGCCGTGCGGGTGGGCGATGGACCAGGATCGCCGTACGGCGGTGCGGTCGGTGCTCGCGTGTTCGAGAAGGAAGCGTTCGCCGCGGTGCGCGAAGGCAGTCGCGTCGGAAGGGACGCGGTTGTAGGCACCACCCATCGGGGTGAAGTTCAGCTCGCATCCTGCGGTCAAGAGCTCGGCAACGGCGGAGCGGGGGAGCGGCGAGCTGAAGAACTCGGACTTGCTGTAGACGATCCGGTCGCCCGGCGCGTCCTCGTCGGAGAAGCTGCGCTTGAGGTCTGGCCAGCTGAGGCCGTCGCGGAGCTCCACGACCGGATCGAGGGAGGCGAGTTCGCCGAACTCGGCGTCGCCGACCGCGGCACCGAACACACGCACTTCGTCGGCCGTCACGGCGAGGCTGCCGGTGAGGTGATCGGGCGCGTCCGGGGCCCAGGACTGCCAAGCGGCGATGACGTCGGCGGCTCGATCCCGTGGATAGGTGAGGGTGAAACGCGTAGCGGTCGGCGACGGTACGGCGGCGAACACGAGCGACGTCACCACCCCGAACTGACCACCACCCGCTCCCCGCAACGCCCAGAACAGATCCGGTTCCTGCTCCAGCGAACACTCCACGACCCGACCATCCGCAAGCACAACCGTCGCCCCGACAAGCCGATCGCAGGTCAACCCGTACCGCCGCCCGAGCAACCCCAGCCCACCACCGAGCGTCAGCCCAGCAATCCCGACCGTCGGCCCACACCCCGCCGGAATCGTCAGCCCATGCTCATGCAACCCGCCATACACATTCGCCAACCGAGCGCCCGCGCCGATGGTCGCGAGGGGCGCCCTCCAGCCGGCTGCCTCCGGCTCGCTTGTCGCCGGAGCGGCGGTTACGGAGATCGTGGTCAGGCCGGACAGATCGAGCAACAGCCCGGTAGTCGACGAGCGCCCTGCGAAGCAATGCCCGCCGCCGCGCGCCGCCACGGGCAAACCAGCAGAGCGTGCATACCCAAGCGCCTCGACCACGTCATCCGCGGACCCGCACCGAGCAATCACCGATGGCCGGACATCGCGGTACTGCGGCATCGCCGGCCGGCGGAGGTCGTCGTACCGCGGGTCGTCAGGTCCGATCAGCTCCATGCACCGACGCTAGACCGGTTCGGGACGACTGGGCTTGAAGAAATCGGTCGTACCAGCCGGCCAGGAACGGGCGGTACGACGCGGAGTGGTCGTGCCCGCAGTCGCAGCTGTCGGCCTTCACGCCGAGCAGGTCGCGCGGGGTGACGCCGGTCAGCCGGACGCACTCACGCGTCAGATGGGCGTGGTCGGAGTAGCCGGTTTCGGCGGCCAGATCGGCGAGGCCATTGCCGTAGCCGGCCTGGGCGAGGGCCAGATATCCCTGGAAGCGCAATGTCCGCTGCAAGGTCTTCGGCCCGACGCCGGTAGCCGCCAGACAACGCCGCCGGAGCTGGCTCTCCGACAACGCGAGATCGTCGGCCAACGACGCGATCCCGCTCGGATTCCACGGCATCAGCCGATGTACGAGCTCCACGACGAGCGGATCCGGGCGCAGCTGCTCGCCGACCAGATACCGCTGCACAGCCAGCAGGGCGGAGTGGGCAGAGGGCGACGAGTCGACCACGGTCCCCAGCACGTCGGCCAGAGGGCCCCACAGCTCGACCGACAGATCCACTAAGTCGTCAGCAGGTACGCCGAGCAGCGCCGTCCCGGCCCCGGGCATGAACCGCACCCCGACGATCGTGCTCCGCGGCGGCAGCACCTGCACCTGAGCGCGAGTCAGCGGCCCGACCACGCGTGGTACGCCGCCGACCGGGCAGTGCAGCTCGACACCACCTGTGGGCAGGTCGCGCTGCACATACGCGACGGATCCGGTCCGCTGGATCCAGACAGTACGGACGAGCCCAGCCAGTGCGGGCACCGGCGCCAGCTCGTCGTACGTCTGATCCATGGCTAGAGCTCGATATGCGATCCGATGATGACGGTCCGGTCGCGCGGCAGCCCGAAGTACTCCGCGGCGTCGGCGGTGATGTGCGAGGTGGCGAGGAACAGCTGTTTGCGCCAGCCGGCCATCGTGGCGGACTTGCCGCGGCGGAGCTCGATCTTCGACAGGAAGTACGACGCGTTGTCGAGGTCGAGCGGCCCCTCGGTCGCGGCCGGATCCAGCAGGGCCAGGGCCGCGGGGACGTCCGACGACTCCATGTATCCGAACTTGATCGTGACGTGTGTGATCCCGTCGTTGCCGTACCCGAGATCGTTGACCATCACCCGCTGGTCCTCGGGGACGCGCGGGATCTCCTCGGTCACGATCGCGACGATCACCACGTGCTCGTGGCGCACCTGGTTGTGCTCGACGTTCGCCCGCAGCGCGAGCGGGGTGCTGACACCGCCGCGGTTCAGGAAGATCGCCGTACCGGGCACCGTCCGGACGGGCATGTCGCCGGAGCCGAGCTGGTCGATGAACTCCTGCAGCGGTCCCTCGGCCTTCTCCCGCTCGGCCGTGACGACCTGCCGGCCGCGCTGCCAGGTCGTCATGATCGTGAACGCGGTCAGCGCGATCAGCAGCGGCAGCCACGCGCCGTGGACGATCTTGGTCAGGTTGGCCGCGACGAACAGCAGGTCGATGGAGAGCAGCACGGCTGCGCCGACGCCGATCAGCCATTTCGGGATGTTCCAGCGGTAGTGCGCGACGTACAAGAACAGCGTCGTGGTGACGGTGATCGTGCCGGTGACGGCCATTCCGTACGCGTAGGCCAGCCCGGCCGAGCTGCGGAACGCGAACACCAGCGTCAGCACCGAGACCAGCAGCAGCCAGTTGATCCAGGGCACGTAGATCTGACCGACCGTGGTCGCCGAGGTGTGGGCGATCCGCAGGCGCGGCAGGTAGCCGAGCTTCGCGGCCTGCGACGCGACCGAGTACGCGCCGGTGATCACTGCCTGCGACGCGATCACGGTCGCCGCGGTCGCGAGCACGACCAGCAGTGGCCGGGCCCAGTCCGGGACCAGGAGGAAGAACGGACCGCTCAGGTTGGCCTCGTCCTTCAGCACCAGTGCGCCCTGACCCAGGTAGCTCAGCACCAGGGCGGGCAGGACGAGGAAGAACCAGCCGCGGGAGATCGGCTTCCGGCCGAAATGCCCCATGTCGGCATAGATCGCCTCCGCGCCGGTGATGGAGAGCACGACCGCGGCCAGCGCGAAGAACGCGATATGGAAGTGCCCGGCGAGGAACCCGATCGCATACGTCGGCGAGAGCGCCTTCAGGATGGCCGGGTGCTCGACGATCCCGCCGATCCCGCAGGCCCCGATCACCACGAACCAGACGATCATGACCGGTCCGAACACCCGGCCCACGGCCTCGGTGCCGCGCCGCTGGACGGCGAACAGCAAGATGATGATGACCGCGGTGATCGGTACGACGTACTCGCCCAGCGAGGGCTCGACGAGCTTCAGGCCCTCGACCGCGGAGAGTACCGAGATGGCCGGCGTGATCATACTGTCGCCGAAGAACAGCGACGCTCCGAACAGGCCGAGCCCGGCCAGCACGATCGCACCCTTGCGTTCAGGCTGCCGGCGGCCCCACCGGCGCAGCACCGTGATCAGTGCCATCAGGCCGCCCTCGCCGTCGTTGTCGGCGCGCAGCGCGAGCAGGATGTAGGTAACAGTGACCACGATCATCACCGACCAGAAGATCAGCGAGACGACGCCGAAGACGTTGTTGGCGCTGACCGGCACCGGATGCGGGTCCTCGGGGTTGAAGACGGTCTGGATCGTGTAGATCGGGCTGGTCCCGATATCACCGAACACCACGCCGAGTGCCCCGACGACCACCGCGAGTTTGACGGTGTCGTGGGCGTTCGGCGTATGGCTCGTCGCGCCGTCCTGCTGAATCGTCACGGCCCGGACGATACCCGCCGCGAGAGCTACCTGGGTGGATGTCGAGACCGTTGCGACGACTCCGACGTACCCGGTGACTACGGAGGAGGGACACACCATGACGCCGGAGCGGGTACTGCGGACCTACGTCACGCTGGTCGCGGTGTCGACAGGTGCATCGTCGATGATCTGGGGGATCAACACGTTGTTCCTGCTCGACGCCGGTTTGAGCATCGGGAAGGCCTTCGCGGCCAACGCGTTCTTCACCGCGGGCATGGTGCTGTTCGAGGTCCCGACCGGGGTGGTCGCGGACACGGTCGGCCGGCGTACGTCGTACCTACTGGGCACGGCCACTCTGTTCGGCTCCACGCTGCTCTACCTGCTGCTGTGGCAGACCCATGCGCCGTTCGTGCTGTGGGCGGTGGTGTCGGTGCTGCTCGGGCTCGGGTTCACGTTCTTCAGCGGCGCGACCGAGGCCTGGCTGGTCGACGGCCTGCACGCGACGGGGTACGACGGGTCGCTCGACGCGGCGTTCGCGAAGGGGCAGGTGGCGAGCGGGATCGCGATGATGGGCGGCTCGATCGGCGGCGGCTTCCTCGCCCAGGTGACGAATCTCGGCGTACCGTACGCCGCCCGTGCGTTGTTGCTCGCGGCCACCTTCGCGGTGGCGTGCCGGGCGATGCGCGACCTCGGATTCACGCCGAAGCCGCGGGTCCCGGTCCGCGGCGAGATGGTCGGGATCGTCCGGGCGTCGCTGCGGCACGGCCTGCTGAATCCGCCGGTGCGCTGGGTGATGCTGGCCGGTCCGTTCACCGCCGGGGTCAGTGTGTACGGCTTCTACGCCGCGCAGCCCTACCTTCTGCGGTTGTACGGGCACGCCGATTCGTACTGGATCGCGGGTCTGTCGGCCGGGATCGTGGCCGGTGCGCAGATCGCCGGCGGCGCGTCGGCGTCGTACGTCGCGCGCATCGTCCGGGACCGGATCATGATCCTGATCGCGGCGATCGCCACGTCCGCGGCTGTGATCGCGCTGATCGGTCTGGTGACGTCGTTCTGGGCCGCGCTCGGTCTGTTGATGGTGTGGGGCACGATGTTCGCCGCGATGACGCCGGTGCGGCAGGCGTACCTGAACAGCCACATCCCGTCGGCGCAGCGGGCGACGGTGCTGTCGTTCGACAACCTGCTCGGTTCAGCCGGCGGCGTCGTGATCCAGCCGGGGCTCGGCCGGTCGGCTGATCTGTGGGGATACGGGCAGGCCTACCTGCTGTCGGCCGGTCTGCAGGTGCTTGCGCTGCCGTTCCTCGGGCTGGCTCGCCGAAAAGCCGTCGAGGTAACGCCGGACCAGCCCCTAGCCTTGCAGGCGTGACGGTTCGACTGATCATCCTCAACGGCGGTTCCAGCTCCGGGAAGACCGCGATCGTGCGGGCTCTGCAGGAGGTGCTGGACGAGCCGTGGCTCGGGTTCAGCGTGGACGACTTCGTCGACGCGCTGCCGGCCAAACTGGAGGGTTCGCCGGACGGGATCGTGATCGGTGCTGACGGCGACGTGTCGGTCGGGCCGGCGTTCCGCGAACTGGAAGCGGCCTGGACCGCTGGGATCGTCGCGATGTGCCGGGCCGGCGGCCGGGTCGTGATGGACGACGTCTTCCTCGGCGGCCCGTCCTCGCAGCAGCGCTGGTGGAACGCGATCGGCGATCTCGAGACGCTGTGGGTCGGCGTTCACTGCGACCCGACGATCGCGGCGCAGCGAGAGGCCGCCCGCGGTGATCGTCCGGCCGGCATGGCCGAAGGGCAGGCGCTGATCGTGCATCAAGGCATCACGTACGACGTCGAGGTGGACACGTCGCACACGGCCTCGATCGACTGCGCCCGGACGATCGCCTCCTACGTGAAGGCCTGATCGACCACAGCGAGGGCGCTGACGATGCGCTCCCGGTGCTCCGCAGCCACGACATCAGGATCGTCGCCGGCAAAGATCCGGCGCACCGACTCGAGGTGGACGACGCGGTACGCAGCGACCGTCAGCGCGGCGGTCAGCTGCGGATCGGGTACGCCGGTCTGTGCCATCGCCGCGGCCATCGCCTGCTCGATCTGCTGGAGCAACTCGCGGGCGCGATTCTGCAGGGCCCGGGACTCGGCAACGACCTCCCAGAAGCGGCGGAACGTGCCGCGGATCGTCGACAGCGGGTGGCCCTCGTCGGCCAGCGCGACCAGCAGATCTGACAGTGCTCGGACCGCGGACATCCCGGCCGGGCGGTCGTTGATCGCGGCAACGACCAGGGCCTCCGCCTCGGGGTAGCGGTCGAAGAGCAGGTCCTCCTTGCGGGCGAAGTGCGCGAACACCGTCGGCCGCGCGACATCTGCCGCCTCGGCGACCTCTGTCACCGACACCGCGTCGAAGCCGCGCTCGAGGAAGAGCGTGGTCGCGACCTCCGAGATCCGGGTCCGGAACTCGGCCTTCTTCCGCTCCCGGCGGCCCAGGTGGTTCATAATTAAAAGATATACCGAGTATGAGTTTGTTGCTAGGCTGAAGGTCATGCGATCAATCGGGGTGAACTACGACACCGGCCTGCGGTACGACGGCCGTAGTACGCGCAGCCGTTTCGAAGCCGACGAGGTGCGCCGTGAGCTGGCGGTGATCGCGGACGAGCTTCATGCGCCCGCGGTGCGGGTGGTGGGGACCGAGCTCGACCGGCTGGTGGTGGCGGGAGAGGCGGCGCTGGCGGCCGGGCTGGACCTGTGGTTCTCGCCGATGCCGATGAACCTCGAGCCCGCCGAGTTCATCGCCTTCCTCGCCGACTGCGCCGCACAGGCCGAGGTGCTGCGGCAGTCCGCGCGCGGCGACGTCGTGCTCGTGCTGGGCTGCGAGCTGTCCGTGTTCTGCAAGGGCTTCGTGCCGGGCGAGACCTCGGGGGAGCGGCTCGCGCTGATGGGCGACCCGGCGACGTGGACCGACCCGGCCAAGCTGACCGAACTGCAGGCGGGCCTCGAGCGCTGGGGTTCGGTGCAGGAGGAGCTGGCGAGTGCTGCTCGGAGCGTCTTCGGCGGCCGGATCACGTACGCCGCCGGCCTGTGGGAGGACGTCAACTGGGACCTGTTCGACATTGTCAGCGTCGACGCGTACCGGGACGCGGCCAACGCGGCGACCTTCGCCGACGAGCTGGCGTCGCGCTCGAAATGGGGCAAGCCGGTCGTCGCCACCGAGTTCGGCTGCTGCGCGTACCGCGGCGCGGCCGCGCGCGGCGGGACCGGCTGGATGATCGTGGACCGCAGCGTCGACCCGCCGGTCCTCAACGGATCGTACGAGCGGGACGAGGAGGAACAAGTGGAGTACCTGTTCGAGCTCGTCGAGGAGTTCGACCGCATCGAGCTGGCGGCGGCGTTCTGGTTCAGTTTCGCGGGCTTCGAGCTGCCGCACCGCGAGAACGATCCGCGGCACGATCTCGACCTCTCGTCGTACGGGCTGGTGGCGGTCGGGGACGACGGGCAGTGGCGGCCGAAGCAGGTGTTCGGCAAGCTCGCGGAGCTCAACGCCGGCCGGAGCTGATGGACCGGCGGGTACATTTGACCGCGTGTTGACAGCAAAGGGTGCGGCGACTCGAGACCGGATCGTGGCAGCGGCCGCCGCCGAGATCCGCGAGCGTGGGATCAGCGCGGTGAAGCTGGACGACATCGGCCGGCGCAGCCGGACCGGGAAGAGCCAGATGTTCCACTACTTCCCCGAGGGCAAGGAGCAGTTGCTGCTCGCGGTCGCCGAGCGCGAGGCCGAGCAGGTGCTCGACGACCAGGAGCCGCACCTCGGGCAGCTGACCAGCTGGGGTGCCTGGGCCGAGTGGCGTGACGTCGTCGTCGAGCGGTACCGACGCCAGGGTGTGCATTGCCCGCTCGGCGTCCTGATCACCGAGATCGGGCGGCACACCCCGGCGGCGCAGGCCGTGACCGGGAAGCTGCTCGCGCAATGGCAGCACCGGCTGGAGCGCGGAATCGAGGAGATGAAGGCTGCGGGCGAGATCCGTGCCGACGTGGATCCCGCCCGCGCCGCGGGTGCGTTGATCGCCGCGATCCAGGGCGGCGTCGTGATCCTGATGTCCTCAGGTTCGTCGACGCATCTGGAGTACGCGCTCGATCTCTGCCTGGACTACCTCCAGTTGACGACCGGCGGCCGGTAGCCGGCCGGCTTGTCCGCGACCTTCGTTCCGGGGTTGATCTGCCAGCTCTGGTACTCCGGCGTGAACATCCGGTAGACCGACTCCGGCGGTACGGCGCTGGCCTCGTCGAGCGCGGACCGCAACTCGGCCGGCAGCTCGAAGCTGAGCGCGTCGATACTCGAGGCGAGCTGCTTCGGATTGCTCGCGCCGACGATCGCGGAGGCGATGCCAGGCTGCGTGGCCGCCCAGTTCACCGCGACCTGAGCCATCGTCACGCCCAGCTTGTCCGCGACCTCCCGGACTGTCGGCAGGATCTCCCACTGCCGGTCCGACCACGACTGTCCGGCCGCGCCGGCACCGGTGAGACGGCCTTCGCCCGCCATCTGCTTGGCGTCGTCGCGCTGGTACTTCCCGGTCAGGAAGCCCGCGGCGAGCGGGCTCCACGCGGTGATGCCGAGCCCCAGTTGCTGGGCCATCGGGACATGCTCGGTCTCGATCGTGCGCTCGGCCAGTGAGTACGGCAGCTGCAGGCTGACCATCGGGGTCAGCGAGTGCGCGTCGGCCAGCGTCTGTGCGCGAGCGGCGTACCAGGACGGTACGTCGGACAGACCGGCGTAGCGGATCTTGCCGGCCCGGGCGAGGTCGTCGAGAGTCCGCAGTACCTCGTCGATCGGGGTGATGCGGTCCCAGGTGTGCAGCAGGAACAGGTCGACGTAGTCGGTGCCGAGCCGTCGCAGGGACTCGTCGAGCGCGCGGATGAGGTGCTTGCGGCTGTTGCCGCCGGCGTTGGGGTCGCCGGAGTCCAGGCTGTTGGTCGCCTTGGTGGTGAGGACCATCCGCTCCCGGACGCCCGCCTCGGCGATCAGCCGCCCGAGGATCCGTTCGCTCTCCCCGGCGGTGTAGAAGTCGGCGGTGTCGATGAAGTTGCCGCCGGCATCGATATAGGTACGGAAGATCTCCCGCGCGTCGTCCTCGCTCTTGCCGTACGGCGCGTGGAAGCCCGCCTGCCCGAAGTTCATCGTGCCCAGTGCCAGCCGGCTGACCCGCAGTCCCGACCGCCCGAGCAAGTAGTAGTCGTCAAGTGCCATGCCCACAGCGTTGCTCGCCAAATTTGGACCGGCAAGTACAAACGATGCGAGCGTGCATGCTGCGTGAAAGGATTTGGTCGTGGCCCTTTCTGAACAGCAACGAATCGTGCTCGAGCGGCTCGCAGCGGTCGCCGTACCTGCGGACGAGTACCCCGCGGCGGTGGGAGCGGTGGGATTTGTGGAGCAGGTGCTGGCCGAGGATCGCCCGGACTGGCAACCGCGGGTCGAGCGAGCCTTGGAGATTGCCGGGCCGGCGCCGGACCTCGATGCGGTGCTGGCGGATGCGGATGGGGCCTGGCTGGTCCGTCTGGTGGCGCAGGGGTACTACGCGGACCCGGCGGCGTGGGGGATGGTCGGCTGGCAGACCGGCGACTTCTCGCCTGTGCAGACTTCGTTGACGATCACGCCGCGGTCGGAGTTGGCGGATCGGTACGACGCGATCGTGATCGGCTCCGGCGCCGGCGGGGGAGCGGCAGCGCAGGTGCTGGCGGAGTCGGGGCGGTCGGTGCTCGTCGTCGAGCTGGGGCGCTATCCGACGACGGAATCGCTCGCGCACGACCATCTGCGCAACCCGCGATCGGTGGCAGGGCTGCCGGCGCTGACGGATCCGGATCCGGCGGGACGGCCGCGGATCTCGGTCGTGGACGGGGTGCGGAGCCAGGTGCTGCCGCCCGACGGCGGGTGGGGAAACAACGCGTTCACAGTCGGCGGCGGGACGCGCGTGTACGGCGCGCAGGCGTGGCGGTTCGTCCCGCGGGACTTCCGGATGGCCACGACGTACGGCGTGCCGGAGGGGAGCGCGCTGGCCGACTGGCCGATCTCGTACGACGACCTCGAGCCGTACTACTCGCTGGCCGAGCAGCGGTTCGGGGTGAGCGGTGGCGGCGCGGATCCGTGGCACGAGCCGCGGTCGATCCCGCTGCCGATGCCGCCGATGCCGCGGACCGGGCCGGCCGAGCTGTTGGCCGCGGCTGCGGACCGGCTGGGGTGGGGGATTCTCGACGTACCGCTGCTGATCAACTCGGTCGACTACCAGGGACGCTCCGGCTGTGTCCGCTGCGGGCAGTGCGTCGGCTTCGCCTGCCCGGTCGACGCGAAGGGCGGGACGCACAACACCGCGCTCCCGGCCGCGCTCGCGACCGGCAACTGCACGCTGGTCACCGAGACGACTGCCGAGCGGCTGGTCACCTCAGGTGGCCGAGTGACCGGCGTCGCGCTGGTTGCCGACGACGGATGGCGGCGGACCATCTCCTGCAGCGAGGTGGTCGTCTCCGCGGGGGCATCGGAGACGCCGCGGCTGTTGCTGAACAGCGCGCATGACGGCGAGCCGCACGGGATCGGCAACAACCAGGACCAGGTCGGGCGGCATCTGCAGGCCCACGTGTACGCCGGTGCGGTCGGCCTGTTCGAGGACGAGGTGGTCGATCTGGTCGGGCCGGGCGCGTCGATCGCGACCTGCGACTTCCGGCATGGGAACGACGGGATCATCGGCGGCGGCATGCTCGCGAACGAGTTCGTGCCGACGCCTGCGGCGACGTACGACTATCTGACCGGGGCCGGACTCATCCCGCGCGGCGGTCTGGCGAGCAAGCAGGCGATGCGCCACGAGGTACGGCGGATGCTGCGCGTCGTCGGGCCGATCCAAGAGGTGTCGTCGGCCGAGTCGCGGGTCCGCGTGGATCCGTCGGTGGTCGACCGGTTCGGCAATCCGGTCGTGGTGACGAGCGGATCGATCCATCCGGAGGACGTACGTGCGCACGGCTTCATGAGCGCCAAGGCCAAGGCGTGGCTGGAGGAAGCCGGCGCTCTCCGTACGGCGATCGGCACCGTCAGCCTGGGCCACGCGAGCACCGGACAGCACCAGGCCGGCTCCTGTCGTATGGGCGACGACCCGGCCCGATCGGTCACGGACCCTCATGGCCGCGTCTGGGGTCACGACAACCTCTGGATCGCCGACGCCTCACTCCACGTCACCAACGGCGGCGTGAACCCCGTCCTCACCGTCCTGGCCAACGCGCTCCGCATCGCGACCGAGATAGCCCGCACTTGAGCCCCGTCCGCGGGTTCCGCGCAGTACGACGGCTGCCTCGCCCGCGGCGACCGCGCACATGCTGCGAGCCGCCAGCAGCGCGGCTACCCCGCGGGGACTCCAACCACCCTCCGCGTCGTGGGCGTTAGCCCAGGACGCGGGAGATGCCGACGCCGCTGCGGGCGTCGCGGCCGTACTTCTCGATCTCGGCGGCCAGGTTGAGGCGCGCGATGCCGGTCTTGTTCCGGTCGTCGTCGGTGAGCAGGTCGGCCGGGATGATCCAGACGATCTCGAACTCGAGCCCGTCGGGGTCCTTGCCGTACAGCGACTTCGTCGTCCCGTGGTCCGAGGCGCCGACGAGCGCGTCGTGCTCGCTCAGCTTGCCGGCCAGGTCCTCGAGGTCGCCGAGCGTGTCGACCTCCCAGGCCAGGTGGTACAGCCCGACCGTGGTCCGGCCGGCGCCGGACGAACCCGCCTGCGACCCGATCTGGAACAGCCCGAGGTCGTGGTCGTTGCTCGACCCCGGTGCCCGGAGGAACGCCGCGCCCGGGATCGAGTCACCGCTCTCGGTGTACCCGAAGCCGAGGACGTCTCGGTAGAACGCGACGCTCGCCGCGACGTCGCGCACGTACAGGACCGCGTGGTTCAACCGGAAGATCGCCATACTCCCGATGGTAGTTGAGAACTCAACTTGAGACTAGCGACGGCGCCGCGGCTTCTGCCGGCTTCTGTCCGGCTGCTTCTTCGCGGTCCTGCTCTGCTTGGCGGGCTTGGAGGTTTTGGGGGTCTTCGGGATCTTGGTGGCGGCTGGCCCGCGGGTGCTGTTGGTCGTCCGGCCGCGGACGATGCCGATGAAGTGCTCGACCAGCTCACTGGTCTCGTCCGCTTCCGGCCAGCTCAGCGCGACCTGCGACTCCGGCACGCCGGTCAGCGGCCGGTACGTCAGGTCCTTGCGATGGTGCAACCGCGCCAACGACTGCGGTACGACGAGCACGCCCGTGCCCATGGCAACCAACTCGATCGCGTCCCCGGTCCGCACCGGCCGCTCCTCGATCAGCCGGCCCGGCGGCCGGTCCCAGTCGAGTACGTCGTCCTGGGCGTGCAGCACGAGCTCGTCGGCGAGGTCGTCGACGGTCATCTCATCGGCAGCCGTGATCACGTGGTCCTTGGGCACCACCACGACCGTCTGCTCGACGTACAGCGGGATGGCGTGCAGGCCGGTGCGGTCGATCGGCAGGCGCAGGAGCGCGGCGTCGGCCTCGCCACGGCGTACCAGATCGGGTGCGTCGGCGGCGGCGACCTGGATCAGCTCGAGCGGGACGCGGGGGAGGCGCTCGGCCCAGATCCGGACCCACTTGGCTGGGGTCACGCCGGGAACATAGCCCAGCCGGAATCCGGTCACGGCTCACAGGTTACCGGGCGTTACGCTGCTGTCATGACAGCGCGCAAGGCATCCCAGAAGACTTCGCAGACAATGAAGCCCTCGACGGCGGCGAAGAAACTGGATGTGTACCTGCCGGCCACCCCGGCGGAGTTCCAGGACGGCGTCGTGTCACGCGACGAGCTGAACGCGCTGCAGACCGACCCGCCCGAGTGGCTCCGGGAGCTCCGCCGCACCGGACCCCACCCACGCTCCGTGGTCGCCGCCAGGCTAGGCGTCTCAATCAGCGGCCTGGCCCGGGCAGGCATCACCGAGGCCCTCACCACAGCCGACATCGAGGCCATCCGCGCCGACAACCCCGACTGGCTAGAACACGAACGCACCACCCAAGCCGAAGTCCGCCGCCAGACCGCCGAACAGAAACAGAAGAAGCCCTAGGCGTCTGCAGGAAGAGATCTGAAGAAGAGAAGAAGGATTTAGAGTGCTGGCTGGCTTGGGCGGCCAGCCGAAGGTTGCCCGGGCGGGCTCGATCGCGACGACATCATTGAGGTGTCCGGTCGGGTCTTCCGGGTAGCTTAGGGCCGGTTGTCGGGTGTGGGGTTGGGCAGGCGGTGCGTCCCGGTGGGGCCGACCTCGAACCTGAACCCGTGGGGTGTGGTCCATTCCAGCGTCTTGTAGTCGACGCGCCGGACGCTCCAGCCGCGGGCGTGGGTCTTCACCCGATGGCCGAAGCGGCTCAGCGGTGCGAGATTGCGGGTGCTGGTCTGGCCGGGCGGGCCGTACGGGTCGTATGGCTCGATGTGATCCAGGTCGATGGTCCGGTGGGTTTCGCGGGTGCCGTACGGGAACAACTCGACCGGATAGGTCAGCCGTACCCGTTCACGGATCCGGTCCGGGATCTCGTACGCGTCGACGCTGACCGCGTCGTTGAGGTCGATGACGGGTTTGACGGTGTACGGGGCGTGGCCGACGAGTTCGGTGAGCTGGTCGGCGAGCAGCGGTCCGATCCCCTCGGCGCGAAGTACTCCGGTGCCGGTGGCCAGTGTGAGGTCGGTGAGGTGCACGAAGACCTCGGTCTGCCCAGGACGCACCTGTCCGCCGCCGCGACTCGTGGGGTTGGCGTGGGCGTCCCGTTTGATCTGCGCGAGGCGTGCGTCCAGGGCCCGTTGGGCGGCCGTGTCCATTGGCACGCCGTCGTCGGGTTCGCTGCGCGGTCCGGGAATGTATCCCGACGGCCGGCTGTCGAACGGATCACTCGGCGGGTCAGGATCGTACGGACCCGCGCCATCGTCCAGCGGTGGCTCCCGCAGCTCGACCGGCTCAGCCATCGGGTCAGCGGTGAGGTCGGCCAGGTGGGCGTCACCGGCCTCTCGGTGTTCGTGCGACGGGCTCGCCGCGCGCACCGTGTCACCACCGCGAGCCGGGTCCGCCGACACACCCGGTGCGTCGCTCGTGCGGTCGAGCGGACCGAACGCGCCACTGCCTGCAGCCGCCGACCGCGCGCCGACGCCCGACTGCGAGCCCGCTGCCGCGGAGCGCGCACCGACACCTGCCTGCGGGCCTGCTACTGCGGGTCGCGTACCGCCGGGCGCTTGCGGGTCCGCTGCTGCGGGTCGCGAGCCGGAGGCTGCTTCGGAGCGCGCTTTCGCCGAGTGCCGACCAGGGGTAGAGGTGGCGGTGTCTGTGGCGATGTCTGTGGTTGTGGGGGTGGTTGGGGCGGTGGGGTGGTTGCGGGCTTGGGCGAGGAGTTCTTGGGTGAATTGGGGGTCGGCGATGATGTCGATGGCGTCGGCGCGGCGGTGTTGGAGGTGGCGGGTGTCGCCGAAGGTTTTGAGGGCTTCGGCGATGGCGGCGATCTTGGCGTCGAAGCGGGTGACCGCGCCTGCCGGGGCCTTGGCGTAGATGGTCTTGTTGCCATGGTCGTCGCTGCGCCCGACGAACACACCGCGTTCATTCGCTGCTTCGGCGGCTTCGGCGCGGGCTTGTTCGGGAGCGGCGTGGGTTTTGGCGGCGCGGATGATCTTGTCCAGCCGGTACGGCGTGATCGAGTCGATCAGCGGCGCGACACGCTTATCGACGTACCGGGCGGCGTCCTCGGACAGCTTCGCGCAGTAGGTGGCCAGTTGGCGGGCTTTCCAGGGAGTGGCGTCATCGGACTGGACGCGGGCCCAGGTGAACGGGAACCGGTGCCGCAACGCCAACGCCTCACCGATCAACTGGCGCGCCACCATCGGCGAGATCGCGAGCATCACACCGAACTCCGCGATCGCGAACTCCGCGATCTCCGGACAGCCCTCACCGCCCAAAACCACGGCCCGCTCGCGGCCGTCGGCGGAGCGGCGGCCGGGTCGGAGGCCGCAGACTGAGGGGTGGAAGCGGTCGGCGTAGATCTGGGCGTGCTGCAGCAGCCGCGCGTCGGCCCGGTTGGCCATCGCGCGGTGCTCGGCGGCCGACTCCAGCAGGTCGGCCGTGGAGAGCTCACTCAGATCATTCTCGAACATGTGTTCGATTCTACTTGGTGAATGCTCGTCGGCCAAATCGGTGGAACCGCTGGAACCCCTTACTTACAAGACGAACGAGCGTGCGATCCCGCCGCCACGGCCACGGCCACGGGCACGGCCACGGTCAGCGGCTGCGGCCAAGGAGGACTCCGTCAGGACCGGGTTGGTCGCGGTGGGATCCCGTGCTGGACGCAGGCCGGCGTCTTGCAGGGCGCCGCGCAGCCTCCGCGAATTGGGCCATTTCGTGAACTGACGACAGGGATGGACTTCCGTGTGTTACCCGGATCGTCGTTGCTCTGCCTCGCGACTCCAACTCCTCAGCCACGACGGGTCGATGTCGGGCCCTGGGGGCTGCGCAACCCGGCGAACTTACAGGCGACCAGCGAACCTGACCACTGTTCGAACTCTCTTCTTTCCTTATCTCTTCCTTGCACTTCCTTCTCGTGTGTTCAGGTGATGCGGATTCGGAGGCGGCGGAAGCCTTTGCCTTTGCTTTCCATTTTGAGGACTTCCAGGTGGCCGATCATGGCGGTGGAGGCTACGTGGGTGCCGCCGTCGGCCTGGGTGTCGAGGCCGGCGATGTCGACGATGCGGACGATCTCGATGTCGGGTGGGAGCAGGTTCGTCGCGGTGCGGATGATGTCGGGGATCGCGAACGCCTCCTCGCGCGGCAGGTTGCTGACCGTGATCCGGCGGTCGGTGCGGATCTCCGCGTTCACGGCCTCCGCGACGCGCTCCTTGAAGTCCGGCGGTACTTCGGCCAGGTCGAAGTCCATCCGCGCCGACAGCGGCTCCATGTTCCCGCCCGTCACCAGCGCCCCGAAGTCACGAAACACGACCCCGGTCAGCACGTGCAGCCCGGAGTGGGTCCGCATCAGCTGAGTACGCCGTTCGTCGTCGAGCGCGCCGCGCACCGCCGTACCGACCGGCGGCACCGGGTCGCCGTCGTGCGGCACCAGGTACAGGTCGTCGCCGCGGACCGTCCCGACGATCCGTGTCCGTACGCCGCCCCACAGCAGCACGCCCTCGTCCGGCGGCTGCCCGCCGCCACCGGGATAGAACGCGGACCGGTCGAGCACGATCCCGCGCTCCGGATCCACCCCGACGACCGTCGCATCCCACTCCCGCACCGACGCATCGTCCAGATCCAGCCGATGCGTGTGCCCGTGCTGATTCCCCTCGCCGCTCATACCTCCCGAATCTAGCAACACCCCAACTGTTGTTAACCTGCCGAACTCAGGTGAGCCGGTCCAGCACCCGGGTGATGGCGATGTGGACCGCGCCCAGAACGGTCGCGTGCTCGCCCAAGGCCCCGACGGTGATCTCGGTGTCCCAGGCCAGCGCAGTCGTCGCCCGCCGTACGCCGGGGAGGAGCAACTGGTTCTGACCGACGCCGCCGCCGAGTACGACGAGGCCGGGGTCGAGGACGCTCATCACGCCGACGGCCAGCCTGCCGATGTCCGCGGCGTGCTCGTCGACCAGTCGACGCGCCGTCGAGTGACCGCGTGCCGCGGCCCGGAACAACGCCTCGGGGTCCTTCGGCGCGGGAGCGTTCGCGGCGGTCCAGGCTCGCGCGCACCGCGCCATCAGCGCCTCGGACCCGAGGTACTCCTCGAGTCCGGCGCGAGCGGGCTCCGCATCGGGCGTCCAGGGGAACGGCATCATCGCGACCTCGCCGGAGGCGCCGTGCGCGCCGTGCATCAGCTTCCCGTCGATCACGATGCCGAGACCGATCTTCACGCCAACCTGCAGGTACACGAAGGTGTCCTGGTGCTGCGCCGCACCGAGACGATGTTCGGCGATCGCGGCGCAGTTGACGTTGTTCTCCACGATGACAGGCACGCTGTCGGGCACCGGCAGGGCGACAGCGAGCTGATCGACGCCGTCGGGCTGCAGACTGCCGGCGACCGGCTCGATGCTCGGCCTGGTCGACGTGGCCACGACGACGTCGCGCAGCGGGCCATGGGCGTCGCCCACCTCGGCCAGGACCTTCTCGCAGAGTTCCGCGGTGGTGGAGACCGCTGCCGCGGTCACGTTGCGCCGACGCGCCGAGACTCGTTGCTCGCGAGCCGCGAGCTGCTCGCCGTCGAGCGAATGGGCTACCACCCGCGCCCGCGTCGCGCCGATCTCGATGCCGAGGACATGACCGGCGCCGGCGGCCAGCGAGTACAGCACGGCGCTGCGACCGGTGGCGCCGCGCGAGGAGCCGCCGCCGGCAACGAGTTCGAGGTCGATCAGCTCGGGCATGACCGCCGACATGGTGGGCCGGGACAGCCCGAGGGCCTTGGCCAGCTGCGGCCGGGTCGCCGGGCCGTGCGTCGCCAATCTCCGCAGCACTCCACGCGAGCTTTCCGGCAGATCCAGCCGGCTCGAGGACGTCGGCGCTGGGCTCACAACAGCCATGGTAAGCGCAGGATCACCCGGTTGCTGTCACAATCAAGTTAGTTAATCTGCCGAACACTGAGGCATCGGAGGATTGATGACGGAACTGCGGGTCGCCCTGGTGGGTGTCGACCATTGGTACTCGGCGCTTCCACTCGCGGAAGGAGCACGGTCGCGGACCGGGCTGAGTCTGGCCGGCGTCTGGGACGCCGATCCGGTCCGCGCCGCGTACGTCGGCGACCGGTACGACGTCGGCCGCGTCGAGGCGGACTGGCGCACGCTGGTCGACGATCCGGGGATCGACGCGGTGCTGAGCTTCGTCAGCCCGGACCTCAACCACGAGGTGTGCGTCGCCGCCGCGAAGGCGGGCAAGCACATCATCGCCAACAAGCCGCTGGCGCTCCGGCTGGAGGATGCCTCGCGCGTGGTCGAGGCTGTTCGCGGCTCGGGAGTGACGTTCTTGCCGGCCGAGTCCCGGCAGCGGCTGGGGCCGAACGCGCAGTGGCTGCGGCAGTGGGTGAAGGACGGCCGGATCGGTCGGCTCACCAGCGCGGCGATGACGACCTGGGCCGGGCTGCCGGCGCAGTGGCCGGACGACCGTACGCCGGGATGGTTCGTCGACCCGGCGCGGACGGTCGGCGGCGGGTGGGTCGACCACTCGATCTACCAGATCGACCTGCTGCGCTGGCTCCTCGGCGAGGAGGTCGTCGCGATCAGCGGACAGACGGCCGAACACGCCCATCCCGAGCTCGAGGTCGAGGACTACGGGGTGGCGACGGCGACGTTCGCCGGGGGAGCGGTGGCGACACTGGAGAACACGTGGACGGCACCGGACGGCGGTTTCCAGTCGAGCTACACCATCGTCGGCAGCGGCGGCGCCGTACGGATGGACGGCATTCAGGGGCGGCTTCTGGTGATTGACGACACCGGGCCGACCGAGCTTGATCCCCCTGGCAGACATGACCAGGCGGCGGACCTCGATCACTGGGCCGCTGTCATCAACGGCGAGGCGGAGCCGGTCGCAACCGTCGACGACGCGTGGCACAACTTGGCGGCGTGCCTCGCCTTCTACGAGTCCGTCGCTGCCGGGCGGACAGTGCGGGAGGGGTTGGCATGAGCCCGTTGCGGATCGGCGTACTCGGTGCGGGGATGATCGCCACCGGCGGCGGGGGAGTGCTGCCCAACCTGGGTTCGATCCGGGACAAGGCCGAGGTCGTCGCGATCGCGGACGTCGTCCCTGATCTGGCCAAGACCGTCGCCGGGACGTTCGACATCCCGCACGCCTTCACGAGTCTGGAGGCGATGCTGGAGGGCGTCGAGCTGGACGCGGTGGTCAACCTGACGCCGATTCCCGTGCACGGCCAGACCTGTGCGCAGATCCTTGCTGCGGGCAAGCATCTCGCGACCGAGAAGCCGCTCGCGACGAGTATGGCGGACGCCGACCGGATCTGTGAGCTCGCAGCCGAACGCGACCTCACTGTGGTCTGCGCGCCGTTCAACATGCTCTACCCGGACCGGGCCGAGGCTCGCCGATTGGTCCGGGAAGGTGCCATCGGCAAGGTTGCGTTCGCCCGGGTGCGGTCGTCGCACGGCGGACCGGCCTCCGGGGCGTGGCCTGCGGACCCGACGTGGTTCTACCAGAAGGGTTCCGGGCCGTTGTTCGACATGGGCGTGTACGGCATCCACGAGATCACCGGCATCCTCGGGCCGGCTCGCCGGGTGGTCGCGTTCGCGGGGATCACCGAGCCGACGCGCACGGTGCGCGGCGGGCCGTTCCAGGGGAAGACGATCGACGTCACCGCGGACGACAACGTGCTGATGCTGCTCGACTTCGGCGAGTCGACGTTCGCGGTCGTCGACGGGACGTTCAACGTGAATGCCGCCCGCGGGCCGAAGCTGGAGATCTACGGCCGGGAAGGGACCATCAACCTCAGCGGACGACCCTTCGGCGGCGACGGACCGCCGCTGGAGATCTTCCGGCTGGACGCGGTCGGCGGACTGCGGGGCTGGATCGCACCCGACATGCCGGACGGCGATGCGCCGATGCGGCGGTTGGTGGGGCTCCATCGCGCGGTTCTCGTCGATCACCTCGCGGACTGTGTCGCCTCTGGGACCCGGCCGCTGCTGAATCTCGAGCACGCCCGGCACGTCCTCGAGATCATGCTGAAGGCCGACGAAGCCGCGCGCACCGGTCAAGCGCAGGAGCTGACGACGACCTTCTCCTTGCCCGAATGAGGCGCCCGATCGGAGTGCAGCTCTGGTCGGTCTACACGCTCGACGACTTCCCCGGAGTACTGCGGCAGCTCAGCGAGATGGGGTACGCCGGGGTCGAGGCGTTCGGGCTGCACGGTCTGTCGCCGTACGTCGTCCGGCACCTGCTCGACGACCTCGGGCTCGAGCTGTTCAGCTCGCACGCGCCGTTCCCGGCCGGATCGGACGCGCGGCGCATCCTCGACGAGCAGAGCGAGTTGGGCGCACCGGTGCTCGCGTGGAGCCTCGAAGCGGACGAGTTCGCCACCGAGGAGAGCATCGCGCGCGGGGTGGAGCGGGTGAACGAGGGCGTCGCGAACGCGAACGCGTACGGGATGCAGCTCGCGTACCACAACCACTCGTCAGAGTTCTCCCGGTTAGCTGACGGGCGACGCGCGTACGACGTACTGCTGGAGAAGCTCAGCCCCGATGTGCTGCTGGAGCTCGACGTCTACTGGGCCGCGGTGGCGGGCGCGGATCCGGCCGCGGTCGTGCGCGAGTACGGCGACAGGGTCCGGTTCCTGCACCTCAGGGACGGGCCGGCGAAGACGGCTGACGACACGATGGTCGCACTCGGGCAGGGCAGTCTGGACATCCCGGCAATCCTCGACGCGAATCCGTCGGTCGCCTGGCACATCGTCGAACTCGACCGTTGCGCCGACGTGATGACTGCCCTGCGCGAAAGTTTCGACTATCTCAACGCGCTGTGACGAGCTCCGTGAACGCATCCAGGGCCCGGCGGATGTTCTCCACCGAGTTCGCGTACGAGAAGCGCAGGTGGTTCTCGCCGTACGCACCGAACGACGTGCCCGGGAGACATGCGACCCCGGCCTCGTCGAGCAGGCGGTCGGCCAGGTCCGACGCCGACAGCCCGAGTTCGCTGATGTTCGGGAACGCGTAGAACGCGCCCGCGGGCTCGACACAGGACACACCCGGTACGGCGTTCAGCCCGGACACGATCACCTCGCGCCGTTCGCGGAACGCGTCCAGCATCCGGTCGACGTCGTCCCACGGACCTTCGAGCGCGGCGA
This sequence comes from Kribbella sp. NPDC000426, assembly GCF_040300265.1. NCBI lineage: Bacteria > Bacillati > Actinomycetota > Actinomycetes > Propionibacteriales > Kribbellaceae > Kribbella > Kribbella sp. NPDC000426. The sequence continues at coordinate 38,461 of NZ_JBEPDK010000009.1, read as the reverse complement.
TCGCGGCGTGCTGGCTGAAGGCCGACGTACACGAGACCGAGTTGATCATCAGCCGCGTCACCGGCTCGACCAGCGGCTCCGGGAACACGCCGAAGCCCAGCCGCCAGCCGGTCATCGCGAATGTCTTCGACCAGCCGTCGAGCAGGATCGTCCGATCCCGCATGCCGTCGACGTCCAGCACGCTGTGATGATCGCCACTGTAGCGCAGGGCCCAGTAGACCTCGTCGCTGAGTACGACGAGATCGTGCTCGATCGCGATCTCGGCGATCGCCTGTAGCTGCTCCGGCGTGGACGCGCTGCCGCAGGGGTTGTGCGGGGAGTTGAGGATGAGCAGCTTGGTCCGATCGGTGATCAGCGAGCGCAGTTCCTCGGGGTCGATGACGAACCCGTTCTCCTCCCGCAGCGGCACCGGCACCGGCTTCGCGCCGGCGAACGAGGCGATCGACGCGTACATCGGGAAGCCGGGGTCGGGGTAGAGGACCTCGTCGCCCTCCTCGCACAGAGCGAGGATCGTGAAGAACATGATCGGTTTGGCGCCGGGAGTGATCAGCACCCGGTCGGGCGAGGTCTGCAGCCGGCCGGTCCGCTCGAGGAACTCCGTGACCGCGGTCCGCAGCTCCGGGATCCCGGGCGCCGGCACGTAGTGCGTGAAGCCCTTGTCCAGGGCCTGCTGGGCGGCGGCGATCACGTGTGCCGGGGTGTCGAAGTCGGGTTCACCGATCTCCAGGTGCACGATCTCGCGCCCCTGAGCCTCCAAGGCCTTCGCCTTGGCCAGTACCTCGAAGGCCGATTCGGTCCCCAGTCGTCCCATCCGCTGAGCAAGCTTCACACCCCGAATCCTAATCTGCAACGATGAAGAACATGGCACGGGTAGCGGTGACAGGAAGCAGCGGCAAGCTCGGCCGCGCCGTGGTCGATCACCTCGCGGACAACGGCTGGGACGTGGTCGCCCTCGACCAGGCTCCGCCGGCGCGCGCCGACGTGACCTCGACCCGGCTGGATCTGACCGATTTCGGGCAGACGTACGAGGCGATCGCGGGGATCGACGACCGGCACGACGGCGTCGACGCGGTCGTGCACCTGGCCGCGATCCCGGCACCGGGGCTGCGGCCGAACGCGGCGACGTTCCAGAACAACATGACCGCGACGTACAACGTGTTCTCGGCGGCGCTGCGGGCCGGCGTCCGGAACATCGTGTGGGCGTCGAGCGAGACCGTGCTCGGGCTCCCGTTCGACGAGTTCCCGCCGTACGTCCCGGTGGACGAGGACTACCCGCCGCGGCCGAACAGCACCTACTCGCTGGTGAAGACGCTCGAGGAGGAGCTGGCCCGGCAGCTGTGCCGGTGGCACCCGGACCTCAAGCTGATCGGGCTGCGGTTCTCCAACGTGATGTACCCCGAGGACTACGCCCGGTTCCCGTCGTTCGACGCCGACGCCCGGGCCCGGAAGTGGAACCTCTGGGGCTACATCGACGCCCGCGACGGCGCGCAGGCGGTCCGCAAGGCCCTCGAGTACGGCGTGACCGGGACCGATGTCTTCATCGTCGCGAACGCCGACACCGTGATGTCCCGGCCGAACGAGGAGCTCCTCGCCGAGGTGTTCCCCGGCGTGGAGGTCAAACGCCCGTTCGGGCCGAACGAGACGCTGCTGTCGATCGACAAGGCGCGGCGTCTGCTCGGCTACGAACCTCAGTTCTCCTGGCGCGGACCGAACGGGAAGAGCGAGTCCGGGTCGTAGGCGGCGCGGACCTGGCCCAGCCGCGTGAACGTGTCCGCGGGCCAGGACGCTTCGTACGATCCCGGTAACGCGAACCCGCCGGCGAAGTTCACGGTGGTCTCAGCACTGATCCACGGCCGCAGCTTGGTCAGCAGTCCGTCGACCGTTGCCGGAAGCACCTTTTCGAACAGGCTCGGATCCGGTACGCCGATCAGCGTCAGCGTGCAGGCCCCGCCGCGGCCGCCGACCGCGCTGCCCTCGGGTACGTCGCGTTCGGTGGCGCCGCCGAGGTGCCGGATCTCGATCGCGATCAGCGGGATCTGCTGCTCCGGACCGGCCGCCTCGAGGAAGGCCGCGACGAAGCCGGCGTCGAGCTCGTCGAGCATCAGGCCGCGGTCCCACGACGGCGTCGGGTCCTTCGGGTCGTTGTGGATCAGCGGGATGTCGGCGGCCGGCATCTCGCCGACCGCGTCGATCAGCGTCGTACCGGCGTCGCGGATCGGCTGGAACAATTGCTTGCCCTCGGCCACATCACCGACGGACGCGAACCGCACGCTGAGCACGGTCTTGCCACGCAGCGGTTCCGGGATGAACTCGAGCGGCGGGAGGCGCAGCATCACGACCGACGAGTTCGCGCTCTCCGGCAGCGTCTTGGTCCACTCGGTCCAGGTGCTCAGCACGGGCGCGATGTACTCCGCATCGAAGAACACCGATCCGCCGTACAGCGTGCTGAGCTCGGCCAGCTCGAAGTCCATCGACGTGACGATGCCGAAGCCGCCCTTGCCGCCGCGCAACGCCCAGAACAGATCCGGGTTCTCGGTCGCGTTGGCCGTCACCGGACCACCAGCGGTGACCACGCGGAAACTGCGAGCCCAGTCGGACGAGAAGCCGTAGGTCCGCGCCAGCGGCCCGAGTCCGCCGCCGAGCGTGTACCCGATGCAGCCGACGACCTCGGACGCGCCGGCGATCGGCGCCAGTCCGTGCGGCGCGGCGACGCTGATCACGTCGGCCCACACGGATCCGGCGTTGATGTGCGCGATCTTGGTGTCCGGATCGATGGTCACACCCTTGAACCGGGACGTCGTCACGACGATCCCGTCCTCGATCGGGTTCGGTACGCCGTGCCCGGTCGCCAGCACGCGAACCGGCGTACCGGTCTCTGCCGCGGCCCGGACCACGGCCACGGCGTCGTCCTCCGACGTCAGGCCGACAACCACATCAGGACTGTGTGTAACCGCCAGGTTGAACCCCGACAACTCTTCCGCGAAGCCGTCGTCCCCGCGAGCCAGCACGGGCCCGGCGACCGTTCCCCGCAGCCGGCCGATCAATTCATCCGACACGATGCTTCCCCTCCGTCGACTGCCCGGAAGTCTTTCACCGGACCAGGGTCAGGCTCGGTCAGGCTCGAAAACGGGCTCGAACACGCCTGAAAGGGGGGCCGACTCGACGGTAACGGCCCTGGGCTGAAAACCTGTGCCAGCAGAGGGCGATCCCTTCTGTACAAGCAGGGTGAGACACGGAGGCGGTCGATGTTCAAGCGTATCGCGATAGTGAACCGGGGCGAGGCCGCCATGCGGCTGATCAATGCGGTCCGGGAAGTCAACGCCGAAGGCGGTGACCCCATCGAGACCGTGGCCTTGTTCACCGACGGCGAGCGGACCGCGACCTTCGTACGCGCGGCGGACATCACCTACCCGCTCGGCCCGGCCTCGGCCCGGCCGTACTTGGATCTGGCCGTCCTCGAGCGGGCGCTGCGCGAGACCGGCGCCGACGCGGCCTGGGTCGGCTGGGGTTTCGTTGCCGAGGACCCCGCATTCGCGGAGTTGTGCGACCGGATCGGCGTCACGTTCATCGGTCCGTCGGCCGAGGCGATGCGCAAGCTCGGCGACAAGATCGGGTCGAAGCTGATCGCCGAGGAGGTCGGCGTACCGGTCGCGCCGTGGAGCCGCGGTGCGGTCGAGTCGCTCGACGCTGCGCTGGAAGCGGCCGAGCGGATCGGCTACCCGTTGATGCTCAAGGCAACGGCCGGTGGCGGTGGCCGCGGCATCCGGGTGGTCCGCTCAGCAGACGAGTTGTCCGACGCGTACGCGCGGACCAGTGACGAGGCTGCCCGTGCGTTCGGTAGCGGCATCGTGTTCCTGGAGCGGCTCGTCACCGGCGCGCGGCACGTCGAGGTGCAGGTCATCGCGGACGGTCAGGGCACGGCGTGGGCGCTCGGTGTCCGCGACTGCTCGGTGCAGCGCCGCAACCAGAAGGTGATCGAGGAGTCGGCGTCCCCGCTGCTGTCGGCGTCGCAGGTCGACGACCTGAAGGCTTCGGCCGAGCGGCTGGCGCTCGCGGTCGGGTACAAGGGCGCCGCGACGGTCGAGTTCCTGTACCACCCGGGCGAGAAGTCGTTCGCGTTCCTCGAGGTGAACACCCGGCTCCAGGTCGAGCACCCGATCACCGAGCTGACCACCGGGTTCGACCTGGTGAAGGCCCAGCTGCACGTCGCCTCCGGCGGCCGGCTCGAGGGCGTCAAGCCGGTCGAGAGCGGTCACGCCGTCGAGGCCCGGTTGAACGCCGAGGACCCGGACCGCGACTTCGCGCCGTCGCCCGGGCGCATCGCCGTACTCGATCTGCCGGCTGGTCCCGGGATCCGGGTCGACACCGGGGTGAGCGCGGGCGACAGCATCCCGGCCGACTTCGACTCGATGATCGCGAAGATCATCGGGTACGGGCGGACCCGCGAGGAGGCGCTGGCCCGGCTGCGGCGCGCGATGCAGGCGACGACCGTGCTGATCGAGGGCGGCGCGACCAACAAGAGCTTCATCCTCGAGCTGCTCGACCAGCCCGAGGTGATCGACGGCAGCGCCGACACGGGCTGGATCGACCGGGTCCGCGGCGAGGGGCGGCTGATCTCGCACCGGCACTCCGGGATCGCGCTGGTCGCGGCGGCGATCGAGGGGTACGAGGACTCCGAGCGGGTCGAGCGGACCCGGCTGCTGGAGACCGCGCACGGCGGCCGTCCGCAGGTGCAGCACGAGGTCGGCCGCGCGATCGACCTCAAGCTGCGCGGTGCGAGCTATCAGGTGACCGTGGCACGGATCGGGCCCGAGCGGTTCCGGGTCGGTGTCGGGAACGGGCAGCTGAAGATCGTGGACGCGGAGCTGGAGCGGCTGGACGACTACACGAGCCGGCTCGTCGTCGGCGGGCAGCGGTTCCGCCTGGTGACCGCGACGCACGGCCCGGTGCACCTGGTCGAGGTCGACGGCGTGACCCACCGCGTCAGCCGCGACGAGGGCGGCGTACTGCGTTCGCCCGCGCCGGCGCTCGTGGTCGCGACGCCGGTGCAGACGGGCGCCGAGATCGAGGCCGGTGCGCCGGTCCTCGTGCTCGAGAGCATGAAGATGGAGACGGTGCTGTACGCGCCGTTCAAGGCGACTGTGAAGGAGCTGCTGGTATCGACCGGCAGCCAGGTGGAGACCGGTGCGCCGCTGCTCCGGCTGGAGCCGGTGGCGGACGAGGGTGCGTCGGCCGAGGCTGCTCCGGTGCACAACGGCGTCGAGCTGGATCTGCCGAACGGGACCGGTGAGAAGTCCGCGGCCGAGCGGGTGGAGCGCGGGCTGGACGACCTGCGGAGCATGCTGCTCGGGTTCGACATCGACCCGCAGGACGAGGGCGGCATGCTGGCCGACTACCTCGCCGCGCGGTCCGAGCTCGCCCATCAGCAGGCCGGCCCGCCGGTCGGGCCCGAGATCGAGCTGCTCAGCGTGTTCGCGGACTTCGCCGAGCTGAGCCGGAACCGTCCGGCCGGCACGGACACCAGCATCGAGAACCGCGTGCACAGCCCGCGCGAGTACTTCTACACGTACCTGCAGAGCCTGGACCCGGACCGCGGCGGATTGCCCGCCGAGTTCCAGGCCCGGTTGACGCGGGTGCTCAGCAACTACGGCGTGACCGGGCTGGAGCGGAGTCCTGAGCTGGAGGAGGCGGTCTTCCGGATCTTCCTGGCACAGCAGCGCTCGAATCCCGACGTCGTGCTCGTGACGTCCGTGCTGCAGCGGTGGATCGCTGAGCCGCTGCCGGAGTCGCCGCTCGACGAGTCCGTGCACGAGCTGCTCGACCGATTGGTGCCGGCGACCCAGCTGCGGTTCCCGGTCGTCGGTGACCTGGCCCGCAGCGTCCGGTTCCGCTGGTTCGACCAGCCGCAGGTCGACGCCGAGCGGGCCTCGATCATCGCCGGTGTCAGCGACGAGGTCGCCGACCTGGCCGCGCACCCGGATGCGCCGGACCGGCAGCAGCGGATCGACGCGCTGGCCGCGATTCCGGAGCCGATCGTCCGGTTCCTCGCCCAGCGGCTGGCCGGCGGCTGGGGCGACCGCGAGCCGATGCTCGAGGTGCTCGTCCGCCGGCACTACCGCGAGTACGAACTGCACGACCTGCGTGAGTTCGCCGTCGACGGGCGGCCGGTCGCCACCGCCGACTACTCGATCGACGACCGCCCGAGCCACCTCGTCACCACGGTCGGGACGGTGGCCGAGCTCGCGGACCGCGACAGCGCCCTGTCCCGCGCGCTGACCGCGCAGGTCGACGCCCGCACGCCCGGTCACGAGGCCGTCGTCGAGCTGTACCTGTACGGCCCTGACCTGCCCGAGTCGCAGCAGGAGGCCTCCGACCTGTACCGCCGGATGGTCGCGGACCTCCCGGTCGCCCAGCGCGTACGCCGGATCTCGGTCGCGGTCGCACCGGGACAGGACCGCCCGGTCTCGTACTTCACCTACCGCCCGGCCGGCGGGTCGATGGCCGAGGACGACAACGTCCGCGGCGTGCACCCGATGGTCGGCCGCCGCCTGAACCTGTGGCGGCTGCGCGACTTCCGCATCACCCGCCTCGATGCGCCCGAGGACGTGCTGCTCTACTACTGCGTCGCGCGGGACAACCCGGCCGACCGCCGGCTCGTCGCGCTGGCCCAGGTCCGCCAGTTCGCGGTGGTCCGGGACGAAGACGGCCAGGTCACGTCGCTGCCGCACGCCGAGCGCGCGATCGCGAACTGCCTGGAGGCGATCCGCCGGGCTCGTTCCGCCCGCGGTGCGGCGGGCGCCAAGCTCGACATGAACCACGTGTGGGTGCAGATCTGGCCTGTGGTCGAGGCACAGGTCGACGAGGTGACCGCGCTGCAGCGCAACATCGCCCCGATGACCGCGGGCGCCGGGATCGAGGAGGTCCTGGTCCAGGGCCAGGTCCCCGGCCCGGACGGTACGACGAACCCGGTCGCGGCCCGGTTCTACTACCAGCACGGCTCGGGTGTCGTCACCTCGATCGAGCAGCCGCCGACCGGTCGGCTGATGCCGCTCGACGACTACGCCCAGAAGGTGCAGCGGTCCCGGCGGCGCAACACGATCTACCCGTACGAGGTCAGCGGGATGGTCGCCGGCCAGGGCGGTTCGTTCGTCGAGCACGACCTCGACGACACCGGCAACCTGGTCCCGGTCGAGCGGCCGAAGGGCCTGAACAAGGCCGGCATCATCGTCGGCATCGTCACCACGCCCAGCGAGCGGTACCCCGAGGGCGTCACCCGGGTCGCAATGAGCGGCGACCCGACGATGGCCCTCGGCGCGGTCGCCGAGGCGGAGTGCGCGCGGATCATCGCGGCGCTCGACCTCGCCGAGCGGATGCAGGTCCCAGTCGAGTGGTACTCGCTGTCGGCCGGCGCCCGGATCTCGATGGACTCCGGCACCGAGAACATGGACTGGGTCGCGAAGGCGCTGAAGCGGATCGTCGAGTTCACCCAGGACGGCGGCGAGATCAACGTCGTGGTCGCCGGGATCAACGTCGGCGCGCAGCCGTACTGGAACGCCGAGGCGACGATGCTGATGCACACCAAGGGCATCCTGGTGATGACGCCGGACAGCGCGATGGTGCTGACCGGCAAGCAGACGCTGGACTTCTCCGGCAGCGTGTCGGCCGAGGACAACTTCGGCATCGGCGGCTACGACCGGGTGATGGGCCCGAACGGCCAGGCGCAGTACTGGGCGCCTGACCTGAAGGCGGCCCGGGACGTGCTGATGACGCACTACGACCACACCTACGTCGTGCCGGGGGAGAGCGGTCCGCGGCGGGCGCCGACATCGGACCCGGTCGATCGCGATGTCACGCCGTACCCGCACGAGGTGGCCGGCAGCGACTTCAAGACGATCGGTGAGATTTTCTCGACTGCGACGAACCCGGACCGGAAGAAGGCGTTCGACATCCGCACGCTGATGCGGGCGGTCAGCGACCAGGACCACCCGGTGCTGGAGCGCTGGGCGGGGATGGCCGACGCCGACACGGCGGTCGTGCAGGACGCGCGGCTCGGCGGGTTCCCGGTGTGTCTGGTCGGGATCGAGTCGAAGTCCGTACCGCGCCGGGGCTTCCCGCCCACCGACGGCCCCGACACCTACACCGCGGGCACGCTGTTCCCGCGGTCGTCGAAGAAGGTGGCCCGGGCGATCAACTCGGCCAGCGGCAACCGCCCGCTGGTGGTGCTCGCGAACCTGTCCGGCTTCGACGGATCACCGGACTCGATGCGGAACCTGCAGCTCGAGTACGGCGCCGAGATCGGCCGCGCGATCGTGAACTTCCGGGGACCGATCGTTTTCTGCGTCGTCTCGCGGTACCACGGCGGCGCGTTCGTGGTGTTCTCGAAATCGCTGAATCCGGCCATGACGGTGCTCGCGGTCGAGGGCTCGTTCGCGTCCGTGCTCGGTGGTGCGCCGGCCGCCGCGGTGGTCTTCGCGGGCGAGGTCGACGCGCGGACCGCCGCCGATCCGCGGGTCGCGACGCTGGCCGAGCGGGTCGGCGAGGCGACCGGGGCGGAGCGGGCCGCGCTGGCCACGGAGCTCGCCGAGGTGCGGATCGTCGTCCGGGCCGAGAAGCTGGGCGAGGTCGCGACCGAGTTCGACCGCGTGCACAGTATCGAGCGGGCGCGCGAGGTCGGGTCGGTCGATGCGGTCATCCGGGCAAGGGAATTGCGGCCAAAGTTGATCGAGGCAATCAATTCCGGGCTACCCGGAAGTTGATCACTCGTCTAGCCTGGAGTTATGCGTGCCGGCAGGGGCGGTCGCAATTGGGCTCGGTCGTTGATCACGTTCATCGGCGTGAGCGTGCTGTCGGGCGCGCTGGCGGCGGGCCTCGCGGTGCCGTTCGCCGGGTTCGCCGGGCGCGGATCGGCTGAGGTCGCGGCATCTGTCGAGAACCTGCCCAAGGAGCTCACGATCGATCCGGTGGCCGTCCGCAGCCGCATCCTGGCCGCGGACGGCACGCTGATCGCCACGCTGTACGAGCAGAACCGGGTCCCGGTCCCGCTCAGCTCGGTCAGTCCGATCATGCGCAAGGCGATCGTCGCGATCGAGGACTCGCGGTTCTACGACCACGGCGCGCTCGACCTGAAGGGCACGCTGCGCGCGATGCTGCGCAACCAGACCGAGGGCGAGGTGCAGCAGGGCGGGTCGAGCATCACCCAGCAGTACGTGAAGATGAGCCTGGTCGAGAAGGCCCGGACCGCGGCCGAGCGGACGGCGGCGACCGCGGTCACGTACGAGCGCAAGCTGACCGAGTTGCGGTACGCGATCGCGGTCGAGGACCAGCTGTCCAAGGACGAGATCCTCGAGCGGTACCTGAACCTGGCGAACTTCGGCGACGGCTCGTACGGCGTCCAGGCGGCCGCCCAGCACTACTTCCGGACCACGGCCGACAAACTCACGCTCGCGCAGGCGGCGCTGCTGGCCGGCCTGGTGAAGAACCCGACCGGGTACGACCCGACCAACGACCTGACCCGTTCGAAGGCGCGCCGCGACGTGGTGATCAAGCGCATGCTCGAACTCGGCGTGATCACGGTCCACCAGGCCAACCAGGCGCTGCGGACGCCGGTGATCGACCTCGCCACGGTCGAGCCGGTGCCGAACGGCTGCGCCAACTCGCGGTACCCGTTCTACTGCGACTACGTGGTCGCGAAGCTGCTGACCAACCCGGCGCTCGGCGCGACCCCCAAGGACCGCGACCACTACCTGAAGACCGGCGGCCTGCTGATCCGGACCTCGATCGACCCGCGGATCCAGGCGGCCGCGCAGGCCTCGATCGACAAGCACAGCAAGTACACCGACTCCTCGGCCGCGGCGATCACGATCGTGGAGCCGGGAACCGGGCTGGTCAAGGCGATGGTGCAGAGCAAGCCGTACGGCAACGGCCGCAACCACACGAACTACAACTACAACGTCGAGAAGTCGTACGCCGGCGGGTTCGGCGGGTTCCAGAACGGCTCGACGATGAAGGCGTTCACGATCGCGGCGGCCCTGTCCAAGGGCATCCCGATGGACTACCGGATCAACTCGCCCGAGCAGATCGACCTGCGGAACAAGAAGTTCAAGACGTGTACCGGGTTCACCCGCGACCCGACGTACCAGCCGAAGAACTCGACGCACAGCGGCGACCTGACCATGGTCGAGGCGGCCCGGTTCTCCACCAACACCTACTTCCTGCAGTTGTCGCAGCGGACCGGCCTGTGCCCGATCGCGAAGATCGCGGCCAAGCTCGGGATGTACAACGGCCAGACCGGCCAGCCGCTCGACCAGGTGGCGTCGATGACACTGGGCGTGGGGTACGTGACGCCGCTGATGCTGTCGAACGCGTACGCGACGTTCGCAGCCCGCGGGAAGTACTGCAAGCCGCTGGTCGTCACCTCGATCCGGGACAACTCCGGGAAGCTGATCCCCGGGCCGGCCTTCGAGTGCAAGCAGGTGCTGCCGCGCGCGGTGGCGGACGGGGTCAACCGGGTCCTCAGCCAGGTGATGATGCCGGGCGGCACCGGCGGCCGCCTGCGCTTCGGCACCCGCGACATGGCTGGCAAGACCGGCACGATCCAGCAGAACCTGGCCGTCTGGTTCGCCGGCTACACGCCGAACCTGGCCGCTGCGGCGGTCGTCGCGGACGCGAGCCTGCCGTACACGAACCTGATGTTCCACCACACGCTGAACGGCGAGGACATCGCCGACCCGACCGGCTCCGGGACGGCGGGCCCGCTCTGGGAGAGCGCCATGCAGAGCGCGATCCGCGGCCTCCCGGTGGAGCGCTTCGTGAACCCGCCGAAGAAGATGATCGGCGATCCGAACCCGAAGCCGCCCGACGCGGGCAAGAAGCCCGGCGACAAGCCGCCCAAGCCGACTCCCCGGCCGAACACGCAGGCGCCCGGCTGACCCTCACTCGTGCCGGCAGACCTCCCCGTCCGCGGTCATCGACGGCGGTACGTCGATCGACGGGTTCTGGTCGAAGAAACCGAACGGTTTGAGCCAGAACGCGATCGTGTCGGCGGGCATCACCGGCCAGTCCTCGACCCGGGTGATGTGGTGGATGCCGAAGACGTACCAGAGCACCAGGTCTGTGTTCTCCAGCGATTCGTCGTCGGCGATCCACCGGCTCATGCCGTCGTCGGTGGTGGACTGGGTCGGGTAGTCGCCGGCCGGCCAGCGCTCCTCCTCGTGATGCCTGGTCACCCACAGCGTGTGGCCGATCACCGGCGCGCGCAGGAACTGCGGCGTACCCGGATCCATCAGCGGCGGGATCGACGCGCTCGGGACGAGTTTGTACGCCGGGTGCGTGCCGAGCGCGTTCACCCGGTTCGGGTTCATGACCTTCCAGGATCGTTGGGTGGACCAATTGAAGTCGCGGGCGGCCTCGGACTCGGAGCGGATCGGCGTCGCCTCGGTGACCACGGCCAGCCCGTACGGGTTGCTGTCCGACACCGGCAGCGCGCGCGAGTCGACCTCGTACGCCGTGTTCCCGTCGCCGTCCACGTCGAGGTCGAGCCGCGCGACCAGGAAGTGCTGGTGGAACGGCGCGTACGTCTGCTTGTCGACCACGGTCCCCGTCGGCGGCGGCGCACCGTCCGCGGCGAACGGCGTGGTCACCATCAGCCCGGTGGCCCGGACCTCGCACTCGATGTTGCCGTCCTGGTAGAAGCGCCAGTACACGAGGTACTCGTAGTTCGCGACCGTCACGTGGCACGACACGACCAGGCGGCGCATCCGGCGGACCTCGGCGCCGTTGGTGTGGTCGACGTGCTTCCACAGGACGGCGTTGTCCTCCTCGTGCAGGCAGATCGCGTTCTTGATCGTGTACGGCTCGCCGCGGGTGTCGTGCAGTACGGCGTCCAGGTAGCGGATCTCGCCCAAGCAGTCGCACCCGAGCTCGAGCGACGTGGTCATGAACCCGAGGCCCCATTCGCCGATGTCGAAGGCGGTCCGCCGGTAGTGGTCGAACGAGGCGTCGCGGTACGGGACCATCAGCTCGGCGAACGACATCCGGTAGGCGATGTCGCGCCCGCCGTACCCGACCTGGTAGATCACCGGGCCCTCACGGTGGTTGAACCCGAGCCGCAGGTTCCAGTTCTGCCAGCGCAGCTCGGTGCCGTCGAGCGTGAACGAGACGCCTTCGGGCTGGGTGATGTGCAGCGGCTTGAGGTCGGTACGCAGCGTCCCGGTCCACGGCCCGGGGGCGTACTCCGCGTTCACCTCGGGCTGGCCGTGATCGTGGTCGTTCTCCAGTTCGAGCAGCTCGAGCGTGTTCATGTCGACGACGACCTTGAGCCCGGAGACCGGGTGTGCGTAGGCGTTGCTCTCGGGTGTGTCGCGGTACCAGATGTCGCACCACCCGAGCCGGCGGTCGCGGTACTTGTCCGGCATCAGCGCCTTCCCGTACGTCCAGACCTCGATCAGCACCAGCGACAGGTCGGTGATGCCGCGCGCGGCGAGCGCGGCGACGACCTCCGGGTGGGCCCGCATCGCCTCGTCGACGTCGTGGTACTCGTCGGTGGTGAAGTTCGGCGTCACGTCGGGAACGTGCGTCCAGGACACCACCCGGTCGCCGGTCAGGTCGACGACCGCCTCCCAGGTCTGGTTGTCGGCCCGGTTCCACAGCACGGCGAACGCGGCCCGCGGTACGGCGTCACCCGGCTGCCAGGCCTTTACGGCGGCCTTGTCCGGCTCGAGCAGCTCGATCCCGGCGAACCGCCAGGACCCGCCGAGCTCCTCGTCGCGGCGCAGGATCGCCGCCGTCTGCCGGAACTCGTGCTCGGCCAGCGGCTCGAGCGGATGCGTCGCCTGATGAGTCGCCTGATGAGTCATGGCCTTCTCCTCGTCAGTGGGTGAGCCTAGATTGAGGGAACGGGGACCGGTCGTCTGCTGCAAAGGGGTGGGGTTCATGCCGGACAAGAAGGTCTTCCACAACGTCATTGACGGCAAGGTGCAGGCCGCCGCCTCGGGGGCGATGATGGACATCGTCAACCCGTCGACCGGCGAGGTGTATGCCTCGGCGCCGAACTCCGACGAGCACGACGTCGACCAGGCCTTCACGGCCGCTGCGACCGCGTTCGAGAGCTGGCGCTGGTCGACGCCGAGCGAGCGGCAGCACGCGTTGCTCAAGCTCGCCGACGTGATCGAGGCCGGCGCCGAGGAGCTGATCGCGATCGAGACCGAGAACACCGGCAAGCCGGTGGGGCTGACCCGGTCCGAGGAGATCCCGCCGATGGTCGACCAGATCCGGTTCTTCGCCGGCGCCGCCCGGGTGCTGGAGGGCAAGTCGGCCGGCGAGTACATGCGCGGGTTCACCTCGTCGATCCGCCGCGAACCGGTCGGACCGGTCGCGCAGGTCGCGCCCTGGAACTACCCGATGATGATGTCGGTCTGGAAGTTCGCCCCTGCTTTGGCGGCCGGCAACACGGTGGTCCTGAAGCCGTCCGACACGACGCCCGCTTCGTCGTACTGGATGGTCGAGAAGATGCAGGAGATCTTTCCGCCGGGCGTCTGCAACCTGGTCTGCGGCGATCGTGACACCGGTGCCGCGCTGACCAAACACAAGGTTCCGCAGCTGGTCTCGATCACCGGCTCCACCCGTGCCGGCATGGCCGTCGCGATGGCGGCCGCGGCCGACGTCAAGCGGGCCCACCTCGAGCTCGGCGGCAAGGCCCCGGTCGTCGTGTTCGACGACGCCGACGTAGCGGCCGCGATCGAAGGCATCTCGGTCGGCGGCCTGTTCAACGGCGGCCAGGACTGTACGGCGGCCACCCGGGTGCTCGTGCAGCAAGGGATCTACGACGAGTTCGTCAGTGCTTTGACCGAGGCGGCGCAGGCGACGCGGACCGGGTACGACCCCGACGACGAGGACATCCTGTACGGGCCGATCAACAACGCCAACCAGCTCGGGCACGTGGCCGGCCTGGTCGACCGGGCGCCGGACCACGCGCGGGTGACCACCGGCGGCCACCGCGTCGGCGACCGCGGGTACTTCTACGAGCCGACGATCGTCGCCGACCTGCAGCAGGACGACGAGCTGATCCGGACCGAGATCTTCGGACCGGTGCTGACCGTGCAGAAGTTCGCCGACGAGGACGAAGGGCTGCGGCTGGCGAACGACAGCGAGTACGGCCTGGCTTCCTCGGTCTGGACGACCAACGTCACCACCGCGGCCCGGATGTCGGCCCGGCTCGACTTCGGCTGCGTGTGGATCAACACCCACATCCCGCTGATCGCCGAGATGCCGCACGGCGGGTTCAAGCACTCCGGTTACGGCAAGGACCTGTCGATGTACGGTCTCGAGGACTACACGCGGATCAAGCACGTCATGCTCCATCACGGCTTCGAGGGTTAGTCCACATCTCGTGCCATGAGGTCGTCCCACGTCTCCCGCCGTACGACGAGACGTGGGACGCCGTCGTTCGCGAAGACGACCGGGATCCGGCGGTTGCCGTTGTAGTTGTTCGCCATCGTGTAGCAGTACGCCCCGGTCGCGGGGATCGCGAGCAGGTCGCCGACCTTGGGGTCCGCCAGCGGTACGCCGTCGACCAGGACGTCGCCGCTCTCGCAGTGCCGGCCGACCACGGTCACCTGCTCGGCCGCGCCGTCGAACCGGCCCACGATGCCCGCCTCGAACCGCTGGTCGAACAAGGCGACCTCCAGGTTGTCGCCCATCCCGCCGTCGACCGCGACGAACGTGATCGCGCCGCGTTTCACCGTGGTGACGCGGTAGATCGTGGTCGCCGCCGTACAGACCATGCTGCGTCCGGGTTCGATGATCAGCTGGGCGGCGGCGGGCAGGTGCTGCTTCGCCGCGCCGATCAGCGCGTCGAGGTACGCCGCCACGCTCGGCGGCTGGTCCGCCCAGGTGTACCGCGCGCCCAGGCCGCCGCCGAGGTCGTAGATCTCGAACTCGCCGAGCCGGGCCACCGGCGCGACGGATTCCGCGAACGGCTCGGCGTCGAGGATCTGGGAACCGACGTGGACGTGCAGACCGCGCATCCGCAGCCGAGGGCTGTGCTCGATCCGCTGGATCAGCTTCGCCGCGTCCGCCGGGGCGAGGCCGAACTTCGAGCCCTCGTGTCCGGTCAGCACATGCGCGTGCGTGTCCGCGGTGACGCCCGGGATGATCCGTACGAGTACGTCCTGCGGGCGGCCGGTCGCCTCCAGCCGGTCCACGTCGTCGGCGTTGTCCACCACGACCAGGCCGATACCGTGCTCGACCGCGAGCGCGATCTCCTCGTCGCTCTTGGCGTTGCCGTGCAGCACGATCAGGGCCGGATCGACGCCGGCCTTGAGCGCGGTCAGGATCTCGCCGCCGCCCGCGACGTCCAGCCCGAGTCCTTCCTCGACCATCACGCGCTGGATCGCCGTACAGGGAAAGGCCTTGGACGCGAAGACGACCCGCGAGTTCGGCCAGCGGGCGACGAGCTCGTCGCGGTACTCGCGGGCGCGGGCCCGCAGTGCCTGCTCGGCGACGACGAGGACCGGCGTACCGAACTCGGCCGCGAGGTCGTCCGCGCGGCAGCCGCCGACGACAACGCTGCCGTCGGCATCGAGCCGGCTACCGGCCGGGAAGAGCTCGAGCAGGTCGCTCATGGCTTCGTCCGGGCCAGCACGTCGCGGACCAGGTCCAAGGTGGTGTCGGGATGCAGGAACGCGAACCGGCCGATGGTCTCGCCCTCCCACTTGCTGGGCGGGATGAACGCGACCTCGTCCTCGTGCAGCTGCCGCGCCCACTCGTCGTAGTCCTTGCCCGTCCAGCCGATCCGGCGGAACAGGACGACACCGAGGTCGGGCTCGCGGATCAGTTCCAGGTGCTCCGTCGACCTGATCAGCGCGGCCGTCTCCCGCGCCAGCGCCGCCGCCTTCTCGATCGCCTCCCGGTACGCGTCCACGCCGTACACCGCGAGTGAGAACCACAGCGGCAGACCGCGCGCGCGGCGGGTCAGGTGGTAGGCGTAGTCGGTCGGGTTCCATTCACCGTCGGACACATGGATGACATCCAGGTACGACGCGTCCTGGGTATGCGTGGCGCGCGCGAGCTCGGGCTCGCGATAGATCACCGCACAGCAGTCGAACGGCGTGAAGAGCCACTTGTGCGGGTCCAGGATGAACGAGTCGGCCTGCTCGATGCCGTCGTACTTCGGGCGGAGCGAGCGGGCGAAGATGCCGGACCCGCCGTACGCGCCGTCGACGTGGAACCACCAGCCGCGCTCGTGGGCGAACGCGCCGCAGCCGGCCAGGTCGTCGATGATGCCGGCGTTGGTGGTGCCCGACGTACACACCAGCGCGGCGACGTCCGACGTGTCGGGGTCGGCCTCGACGGCGGCCCGGACCGTCTCGGCGGTCAGTCGGTGGTCCGGTGTGTCGACGACGAGTGCGTCCATCTCCAGCAGACGAAGGGTGTTGACGATCGACGAGTGTGCGTCGGTGCCGACGACGACACGCAGCCTGCGATCGCTGCCCAGCCGTTTCTTCGCGGTTTCGCGGGCGACCGCGAGCGAGGAGAGGTTGCCGGCCGATCCGCCGGAGACGAAACAGCCGCCTGCGCCCGCGGGCAGTCCGGCCTCGTCGGCGATCAGTCGCAGGACGGTGTTCTCGGCCGCGATCGCGCCCGACGCCTCGAGCCAGGAGATGCCCTGGATCGAGGCGCAGGAGACGAGCATGTCGAACAGCAGGCTGGCCTTGGTCGGCGCGGCCGGAATGAACCCGAGGAAGCGCGGGCTGTCGGCCGAGATCACGCTCGGCGCGATCACCGACGAGTAGACGCCGAGTACCTCGTCCGGCTGCCGCGGCGCGTCCCGGATCAGCCCGTCGAGCCGTTCGTACAGCTCGTGCGCGGGCATCGTCGACCTGTCCAGCGGGACCGGGTTCATCCGCAGCCGGTTCTCGGCGTACGCGAGGACGCTGCGCACCATCTGCTCGGTGGTTTGGTCGACCTCGTGCATGGTTCAGTCCTCTGCAGCTTGTTCGGCCAGTTCCTCTGCGCGGCGGCGGGGGATCACCAGCACCGGGACAGGGGAGTGCCGCAGGATCTTCGTGGCCCGCGACCCCAGGAAGACCCGGGCGACCGGTCCGAGCTCGCTCGATCCGACCACCAGGACGTCGCCTGCCTCCCAACCGATCTCGTCGATCGCCTCCGACCATGTCGTACCGGACCCGATCACGGTCTCGACGGTGCGTGGATGCTCGGGCAGGTCCTGCACCTGCGCGAGCGTGGCGTTCACCGTCTTGTCGAGCTCGGACCGCCACTCCTGCATCACCAGGTCCTCGGAGTCGGTGCCCAGCCTGGTCGTGTAGGCCGGCCGGGCCCAGACCGCGAACGTTGCTATCCGCAACGATGCGTTGACGTCGGCGCTGACGGAGGCGGCCGCCAGGACCAGGTCCTCGGCGGTCTCGGTGCCGCCGAAGGCCGCCGTCACCCGGGACACCTTGCGGTCCCCGGGGCAGCGGAAGCCGCGGGTGGCCAGCGCGAGCGAGACGTGCGAACTGTGCAGCAGCCGGTCGGTGACGCTGCCCAGCGCGATATGCCCGAACACGCCGGCCGACGACGAGCCGAGCACGATCAGCCGGGCGTCGTTCTGCTCGGCCATCTCTAGCAGTCCGGCCGGCGCCGACCGGGCGCTGTGCCGGACGTACGTCGCGGGGACGTCGGCCGGCAGGAAGCTCCGGGCCCGCTCCAGCGCCTGGTCCGCGCTCTGCGTCAGGAAGTCCTGGTACTCCGCGTCCACCCGCGCCATCCCAGGCACCCACGGCGCGGGCACGACGCTGCACACGATCAGGTCGTCGCCTGCCGACCGGGCCAGCATGCCCGCGAGGTGCAGGGCCGCCTTCCCGCGCTCGTCCGAGGCGTAGCCGACGATCATCGTCATGGCTGCGGTCCGTCCTCGTCGTGGATCAGTCCGACGTGCTCGTGCCTGCCGAGATGCGAGTGTTTGAAGCCGTATGCGAAGTACCAGATCAACGCCACCGCGAGCCAGATCAGGAAGACCAGGATCGTCACCACCCGCAGGTCCTTGATGATCCAGAGACAGCCCGCGATCGACAGGATCGGCGTGACCGGATAGCCCGGAACCTTGAAGCCACGTGGCAGTTCGGGGTGCGTGCGGCGCAGGACCATCACGCCGATCGAGACCACCAGGAAGGCGACCAGCGTGCCGATGCTGGTCATCTCGGCGAGGAAGTTGATCGGGATCAGCCCGGCCAGCAGCGCGATCAGCACGGCGACGATCAGCGTGTTCGGCACCGGGGTGTGCGTACGCGGGTTCACCCGGTGGAACAGCTCCGGGATCATGCCGTCGCGGGCCATCGCGAACAGGATGCGGGTCTGCCCGTAGATCACGATCAGCGTGACGCTGAAGATCGAGATCACCGCGCCCGCGGCCAGGACTGTGGCCGGCCAGGACGATCCGGTCACCTTCTCCAGGATCGCCGACAGCCCGGCCTCCTGGTCCTGGAACTGGTCCGCCGGCTGGGCCGCGACCGCGACCAGCGTGACCAGGATGTAGAGTCCGGTGACCGTGACGAGCGCGATCAAGATTGCCAGCGGCATCGTTCGCCGCGGGTTCTTGACTTCCTCACCGGCGGTCGACACGGCGTCCAGTCCGATGTAGGAGAAGAAGATGATGCCGGCCGCCGAGGTGATTCCGGTGATACCGAACGGCGCGAAGTCCGACAGGTTGTTGGAGTTCCAGCCCTTCAGCCCGAGCACGACGAACAGCAGCAGGACGCCGATCTTGATACACACCATGACGGCGTTGGTCTTGGCCGACTCGCTCGCGCCGCGGATCAGCAGCAGCGTGCACAGCCCGACCAGGATGATCGCGGGCAGGTTGAATATCCCGCCCTGCTCGGGCGCCTGCGAGATCTTGTCCGGAATCGTGAAGCCGAAGATGTTGTCGAACAACTCGTTCAGGTACTGCGACCAGCCGACCGCGACCGCGGCGGCCGACACGCCGTACTCCAGCAGCAGACACGCGGCCACGCCGATCGCGGGCAGCTCACCCAGCGTCGCGTAGGCGTAGGAGTACGACGAACCCGACACCGGGACCGCACTGGCCAGCTCGGCGTAGCAGATCGCGGTCAGTCCGGCGACCACACCCGCGATCACGAACGACCAGATCACTGCCGGCCCGGCGACCGGCACCGCCTGTGCGAGAACGAAGAAGATACCGGTGCCGATGGTGGCGCCGATACCGAACATGGACAGCTGGAACAGCCCGATCGTCCGGACCAGCTCGCTCTTGCCGGTGTCGGAACCGGTCTCCTGCGACATCTCCGGAACCGGTTTGCGACGGAACAGTTGCTGCACGGTCATCGCCATGATGCCTCCCCTCGATGGAGGTGCCCGCCCGTCCCCGCCACCTGCCATCCTCTTCGGAGTGTGGCACTCGGCTACCGGTGCTGGGAACAGGTCAGACCGACTTTGGTCGGTCACCTAACAAAGGCTGCGCGGGATCCCACCGGGTCCCGTCCCGTTCGTCCTGGCGCTTGCGGGCGATCGCCGACACCGCCTCCAGGACGACGCGATTGGCCAGCGCGGCGGTGATGTCGGCGTGGTCGTACGGCGGGCTGACCTCGACCACGTCCATCCCGGCAACGGGCAGTTCGAGGCAGATCCGCCGGACGGCGTCGAGCAACTGCCGCGCGGACAGACCGCCGGGCTCCGGGGTGCCGGTGCCGGGCGCGTGGCCGGGGTCGCAGACGTCGATGTCGACCGACAGGAACACGCCGTCGCACTCGTCGGTGGCGATCGTGAACGCCTCGGTCAGGCACTCGTCCAGCCCGCGGTGCACGATCTCGGTCATCTCGTAGGAGCGCATGTTCTGCTGCGCCATCCAGTCGAGCGTGTCCGGTGGCGGCCAGTAACCGCGCAGGCCGATCTGCAGGAACCTGTCGCCGCGCAGCGCGCCGGACTCGATCAGCCGGCGCATCGGTTGCCCATGGCCCCACAACGAGCCGAACTCGATGTCGCCGGTGTCGGCGTGTGCGTCGAAGTGCAGCATCGACACCCGGCCGTGGCCGAGCACGTTCGCGACGCCCTTCGCGTCCGGGAACGCGATCGAGTGGTCGCCGCCGAGCACGATCGGGATCGCGCCCGAGCGGGTCACCTTCTCGACGGCCGCCTCGAGCGCGGGCAGCGCGACCTCGATGTCACCGGAGTACATCTCCACGTCGCCGGCGTCGACCACGTTCAGGTCGACCAGGCCGTCGGTACGCAACGCCAGGCTCGGCCGGGAGCCGTCGTGGCCGAGGTAGTCGCGCATCCGGATCGCCATCGGGCCGAAGCGGGCCCCTGGGCGGTGCGACGTACCGCCGTCGAAGGGCGCGCCGAGGATCACCACCTGGGCGTCCGCGTACGACGCCGGGTCGTCGAGATCGCAGACCGGGACGCCGAGGAACGTGAAGTCCGGGCCGAACTGCTGACCGTAGCGGCTCATCTTCGGAGTTTCGCACCCGAACAATCAGCCGTCCAGGGCCGCGCCGATCGCTCCGAACGTGCGCAGCGTGTCGATCAGGTACGACGTGTTCTGCGGGTCCGGCCAGCTCGACAGCTTCACGCCGACGGTCCGGGTCTCGCGGTGGACGTAGACCATCTGACCGTGAATCCCCAAGCAGACAAGGGCTGTGCCACGATGGTTGGGCACGAACCAGAACTGGTTGCGGTACCAGCCGCCCGGGAGGACGGGCTCGTTGTCCGTGCCCGCGAACGCGCCGCGTACGTCGGCGGGCGGGTGCCACGCGTCGTCGAGCCAGCCGGGCGGGACGATGTGCCCGTCGAGGAGCAGCTGCCCGAAGCGGGCGACGTCCCGTGCGACCGCGGAGATGCCGCCATCGTGGACCGCCGTACCGACCGGGTCACAGGTGATGTCCGCGGAGCTCTCGGCGCCCATCGGGATCCAGACCAGCCGCGAGACCAGGTCGGCCATCCGTGTCCCGGTCGCGCGCTCGCACACCCAGCCGAGCAGGTCGGTGTCGGCGGACCGGTACGTGAACTGGCCGCCGTGTTCGGACGCCGTACCCAGAGTGGTCAGGTAGTTGTACGTGCCGACCGGATCGCCTTCCTGCGGAGGCCGCCAGCCCATCGAGCGCTCCATCACGCGTACCTCGGCGTCGGCGGCCTGGTAGGTCTCCCGGAAGGCCACGCCGGTCCGCATGTCCAGCACGTTCCGGACGGTCGCACCGCCGTACCCGGTGCCCTCCACCTCGGGCACGTACTTCGCCACCGGAGCCTCTGGGTCGATGACGCCGCGCTGTACGAGGATGCCCGCGACGCAGCCGACGATCGACTTGCTCACCGACATCAGCAGGTGCGGAGTGTGCGGTGTCATGCCGGACAGGTACTGCTCGTCGACGATGGTGCCGTTGTGCAGGACGAGGAGGGCGTCGGTCCAGGTGTCGGCCCAGACGTCGTCGGCGGTCGCCGTACTGCCGTCGAGACGGTTGACGGGTGTCGTGCAGACGGACGGGTCGAGTGCGGACAGGAGCGGACGCACGTACTCCGGGTCACCAGGGATCACGTGTGTCGGCATCAGTTCGCGCATGTGCCGGAAGGCCCAGCGGACGTTCGGTGCATCCTGCCAGCCGGACAGATCGACGAGTGTCTCGTCCGACGGCGGGAAGCCGGTCATCCGGTCGTCGGTGGTCGCCATGCGACTACGATCGCACCATGCTCTGGCCGGGCACACTGCCGACCCAGCGTGTCTCCCGCGGGGACGGTCCGGTGCGGGTGCTTCCGGCACGTCCGACTGAGGGGTTGCCGGCGCTCGCGGACACGCATACCGATGCCTTCGTCATCGCCCACGACGGAGTGGTGCTGGCCTCGGGCGGGGTGCTCGACCAGCCGCAGGCGCTGTTCTCGATCGCCAAGTCGGTCGTCGGCTGTGTGGCGGCGATCCTGGTCTCACACGGCCGGCTTTCGTTGGACGCCTTGGTCACGTCGTACGTCCCGGAGTTGGCCGGCAGCGGATACGCCGGTGCGACGGTGCGGCATGTGCTGGACATGCGTAGCGGCGTACGGTTCGTGGAGGACTACAGCGACCCGGAGTCCGACGTACGGCGGCTGGATCAGTGGCTGGCGGACAAGCATCCGCTGTACGAGTTCCTGACCGAGCTGGAGGCGGAGGCGCCACACGGCAGCCGGTTTCTGTACCGGTCGGCGGAGTCCGACGTACTCGGATGGGTCTGTGAGCGCGCAGGTGAGACATCGATGGCTCAGCTGGTGTCGGAGCTGGTGTGGGCGCCGATGGGTGCGGAGCATGATGCGGAGTTCCTGACCGACGCGCGGGGCACAGCTGTGCATGACGGCGGGCTGGCGGCGACAGCTCTGGATGTGGCGCGTTTCGGGTTGTTCCTGCTGGACGCGCCGAAGTGGTTGCGTCGGGCGTGGGCGGTGGACGCAGCCACGCGCACCGACTTCCTGGCGTCACCGGCGGCGTCGTCGTTCCCCGGCGGGTGGTACCGCAACCAGTTCTGGTTCCGGGCCGGGCCGTCCGGAAATGTCCTGCTCTGCTTGGGGATCCACGGTCAGATGCTGTACGTCGGTCGGCGGACCCGGACCGTGTGCGTGAAGCTGTCGAGCTGGCCCGACGCCCAGCATCCGGCGTACCTGCAGGACACGCTGCGCACGTTCGACGCGATCGCACCGCGGCCGCGCAGCTCGATCCTCTGACGCAATGACAGCGCGCGGTTTGTCGCCTTTACTGATCTCAGGGGAGGTGGGGGCGATGAACCAGAAGCTGAACGGTATCGCCGAGATCCGCACGTTCTTCCGGACCAACACCCAGCCGATCTACTTCTTCGGGCCGACCGCGTTCAACCTGCTCGGCATCGACCGCTGGGTGCGGAACTTCCAGTACGTCGTCTACTACGACTCCTGGGACGGCGCGCATCCGCGGGTGTTCGCGCCGAAGGAGCGGCCGTACGTCGAGTTCGAGTCCGGCGAGGAGATCAACAACTACCTGCTCCGCGATCCCGAGGTGCAGGCGTACCTGCGCAAACGCGGCGGGACGCCGATGATCGTGATGGTGTTCTTCGACGAAGAGACCGAGGAGATCTGCCGCGAGCTCGGCTACCGGCTGATCCTGCCGTCGGACGAACTGCGGCGCCGGCTCGACTCGAAGATCGTCACCACCCAGCTCGGCAACGAGGCCGGCGCGCCGTCGGTGCCGAACGTGATCGGCACCGCGTCGTCGTGGAAATCGTTGAAGGAGCTGGCGGCCTCGGCCGGGCTCGGGCGTGACCTCGTCGTGCAGACGCCGTACGGCGACTCCGGCAAGACGACGTTCTTCCTGGCCCGCAAGAAGGACTGGGAGAAACATGCCGCCGACATCATCGGCGAGCAGTTGAAGGTGATGAAGCGGATCGACAACAAGGCGGCCGCGGTCGAGGCCTGCATCACCCGGCACGGCACGATCGTCGGGCCGTTCATGACCGACCTCACCGGCTACCCGGAGCTCACGCCGTACAAGGGCGGCTGGTGCGGGAACGACCTGTTCCCGGAGGCGCTGACCCTGGAGCAGCGGGCGCTGGCGATCGAGCACGTCCGGCGGCTGGGGGACCGGCTCGCGGTCGAGGGGTACCTCGGCTTCCTCGAGATCGACGTATTGGTGGATCTGGCCACCGACGAGGTCTACCTCGGGGAGCTGAACCCGCGGATCTCCGGCGCATCGTCGATGACGAATGTGACCGCCGGCGCGTACGCCGACGTACCGCTGTTCCTGTTCCACCTGCTCGAGTTCATGGAGGCCGACTACACGATCGACGTCGCGGAGATCAACGAGCGCTGGCGCGACCTGGCCGCGGTGGACGTGTGGGCGCAGTTGATCATGAAGGAGCCGACCGACCGGGTCGAGCGGATCATCGAGGCGCCCCGCACCGGCACCTGGCACCTGACCGAGGACGGCGCCCTGGTGTTCGCGGGTGCGGCCAACGACTGGCACGACGTCACGCACGAGGACGAGGCGTTCTTCCTGCGCGTCTACGGACCGGGCGACTACCGGTTCAAGGGCGCGGACCTGGGCATTCTGGTGACCAAGGGCCGGATGCAGACGCCGGACGGCCTGACGAACCGCAGCCGGCACTACATCAACGGGATCCGCGGGCACTACCTGTCCGAGCCGCTGCCGGAGGCGCCGGCGGTGACGCCGATCAGCTACGTGAAGTAGCTCGTCAGAGCGGTCTCAGGTCCTTGCCCGGGACCCAGGTGACATGGCCGTCCTTGTCCCGGACGCGGCCGAGCCACTCGCCGTTGTCGTTGATCCACACGTCCAGCTCACCGGTCGCCCAGGCGGCCCGCTGAACCGGCTGCGCCGGGTCCACGCGCCGGACCTTGTCGGCCGCACGTGGACCGTGCGCGTCGTACTGGACGTCGAGATCGGAGGCCAGTTCGTGGGCACTCTCCTCGTCGTCGATTCCTGTCGCACGCCACCCGTTGACCGCACCGTCCCAGACGCCGAACCTGTCAGATCCGTCGTCGGACGGGCGAACCGTGAACCGACCAAGCATGTTTTCAGATTATCCCGGACTCGAACACATGTTCTAGTCTTGGCGACACGGAACCTCTGTGATACATCCCGCTCCAGCCTTGACGGGTCTAGTCCACACCGCACGGGACCCATCAGAAGCGGTTTACATGGATCCCCAGCTTCATGTCGGACTGGTCGCCCGACGGCCGGCGGATCGCGTTCGACTTCGTCGACGACACCGGCGTACACATCGCCACGATGGATCCCGACGGTCGCCACGTCCGTCAGCTCACCTCCGGCCGGGGGATCCAGGGCGACCCGAAGTGGTCGCCGGACGGCCGCTGGATCGCGTTCGGGCGGATCACCGGAGTGGACGCGCAGGGCGCGCAGTTGGAAGCGGTGTACGTCGTGAGAACGGACGGGTCCGGGGTTCGCCGGGTCGTGCCGCCGACCGCCGGCTTGGAGCATCCCGACTGGTCTCCCGACGGCCGGTGGATCAGCTACAACATCGATCCGCTCGCCCCGAGCCCCGCCGTACTGAAGGTCCACCCGGACGGGACAGGTCTGCGGGTGATCCGGCGTCAGGACGAGCACTTCGAGTTGTTCAAGCCGAGATGGTCGCCGGACGGCCGTAAGTTCCTGGTCGGCTGTTACGAAGTAGCAGCCGCGATCGACCGGATCTGCGTCATGGACGCCGACGGCCGCAACCTGCATATCGTGGTCGCGACCGATGACCCGCTGAACTACCCGGCGTGGGGGAGTCTCGCGCCCTCACGGTGACCCCACGGCACTCTGCGCCCGGCGGCTCGGGGATGCCGAGCGCAGAGTGCTCCGTCAGTTGCGGTAGCGGAAGATGATGCGGCCCCGGTCGAGGTCGTACGGGCTGAGTTCGACCAGGACGCGATCCTCGGGGAGGATCTTGATGTAGTTCTTGCGGATCTTGCCGCTGATGTGCGCCAGCACCTTGTGGCCGTTGGTGAGTTCGACCCGGAAGTTGGCGTTGCGGAGGCACTCGACGACAGTGCCCTCGATCTCGATGCCGCCTGTTGCTCTAGGCATGATCAGGCCCTCTCGTTGATCAGTTCGACACTGCCGCCGGTGCGTTCGGCGCCGAGCCCTTCGAACAACGCCAGTGCGGCCGCATTGGTCTCGTCGACCTCCGCCGTGGCCGCTTCGAAGCCGGCGTGATGCAGCCCGCTGAGGGTTTGCGTCAGCAAGGCGCGGGCAATGCCGTGCCGCCGCTCAGCGGTCAGTACGGCGACCAGCCCGATCCGCGGTCGCCGGGTCCTGGTCGCGACCCGGACCATACCGACGTACCGACCGTCCTTGGTCGCGATCGTGCACGTCGACGGGTCGAGCGGTCTCGCACCGCCCTGCCAGGGCAGCACCTCCGCGGGCATCGTCTGCCAGCCGACGGTCGCCTCCACCTCCGCACGGATCGCGCGGTCGAGCTCACGCAGCGGAGCCTCGGACGCCGTCGTGATGATCACTCCGGCCGGCGCCTCCACCGGCGTGACCTCAGTGGGTACGACGAACTCCGACTCGCGCCGCGCACGGGCGAATCCGGCACGTTCCCAGTTGGCCGTGAGCTCGCGATCGGTCTCGTCGACCACGGTGTACTGCGGTGCCGACTGATCGGCCAGCATCGCGGCGGCGAGCCGGTCGAAGACCGCGTCGCGCCAGGTGTCGATACTCAGAAACGTCCTGCCGTCGAGCCGCCGTGCGGCATGCCCGCGGCCGACGACCAGATCGTTCTCGATGGCGTGCCACTGATTATCCGCGACACGCGAGAGCGTCACAGTGTTCATAGGTGTTTCCCTTCGGGAGCCTGTCGTGGCGCTCCCGGCTGACACCTGTGTCAGTCGCCCGCCCGTGACCACGACAGGGGGAGCACCCATTGCTGTGCAGCGTTCATGGGGGCATCACCTCCGGGCGTTGTGTCACGGACCAGAGCAAGTTACCAAGCCCCTTGTCCTGGCGGCCACTCATTTTGCGTCCTGTCGAACATATGTTCTAGTCTTGATCCTGATGGGAGGTGGGAGCGATGGGTTACAACAACCCGCCGATCAAGTGGTCGGAGTTGGAGCGCAAGCTGTCGGACCGCTCTCGCCCGGGCAGCCACGGCGGCCGGCCGGTGACGGGCGACGGCGGCGACAGCCCGGCGTGGTCACAACATCGCGGGCCGTATGTCGCGGATGCCGTGCGCCGCCCCGAGCACGCCGTGCCGTATGCCGAGCTCCACGCCCACTCGAACTTCTCCTTCCTGGACGGCGCTTCCCAGCCGGAGGACCTGGTCGAGGCCGCGGTCCGTCAGGGGCTGCATGCGCTGGCGCTGACCGATCACGACGGGTTCTACGGCGCGGCCCGGTTCGCCGAGGCCGCGGCGGCGTACTCGATGCCGACTGTTTTCGGAGCTGAGTTGTCGCTGGGGCTGACCGGCCCGCAGAACGGCGTGGCCGACCCCGAGGGCAGTCACCTGCTGGTGCTGGCGGAGGGACAGGACGGATACCACAAGCTGGCCGGGGCGATCACCGAGGCGCAGCTCGCCGGCGGCGAGAAGGGGAAGCCGGTCTACGACCTGGAGGAGCTGGCTGCCGCGGGCCAGGACGAGTGGCTGATCCTGACCGGCTGCCGCAAGGGCCTGGTCCGGCAGGCGCTGGAGCTCGGCGGGCAC
This sequence comes from Kribbella sp. NPDC000426, assembly GCF_040300265.1. Taxonomy (NCBI): domain Bacteria; kingdom Bacillati; phylum Actinomycetota; class Actinomycetes; order Propionibacteriales; family Kribbellaceae; genus Kribbella; species Kribbella sp. NPDC000426. Next base: position 11,297 of record NZ_JBEPDK010000009.1, on the reverse strand, counting down.
GCCGACGGCCCGGCCGCCGCGGGCCGCGAGCTCGACCGGCTGACCGCGTTGTTCGGCAGGGACCGCGTCGTCGTCGAGCTGATCGACCATCACCTGCCCGCAGACACCACGCGGAACCGGATCCTCGCCGATCTCGCCGCCGACCGCGGTCTGCCGGTCGTTGCCACAAACAACGTTCACTACGCGACGCCCGCGCAGCACAAGCTCGCCGGGGCGTTGGCAGCAGTGCGGGCCCGGCGCGACCTGGACTCGATGGACGGCTGGCTGCCGCCGAGCGGGATGGCGTTCCTGCGTTCGGGTGAGGAGATGGCCGCCCGCTTCCGGCGGTACGACGGGGCCGTGGCGCGCTCGGTGACGCTGGCCGACCAGCTCGCGTTCGACCTCGCGCGGGCGAAGCCGAAGTTGCCGCTGCGCGACGTACCCGATGGTCATGATCCGATGTCGTGGCTGCGGGAGCTGACGTTCGCCGGCGCCGCCCGGCGGTACGGGACCCGTGCGCAGCGGCCCGATGCCTACGAGCGGCTGGAGCGGGAGCTCGACGTCATCGAGGAGAAGGGCTTCCCGGGGTACTTCCTGATCGTCGAGGACATCGTCCGGTTCGCGCACGACAACGGGATCCTCTGCCAGGGCCGCGGCTCGGCGGCGAACTCGGCGGTCTGCTACGCGCTCGGCATCACCGCGGTGGACAGCATCCTCTACAACCTGCCGTTCGAGCGGTTCCTGGCCACCACCCGGGCCGAGGAGCCGGACATCGACGTCGACTTCGACTCCGGCCGGCGGGAGGAGGTGATCCAGCACGTCTATTCCAAGTACGGCCGGCACAACGCCGCCCAGGTGGCGAACGTGATCTCCTACCGCCCGAAGTCCGCCGTCCGCGACATGGCGAAGGCCCTGGGGTACTCCGTCGGTCAGCAGGACGCCTGGTCGAAACAGGTGGACGGCTGGAGCCCGGAGATCACCTCGACCGAGCACGACATCCCGCCGCAGGTGGTGGCGATGGCGACGGAGCTGCTGAAGTTCCCGCGGCATCTCGGGATCCACTCCGGCGGGATGGTGCTGACCGAGCGCCCGGTCGGCGAGGTGGTGCCGATCGAGCACGCCCGGATGGAGAAACGGACCGTCCTGCAATGGGACAAGGACGACTGCGCGTGGATGGGGCTGGTGAAGTTCGACCTGCTCGGGCTCGGCATGCTCGCCGCACTGCAGTACTGCCTGGACACGGTCCGCGAGCAGATCGGCGAATCGTGGGAGCTGCACACGATCCCGCGGGAGGAGGCCGGCGTCTACGACCAGCTGTGCCGGGCGGACTCGGTCGGCGTGTTCCAGGTCGAGTCCCGCGCACAGATGGCGACGCTGCCGCGGCTGAAACCGCGACGGTTCTACGACCTCGTCACCGAGATCGCGCTGATCCGCCCCGGCCCGATCCAGGGCGGCGCCGTCCACCCGTACATCCGCCGCCGGACCGGGGAGGAGCCGATCACCTACCTGCACCCGAAGCTGCGACCGGTGCTGGAGCGGACGATGGGCGTGCCGCTGTTCCAGGAGCAGCTGATGCAGATGGCGATGGCGGTCGGCGAGATCGACGGCGACGAGGCCGACCTGCTCCGCCGGGCGATGGGTTCCAAACGCGGCATCGAGAAGATCTCGTCCCTGAAGGACAAGCTGTACGCCGGGATGGCGGGCAATGGGATCACCGGCGACCTGGCCGACGAGATCTACGAGAAGATCGAAGCGTTCGCGAACTTCGGTTTCGCCGAATCGCACTCGATCAGCTTCGCCCTGCTCGTCTACTCCAGCACCTGGCTGCGGCTGCACTACCCGGCCGCGTTCCTGGCCGCGCTGCTCCGGGCCCAGCCGATGGGCTTCTACTCACCACAGTCCCTGGTCGCCGACGCCCGCCGCCACGGCGTCGAAGTACGCCGCCCGCACCTGCACCTCTCGGGCGTCGACGCAGGGCTCGAGCTGCTGGTCGACGGGCAGGAGCTGGACGGGCCGACGGGTTCCCCGGGCTGTCTGGCGGATCCGCAGCCGTTGGTGGGTCCGTTCGATCCGAAGGCGCCGTTCGACACGACTGTGCATCGGCGCGACGGGGCCTTCGCGGTCCGGCTCGGGCTGGCCGAAGTGCGCACGGTGGGGGAGAAGGGCGCAAAGCTGATCGTCGAGGAGCGGGACCGGGGCGGGCCGTTCACGGAGATGGCCGACCTGGTCCGGCGTACCGGGATCACCGCGGCCCAGGTCGAGGCGCTCGCGACCGCCGGCGCGTTCGACTGCTTCGGGCTCGACCGGCGACAGGCATTGTGGGAGGCCGGCCGCGCAGCCGAAGAGCGCCCCGGCCAACTCGCCGGCATCACCGCCGCCGGTCCGCCGCCCACGCTTCCCGGGATGAGCGACATCGAAGCCGACATGGCCGACCTGTGGTCCACCTCGATCACCACCACCAGCCACCCGATGGAACGCGTCCGCGAACGACTCCGCGCCGAAGGCATCCTGTCCGCCGCCCAACTCCGCGAAGCCCCCAACGGCACCCGCGTCCGCGTAGCCGGCGTCGTCACCCACCGCCAACGTCCGGCCACCGCCTCCGGCGTCACCTTCATGAACCTCGAGGACGAGACCGGCATGGCCAACATCGTCATCACCGTAGGCTGCTGGCACCACCACGCCGCCATAGCCCGCAACGCCGCCGCCCTCATCATCCGAGGCCGAGTAGAACGAGCCGGCGAAGTAACCAACCTCTCCGCCGAACACCTGGAACGCCTCCCCCTAGCCGCCAAAACCAAATCCCGAGACTTCCGCTAACCCCCACCCACCGCCCACCACGAAATCGAGCAGCCGTCGAAGTCGATCGGCCGGGTGTCGTCCGTCGTTCGGCGAGTCGTGGTGAATGGTTCGGGGGCGAAACCTCGAGTCGTGGATAGGGGTTGCTGAAATCAGCCGGAATCCACGACTCGGCGAGCGTGCGGGCGACGTACCTGGTGCCACCATCGCAAGGAGCTGGGATGTCGGTTGACCGCGGGTCACGACGTCGGAGGAGTGTGTGGGGTGGGTAACGTCGGGGGATGGATGAGGGTGGGCGGTTGGGGGCGGGGTTTGGGGTGGTGGCTCGGGCTTATGCGGAGCATCGGCCGGGTTATACGGGGGACGCGGTGGGGTGGGTGTTGGAGGGGGCGCCTGGGAGGCGGGTGCTTGATCTGGGGGCTGGGACGGGGAAGTTGACGGCGGCGTTGGTCGAACTCGGGGTCGACGTTGTTGCGGTTGAGCCTGATGCGGCGATGTTGGGGGAGTTGCGGCGCGGGCTGCCGGGAGTACGGGCGTTCGTGGGTGGGGCTGAGGAGATACCGCTGCCGGATGGGTCGGTTGATGTCGTAGTGGCTGGGAATGCCATGCACTGGTTCGACATGGCTGTTGCTGGGCCGGAGATTGCCAGGGTGCTTGCGCCAGGTGGTGTGCTCGCCGGGTTGTGGAATGTCGTGGACGACAGCGTCGATTGGGTTGACGGGCTGGCTCAGGTGAGTGGGAGTGCGGCGATCGGTCCGCGTGATACGCCTGCGAGTTGGCGGGTGGAGGCGGCCGGTCTGCAGTTTCCGGGGTTCGGCGAGCCGGAGCAGGCCGAGTTCCCGCACGGACAGCGTCGTACGGCGGGTTCGCTTGTTGCGACTCTCGCCACCCGCGCGGGCATGTTGGCGATGCCGGACCACGAACGAGACGCCACGCTCAACCGCATCCGCGCATACCTCGCGAGCCGACCTGAGACCGCCGACGGCGAGTTCACCCTCCCGATGCTGACCGCCGTACTGCGTGTCACGCGCCGCAGGGTTGGTGGTTGCTGACCGCGGTACTGCGGGTCATGCGCCTGCGCGGGGTTGGCGGTTGAAGATTCGGCGGAGGCGGTTCAGGGCCTGGTCGGTGAAGAGGCCGGTTAGGGCGCCGGTGAGGACCAGGACGGCTACGCCGGCGCTGGAGGTGGATTCGTCGCCGATGCTGATCAGGCCGGTGTTGACGGCGATCACCGAGACCGAGGCGAGCAGCGCGGACCAGAGCGGACGCATGATGTACCACGCGACCTGGTGATTCGCACCGGTCGTGCGCGCGAACGTCATGCTCTGCTGGATGACACTGCCGACCGCGCCCGCCGCGGCGCCGACGATGAGCAGGCTCATGTTCAGCGTGATCGCGAAGTCGACCGGCCAATGGACCGAGCGGCTCGCGACCTGGTGCGGTCCGACGGCCTCTTGGGCTGCGACGAGATGCTCGGCCAGCCCGTACGCCGCGACGAGACACGGCAGCGCGATGACGGCCTGGGCGATGTTGATCGAGACGATCAGCCGACGGTGCGAGCGCCGTACGGTCCTGGCCCGCCTCCGATGTGGTCCGAGTGTGTTGCTCATGACAAGTTCCTCCCCCTCAAACAGACGGAGGCACCGGCAGCCCGCCGCGATACATGGGAAGAGTGCTCAGCCTGCGTGCGACTCGGACAGGTGTGGGGCGAGGAGCGTGAGTAGTTGGGTGTGGGTTTCGGGGGAGGCGGCGGCAAGTAGGCCGGGGGTGGTGTGGAGGGGGTCGCCGTGGAAGTTGGTGATGGGGAGGCCGGCGGCTTGGCAGAGGATGGTGCCGGCGGTGAAGTGGACGCTGGTCGGGCTGACGTTGTCGGCGATGTACGCGGCTTGACGGCCGACCGCTACCCAAGCCAGAGCGAGGGTGGTGGAGAAGACGCGGAGGGCGAACGCGGCGCGGAGCTTCTCGTCGGTCAGGAGTTGGGCGCCGAGGAACTGTCCGGTGCCGTCGATGTCGATGTCCACAAGGCGGGAGGACGCGCACGGTACGGCGGGACGGTCGGCGCCGTCGTGGCGGATGAAGACCGTCGTGCCGTCGGTCCAGAAGATCTCGTGGGTGAGGGGCTGGGCCACCGCGGCGACGTCGCCGGTCGGGCTGCGGAGTGCGACGTTCACGGAGAACAGCGGGTTCTGGGCCGCGAAGTTGAGCGTTCCGCAGAGCGGGTCGACCAGCCAGGTACGGTCCGCTTCACCGCTGGCGCCGTACTCCTCGCCGACGACCGCGTCGTCCGGGCGGGCGCCCTGGATGACCGCCATGATCGCGCGCTCGGATTCGAGGTCGGCCTCGGTCGCGAAGTCGGTCCCCACCTTCGCGTACCGCTCCAACTGACCGCCGAACCGCTCCCGGATCACCGCAGCGCCGGCCTCCGCCGCCGCAACCGCCGCCTCTGCATCATTCATACCGGCATCCAACACGACACCGGGACCGGTCGGCAGCTCAGCGCCGGTACACGTCGCTGAGCTTGCCCTCCGGGTCGACCGACTCGAGGATCGCGCCGGTGATGTCGGCGAGCTGCGCGACCTGTTCAGGTGTGAGTACGTCGATGACGTGCTGACGGACTGTTGCGACGTGGCCGGGCGCAGTTGCGCGGATCTTCTTCCAGCCCTCGGCGGTCAACCGCGCATTCGTCGCCCGTGCGTCCTCCGGACAAGGGAACCGCTCGACGATGCCCCGGTCCTCCAGCCGCTTCACGACATGTGACAGGCGGGGGAGGGTCGCGTTGGTTCGCTGTGCCAGTGCGGTCATCCGGAGGGTGCGCTTCGGCGCCTCGGACAGCATCGCCATCACGTAGTACTCGAAGTGCGTCAGCTCCGCGTCGCGCCGGAGCTGGGAGTCGAGGACACCGGGCAGCAGCTCGAGTACGGCGGCCAGCCGCACCCATGCGGTCATCTCAGTGTCGTCCAGCCAGCGCGTGCTCACGACAACAGTCTAATGGTTGTAGCTACAACTATTCTGCGCTATCGTGATGGTTGAAGGTACAACCAAAAAGGAGCGAGAGTATGACGCACGTCAGCATCATCGGCAGCGGCAACATGGGGCAGGCGATCTCGTCGGTCGTCGCCAAGGGCGGCAACACCCTCGAGCTGTTCGACTCCACCGACAAGGACAAGCCGGTCACGGGCGACGTCGTGATCCTCGCGGTGCCGTACCCGGCGATCGACCAGGTCCTCGCCGATCGCGCCGACCAGTTGAGCGGCAAGGTCGTCGTCGACATCACCAACCCGCTGAACTTCGAGACGTTCGACTCGCTGGTCGTGCCGGCGGACGGGTCGGCGGCGGCCGAGCTGGCCGAGAAGTTGCCGGACGCCAAGGTTCTGAAGGCTTTCAACACCACGTTCGCGGCAACGGTCGCGTCGGGTCAGGTGGGTGAGGTCCCGACCACCGTTCTGATTGCCGGCGACGACGCCGACGCCAAGGCGCAGTTCGCGGGGATCGTGTCCGCAGGCGGCCTGAAGGCGGTCGACGCGGGCGCGCTGAAGCGTGCTCGTGAGCTCGAGGCGGTCGGCTTCCTGCAGCTGTCCCTCGCCATCGGCGAGAAGATCGCCTGGGCCGGCGGCTTCGGCCTGGTCTGATCGGGCTCGGCGTCAGAGGCGCCTCCTCAGAACAGGGGAGAGGAGGCGCCTGCTTGCGCCGGCGTGAGGTGAGCTGGTGCGGTGGGGCGGGTCAGCGGAGTAAGGCGAGGCGGATGCCGAGGCCGATGAAGATTCCGCCTGTTGCGGTGTCGATGCGGCGGCGGGCGATGTGGCGGGAGCGGAGCCAGCTGCCGATTCGTCCGGACAGTAGGCCGACTGTGCCGTCGACGAGGAACTCCAGCACGATCAGGATCGCGCCGAGTACTGCGAACTGGAGCCACACTTGGCCGTGCTCCGGCACGACGAACTGTGGCAGGAACGCGATCGTGAATGTCACCATCTTCGGGTTCAGCAGGTTCGTGGTCAGTCCGGTCAAGTAAGCCTTCCGGCCCGACATCGCCGCCCCGGTCGTGCCGGGCGGCTCGTCGGTGGTGGCGTCGTTCCGGTGCCGGATCATCTGCACCCCGAGATAGATCAGGTACGCCGCACCGACGATCCGGACCGCCGTGAACGCAACCGGCACGGCCGCGAAGAGCGCAGCCAACCCGGCCGCCGCCACCGCGACATGCACAGCCTCACTCGTCGCAACCCCGGCCGTCGCGAGCAACCCGGCCCGGGGGCCGCTGCGCATCCCGCACCCGAGGATGAACAGCATGTCCGGCCCAGGCGTGATCATCGCGATGGTCGTCGTCAGTAGGAACGCGAGCAGAAGATGCTGGTCGATCGGCATACGCCGATCGTCGCACGGTCAGCGGACACTTCTGACCGGATGTGGGCAAGCGCTTACCCAAACCGCTTCGACGATGGAACACTGGGTGGCCATGGATGCGCCTCGAGTGATCAATGACAACGGTGCTTGGTGCTGGTTCCAGGACGAGCGGGCCTTGGTCGACGCGGAGAGCGGCCTGCTGGTCGCCGGTTCGATTGCCGCGCCGGAGGGTCCCGGCGGAGACCGACGTGCCGGCAACGTCGAGCTGACCGTCGTCGAGCTGCAGTCAGGTGAGAGCGAGATCGTCGTACTGCATGAGCAGTTCGAAGCCGACGATCACGACGTACCGGCGTTGTGGCGGCGGCGCGACGGGCGTTGGCTGGCGGTGTACACGAAGCACAAGACCGATGACCTGACGCGCTGGCGGATCAGCGAGCCTGGTGATCCGCGCAAATGGGGACCGGAGCGGACGTTCGACTGGGGTGAGTTCACCGGTGGCCGCGGTGTCACGTACTCGAACCTGCATGAGCTCGACGGCCGCCTCTACTGCTTCGCCCGTGCGGTGAACGACGACCCGTGCGCACTGCTGTCAGACGACGAGGGCGACACCTGGGAGTACGCCGGCAAACTGTTCACCCGCCCGAAGGTCGGATACGTCAACGGCTACACCCGCTACGTCTCGACGCCGACGCGCGTCGACCTCATCACGACCGACCATCACCCGCGCGACTACAACAACTCGATCTACCACGGTTATCTCGAAGGCGGCGCCCTGCACCGAACGGACGGCACCGTGGTGGACGCCAAGGCGCTCGACGCCGACGCGCCGTCGCAGGTCGAGCTGACCAAGGTCCTCGCCGCCGACTCGGTCTGGGACGGCGAGCCGATGACGCACTGCTGGACCGTCGACATCCGCCGCGGCGACGACGGTTCGCTCGCTGCGGTGATGCTCGCTCGCCACGACGTACCCGAGAAGCCGGAGGATGCGTTCGCGCGACAGCATCCGGTGCCGGACCATCGCTTCTTCTATGCACGTCTGGCGCCCGGCGGAACGTGGCAGGTCCAGCAACTGGCGAAGGCCGGCCACGGCCTGCTGGTGCACGAGAACGACTACACCGGCCTGGTCGCGATCGACCCGTACGACCTCGACTCGCTCTACGTGTCGACGCCGATCGACCCGCGCGACGGCGCGGCGCTGAAGCATCACGAGATCTTCCATGCCCGGATGAACGACGCCGGGGCGACGTGGACGCCGGTGACCGAGAACTCCGTTGCCGACAATCTCCGGCCGATCGTCGCGCCGGGCGATCCGGCGCGGGTCCCGCTGCTCTGGTTCCGTGGCGAGATGACGGCCTCGCAGCACTATGCGTGTGAGGTCGTGCTCCTGGATCGCCCGCGACAGACATAATAACAAGCGGTACCATCTCACCCATGACTGTTCCGGTACGACGGTTGTGGGTGGCGGTGCTGTTCGGGTATCTCGCGTTCGGTGCCACGTTGCAGGCGCTGCCGTCGTACGTGCCGGAGAAGCTCGGCGGCGGCGCACTCTCCAGCGGCACTGCAGTCGGGATCGCGTTCCTGGCGACGGCGTGCGGGCGGCCGTTCGCGGGCCGGCTGGCGGATGCGGGCTGGTCGCGTCCGGTCGTCCTGACCGGGGGAGTGCTGGCGGCGATTGGGGGCCTCGGGCAACTGCTTGCGCCGGATCTGATCCTGCTGATGGTGGCGCGGCTGGTAATGGGTGCGGGTGAGGCGGCGCTGTTCTCCGCGGCGCTGCCGTGGGTGCTGTCGGGTGCGCGAGTAGCGCAGCGTGGGCGGTTGGCCGGCTGGTTCGGCCTGTCGATGTGGGGCGGGCTGGCCGCCGGACCGGTGATCGCGACGCTGGTCGGCGGCAAGGTCTGGTGGGTCGTCGTAGGACTGTCACTCGCGTCGGCCGCGGTCGTGCTCACCACCAGGTCGGTTGAAGTCGAGGTGCCGGGGGTGCGGGTTCGGGGGTTGTTGCCGGCGGGAGTGCGGTTGCCGGGGGCAACGATCGGACTGGCGGCCTACTGTTATGGGACGGTCGCGGCGTTGCTGGTGTTGTGGTTGCGGGATGCGGGCGTCGGGGTGGACGGCGTTGCGCTCGCGTTGTTTGCCGGTGGGTTCTTGGTGACGCGGTTCGCGGGCAGCCCGTTGGTCGATCGGTTCGGTGGGCGACCGGTGGTGGTGGCGACGGTGGGGCTCGAGATCGTTGCCCTGGCAGGGTTGGTCATCGTGCTAACACCGGCAACCGCGGTTGTCTTCACGGTGCTGGCGGGGGTCGGGTTGGCGTTGGTCTATCCGGCATGCGTTTCGATGACGCTGGATCGGGTGGACGGATCGAGGCCGGGGGGCTCGATGGGGGTGATGACGTCGTTCTGGGATCTCGGGGTGATGGTGGCGGGGCCGCTCGGCGGGCTGATCGCTGAGTGGGCCGGCTATCGCCAAGCGTTCCTCGTGGCCGCCGGAGCAGGAGTCGCCTGTGTGCTCGTGGCTCTCAGAGTGCCGAGTCGAGGAGTGTCTCCACGATGACCCGCGCCTCCGCGCCGAGCCCCGGATCCTGGTCGACGGCGCTGATCAGCGTCGCGCCTTCCAGTACGACGACCAGCTGCCGCGCCGTCCTTGCCGGATCATGAGCCCCCGCATTCGTCAGCAAGCGCTCGAAAAGCTCGCGATAGAAGGCGAGATGCTCTCGCGCCAACCGCCGCGGCGCGCCGTCCTGACCGCGGTCCTCGGTGGCGGCGTTCATCATCGCGCAGCCGCGGAACCCGGCTTCGGCGTACCAGCTTGCGACCAGGTCGAAGACGGCGAGGATCTGGTCGCGGCCGGGCGGCGCCTGCTCGACCGCCGCGTTGTGCCAGGCGCGGACCCGTTGGGTGCGGTCGGCAAGGACCGCCTCGACCAGGCCGTCCTTGGACCCGAAGTTCTTGTAGATGGTCAGCTTGGACGCGCCGGCGGCCTCGACGATCTCGTTGATCCCGGTCGCGTGGATCCCGCGCCGGCCGAACACGTCCGCCGCCGCCTTCAGGATCCGGGCCTTCGTCGCCTCGGGGTCCAACCGCTCTCCAGCCTTGACCGGCATCGTCCGACCACCTCCGGACCCCAGCCTACCGAGCTGGACCAAGATGAGAACGATCGGTACTATCAAGTCATGTGGACAGCAGCGGGATTCGAGCACGTGGCCGAGGCTTTCGACCGGAACTTCTCGGAGCGCGGTGAGCTCGGTGCGGCGTTCGCGGCGTACCACCGAGGTGAATTGGTCGTCGACCTGTGGGGCGGGACGGCCGACCCGGAGACGGGCCGGGCGTGGGAGCGCGACACGATCCACCTGATGTTCTCCGGCACCAAGGGCCTCACCACCGCCTGCGTCCTGTTGCTGGTGCAACGCGGCCAGATGTCGTTGGACGATCCGTTGAGCCGCTACTGGCCCGAGTTCGGTGCCGAGGGCAAGGATCGGATCACGATCGCCGAGGTGCTGTCCCATCAGGCCCGCCTGCCGTGGGTGGAGGCCGGGTACGCCGACCTGCTCGACCACGACGCGATGGCGGCACACCTCGCCGCGCAGGCGCCGGCGTCCGATCCGCGCGCCGCATTCATGTACCACGCGGTGACCTGGGGCTGGCTTCTCGACGAGCTGGTACGGCGGGTCGACGGCCGCACAGTCGGGCAGCTGTTCGCGGACGAGTTCGCCGTACCGCTGGAGCTCGAGGTGTGGATCGGGTTGCCCGAAGAGCTGCACTGGCGAGTGGCGACGATGGTGGCTCCGGAAGGAGTGCTCGTCGACGGCCCCTGGTCGGAGATCAACCGGCCCAACCCGCTGTGGATCCCAGGTTCGGAGAAGATCTGGAACAGCGAGGAGTATCGCAGCGCCGGGCTCGCCGCTGTCGGTGGCTACGCGACAGCGCGAGGCATGGCGAAGTTCTACGCCTCGCTCCTGGAGGACGGCGTCCTGGAGCCCGAGATCGTCAAGCTCGGGCGTCGGGAGATCCGGCGCGGCATCGAGCCGACGTGGGGCAGTCCAATGGTCTACGGCGCCGGGTTCGAGTTGCAGACCGATGCGTTCGGTCATGCGGGAGCCGGCGGGGGGGGGGGGGGGGCGGCGGGCGGGGGCGCGGCCCCCCCCCGGGAAAAAAAATAAAAGAGAGACGTGTGGAGCCCCCCCCACCCCC
>NZ_JBEPDK010000008.1:85228-535110 GCF_040300265.1 Kribbella sp. NPDC000426 | reverse complement strand
GGACGGATCGGGCGGGTGGCGCAGACCGACGGGTGGTGGCGGTCGGCGTAGATCTGGGCGTGCTGCAGCAGCCGCGTGTCGGCCTGGTTGGCCGTTACGCGGTGTTCGGCGGCGGACTCGAGTAGGTCGGCCGTCGACAGCTGCTCCAGATCTGTGTCGAACATGTGTTCGATTCTACATGTTCTGGCCCGGCTCGCCAAATCGGTGAAACCGTCGGAATCCCTTATTTACAAGACGAACCGGCGCACCACGCAGCTGTCGCGATCCTGGCCGCTTCGGTTACCGACGGGGTCCCGCGATTGAGGGCTGTCTCTGCGGGGAGCGGTTGGGTCGCGACATGCATCCCGTGCTGGGCCGTGCGTACCGGGGCATCGTCGTGCAGCCGCCGGGAGACTGCAGGCCCTTCACGAGCTCACGTCAGACCCGGTCGCCGCACTGCCGGGATAGTTCTGACGCTGCTAGCAAGCGCAACCTGAGGGTCACGTGGGGCCTATGTCTGGCCTGAGACGTGCAGCAGAGCAGATCTCTCCTGTCCTTCTCTGTCCTTCTGTCCTTCTTAGATGCCCATTGTTCGGCCGATTATTTCTTTCATTATTTCGGTGGTGCCGCCGTAGATAGTTTGGATTCGGGTGTCGAGGTAGGCCTTGGCGATGGGGTATTCGGTCATGAAGCCGTAGCCGCCGTGGAGTTGGAGGCAGCGGTCGACCACCTTTTTCTGGAGTTCGGTGGTCCACCATTTCGCCATCGCGGCCTCGGCGACAGTCAGTGTTCCGGCGTTCAGTTCCTCGATGCAGCGGTCGACGAAGACGCGGGCGATCTGGGTCTCGGTGGCGAGTTCGGCGAGGACGAAGCGGCTGTTCTGGAAGGAGCCGATCGGGCGGCCGAACGCCTTCCGGTCCTTCACGTAGCGCAGAGTGTCGTCGAGCATGTTCTCGCACGCCGCGGCCGCGACCACCGCAATCGTGAGCCGTTCCTGCGGCAGCTTCTCCATCAGATAGATAAAGCCCTTGCCCTCCTCGCCGAGAAGGTTCTCCACCGGCACCCGTACGTCGTCGAAGAACAGCTCCGCCGTGTCCTGCGCCTTGAGGCCGATCTTGTCCAGATTCCGCCCGCGCTCGAATCCGGGCATCCCGCGCTCAACCACGATCAGCGAGATCCCCTGCGCGCCGGCCGCCGGGTCAGTCTTGGCAACCACGATCACCAGATCCGCAAGAATGCCGTTCGAGATAAACGTCTTCTGCCCGTTCAGCACATAGTGATCCCCGTCGCGGCGAGCAGTCGTCTGGATCCCCTGCAGATCACTACCCGCGCCAGGCTCGGTCATAGCGATCGCACTGATCGTCTCCCCCGCGCAGAACGCCGGCAGCCACCGCTCCTTCTGGGAAGGCGTCGCATAGTCGAGCAGGTACGCCGAGTTGATGTCGGTGTGGATCGTGAACCCGACCCCACTCGCCCGGACCCGCGTCAGTTCCTCGATCAGCACGGTGTTGAACCGGAAGTCGCGCGCCCCACCGCCGCCGTACTCCTCCGGCATCATGAAGCCGAGCAGACCCGCCTCACCGGCTGCGGTCCACAGCTCGCGCGGCACGATCCCGGCCTCCTCCCAGCTGTCGTGGTGCGGCACGATCTCCTTGTCACAGAAGGCGCGAACGCTCTCCCGGAAGGCATCGTGATCGGCGTCGAAGAGCTGACGTTCCACGGGCGGTTTCCTCTCAGTTCTGTACGGCGGCGCCGGATTCCAGCAAGTCGTCGAGGTCGGTGATGCCCCAGTCGGTCAGGGCCTCGCGGGTATGCTCCCCGGGTCGCGCGGGCGGCCGGCCCAGGCTGGTCGGCGTACGGTCGAAACGTGGTGCGGGTGCCGGCTGCCGTACGCCGTGATGGTCCACAAAGGTGCCTCGGGCAACGAGATGCGGGTGATCGGCGGCGAGCGGCAGGACAGGCGCGACGCAGGCATCCGAGCCGTCGAACACTGCCGTCCATTCCGCCTGCGTCCGTTGGCGGAAGGTCTCGGCAAAAACCTTGCGCAGCTCAGGCCATTGCGCAGGGTCGTTGCGGTCGGGCGCGTCGATCCCGAGCTTCTCGATCAGCTCCGCGTAGAACTGCGGCTCGAGCGCGCCGACCGACAGGTGCTTCCCGTCGGCGGTCTCGTAGACGTCGTAGAACGGCGCGCCGGTGTCGAGCAGATTCGTCCCGCGGTCCTGCCGCCACGACCCGGCTGCGAGCGCGCCGAGCAGCATCGTGGTCAGATGCGCCGACCCGTCGACGATCGCCGCGTCGACGACCTGGCCCTCGCCGCTGTGCAGCGCTGCGAGTACGCCGATCACCAGGTACAACGACCCGCCCGCGAAATCGCCGAGCAGATTGGCAGGCACCTGCGGCGGCCCGCCGGCCCGCCCGATCAGGTGCAGGGCGCCGGACAATCCGAGGTAGTCGATGTCGTGCCCGGCCGTCTGCGCGAGCGGACCGTCCTGGCCCCAGCCGGTCATCCGCCCGTACACCAGCCGCGGGTTGATCGCGTGACACTGCTCCGGCCCGAGCCCGAGCCGCTCGGCGACGCCGGGCCGGAAGCCTTCGATCAGTACGTCGGCCTGCGCGACCAGCCGCCGTACGACGTCGACCGCGGCCGGCTGCTTCAGATCGAGAGCCGCGCTCCGGCGACCGCGGTTGAGCAGGTCGAGCTCGGGCGGCCCGAGCGACACGCTGCCGCCGGGCCGATCGATCCGCAGTACGTCGGCGCCGAGCTCGGCCAGCATCATGCACGCGAACGGCGCCGGGCCGATCCCGGCCAGCTCGACCACCTTCACGCCCTCGAGTGGACCCATGGGCGCTATTGTGACAGTTCTACTGTCACAGTCGTCAAGTCAACTTGCGGGTCGCGGCCAGCGCGGTCAGCGGGAGCGCGACCATCAGCGCGAGAATCACCGCCAGCCCGATCGACAACGTGCGCTCGTCGCCCTCCAGATGGCCGAGGTGGAAGACCAGGTGCGGCCCGGCGTACGCCAGGTAGGCGACCAGCGCGATCACGGTCCAGAAGCGATCGAGCCGGATCGCGGCCGCGGTCAGCACGATGCCGAGGCCGAGACTTGCGCCGCCGAAGTCGTGGAAGAGGTGATCGCTGTACGGCGGCGTCCAGTTCACCGTCGGCACGTGGTCGTAGAACGTCTTCGGCACGATCGTCAGCCACACCCCGAGCACCAGCTCGAAGACGGCCAGGATCCAGAGGACGACACGGATATAGGTCCTCGAGCTCATGTGGTGTCCTTTCGGTTCACCAGCTCAGATCCGGCAGCCCTCCGATCTGTGACACCTGGGTTGCGGCGAATGCGAGCTTGTCCGGGTTGAGCACGAAGCGGAGGTCGCTGACGCCGTGTGGGCCGAACTCGACGAAGCAGACCGCCATCAGCCCGTCTGGGCCCTCGGCGATCAGCACCGGCTCGGCGTTCGCCTCCGCGAAGCCGAGGACGAAACCCGCGCCGAACTTCTGCAGCGTCCCGATCAGGTACCGCGCCACCGGTGTCCGGCCGACAACCGGGTTCCGGGCCGCGATCACCTTGCCGCCGCCGTCCGCGGTGGAGACGACGTCCTCGGCCAGCAACTGCTCAAGCTGCTCGATCTCGCCCGACTGCGCGGCCGCCAGGAAGCGATCGACAAGCTCCCGCCAGTCCGCCCGGTCGACCGTCCGTTCCAGCCGGGAGCCGGAGGCCACCCGCTTCCGGGCGCGGGACAGCAACTGCCTGGCATTCGCATCGGACGTCCCGATCAGCTCCGCCACGTCATGATGGCTGTACCCGAACGCTTCATGCAGCACGTACGCCGCCCGCTCGGCCGGCGTCAGCCGCTCCAGCAACAGCAGCAGCGCGAACGAGACCGAGTCCCGCTCGGCGACCGTCTCCAGCGTGTCGAGCTCGGCCCGTCCCGTCAGGACCGGCTCCGGCAGCCACTCCCCGACGTACAACTCGCGCCGGGCACGCGCGGACGTGAGCTGCTTGATCGACAAGTTGGTGACGATCTTCGCGAGGTACGCGTCCGGGTCCCGGACCGACGCGGGGTCGACCGCCTGCCAGCGCAGCCAGGCGTCCTGCAGGATCTCCTCGGCGTCGGTCGCCGACCCGGTCATCCGGTACGCGATCCCGAACAGCCGCCCCCGCAGACGCTCGAACTCATCCACCGAGTAACGTCTCCGCTGCTTGCTGGATCGTGGTGTAGAAGTCGCTCCGGGCAGTCTCGTCGAGAGCGTCCTTGCCGCCCTGGCCGTCGATCAGCTCGCGGACGATGTCCGCGTGGCCGGCGTGATGCGCGGTCTCGTCGACGACCCGGACGAGCAGCGCGCCGAAGGTCGTGGTGCGCCCGCCCTCCGGCCAGTGCGGCACCTCGGCCGGGTGGTTCAGGTCGAGGTCGGCGATCGAGCGGTCGCTGTGCGCGCACGCCTCGCGGTAGAGACCGGTCAGGTACTCCGTCGACTCGCTCGGCCTGGCCCACATGTCAGCGCCGTCCCAGACCGAGCCGTCCGCCTCCCAGGGCAGCTGCTCGGCCGGCGGTCGGCCCACGCTGGTCCCGAGGTAGACGTACTCGATGCCGACCAGGTGCTTCACCAGCCCGAGCAGGTTCGTACCGGACGGGACCAGTGGACGGCGCCGGTCGTACTCACTCAGCCCTTCGAGCTTGGCGAGCATCAACGCACGGGTTTCCTGGAGGTAGTTCTGCAACTCGGTCTTCACGGTGCTCCTGGTGGCACGAAGGGGGCGGGCGGGGCGCCGTTCTCGATCAGCCACATGAGCGCGGCGGTGTCGGCGTACTCGTCGATCATGTCGGCGAGGCGGTCCAGTCTTTCGGCGCGCAGGCCGGCGAACGAGACGGAGCCGTCGGGTGCGGGTTTGCCGGTCAGGTTCGCCACTTCGGTCAGGAAGGCGTGCCGCGCGGTGTCGTCGTCGAGCAGGCCGTGCCAGATGGTTCCCCAGGTGTTGCCGCTGCGGCAGCCACCCGGGAACGCGTCCGCGTCTGCGGTCACCGCGACCACGCCGTGGTGGATCTCGTACGCCGTGGCCGTGGGCCGCGCCAACGTCTTCTCGCGCGCAAAGGTGGTTGCGACGGGCAACAGGTTCAGTCCGGCGTGATCGCCGCGCGATTCAACCCCGTCAGGATCGTGGATGACCGATCCGAGCGCCTGGTACCCGCCGCAGATCCCCAGCACCGGGCGGCCATCGGCCACCCGCGCGGCGACGGCGTCGGCCAGGCCCTGGTCGCGGAACCAGGCCAGGTCGGCGACCGTGGCACGCGAGCCTGGGAGGACTACTAGGTCAGCGTCGCGGACCTCCGCCGCGCTGGTGGTGAAGAAGACGCTGTTGGTCGGCTCGACCGCGAGCGCGTCCAGGTCGGTGAAGTTGCTGATGCGCGGGAAACGCACGACCGCGATCGTCAGCAGGTCACCCGGCGAGGTACGTCGTACCGGGATGTCGAGCGCATCCTCGGAATCCAGCCACAACGAAGGCAACCACGGCAGCACGCCGTACGTCGGGCGCCCGGTGACCGAGGCGAGCATGTCGATCCCCGGCTGCAGCAGCGAGACGTCGCCGCGGAACTTGTTCACCAGGAACCCGCCGATCAGCGCCTGATCGGCCGCGTCGAGCAACGCCACCGTGCCGAACATCGACGCGAACACTCCCCCGCGGTCGATGTCGCCGACCACGACGACCGGCGCCCGGGTGTGCTGCGCGAGCCCCATGTTCACGTAGTCGGACTGCCGCAGGTTGATCTCGGTCGGGCTGCCCGCGCCCTCGCTGATCACCACGTCGTACCTCGACGCGAGATCGTCATACGCCGCGAACGCCGCCTTGGCGAGCTCGGCCCGCTCGGTCAGGAAGCCGCGCGCACTCAACTCGCCCCAGGGCTGCCCCATCAGCACGACGTGGCTGCGCCGGTCGCTGCCGGGCTTGAGCAGCACCGGGTTCATCGCCGCCTCGGGTTCGGCGCCCGCGGCAACGGCCTGGATCCACTGCGCCCGGCCGATCTCGGTGCCGTCGGCGCAGACCATCGAGTTGTTCGACATGTTCTGCGCCTTGTACGGCGCGACCCGCACGCCCTGCCGGGCCAGCCAGCGGCAGATGCCGGTGACCACGGTCGTCTTCCCGGCGTCGGACGTCGTACCGGCGATCAGCAGCGAACCCACGCCGCCATCTTAGGGTTCGGGGCGCTCCGTCCTCGGCACCCGTGGGGTCGCCCCCTGGAACCGGGTCGAGCCGCCGGTCGACGAGAGCGGTTTGGCGATGTTCTCCAGCGACTTGCCCTCCGCGTCCACACCGAACACCCAGGCGATGATCCCGCCGGCCAGCATCACGGCCGCACCGACGATGTAACCCACCGTCAGCGGCCCGCGCGCCGGGTTGTCGCCGGTACCGATCAGCGACGCGAACAGGAACGGCGCGATCACACCGCCGGTCAGCTGCGAGATCGCGAAGAAGAACGAGATCGCCTGGCCGCGGAGCTCGATCGGGAAGATCTCGCTCACCGTCAGGTACGCCGACGACGCACCGGCCGAGGCGAAGAAGAACACCACGCACCACAGCCCGGTCAGCGAGGCCGCGTTCAACGCGCCGGCGTTGAACAGCAGCGCGGTGATGAACAGCACGACCGCGGACAGCGTGTAGGTGCCGAGGATCATCTTCCGCCGGCCGACGGTGTCGAACAGATGGCCGAGCAGCAGCGGACCGGCCAGGTTGCCGATCGCGAACGGGAAGAAGTACAGCGCGACGCTCGAGTCGTTCAGGCCGAAGTACGACTTCAGCACCAGCGCGTAGGTGAAGAAGATCGCGTTGTAGAGGAACGCCTGGGTGACCATCATCGAGAACCCGAGGAACGAGCGGCTGCGGTAGTCGCGCAGCATCACCCGGGCGATCTCGCGGTACGTCACCGGCGGGTAGTCGACCACCTCGATCGCCTCGTCGTCGCCGACCTTGCGCAGCTCGCCGCCCTGCCGCCGGACCGTCTCCTCGATCGAGTCGACGGTACGCTCGGCCTCCTCGACCCGTCCGTGGGTCATCAGCCAGCGCGGGCTCTCCGGGATGTGCCGGCGCAGGTAGATGATCACGAGGCCCATCACCGGGCCGATCAGGAAGCACAGCCGCCAGCCCCACTCGATCGGCACGATGTCCTTGTTCAGGAACACCAGGCCGACCGCGGAGCCGATCAGCGCGCCGGCCCAGTAGGTGCCGTTCACGCCGATGTCGACCCGGCCGCGGTACCGCGACGGGATCAGCTCGTCGATCGCGGAGTTGATCGCGGCGTACTCGCCGCCGATACCCATACCGGCGATGAACCGGAAGATCAGCAGCGAGGTGATGTCCCAGGACAGACCCGCGAGTCCGGACGCCAGCAGGTACACCAGCAGCGTGACGATGAACAGGCTGCGCCGACCGAGCCGGTCGGTCAACCGGCCGAAGACGAGTGCTCCGACCACCTCACCGCCCAGATAGACCGACGCCATCAGACCGACCTGCGACGTACTCAGGTGCAGCGTCTCCGGCTCCTTCAGCACGTTCCCGACCAGCGACACCAGCTGGATCTCGAGGCCGTCGAGGATCCACGAGACGCCCAGACCGACGACGATCATCCAGTGGAACCGTGTCCACGGCAGCCGGTCCATCCTGGCCGGCACGAGACTCGGTATCGCCTTTCCATGCTCCAACGCGTGCTCGCTCACCCACTGCTCCTCTCCGGATGCCCTTCGGGCCGGTACCCCAGGAGTGACGAGGTCAAAACCCTCGGTCATGGTCGCTAAAGTTGCGGGCATGGAGAATGAGATCAACATCGTGGACGCCAAGGACCACAGTCGGTACGAGGCACACGACGCGGACGGCACCCTGATGGGCTTCGTCGACTACAAGCTGCACCCGGGCGTGATCGCCTTCCTGCACGCCGAGACGCTGCCCGAGTTCCGCGGCCGCGGCGTGGCCGGGCGGATCGCGACGAAGTCGCTCGACGACGCGCGGGCCCTCGGGCTCCGGGTCAAGCCGGCCTGCCCGTTCTACCAGGAATTCCTCGCCGAGCACACGGAGTACGCCGACCTCGTCAAGCTGCCGGAGGCGCACCAGTGACGGCCCCGGTGCTGGGCAAGCTGGACTGGCAGCCGGCGGCCGAGGTGCCGGAGCTGCTGGCCGCGCCGGTTCGTGACGCGCTCCAGGGCGTCACGGCGTACGCGGCCGCGATCGACGCGGAGCTGGCCGACACCGCCGCGTTCTGCGCGGAGTACGACGTACCGATGGCCGCGTCGGCGAACTGCGTGATCGTGCTCGGCAAGCGGGCCGGCGAGGAGTCGTACGCCGCCGTGCTCGTGCTGGCCACGGACCGGGCCGACGTGAACGGCGTGATCCGCAAGCATCTCGGCGTCCGGAAGATCTCGTTCGCCGCCCAGCACGACGCGGTCGGCACGACCGGCATGGAGTACGGCGGGATCACGCCGATCGGGCTGCCCGCGGACTGGCCGGTGCTCGTCGACGAGGCGGTCGTGCAGGCCGGCCTGGTGGTGATCGGCAGCGGGATCCGCGGGTCGAAGCTGCTGCTCGACGCCGCCGAGCTCGCGAAGTTGCCGGCAGCAACAGTGCTGGACCTGGCGCAGCACTAGAGGCCCGACGATGCAGCAGCACGACTGGCCCGCGGAGTACGCCGAACTGACGGCGGCGGACCAGCGTGCTCCGCTGTCGCCGGCCGAGCTGGACCGGCTCGCGGTCGCCGCGTTCGTGCTCGGTCACGACGACGAGGTTGCGGCGTACCGCGAGCGGGCGCACGAAGGCCACCTCGCCGCCGGCGACACCGACGCGGCGATCCGGAGCGGGTTCTGGCTCGGGTTCCACCTGCAGCAGCGCGGTGATCTGTCCCGCGCGGCCGGATGGCAGGCCCGGATCATGCGCCTCGCCCCGGAAGGGAACGCCGAGCTGGCCGGTCGGCTCGCGATGGCCGACGCCGCGCTCACGATGAACTCCGGCGACGCGGCAACGGCGTTGCCGTTGTTCGAGGAGAACCTGCACTGGGCGACCGAGCCGGACACGATCGTGCTGGCGGCGCTCGGCCGCGGCAACTGCCTCGCCATGCTCGGCCGCGGGGCCGAAGCGCTCGTGGCACTCGACGAGGCGATGGTCCACGTGACCGGCGGGCAGGTGGGTCCCGAGGTCACCGGGATGGCGTACTGCGCGGTGATCGCCCTCTGCCTGAACATGTACGACATCCGCCGTGCCCAGGAGTGGACGCGCGCTCTCAGCGGCTGGTGTGACTCGCAGCCAGGGCTGGTCCCCTACCGTGGGGCCTGCCTGGTGCATCGCGCGCAGATCCTCCAGTTCCGTGGGGCCTGGGCGGAGGCGGCCAATGCGGCCGAGCACGCGTATCAACTGGCAGCAGGCGACGGGGTGGACGTGCAGCCTGGGCTGGCCCGGCTGCGAGCTGCTCAGGGCAGGTTAGACGTGGCGATCGCCGGGCTGGAGCGGGCGCTCGCCGAGAACCCGTTCTCGCCGGTTCGCCCGATGCTGCTCGCGGCGCGGGTCGAGCTGGCGATCGAATGCTCCGACCGCGAGACCGCACGCAAGGCGGCAGCCGAGCTGAACGAGTTCGCTCCGGCCGAATCGCCGTACCTGCAGGCGCTGGCGGCGTACGCCGAGGGCGCGGTGCGGATCGCGTGCGGTGATCCGCAGGGCGCGATCCCGCCGCTGCGGCGGGCGTGGACGTTGTGGCAGCGTCTGGAGATGCCGTACGAGGGTGCCCGCACACGGCTGCTGGTCGCAGAGGCCTGCCGGCAGCTCGGCGACACCGATGCGGAGCAGATGGAGCTCGACAGCGCCCGGGCCGTCTTCGAGCGCCTCGGCGCCGACGGCGACCTGACGATGGCCGAGCCGAACAACAGCAGCACGCTCAGCCCGCGGGAACTGGAAGTCCTACGGCTACTCGCGACAGGTGCGACGAACCGGGTGGTAGCTGATCAGCTGTTCCTCAGTGAACGAACAGTCGCCCGACATGTCAGCAACATCTTTGGGAAGCTCGCAGTCTCCAGCAGAGCCGCCGCGACCGCCTACGCCTATGAGCACGGTCTTACTGGGCACAAATGACCACTCGCCGCCGCGGTGAATTGGCGTGATCGGTGGATGTGCGCCGCGCCCGGCCGTCCTACTTTGAGTTCATGGACAGGGTCGGGGTTGTGGTGGTCGGGGCGGGCCAGGCCGGGCTGGCGGTGGGGTACTACCTGCGGCGGCGGGGCGAGGACTTCGTCATCCTCGACGGGAACGAGCGGGTGGGTGACTGCTGGCGGGAACGGTACGACTCGTTGCGGCTGTTCAGCCTGCCGCGGTACGCGAGTCTGCCGGGGCTCCGGATCGGCACGAAAGACTGCCCGGACCGGGACGAGATGGCCGACTATCTCGAGCAGTACGCCGTCCATCAGCAGTTGCCGGTGCGGACCGGTGTGCGGGTGACGCGGTTGTCGCGAGACGGCGACGGGTTCGTGGTGGAGACGAACGCCGGCGACTGGCGGGCCGACCAGGTCGTGGTGGCGGCCGGGATGCACAGCACGCCACGGTGGCCGTCCTTCGCCGGTGAACTCGATCCGTCGATCCGGCAGCTGCACTCGCTGGAGTACCGCAATCCCGAACAGCTTGCCGAAGGCACCGTACTGATCGTTGGTGCTGCCAACTCCGGCACCGACGTCGCGCTGGACGCGGTCAAGACCCATCCCACGCTGCTCGCCGGAAGGCACCCGGGACAGGTTCCCGTCGACATCGACTCGACCGTCGGCCACGTGTTCACGCCGGTTGTCATGTTCCTGTTCAAGTACGTCCTCACCCGGCGTACGCCGATGGGACGCAAGGCGATCGCGAACGCGCTGAAGAACGGTCTGCCGCTGACCCGCAACAAGCTCGATCATCTCGATGCGGCCGGCATCGAACGACTGAGCCGGATCGACGGCGTCCGCGATGGCAAGCCGGTGACGGCCGACGGCGACGTACTCGACGATGTGACGACCGTGGTCTGGTGCACGGGTTCCGATCCGGACCACAGCTGGATCGACCTGCCCGTCTTCGGCGCCGACGGCCGGCCGCGGCACGAGCGGGGTGTGGCGTCCGACGTGGACGGCCTGTACTTCCTCGGGCTCGATTTCCAGTACGCGATCGCGTCCGCCAGCATCCAGGGGGTGGATCGCGACGCTCGCTTCCTCGTCAGGCATCTCGTCCAACACGCCGATCACGCGATACCCGTGGACAGGCGGTAGCATCACGGGCTGAAATGGGTGCGTGGCTGGGCGTGGGTCAGGGTGAGTGATCAGGTGTCGGTGAGCGGCGGCGAGGGTGGCCCGACCGCTCTGCGGATCATGCTGGGCGGGCAGCTGCGGCGGATGCGTGAAGCCGCCGGGATCAGTCGCGCCGACGCGGGCTGGCAGATCCGGGCCTCGGAGTCCAAGGTCAGCCGGATGGAGCTCGGCCGGGTCGGGTTCAAGGAACGCGATGTCAGCGACCTGCTCGAGCTGTACGGGATGGGCGAGGAGGACGAGCGGTTCCGGCTGATGGAGCTGGCCCGGGCCGCGAACAACCCCGGCTGGTGGTCGCGGTACGGCGATGTGATGCCGAGCTGGTTCACCAACTACGTCGGCCTCGAAGTCGCTGCGGCGTTGATCCGGACGTACGAAGTGATGTTCGTCCCAGGTCTGCTGCAGACCGAGGAGTACGCGCGTGCCATGGTCCAGCTGGGCAAGTCGACGTTCCTGCCGCACCAGGAGGTCGACCAGCGGGTCGAGCTCCGGGTGACCCGGCAGCAGATCCTCACCCGGGCGAACCCGGCCCGGCTCTGGGTCGTCATCGACGAGTCGGTGCTGCACCGGCCGGTCGGCGGCGAGAAGGTCCTGCGGGCGCAGATCGAGCACCTGATCATGTGGTCGCAGCAGCCGAACATCACCCTGCAGGTGATGCCGTTCAGCAGCGTCGGGTACGCCGGTGCAGGCGGCGCGTTCAGCCTGCTGCGGTTCCCGGAGGGCGACCTGCCGGACATCGTCTACATCGAGCACGCGGCCAGCGCGCTCTACCTGGACAAGCTCGACGAGGTGGACGAGTACGTCGCGATCATGGAGGGCCTGACCATCTCGGCGGCCCCGGTCTCCGCGACCGAGGGCCTCCTGAAAGAGGCCCTCGCGCGGCTCTAGTTACGCGACCTTGAGGTCGACCTTGATGTTGCCGCGGGTGGCGTTGGAGTACGGGCAGACCTCGTGGGCCTTGGCGACGAGCTCCTCGGCGACCGCGCGCTCGACACCCGGCAGGCTGACCACGAGCTCGACCTGCAGGCCATAGCCGGCGCCACCGTTGATCGGGCCGATGCCTACCTCGGCGGTAACGGTCGAACCGTCGGAGTCTTGACGGGCCTTGCGCGCGACCAGCTTCAGCGCGCTGTGGAAGCAGGCCGCATACCCGGCCGCGAACAGCTGCTCCGGGTTGGTGCCGTTGCCGTTGCCACCCATCTCGACCGGCGGCGCGACGGTGACGGCGAGCTTGCCGTCGTCGGTCGACACCTTGCCGTCGCGGCCGCCGTCCGCGGTGGCGCGGGCGGTGTACAGAACCTTCTCAACAGCGATCGTCATATCTGGTTTCTCCTAGCGTGTGGGATCGAGCAGGAGCTTGCCCACGGTCTTGCGGGCACGCATGTCTTCATGAGCGGTGGCGGCGTCGGACAGGGCGTACTCCGCGCCGACGATCGGGCGGAGCGTGCCGCCGGCGGTCAGGTCGAACAGCTCGGCCAGGGCGGCGCTGAAGCGCTGCGGGTCGCGGAAGCAGTCGACCAGCCAGAAGCCGGCGATCGTCTTCGAACCCTTCATCAGCCGGGCGGGCTCGATCGGCTTGGCGGCCTCGCGGCCCGCCGCCCCGAAGGTCACCAACCGGCCGAACGACGCCAGCGCGGCGAACGACTCGTCGAACGTCGGCCCGCCGACCATCTCCAGCACGATGTCGACCGGCTTGCCGCCGTTCGCCTCGAGGATGCGGTCCTTCAGGCCTTCCGGCGTACCGTCGATCGCGACGTCGGCGCCGAGCTCGACGGTCTGCTGCCGCTTCTCCTCTGACGACGCGGTCGCGATCACACGCCCGGCGCCCCACAGCTTCGCGAGCTGGATGGACAGGTGGCCGACACCGCCGGCACCCGCGTGGACCAGGACGGACTCACCGGCCTGCAGGTGCGACGAGTGCTTCAGCATGTACCACGCGGTGGTGCCCTGCACGATCAGCGCGAGCGCCTGACCATCGGTCACGCCTTCCGGCACGTCCCAGGCCCGCATCGGGTGGATCAGCGCCTTCTCGGCATACCCGCCGGAGCCCGTGAGCGCCACGACGCGACGGCCGTCCGCCGTCCGGCCGACCACCTCGCCGCCGGGGATCATCGGGAGCTCCGCCTTGGAGAGGTAACTGTTCTCGACCTGATGTGTGTCGGCGTAGTTGATACCCGCGCGGTCGACCGTGATCAGCACCTGTCCGTCGCCGGGCACCGGCTCCGCGACCTCGCTGATCTTCAGGACCTCGGGTCCACCGAACTCGGTGATCTGAATGGCTCGCATACACCGTACTATACACTGTACGCTATGAACGTCGAAGGGAGGTGCGTCACATGGCCAGGACACCGCGGAACACACTCAGCTCCGAACTGATCGTGCGGACCGCGCTCGAGCTGATGGAGTCGCGCGGCTCGGACGCTTTCAGTCTGCGCGGCGTGGCCGCCGAGCTCGGTGTCGGCCCGATGGCGCTCTACACCTATTTCCGTAACAAGGACGAGCTGTACGACGCCGTCCGCGATCACCTGATGGGCCTGCTGCCCGCCGTGCCGGTGGATGCCGAGTGGCCCGACCAGGTGCGCGCGGTCTGCCGGTCGTTGCGGCTGCTGATGCTCCAGCATCCTTGCCTTGCGCAACTACTCGCCGGCCGGCCGTTGAGCGGGCATGAGACGGCGCGCGTCGCGGAAGGGCTCCTCGGCGTACTGCGGGCCGCCGGGTTCGACCCGGAGACGGCGGCGCGGACGCACACGACGTTGTTCACGTATGTGCTCGGCTCGACCTCGTGGGAGATCCAGATGGCGGCCGAGCGCCGCGATCCCGAGGCGTGGCGGCGGCTTCGGGCGACGATGGAGTCGCTGTCGGCGCGCGACTTCCCGTCGGTCGTCGAGCTGGCGCCGGAGCTGGCCCGGACGACGGGCGGCGACGAGCAGTTCGACTACGGGCTGGACCTACTGCTGGCCGGCCTGCAGCTCAGAACACCATCGTGACGATCGCGAGGATCCCGATGCAGACGATCAGCGCGCGGAGTGCGATCGGCGGGAGCTTGCGGCCGTAGCGGGCGCCGATGAAACCGCCGATCGTCGAGCCGACCGCGATCAGAGCGGCCGCGAGCCAGTCGATCTCGTGGACGACGATGAACAGGATCGCGGAGGCTGTGTTGACGACGGTCGCGAGGACGTTCTTCAGGCCGTTCATCCGCTGCAGGTTCGAGTCCAGGCCGAGGCCGAGGATCGCCATCAGCAGGACGCCTTGCGCGGCGCCGAAGTACCCGCCGTACACACCGGTGGCGAAGACGGCCGGGATCACCCACCAGGCGCCGCGGTGCAGGTGCGACGGAGCACTGATCCACTTCGACAGCCACGGCTGGAACGCGACCAGCAGACAGCCGAGCAGGATCAGCACCGGTACGACGGCGTGGAACGCCGAGTCGGGCAGTGTGAGCAGCAACACTCCCCCGACGATGCCGCCGGCCAGCGACGCCGGGATCAACCGCAGCATCCGACCGCGCTGGCCCTCGAGCTCACGCCGGTAGCCGATCGCGCCGGCCGCCGTACCCGGCGCCAGGCCGACCGTATTGCTGACGTTCGCGAGCACCGGCGGGATGCCGACGGCAAGCAGCGCCGGGAAGGTCAGCAGGGTGCCCGATCCCACCACGGCGTTGATCGTCCCCGCGCCCATCCCCGCCAGCAGGACGAACAGAGCCTCGTACCAAGTCATCGCTGCCTGACTTTACGCACCCGATCGCGGTTCCCGCTCATCCGTCCGTCCGTTGAGCAGACAGTATGCGATCGACTGGTCGTCAATCGACAGCCCTCCGACAGCACGAGGCCTCCCCGGCTGACCGGGGAGGCCTCGTTCGGAACAACAGGGTGTCAGCGCTGCGGCGGCTCCGCGGCCGGCGGCAGGTCCTGGGTGGGAGCCGGCGGCGGCACTGCCGGCGTCGACGGCGCCGCGGCCTGGCTGCGGGTGCTGACGGCCGCGGACTCGGCGGCGGCGATCGCCTCGCGGACCGCGTTGTCGGCCTCGGCAACCGCTGCCGGTGCGGCCGCGGACGAGTCGAGCTCCGCGACCTCGCCGTTGGACAGCTCCGGCGCGTGCCATTCGCCCTCGGCCTTCTGCGTGATGCCGGCCACCTGGCCGACCGCACTGCCGAGACCCTTGAGCGCGTCGCCGATCTCGCTCGGCACGATCCACAGCTTGTTCGCGTCGCCCTGGGCGATCGACGGCAGCATCTGCAGGTACTGGTACGCGAGCAGACCCTGGTCGGGCTTGCCGGCGTGGATCGCGTTGAAGACCGTGGTGATGGCCTGCGCCTCACCCTGCGCCTTCAGGATCCGGGCCTGCCGCTCGGCCTCGGCGCGAAGGATGCGGGACTGCTTGTCACCTTCGGCGGTGAGGATCGCGGACTGCTTCTGGCCTTCCGCGGACAGGACGGCGGACTGCCGCATACCTTCCGCGGTGAGGATCGCGGCGCGCTTGTCACGGTCCGCGCGCATCTGCTTCTCCATCGAGTCCTGGATCGAGGGCGGCGGGTCGATCGAGCGGAGCTCGACCCGGTTGACCCGGATTCCCCACTTGCCGGTCGCCTCGTCCAGCACGTACCGGAGCTTCTCGTTGATCTCTTCACGCGACGTCAGCGTCTGCTCCAGGTCCATGCCGCCGATGATGTTCCGCAGCGTGGTCATGGTCAGCTGCTCGATGGCCTGGATGTAGTTCGAGATCTCGTACGTCGCCCGGACCGGGTCGTTCACCTGGAAGTAGATGACGGAGTCGATCGACACCATCAGGTTGTCCTCGGTGATGACGCCCTGCGGCGGGAACGCGACCACCTGCTCGCGCATGTCGATGGTGTAGCGGACCTTGTCGACGAACGGCGTCAGCAGGTTCAGGCCGGGCTGCAGACCGGTCTTGAACTTGCCGAAGCGCTCGACGATCCCGACGGTCTGCTGCTGCACCACCCGGACGGACTTGACCAAGGTCACGATCACCACTAAGGCGACCAGTGCCAGGACTATGAGGAACGCGGTCACTTTGACCCTCCACTCGAACGGACCCTCAGGACGGACAGTCTTCCGTATCGACGGGGCAGGCGCCGTACCGGTTCCCGGCGCGTCGGATGCCTGATCGAGCAGCTACTCCACCGTCCGCACCTTCGACACTACTGCGCGCAGGGGCCCACTCAACCGATCAGCTCTGGGGCGGGTCCGACGGCTTGGGATCCTGGGACGGCTCGGGCAGGTCCAGCTGGTGGTGCAACGGTTCGCCGACCGGGTACACGACCGCGGTGGCGCCGTCGATGTGCATCACCTCGACCCGCGTCCCGGGCGCGATCGTCGAGATCTCGTCGTACGGCCGGGCGGTCCAGAGCTCTCCGCCGATCCGGATCGAACCGCCGCCGTCGGGGTGGATCTCCTTCACCACGGTCCCGGTCCGGCCGATGACGTGGGCGGAGCCGGTCTTCAGCTCCTGCCCGTGATGGATCTTGCGGACGATCATCGGGCGGATCGCGCCCAGCATCGCGGCCGCGGTGATCAGCCCGACGACGATCTGCAGCCAGAGCAGTCCCGGGAAGAACGCCGCGACCCCCGCGGCGGTGAGCGCGCCGGCGGCCAGCATCAGCAGCGTGAAGTCGAGCGAGGCCAGCTCAGCCAGGCCGAGGACGGCGGCGATCGTCAGCCATGCCGCCCACATGTTGTCCCGCAGCCAATCCATCATTTCCCAAGCCTAGCTGGGTCAGAGGGCGCGGGCGGTGTAGCGGCCGTCCTCCTGCTTGAGGGTGAGGGCGAGCTCGAAGGTGTCGCTGAGGGTTTCGGCGGTGAGGGCCTCGTCCATCGGGCCGGCGGCGACGACGCGGCCCTGCTTGAGCAGGAGGGCGTGGGTGAAGCCGGGCGGGATCTCCTCGACGTGGTGGGTGACGAGGACCATCGCCGGAGCGCCGACGGCGGTCGCGATCGAGCTGAGCGAGCGGACCAGCTGTTCGCGACCCGTAAGGTCCAGGCCCGCCGCGGGCTCGTCCATCAGCATCAGTTCGGGGTCGGTCATCAGTGCGCGGGCGATCTGCACTCGCTTCCGCTCTCCCTCGGACAGCGTCCCGAACGTGCGGTCGGCGAGGTGCCCGATCCCGAGCTCGGCCAGCAGTGCGTTGGCGCGCTGGTGATCCAGGTCGTCGTACTCCTCGATCCAGCGGCCGAGGACGGCGTACGACGCGGAGACGACCACGTCGGAGACCCGCTCGCTCTTGGGCAGCCGATCGGCCAATGCGGCACTCGTGAGGCCGATCCGCGGCCGCAGCTCGAACACGTCGACGGCACCGAGCACCTCACCGAGCAAGCCGGCGACACCGGTCGTCGGGTGGAGCTGTGCGGCCAGGATCTGCAGCAGGGTCGTCTTGCCGGCGCCGTTCGGCCCGATCACCACCCAGCGGTCGGCCTCGTCGATGGTCCAGTCGATCCCGTCCAGCAGCCGCGCCCCACCACGGACGATGGTCACCCCGGCCAGCTCCACCACTGCAGTCATGGACAAAACCTAAAGGGTCGCCCTTCGTCGCGTGTGCTCGGGTGGTGAGAGACTTGCGGGCGTGCTGACGACCTCCGCCTCGGTACGGTTCACCGTGTGGACGAACGCGATGCTGACCGGCGCCTGCGACCCCGATACCGCCGCGTCGAAGATCCTCGGTGACGACGTCGGTCACCACGTCTCCGGGCTGGCCGGGCATCCCGAACCCGCCACCTTGCCGGTCGCGCTGAACCTGCTGCGCGCCGCCGGTACGACGCAGGCGCACCTCGCGCTGCCCGTCCCGGGTGATCCGATCGGTCTGGCCGGACCGCCGTCGTTCAACGAGGCCGCGCTGGAGACCGGCGAGGCCGTAGTA
Source organism: Kribbella sp. NPDC000426 (assembly GCF_040300265.1). NCBI lineage: Bacteria > Bacillati > Actinomycetota > Actinomycetes > Propionibacteriales > Kribbellaceae > Kribbella > Kribbella sp. NPDC000426. The sequence continues at coordinate 516,958 of NZ_JBEPDK010000008.1, read as the reverse complement.
CTCACCGGACCTGAGCTCGGCCTGGTTCCGTCGTACGTCGGGCCGGCCGTGCAGTGGTCGGTGCTGCCGGCGGCGAGCCCGACGCCGGCGGACTTCGGCGAGGCCGATCGCGGCCTGCGGCTGGCGTTGATCGACGCGGCCGATTCGCTCGCCGCGCTCGAGGTCGCCCGCTGGAAGCCCGAGGTCGCGGACGCGCTGATCGACATCCGCAAGATCGGCCGCGGGGACGGGGACGTGCTTGCTCCGGGCTACGAACCGCGGGCGGTGAAGACGGCGGCGACCGCGCGGCGCTGCCTGGCGATCGCGGACGCGGCGCTGGCGGACGACGGCGCGGCGGTGACCGGGGCCGAGGCGGACGCCCGGCGACGGGCGTTGCTCGACCTCGCGGCCGCGGCGCGCCGGGCGCTGGTGGCGGCGTGCGCGCCGCCGATTCATGCTTGAGATCCGGACCGGCCACTGGACGGTCATCTCATTTCGGTAGCGTTCGCAGTGCGATGACTGATCCCAGTGAGGTTGAGGCGGACACCGCGGCGGCCGAGCGGCCGACGCTCCTGATCACGTTGACGGGCACCGACCGGCCCGGGTTGACGTCGGCCGTCCTGTCCACGTTGGCGACCCGCGGGCTCGAGGTCATCGACGCCGAGCAGGTCGTCCTGCGAGGGCGTCTGGTGCTCGGCGTACTGCTGTCCGCGCCGCGTGACCACAAGGACCTCAAAGAAGAACTGAAGGCGCTCGCGAGCGTGCTCGACGTCGACATCTCGGTGAAGAAGGGCCTCGGCGACAACGAGCCGCGGCGCAAGGGCCGCAGCCAGGTGACCGTGATCGGGCGTCCGCTGTCCGCCGCCGGGCTGGCCGCGATCGCCGGCCGGATCGCCGACACCGGCGCGAACATCGACCGGATCAGCCGGATGGCGCGGTACCCGGTCACCGCGATGGAGATCGCGGTCTCCGGCGCCGAGCCCGAGACGCTGCGGACGGTGCTCGCGCTCGAGGGCGTCCGGCAGGGGCTCGACGTCGCGGTCCAGGACGGCGGGCTGTACCGGCGGGCCAAGCGGCTGATCGTGATGGACGTCGACTCGACGCTCATCCAGGGCGAGGTCATCGAGATGCTCGCCGCGCATGCCGGCCGACTGGCCGAGGTCGCCGCCGTCACCGAGCAGGCGATGCGCGGCGAACTGGACTTCGAGGAATCGCTCCGGCATCGCGTCGCGGCACTGGAGGGCCTGCCGGCGACCGCGCTCGACGAGGTGTACGCCGCGATCGAGCTCGCGCCCGGCGCCCGCACCCTGGTCCGCACGCTGAAGCGGCTCGGCTACCAGTTCGCGATCGTCAGCGGCGGGTTCAGCCAGATCACCGAGAAGCTCGCGGCCGAGCTGGGCATCGACTACGCCAAGGCGAACGAGCTCGAGATCGTCGACGGCGTACTCACCGGCCGGGTCGTCGGCGAGATCGTCGACCGCCCCGGCAAGGCGACGGCCCTGCGTGAGTTCGCCGTCCGGTCCGGGACCCCGCTGACCCAGACCGTGGCCATCGGCGACGGCGCCAACGACCTCGACATGCTCGCCGCGGCCGGCCTCGGCGTCGCGTTCAACGCCAAGCCGGTGGTTCGTGCGGCCGCCGACACCCATCTCAGCGTCCCCTACCTCGACACGATCCTCTACCTCCTCGGGATCACCCGCGAAGAAGTGGAAGTCGCCGACGCCGAGACCCCGGCCTGATCGCAACAACCTGCAGAACACCGCGGCCCCGCGGCCGGCATGCGGCAGGATCGGTCCATGGACTTCACGGACCGGCCGGCCACCCTTGACGATGCGGACGCCATCTACCGACTGATCGCGGCGAACGAGCGTGAGTGGCACGGGCAGGCCGAGGTGATTCCGGATCAGGTGGCCGCGAACCTGAGCCGGCCGTTGATCGTCCTCGAGCGCGACACGCTGGTCGTCATGGCTCCGAACGGCGACCTGGCGGCGTGGGCGTGGCTGCACGACGGCAAGCACGCGATGATTGACGTCGCCGCGGCGTACCGCGGGCTGGGGATCGGGTCGCGGCTGCTCGACTGGGCGGAGGCGGGTTCGCGGGCGCGCGGCAGCGAGTGGTTCGCGCAGATCGTCGACGACGCGGACCTCGCCGGCACGGAGCTGCTGAAGTCGCGCGGTTGCAGCGTACTGGCGACGAACTGGTTGTTGGAGCGACCAATCAGTCCGCAAGCCTTCCCGGTCCCGGAAGGTATCCGGCTGTCGGCGTACGACGCCGCCCGCGCGCAGGAGGTGTACGAGCTGATCGAGGCGGCGTTCGCGGCGTTCCAGCCGCGGCGGAAGAGTTTCGACGAGTGGAGCGAGCTGACCGTCGGACGGTCGACCTTCCTCCCGGAGGTGTCGACGCTCGCGTACGCCGGTGACGAGGTGGTCGGCGCGGTGATCGCGCTGGACGGCGACGAGGGGTACGTCGAGCAGCTCGCCGTCCGCGACGACCAGCGGAACAAGGGCATCGCCCGGGCCATGCTCGATCGCACGTGTGCCGGGTTCCTCGCCCGCGGCTGCAGTACCTGCATCCTCTGGACGCACTCCGGCACCGGCGCGCTGGCGATGTACGAACGGCTCGGCATGCGGGTCCGGCGCAGTACGACGGTGTACCGAACCCAGCTGTGACGAGCTGTTGACAGTGCGCGATGAGAGCGCTCCCATAGGTTCATGCGTACCCGCCCCTTAGTACTTGCGCTGCTGGCGCCTCTGCTGGCCGTCGTTCCGCTCGCGCATGCGAGTGTCCCGCCGCCGACCGACGGCTGGACGACGGTGTGGAGTGACGACTTCAACGGGTCGAGCGGCAGTCTGCCGTCCGGCTCCGACTGGATCATCGACACCGGTCACGGTTACCCGGGCGGTCCCGGGAACTGGGGCACCGGCGAGATCCAGAACTACACGAACAGTCCGGACAACGTGTCGCTCGACGGCACCGGGAACCTGCGGATCACCCCGCGCCGGGACGGGGCCGGCAACTGGACCTCGGCGCGGATCGAGAGTCGCCGCAGTGACTTCAAGCCGCCGTCGGGCGGTGTGCTGGCGATCGAGAGCCGGATCCAGATGCCGAACGTGACCGGTGACGCGGCGCTCGGCTACTGGCCCGCGTTCTGGGCGCTCGGTGCGCCGTACCGCGGCAACTACTGGAACTGGCCGGGGATCGGCGAGTTCGACATCATGGAGAACGTCAACGGGATCAACTCCGTCTGGGGTGTGCTGCACTGCGGCGTGAGCCCGGGCGGCCCGTGCAACGAGACCACCGGGATCGGCGCGAACCGCGCATGCCCGGGGTCGAGCTGCCAGTCCGCGTTCCACACGTACCGGTTCGAGTGGGACACGTCGGTGTCGCCGAACCAGTTGCGTTGGTACGTCGACGGCCAGCAGTTCCACTCCGTCAGCCAGGGGCAGTTGCCGGCTGACACCTGGTCGAACATGACGTCGCACGCCGGCTACTTCGTCCTGCTCAACCTCGCGATCGGCGGCGCGTTCCCGGACGCGCTCAACGGCCCGACTCCGCGCGCGTCGACCGTGCCGGATCGTCCGATGACAGTCGACTACGTGGCCGTGTCGTCGAAGGGCGGCGGTACCACTCCGCCGCCGACGACTCCCCCGCCGGGCGGCTCCTCGGCGTACGGCACGTTGCAGGCGGAGTCGTACTCGCAGCAGTCCGGGATGGGCCTGGAGACCACCACGGACACCGGCGGGGGCCAGAACCTGATGCAGATCGGCAACGGCGACTGGGCGCAGTACAACGGCATCGACTTCGGCAGCACGGCGGCGACGCAGTTCGTGGCACGCGTCGCGTCCGGCGCCGGGGGCGGTATCAGCGGGCTCGTCGAAGTACGCCTCGACAGCCGGTCCAACGCCCCCATCGGCAGCTTTGCGGTCGGTAACACCGGCGGCTGGCAATCCTGGCGCACCATCCCCGCCAACATGGCGTCGGTGACCGGCACCCACACCGTCTACATCACCTTCACCAGCGGCCAACCGGCCGACTACGTGAACCTCAACTGGTTCACGTTCGGTCACTGAGGGCACTAGCACCTATCCTGCAGCTTATGTCTGAACTGCAGGGTGGGCCGGGTGCCCTGTTCGCGATCGGTGGCGCCGAGGACAAGCTCAAGAAGCGCACGGTGCTGCAGGAGTTCGTCGAGGCCGCCGGTGGACCGAAGGCGCGGATCGTCGTGGTGCCCACGGCGTCCGCGCTCGGCCCGGACGTGATCGACGTGTACCGGGCGCTGTTCGCGGCGCTCGGGGCCGAGAGCGTGGTCGGCGTCCGCCCGGAGAACCGGGAGGACGCCGACGACCCTGCCTTCATCGCCCCGCTGAACGACGCGACCGGTGTGTTCATGACCGGCGGCAACCAGCTCAAGCTGGCCGGTGTCGTCACCGGTACGGCGTTCGGCCGCGCCGTCACGGCCGCCCACGCACGCGGAGCCGCCGTCGGCGGTACGTCGGCCGGCGCGAGCATCCTGGCCGAACACATGATTGCGTTCGGGCGATCCGGCGCCACCCCGCGACAGCGGATGAGCCAGCTGTCCGGCGGTCTCGGTCTGGTCCAGGGCGCGATCGTCGACCAGCATTTCGCCCAGCGGAACCGGTACGGCCGTCTGCTGTCGCTCGTCGCCCAGTCCCCCGGTCTGCTCGGGATCGGCGTCGACGAGGACACCGCGGCCGTGTTCCGCGGCTCGCACCTCGAGGTCGTCGGCCGCGGCGCCGTGACGATCTTCGACGGCAGCCGGATCACGTCCAACGGGCACTACGCCGGCAGGTCCGAGCCGCTGCTCGCGTCCGGAGTCGTACTGCATGTGCTGCCGGCCACCGCGACGTTCGACCTGCAGAACCGGGTGCTGCTGTCGTACGGCAAGCAGCCGCCGGCGACCGAGCTGGCCGAGATGCAGGCGGCCGAGGCAGATCTTCGCAAGCTGGCCAAGGAGATCGCGGCCGAGGGGGTATCACCGAAGTACTACGCCGACCGCAAGAAGCGGGCCGGGCGGCGTACCTCCAAGAAGTCAGCCACATCACTGGCGGCCGGGGAGTCCAGACCGGAGGCGACCGAGCCGATCACGGCCGGCGCCGACTCCGAACTCCCCAACCGCACGCAACCAGAACAGTGATGCCCGCATGAGCGAGACCACCGGCACTCCCGCGCCCGACCTGAAGATCATCGAGACCCGCGTCTACCGCGGCCCGAACATCTGGAGCTACGACCCAGCGATCCATCTGGTCGTCGACCTCGGATCACTCGAGAACTTCCCGTCGAACACGATCCCCGGCTTCACGGAGCGGCTGCTGGCCGACCTCCCGCGGCTCGACCAGCACCACTGCTCGCGCGGCCGGAAGGGCGGCTTCATCGAGCGCCTGTACGAAGGCACCTGGCTGGGCCACATCGCCGAGCACGTGGCGCTCCAGCTCCAGCAGGAGGCCGGCCACGACATGCGCCGCGGCAAGACCCGGCAGGTCAAGGGCTCCCCCGGCATCTACAACATCACCTACGCGTACGCCGACGAAGCGGTCGGACTCGCGGCGGGCGAGCTCGCCGTACGGTTCGTGAACAACCTGGTCCAGCCTGATCCCGCATTCGACTTCACCACCGAGCTGGAGAAGTTCATCAAGCAGGCCGAGCGGACGGCCTTCGGCCCGTCGACGCAGGCGATCGTGGACGAGGCCGTGTCCCGCGACATCCCGTGGATCCGACTGAACAAGGCCAGCCTGGTGCAGCTCGGCCAGGGTGTACACGCGAAGCGGATCCGGGCCACGATGACGTCCGAAACCGGCTCGATCGCGGTCGACGTAGCCAGCGACAAGGACCTCACCACCCGGCTGCTCGCGTCCGCCGGTCTGCCGGTGCCGCGGTCGGAGTCGATCCGCACGGTCGAGGAAGCGGTCACCGTCGCGAACAAGATCGGCTACCCGGTCGTCTGCAAGCCGCTCGACGGCAACCACGGCCGCGGCGTCTGCCTGAACCTGCAGGACGCCGACGCGGTCCGCGAGGCGTTCCCGATCGCGGCCGAGCAGTCCCGGCGCGGCTCGGTGATCGTGGAGAACTTCGTCACCGGCAAGGACTACCGCTGCCTGATCATCAACGGCCGGATGGAGGCGATCGCCGAACGCGTGCCCGCGCACGTGGTCGGCGACGGCATCCACACGGTGGCCGAGCTGGTCGACATCACCAACGCCGATCCGCGCCGCGGTGTCGGTCACGAGAAGATCCTGACCCGGATCACGATCAACGCCGCCGCCCGGCAGCTCGTCCGCGACCAGGGCTTCGAGCTGGACGACGTACCGCCCGAGGACGTGATGGTGAAGCTGACGCTCACCGGCAACATGTCCACCGGCGGGATCTCGATCGACCGGACCTGGGAGGCGCACCCGGAGAACGTCGAGATCGCCGAGGAGGCGGCCCGGATGATCGGGCTCGACATCGCCGGCATCGACTTCATCTGCCCAGACATCACCCAGCCGGTGCGGGAGACCGGCGGCGCGATCTGCGAGGTGAACGCGGCGCCCGGGTTCCGGATGCACACGAACCCGACGATCGGCGAGCCGCAGTACATCGCGAAGCCTGTCGTCGACATGCTGTTCCCGCCGGGCGCGACCAGCCGGATCCCGATCGTCGCGGTGACCGGGACGAACGGCAAGACCACGACCGCGCGGATGATCAGCCACGTCTTCAAGGGTCTCGGCCGCAAGGTCGGGATGACGTCGACCGACGGCATCGTGATCGACGAGCGGCTGGTGATCCGGCAGGACGCGTCCGGGCCGAAGTCGGCGCGGATGGTGCTGCAGAACCCGCGGGTCGACTTCGCGGTGTTCGAGGTGGCACGCGGCGGGATCCTGCGCGAGGGCCTCGGGTACGAACGCAACGACGTCGCCGTGGTGCTGAACATCCAGCCCGATCACCTGGGGCTGCGCGGCATCGACACGCTCGAGCAGCTCGCGGACGTGAAGGCGGTCCTGGTCGAGGCGGTGCCGCGGACGGGGTACGCCGTACTGAACGCCGACGACCCGCTGGTGCGGAAGATGCGCCGGAAGTGTTCGGGGCAGGTCGTGTGGTTCTCCATGGCCGAGCCGGGCAGCGAGGTCCGCGACTACATCGAGGGGCACTGCCGGCGCGGCGGTCGCGCGGTGGTGCTGGAGCGGTCCGACCTGGGCGACATGATCGTCGTCAAGCACGGCCGGCGGTCGATGCAGCTCGCCTGGACCCACTTGCTGCCGGCAACGTTCGGCGGACGGGCGATGATGAACGTGCAGAACGCGATGGCGGCCGCCGCGGCTGCGTTCGCGGCGGGTGCGTCGCTGCACGACATCCGGCAGGGCCTGCGGACGTTCAGTACGTCGTACTACCTGTCGCCCGGGCGGTTGAACGAGATCGACGTCGACGGCCGGACCGTGATCGTCGACTACTGCCACAACGCGCCGGCGATGCGGATGCTCGGGGACTTCGTCGATCGTCTCGGCGAGAGCCTGACCGCGTCGTCCGAGCTCGGGCGGCCGTCGCGGATCGGCGTGATCGCGACCGCGGGCGACCGCCGCGACGACGACATCCGTGAACTGGGTGAGGTCGCGGCTCAGCACTTCGACGTGGTCGTGGTCCGCGAGGACGCCCGGCTGCGCGGACGCAAGCGCGGCGAGTCGGCCGCGCTGGTCGAAGCCGGCGTACGTGCTGCGATGGAGCAGGGCGCCCGCTGCCGGCAGGTCGACACGGTGCTCGAGGAGCTGGACGCGGTCAAGCACGCGCTCAGCCGCTCGAACCCGGGCGACCTCGTCGTCCTCTGCGTCGACCAGCACCAGCAGGTCCTGGCCGAGCTCGAGTCGGTCTCCCACCTCGCCCAGGCCGGCGCCCGCTCGGGTGACGAGGGCGGCGACCCCGACTTCGTCCCCCCGGACGAGGAGCCCGCGGAACAAGAACGAGAACTCGCCTGACCTGTCACCCTGGGACGCTGTTCATCGCGTTGTAGGGGTGTGCGGATGACAGCCGAGGATGACTTCGACGAGTTCGTGCGGGCGCGGTGGACCGCGACCGCACGGCTCGCGTACGCCCTGACCCTGGACCACCAGAAGGCCGAGGATCTGGCGCAGGAGGCGTTCACCAAGCTCTGGTTCCACTGGCGGAAGATCCGCGACGGGAACCCGGAGGCGTACCTGCGCAAGATCATCGCCAGCACCTTCCTGTCCGGCCGCCGGCGCCGCTGGCGCGGTGAACATCCCACCGAGACGCCGCCGGAGACGGTCGTCGATCCGGCGACCGTCGCGGTGGACGAACGCCTGGCGATCCACCAGGCGATGGCACGCCTCAGCCCGCGGCAGCGCGCTGCCGTCTACCTGCGGTACGCCGAGGACCTGTCCGAGCGCAGCGTCGCCGACCTGCTCGGCTGCTCGGTCGGCGCCGTGAAACAGCACACCCGCCGCGGCCTCGAAGCGCTCCGCACCGACATCACGTTCGCCGCGCCGGACGAACTGGCCGACCTCACCGAAAGGGGGATCTGATGACCGACGATCTGGGAGCCAAGCTCGCGCTGCTCACCGACGAGCGGCCCGAACCCGCCGACCCAGCAGCCCCGATCCGGTCCCGGATCGAGAGCCGCCAACGGCGCCGCCGGACAACGGCCGCGGTGTGCGCGGCTGCGGTCGTGATCGCCGTCGTGGTGGCGAGCACAGTCGTCGGCACGATCAAGTCGGCCGAACCGCAGGTCGCGGCTCCCTCGCAGACGCCCACGACGAGGAGCACCACACTGGAGTTCAAATACACCCCGCTTCCTGAACCGTGGTCCGACGAGCCGGCGTTCACGACCCAGCCGGACTCGCTCAAATACGCGCCGGCCTTCTACGTCACCGACGGCAGCATCCCGAACGAGCACTGGGCCGTCGCGTCGACCTACAGCGACGGCTGTCTCGTCATCACCGACGAGGGGCCGGCGAAGAGCTTCGGTGGCGCCATGGGCTGCTTCTACGAGAACTGGCAGCCCGACCAGCGTTCGCAGTACAAGACCGTCCCGGCGGTGATTCCGAACGCGGGCTCCCCCACGCACCTCACGATGGTCATGGGTGCGGTGTCCGCGGAGGCACGGAAGGTCCGCATCACCGCAGGCGGGAAGACCTACAGCACCGACGCGATCGGTACGCCGAACAGCAGCCGCCTGAGGTTCTTCGCAGTGGTGGTCAACGCAGCCGAATCCCAGGTCACCGCGGTGACGCCGATCGATGCGGCCGGGAACGTCGCGCCCAGCCCGGGGAGCTAGTTCGCCGGTTGGCGGCGGGGCAGGAGGCGGCGTGGGGCCTCCTGCTCGTCGATCCAGTCGAGGTCGTCGGACAGGACGGCGTCGTTCGAGCGGTCGGCGTACGGGTCCGGAGGCGGCGGTGGCGGCGGGAGGGCGCGGAGCTTGAGCGCCACCATCGGGATCGCAAGCAGTACGGCGACCACCATCCACGGCCAGTATTCGCGCAGGAACGGGTGGAACGACTGGAAGAACGCCTCGGTCGACGCATCGCCGACCGCGTCCATCGGCTTGCCGTCCGAGCGGGCGACCACCTGCACGGCCTCGACGAAGCCGTTGCACACCAGGTAGAACCCGGCCAACGGGATCCATGAGCCCACCGAACGCCACCCGCGCTTCCAGCAAGCGATGTAGAGCAGGAGCGCGAGCCCGGCGCCGACCAGGAGGCCGTTCAACTGCCACAGCCACCGCCAGTCGGCCAGCTGCTCAGCCGGCCGCTGCGCGTACCAGGCCACCGGGACGGCGAGCGCGAACGCCGCGACCACCGAGCTTCTGGTGCCCAGGGCACCGAACAGCGCGCCGACAGCGCTTGCCACCAGCAACGTGATCAGCATGTCCCGGTCCGAGAACGAGTTCCCGGTCAGCCACCACATGCCCGCGGCAACGACCAGCACCACCGGTACGCCGGCCCGCACGCGACCGATCAGCAGCCCGGCCAGCACTCCGCCCGCGAACCCGCCGAGCACCACCAGATCGATCCGCGGCGGCACGAAGTACGTCGCACCCTCCGGCAACCCCTTCAGGTAGGTCGCGGAGAAGCCGCCCACGAACCAGGCGACCACCGCGGCCGGAATCGACCACAGGTAGCGCATGACAACCCCGTTCGGTCAGTGCTGGGCTTTCTCGACCTTGCCCTTCAAGGTCTCCGGTGTATCGACAGTAGCTCCCTCGGACCGCAACCAGGCGTCAAGACTCGCCCGATCCTGCAGAGACATCACTGCCACCACATCGCCCGGCCGCGCCTCCGCGACCAGCGCCTGCGCCGCCTCGAGCTCGGTCGGGTACGCCGGTACGTCGTCCACGCCCACCGACGCGGCGCCCTCGCGGAACACCGCCTCGAGCTCCGCCGGCGGCCGTCCGCGCAGGTAATCGCTCTTGTGCCCGATCGCCACCCGGTCGGTCGCCCGCGCACCCATCGCACCGAGTGCCGCGACCATGTCGTCGGCCCGGTCGCCCGGCGAGCCGAGGGCCAGCATCAGCCGCCCGCCCTCCGGCCGGACGCCGTTCATGATCTCGATCAGCGCCTCCAGCCCGGCCTCGTTGTGCGCGAGGTCGATGACGACGGTGAAGTCGCGAAGCGAGTACATGTTCATCCGGCCGGGGTTGTTCTCGTTCGGCGCGAACGTGCCGAGCCCCTCGATCACCGCCGCCCGCGGCAGCCCGAGCCCGAGCGCCGCCGACGCCGCGGCCAGCGTGTTCTCGACGTTGTAGTGCGACAACCCCGACAGCGTCATCGGTACGTCGACGACCTTGAGCAGCGGCTCCGGATCCCGCGACTGGTCGAGCACGGTCACGAACCCGTCGAGCACCGTCGTCGCCCGGCCGCCCTCGTCGAGGACCGTCCGGATCGACGGCGAGTCGGGATCGCGCGAGAACACCCAGCACTTGGCCGGCGAGCCCAGCCGCATCGCGAACGTCCGCGGGTCGTCGCCGTTGACCACACACCAGCCACGCGGCCGGGTGATCTGGGTGATGACCGCCTTCACCTCGGCGAGCTGGTCGATGGTGTCGATCCCGCCCAGCCCGAGGTGGTCCGCGGTGACGTTGGTGACCACGGACACGTCGTTGTAGGCGATACCGACCCCGCGGCGCAGGATCCCGCCGCGGGCGGTCTCGACCACCGCGAGCTGGATCCCGGGCTGGGACAGCACCTGCGCCGCGCCGCTCGGGCCGGAGAAGTCGCCGTACTTGATCAGTTCGCCGTCGAAGTACACGCCGTCGGTGCTCGACCAGCCGACGTGCAGGCCGGCGGCGCGACCGATGTGCGCGATCATCCGCGAGGTCGTGGTCTTGCCGTTCGTCCCGGTCACCGCGACGACCGGGACCTTGGGCCGCAGCGTCGGCGGCGGGTTGCCCGGCGGCTCGTCCCGCACGCGCTCCCCGACGGCCGCGATCAGCTCGCTCAGATCGGCTGAGTGATCCGGGCCGAAGGCGTCCAGCACCTCGACGATCGCGGCACCGAGCGCCCGGGCCCGGGCCTCGTGCGCCCACGGGAACGCGACGACAAGCCGTCGTACGTCGTTCTCCGGGCGCACCCGGACCCCGATCCGCCCGATTCCGGCCTCGCGCGCGATCCGTCGTACGACATGCCCGGCGACGCGGATCGCGAACCGCTGCCGGAAGCCCGACCCGATCCGGCCGGGCCGAGTGGTCCCCAGACCGATGGCCTGCGCGTAGGCCTTGGCCACCGGTGCGGGCGCGTCGACGATCGCCGAGACGTCCAGCGTCAGCTTGACCGCGGCACGGCTGAAGTAGAGGTTGGCGCCGTCCAGGACGCGGAGCTCAACCAGCGATGTGGCCACCTATCACGCACCCATCGCGTGGTAGCCGCCGTCGACATGGACGATCTCGCCCGTGGTCGCCGGGAAGAAGTCGCTGAGCAGACCGACGATCGTGCGGCCGGTCGGCTCCAGATCGGACGGGTCCCACCCCAGCGGAGCCCGGTCCAGCCACGGCTCCTCGAACTTCTCGAAGCCCGGGATCGCCTTCGCCGCCAGCGTCTTCAGCGGGCCGGCCGAGACCAGGTTGCAGCGGATGCCCTGGGCACCGAGATCACGAGCCAGGTACCGGCTGGTCGACTCCAGGGCTGCCTTCGCCACGCCCATCCAGTCGTACCCGGGCCAGGCGACAGTCGCGTCGAAGGTCAGCCCGACGACACTGCCACCGCGACTCATCAACGGCGCGCACGTCACCGCGAGCGCCTTCAGGCTGTACGCCGAGACGTGCACCGCCTGGGACACGTCGTCCCACGGGCCGTCCAGGAACTTCCCGCCGAGGATCGTCTCCGGGTTGCCGTACGCGATCGAGTGCACGACTCCGTCCAGGCCGTCGACGTGCTCGCGGACCGCATCCGGCAGCGCGGCCAGGTGCTCGGGGTTCGTGACGTCGAGCTCCAGTACCGGCGGCTCGGTCGGCAGGCGTTTCGCGATCCGCTTGGTGATGCTGAGCGCGCGGCCGAAGTTCGAGATCAGCACGGTGGCGCCCTGTTCCTGCGCCACCTTGGCCGTGGCGAAGCCGATCGACGAGTCGAGGGTGACTCCGGCGACCAGGATCCGCTTGCCGTCGAGGATGCCCACCGGCATGCCCTTTCTAGAAGTAAGAGATTAGTTGCCCATGCCGATGCCGCCGTCGACCGGGATCACCGCGCCGGTGATGTAGCCGGCCTCTTCGGAGGCGAGCCAGCGGACGGCGTTCGCGATCTCCTCGGTCAGGCCGAACCGGCCGAGCGGGATCTGGCTCAGGTACTGCTTCTGGGTCTCCTCCGGCAGGACCGCGGTCATGTCGGTCTCGACGAAGCCCGGGGCGACCACGTTCGCGGTGATGCCGCGGCTGCCGAGCTCGCGGGCGATCGACCGGGCCATGCCGATCAGGCCGGACTTGCTGGCCGCGTAGTTCACCTGGCCGGGCGAGCCGAGCAGGCCCACCACGGAGGAGATGAAGACGATGCGGCCCTTGCGCAGCCGCAGCATGCCCTTCGCGGCCCGCCGGGCGACCCGGAACGACCCGCTCAGGTTGGTCTCGATGACCGAGTCCCAGTCGTCGTCGGACATCCGCAGCAGCAGCGTGTCACGGGTGATGCCGGCGTTCGCCACCAGCACCTCGACCGGGCCGTGCTGCTCCGCGATCGTGTCGAAGGCGGCGTCGACCTGCTCCTGGTCGGTGATGTCGCACTTCACACCGAGGAAGCCCTCCGGCGGCGGGCTGGTGTTGTACGTGACCGCGACCTGGTCGCCGGCCTCCTTGAACGCGGCGGCGATCGCCAGCCCGATCCCCCGGCTACCGCCGGTCACCAACACAGACCTACCCACAAGCCCTCCTCACCCGTCAGCACACAAGTCAGCGGCACGAACGCTACAACGCCGCGGCCCGTCCCCGCTCTACCGGGGACGGGCCGCGGAGGGTCGTGGGGGGATCAGGAGTCTTCGAGGCGGAAGCCGACCTTCATGGTCACCTGGTAATGGTCGATCTGGTTGTCGGACAGATGGCCCCGGATGTCGGTGACCTCGAACCAGTCGAGGTGGCGCAGTGTCTCCCCGGCGCGGGTGATCCCGTTGGTGATCGCCTGGTTGAGCCCCTCCTTGGAGGTGCCAACGATCTCCGTGACGCGGTAGGTGCGATCGGTCATGCGACATTCCTCTCCATCCTGGCTGCGCGGGGGCGGGCGGCGCGGCGTACCGTTGTTCTTGCTGAGGAGGATAGATGTCGCGACACCGTGAGCGGAGCGGCGAAACCGTCATTTCGGTGACGAGTGCACAGCCGGGCCGGTCCGAGGATCTGGACAGCCGGATCGTCCGCTACGCCTGGATGATGTCGATCCGGATCGTCTGCTTCGTGCTGGCGGTCCTGACCCCGTCGCCGTGGCGCTGGCTGTTCGTCGTCGGAGCGATCGCCCTGCCGTACTTCGCGGTGGTGCTGGCGAACGCCCATCGGTCCGCGACCCAGCCCGCCGCGGACCCCTACATCGCACCGTCGAGGCCGGCGATCGGGGAGCGCCCGACGGTCGTCGTACCGCAGGACCAGGACCCGCATCCGGACCCGCATCAGGACCCCCGGGCCGACACCGAAAAGTGATCTTGGCCGGGACTGGAAAACTTGCAGTGATCCGTGTCAGAATCTCCCGCGTGCTCTGAAGTTCATGAGTGAAATTCAGGGACTTGATGCGGCGTCGGACGGCTCCCCCCGTGGCTGTCCGACGTCGCTTCATTTTGGCCAGGCTATTGATTATTGAGACATCAGGAATGCAGAGGAATGGTGCCGGCAGATGAGTGAAGAAGCCGCACCCGCGGTCTGCTCCGCCAGGGGATGCGGCAAGCCCGCCACCTGGGCGCTGCGGTGGAACAACCCGAAGATCCACACCCCCGACCGGCGCAAGACCTGGCTCGCCTGTGACGAACACAAGGAGAGCTTGTCCGACTTCCTGGCCCGGCGGTCATTCCTGCGCGAGACCGAACCATTCACCGGGTGAATGCCGCCTAGCGAAAAAGTGCATTTCCGGATTGGGCCGGTATGACCGTCATCCGCCGATCATCCGCCGATCGCGGACATCGGCCGGGACGGCTGCAGGAAGCTCGGGTCGTTGATCCCGTGGCCCGGGAGTTTGTTCCGCATCGCGCGCCGCCAGCGGTCGGCCAGTTCGGCATCGTCGGCACCGTTGCGCAGCGCCGTCCGCAGGTCGGACTCGGTGCGGGCGAAAAGGCAGTCGCGGACCTGGCCGTCGGCGGTCAGCCGAACCCGGTCGCAGTCCCCGCAGAACGGCCGGGTGACCGAGGCGATGATGCCGACGGTCTGCGGCCCGCCACCGACCAGGAACGACTCGGCCGGCGCACTCCCCCGCTTCGAGGTGTCGTCCGGGGTCAGCTCGAACCGGCCCGACAGCATTTCGAGAATCTCGTCCGCGGTGATCATCGTCGCGCGGTCCCAGCCGTGCTGCGCGTCCAGCGGCATCTGCTCGATGAACCGCAATTCGTAGCCGCGGTCGAGGCAGAACTCCAGCAATTCCGGCGCTTCTGACTCGTTCACGCCGCGCATGAGGACCGCGTTCACCTTCACCGGGGTGAGACCGGCCGCCTGGGCCGCCTCGAGACCGGCGATGACGTCGCCGGCCCGGTCCCGGCGGGTGAGCCGCTTGAAGGTGTCCGGACGGACCGTGTCGAGGCTCACATTCACCCGGTCCAGACCCGCGTCCTTCAACGCCTGTGCCTGCCGGGCGAGGCCGATCCCGTTCGTGGTCAGCGACACCTCGGGACGGGGCGTCAGTTGCGTCGTCCGGGCAACGATGCCGACCAGGCCGCGGCGGAGCAGCGGTTCGCCGCCGGTGAAGCGGATCTCGTTCACGCCGAGGTGCGTCACGGCGACCGAAACCAGCCGGACCACCTCGTCGTCGGTGAGCAGCTCCGGCTTGGCGAGCCAGTCCAGACCCTCTTCCGGCATGCAGTACGTGCAGCGCAGATTGCAGCGGTCCGTGAGCGAGACCCGCAGGTCGGTGGCGACCCGGCCGAACCGGTCTGCCAGGCCCGTCTGAGCCGCCTCCTGGATCGCTGTCATCACACCAGCCTACGTGCCGCGCGTCGGCGATTTCAGGGCATGGCTTAAGTTCGAGACGTGGGTCGCTTGATGAACGTCCGCTGGATCGTCGCCGCACTGGGTGTCCTCGTGCTCGCGTTCGTGTGCGTGCAGCTCGGTCGCTGGCAGTTCCACCGCCTCGACGAACGCAAGGCGCGGAACGAGGTGACCCGGACGAACCTGGCCGCGGAGCCGGCGCCGATCGACCAGATCCTGGGCCCGCCGGGCGTCGTCGGCGACCAGCACGCCTGGCGCACCGCCGTCGTCACCGGACGGTACGACGCGGCCAAGCAGATCGTCCTCAAGTACCGAAACGTCGACGACCGGCCGGGTTTCGAGATCGTCACCCCGCTGGTCCTGGCCGACGGCAAAGCGGTCCTGGTCGACCGCGGGTTTCTGCCGCGGCAGAGCTCGGAGCTCATGCCGCTGAAGATCCCCGCGGTGCCCACCGGCGAGGTGACGGTCACCGGCCGGCTGCAGCGCAGCGAACGCGGCGGCCACACGAACGGCGGCACCCCGGACGACGGTACGGCGCGACTCATCAACGGCCCGGACTTCGCGAAGGTCCTCGGGCTGAACCTCTACGACGGCTACATGATGGTGACCAAGCAGGAGCCGGCGAACGACCCGGCCTTCGACGGCTTCCCCGGTCCGGAGATCGACGACGGGCCACACTTCTTCTACGGCCTGCAGTGGTGGTTCTTCGCCCTGCTGGCTGTCGGCGGACTCGTCTACTTCTCCCGACAGGAGGTCCGCGGTGCCAAGAAGCCCGCGCCAGAGCAGCCAGAGGTCGTCGACCGGCCGGAGGCCCGTGCCGGAGCGAAGGATTGAGGACTATGCCCTGATCGGTGACCTGCAGACGACCGCACTGGTGTCGAAGCAGGGCTCGATCGACTGGCTGTGCTTCCCGCGTTTCGACTCGCCGGCCTGCTTCGCCGCGCTGCTCGGCAGCGACGACAACGGTCACTGGCGGATGGCGCCGCGGGACGCGGACGCCGTCAGCAGCCGGCACTACCGCGGTGACACGCTCGTGCTGGAGACCGAGTGGTCGACCTCGACCGGCACGGTGCGCGTGATCGACTTCATGCCGCCCCGCGATGCCGCGCCGGACGTCGTACGCATCGTCGAAGGCGTCAGCGGGTCCGTGGAGATGCGGTCGGAGCTGAAGCTGCGGTTCGACTACGGTCACGTCGTGCCGTGGGTACGGCGGTCCGACGACGGCCAGGTCGACGCGATCGCCGGACCGGACGCGGTGTCGTTGCGGTCGGACGTGCATCAGTACGGGCGCGACCTGGCGACGTACGCCGATTTCCGGATCTCGGAGAACGACCGGGCCTGGTTCGTGCTGACCTGGCATCCGTCGCACCACCCGGTGCCGCAGCCGACGGACGCGCTGGAGTCGTTGGAGCCGACCGAGACGTTCTGGAAGGAGTGGATCGGGCGGAGCCAAAGCTCGACCGACTTCGGCGAGGAGGTCACGCGCTCGGTGCTGACGCTGAAGGCGCTGACCTACGCGCCGTCCGGCGGCATCGTGGCGGCGCCGACCACGTCCCTGCCCGAGACGCTCGGCGGACAGCGGAACTGGGACTACCGGTACTGCTGGTTGCGCGATGCAACGATGACGCTGTCCGCGATGCTGCGGGCCGGCTACACCGACGAGGCCGAGGCCTGGCGGAACTGGCTGCTCCGCGCGATCGCGGGATCCCCCGCGGACCTGCAGATCATGTACGGCGTGACCGGTGAACGCCGGCTTACCGAGTTCGAGGCCGCCTGGCTGCCGGGGTACGCAGAGTCGGCGCCGGTCCGGATCGGGAACGCGGCCGCCGAGCAGCTGCAGATCGACGTGTTCGGCGAGGTGATGGACGTACTGGCGCTGGCCCGCGAGCACCAGATCGGCGCGACCGACGAGGCGTGGCAGGTCCAGCGCGGGCTGATGGCGCATCTCGACGAGGTGTGGGACCAGCCGGACGAAGGCATCTGGGAGGTCCGCGGCGGCCGGCAGCACTTCACGTACTCGAAGGTGATGGCCTGGGTCGCGTTCGACCGGGCCGCGCGGGGCGTGCAGCGGTTCGGGCTGAACGGGCCGGCGAAGGAGTGGCGGGCGCGGGCCGACGAGATCCACCGGGCGGTCTGCGAGCAGGCGTACGACGCCGACCGGAACACGTTCACGCAGGCGTACGGGAGCAAGGCGCTGGATGCCGCCGTACTGCTGATTCCGCAGGTCGGGTTCCTGCCGGCGGACGACCCGCGGGTGGTCGGGACCGTGGAGGCCGTCCAGCGGGAGCTGGCGGCGGACGGGTTCGTCCGGCGCTACCTGACCGAGCACACCGACGACGGGCTGAACGACAGCGAGGGCACGTTCCTGATCTGCTCGTTCTGGCTCGCGGACGCGCTGGCGATGATCGGCCGGGTCGGCGAGGCCCGCGACCTGTACGAGCGACTCGTTGCCCTACGCAACGACGTCGGGTTGCTGGCCGAGGAGTACGACGTCACCTCTGGCCGGATGCTCGGGAACTTCCCGCAGGCGTTCTCCCACCTCGGCCTGGTCAACACCGCCTGGCATCTGACCACCGCCGAGTCGCCGTTGCGGAAGTCGGCTTACTAGTTCTTGCCCGGGGCCACGAACCGTCGAGGTGCGCGACGGGGTGCGGTGGGGCAGGATGGTGACGTGGACCTCGGACTGCGCGATCGCACCTACATCGTCACCGGCGCCAGCGCCGGACTCGGCTTCGCCACGGCGAAAGCCCTTGCTGCCGAAGGCGCGCGGCTGGTGATCTCCAGCCGCAACGAGGAGTCGATCTCCCGCGCCGCGGCCGAGCTCGGTGAGAACGTCGTCGGAATCCCGGTCGACAACGCCGATCCGGAGAGCGCGGAGCGGCTGGCCGCGACCGCGGTCGCCAAGTGGGGCGCCTTGCACGGTGCGCTGATCAGCGTCGGCGGGCCCCGGCCAGGGACGGCGCTGGACAGTGAGGAGGACGACTGGCGGTCGGCGTTCGAGAGTGTCTTCCTCGGCGGGTTGCGGATCGCCCGCGCGGTCGCCCGGGCCGGGTCGGAGGGTACGTCGATCGCCTTCGTGCTGTCGTCGTCGGTGAAGTCCCCGATCAACGGACTGGCGATCTCGAACGGTCTCCGCCCCGGCCTGGCGATGGTGGCCAAGACGCTGGCCGACGAGCTCGGCCCGAACGGCATCCGGGTCAACGGCCTGATGCCCGGCCGGATCTCCACCGACCGCCTGAAGGAACTCGACGGCAAGGGCGGCGACCCCGAGGCAGCCCGGCGGGCGGCGGAGAAGACGATCCCGCTGCGCCGCTACGGCACCCCCGAGGAGTTCGGCCGGGTCGCCGCCTTCGTCCTCTCCCCCGCCGCCTCCTACCTGACCGGCACCATCATCCCGATCGACGGCGGCGCACTCCGCACGATCTGACGATCAGCCCCACTGGCCGGGGACGTAGTCGCCGGCCGGCTGCTGGGTCATGACGTTGATGCGGTTCCAGGTGTTGATGCCGGCGATGGCGCCGACCAGCGCGGCCAACTGGTTCTCGTCGTAGTACTTGCTCGCGTTCAGCCAGACGTCGTCGGGGACTCCGCCGGCGGCGTCGGCGATCCGGGTTCCCGCCTCGGTCAGCGCCAGCGCGGCCCGCTCGGCGTCGGTGTACACGGTCGCCTCGCGCCACGTCGCCACCAGGTTGATGCGGACCGGGGTCTCGCCGTGGTGTGCGGCGTCCTTCGAGTGCATGTCGACGCAGACTGCGCAGCCGTTGATCTGGCTGGCCCGCAGCTCGACCAGTTCGAGGGTCGTGAGCGGTACGCCGGCGTCCAGCGCGACCCGGGCGGCCGCGTTGAGGTGCTTGATGAACTTGCCCAGCACCGGGTTGGTGAACAGATCCAAACGCGCGTCCATAGTGGTGCTTCTCCTTAGCGGATGAACTCTTTGACACCACTACGACGAGGCAGCTTCCCGAAGTGTCAGTCCGGGGCGATCCGGTTGCCCTGCTCGTCCCAGTGCTCCGCGACCTTCTTGCTGGGCTGGACACGCGGCGGCTCCCCCGGCATCTTCGGGTAGTCGGGCGGGAAGTTCAGCTCACCGCCGGGCAGCTCCTCCCACAGCCGCAGCAGCTCGTCGAGCGAGTACGCCGTCTCGTCCATCTCGGCCCACGGGTCACCGTCCGAGAGGTACTCCGGGACCGTGTGCAGGTTGAACGCCCGTGGATCGTCGACCTCGGCCAGCCGCTCCCACGACATCGGCGTACTCACCGGGGCGCCAGGGCGGGGACGCAGCGACCAGGCACCTGCGACCGTGCGGTCGCGGAGGTTCTGGTTGAAATCGAGGAAGATCGCGTCCTCGCGACGCTGCTCCTTCCACCAGGCCGTGGTCACACCGTCGTCGCGACGCTCGAGCTCACGGCCGAGGCCGATCGCGGCGTGCCTGACCTCGTCGAAGGACCACTCCGGCCGGATCCGCACGTAGATGTGGATGCCACGGTTGCCGCTGGTCTTCGGATAGCCGCGCAGGCCGAGCTCCTCGAGCAGCTCGCGGGCGACGCCGGCGACCCGTCGGGCGTCGGTGAAGGTCGCGCCCGGCTGGGGATCGAGGTCGATCCGCAGCTCGTCGGGGTGGTCGAGATCGGTCTTGCGGACGGCCCACGGATGGAAGACCAGCGTGCCCATCTGGGCTGCCCACACTGCGGCGGCCGGCTCGGTCAGGCACAGCTCGTCGATCGGCCGATCGTTCGGCGTGAGCACCCGGCAGGTCTCGAGCCAGTCGGGCGCGCCCTTCGGGAGGCGCTTGGAGTAGAAACCGTCGCCGGTCTGCCGACCGACCGCGTCCACGGACAGCGTCATCCCTTCGCGCCAGCCGCCCGGCCAGCGTTCCAGGGCGACCGGGCGGTCACCGGAGGCGCGCATGAACGCCGGAGCCACACCGATGAAGTACTCGCAGACCTGAAGCTTGGTGACCTCCGGAGCCCAGTCGGTGGCCTCGTAGACAACCCGCTCGGGGCTGGACACCCGGACCTCGCGGTCCCCCACCGTGAGCATCACCGCTGCGCTCTTCGCCATGCGGTGACGCTATCGCCCGGCACCGACCAAAACCCGGAATTCCCCACCATCCTGCAGGAAAGGCAAGTTTTCCCGACCTCTGGCCACGGTAGGTGACCGGGCGGTAACGTTCCTGCACCTCGTTCCTGGGGCGTGAGGCCCCCGGGACACCTGACAAGGAGCGCGAGGATGAACAGATCCGCCCTGTTCGCCGCTGCCACCGCAGTGGTGACCACCACCGCCCTCGGACTGACCAGCGCCACCACAGCTATCGGCGCGCCGAAGGCCTCGCCTGTCCCCACCCCCGCCGCTGCGGTCGCCAAGGCGAAAGCAGCGATCACCGGCAACCTGACCGCGTTGCGGGCCACGACGGCCGACGCGTTCGTGGTCAAGGACGTCATCGTCGACGCCGACGGCTCCAGCCACGTCCGGATGGACCGCACGATCGGCGGCCTGCCGGTGCTCGGCGGCGATGTCGTCGTACACCAGGCCAAGGACGGCGCGTTCAAGGGCGCCAGCCTGACACTGAGCACGAGCGCGAACGTCGGCCGGACGCCGAAGGTCAGCGTCGCGACCGCGACGGCGAAGGCGCTCACCAAGGGCCTCAAGGCCGAGGGCAAGCCGAGTCTCGTGATCGAGGCCCGCAAGGGCGCGCCGCGGCTCGCGTACCTCGTCACCACCGGCGGCACCCAGGCCGACGGTACGCCGAGCCGCATCACCACGACGATCGACGCCCTGACCGGCGCGAAGCTGGTCAGCGAGCAGCACATCGAGACCGCGACCGGTGACGGCAAGAGCCTGTACTCCGGGACCGTCCCGCTGCAGACGTCGACGGCCACCGGCGGCTTCACCTTGACCGATGCGACCCGCGGCAACGGCTTCACCGCAGACGCGAACAACAAGACCGACTCGATCCTGTGCCAGCTCTTCCAGCTGGGCTGCCCGACGCCGACCAAGTTCGTCGACGCGGACAACCACTGGGGCACCGGCGCCAACTCCGACCGCGCGACGGCGGCCGTCGACGCGCACTACGGCGCGGCGACGACGTTCGACTACTACAAGAACGTGCACGGCCGGAACGGGATCTTCGGCGACGGCAAGGGCGTTCCGAGCCGCGTGCACTACGGCACCAACTACGTGAACGCGTTCTGGGACGGCAAGCAGATGACGTACGGCGACGGCGACAACGTCGCGGCGGGACCGCTGGTCTCGATCGACGTGGCCGGCCACGAGATGTCCCACGGCGTCACCGAGCACACCGCCAACCTCACGTACTCCGGTGAGTCCGGCGGCCTGAACGAGGCGACCAGCGACATCTTCGGCACGCTCGTCGAGTTCTACTCCAACAACGCCTCCGACCCCGGTGACTACTACATCGGCGAGGAGATCATGAAGGACCGCCCGGCGCTGCGGTACATGGACAAGCCGAGCAAGGACGGCCAGTCCCCCGACTGCTACAGCTCCGGCGTCGGCAACCTCGACGTGCACTACTCGTCGGCGATCGCGAACCACTTCGCGTACCTGCTCGCCGAGGGCACCGGCGCGAAGACGATCGGCGGTCTGCCGCACAACTCGCCGACCTGCAACGGTTCGTCGCTCACCGGCATCGGCCACGACAAGCTCGGCAAGATCTGGTACCGCGCGCTGACGACGTACATGACCAGCGGTACGACGTACGCCCAGGCCCGGACCGCGACGCTGAACGCGGCCACCGACCTGTACGGCGCGACCAGCGGCGAGCGCGCAGCCGTCGCCGCTGCCTGGTCCGCAGTCGCAGTGAACTAAGGGGTTTTGCCGGGTCCCTGTCCCACTGGGGCGGACAGGGACCCGGCGAACAAACGCTTTTCGCCCCTTATTGCATTGCCAGCGGGTTTGTGCAGACCTACCGTCACATGCATGGGTGGGGAACCCGGGGGAGAATACGGACGGCGTGAGGCCAAACTGCGTGCGGCCAGGCCGTTACTGCTCGTCGTGGACGCTGACCCGGAGCGTCTGGAGCGATGTGAGGCGGAGCTGGAGCGAGGCTTCGGATCCGACTACCGAGTGCGCGGCGAGCTCACCGCGGCGGCCGCGCTGCACTGTCTGCGGATCGCGCACGACCTGCAGCACCGCGTCGCCGTGGTGCTGGTCGACCGCGCGCTGCCCGACGACGAGCGCAGCCAGATCCTGGCCGCGGCGCGGACCCAGCATCCGGACGCGCGACGCGCGCTCCTGATCGAGTGGGGTGCCTGGCGCGACCGGGACACGGCCTCGGCGATCCTGTCCGCGATGTCGGTCGGCGACATCAACTACTACGTCCTCAAGCCGTGGACCACTCAGGACGAGCTGTTCCACCGCACGATCGCCGAGTTCATCCAGGAGTGGTCGCGGCTCGAGGTGACGAACCTGCGTGAGGTGGTCGTCATCGCGTCCGACCGTTCGGTCCGCGCGCAGGAGATCCGCAGCATGCTGACGCGGAACGGGATCCCGAACGCGTTTCGGGCCAGCGGCTCGGTGCAAGCCGGCGCCGTCCTCGAATGGCTGGGTGAACCGGATCCGGGCGATGGCGTACTCGTGTGGATGTCGGCCGTGGGTGGTGCGCTGCTGCGCGATCCGACCGATGTGGAGATCGCCGAGGCGTGGGGGGTGCCGACGTCACTGGCCGACGAGGACACGGCGTTCGACTTGCTCGTGATCGGCGCCGGACCAGGCGGTCTGGCTGCCGCGGTGTACGCGTCCTCCGAGGGACTCCGCACGCTCGTCGTGGAGCGGGAGGCGATCGGCGGGCAGGCAGGCACGAGCTCGCTGATCCGCAACTATCTGGGCTTCTCGCGTGGGGTCCGCGGCTCGGAGCTGGCTCAACGCGGATACCAGCAGGCGTGGGTCTTCGGTGCGCACTTCACGCTGATGCGGTCGGTCGTCCGGCTGGAGAAGGACGATGACCACTTCGTCGCCGAGATCGGTGACGTGGGTGAGGTGAGAGCACGCGCTGTGGTGCTCGCGAGCGGCGTGGCCTACCGGCGGCTCGGCGTACCCGCGCTGGAAGAGCTGATGGGGCGAGGGGTGTACTACGGCGCGAGCGTGTCCGAGGCGCACGGCTTGATGGACCGCGACGCGGTGGTCGTCGGCGGCGGGAACTCGGCCGGGCAGGCTGTGCTGCACCTGGCCCGGTACTGCCGGCTCGTCACGCTGGTGATCCGGGGCAAGGACCTGTCCGCAACCATGTCGCAGTACTTGATCGACGCCATCGATGCGGCCCCCAACGTGACGCTGCAGACGTCCCGGGAGGTCGTCGACGGCGGCGGCGACGGGCGGCTGCAGTGGATCGCGTTGCGCGAGCGCACCACCGGCACCGAGGAGCGACTGAACGCGGACGGACTGTTCGTGATGATCGGCGCCGTACCGGGGACGGAGTGGCTGCCGGACACGGTCGCCCGGGAGCAACATGGCTTCGTACTGACCGGGTCGGACGCGGCGGCCGACCCGGCGTGGACGCAGGACCGGCCACCGCAACCGTACGAGACGACGCTGCCGGGACTCTTCGCGATCGGGGACGTTCGCAGCGGTTCGGTGAAGCGGGTGGCCTCGGCGGTGGGCGAAGGCTCCGTGGTGGTGTCGCAGATCCACACCCATCTCAGGGGTTCGTGAGCAGGCGTAGCGAGTGAACCAGACGACACAGCAGCGGTTCGTCTACACGCCGGCGATGGTGGCGCTCACCGCGCTGGTGCTGCTCGTACCGCTCGCAGGACTGGTGTTGCTGCTGCGCCAGCCAAAGCTGGACCTGCACTGGGAGCATCATCCGACGCACTTCTGGCTGGTGCTGCTGACTGCGGCCCTGAGCGCCGGCCTGGCGTATCTGACCGGCGCGACTGCACTCCGACGGGGTGACGCGCGGGTGCTGTTCGTGTCGCTGGCCTTCCTGTCGGCGGCAGGTTTTCTGGGACTGCACGCGCTCGCAACGCCGAAGGTCCTGCTCGACACACCGAACGCCGGCTTCACCCTCGCAACACCTGTCGGTGTGGCGCTGGGGTCTGTGTTCGCGTTCCTCTCGAGTCTGACCATCTCGGGTATCACCTGGGGCCGCCGTCTCCGCGTCGCCCTGCTGCTCCTGATGGCCTTGTGGGCGGCGGCTTCGGTACTGCGGTTGCCGCCGCTGCACCAAACCGCGGTGCCGGAAGTTGCCGACGGCATCCTGACCGCCCTCGCCATCCCCGCGATCGTCCTCTATGCCGTTGCCGCAGCGCGGTATCTGCAGACCTGGTGGGTCCGGCCGTCGCTGATGCTGCTGTCGATGGTGTCCGCGTTCGTGCTGCTGGCCGAGGCGATGGTCGCGCTGGTGTTCGCGCGGAACTGGCACCTGTCCTGGTGGGAGTGGCACGTACTGATGCTGTCCGCGTTCGTGCTGGTCGTGGCCGGAGTACGGATCCAGTGGTACGAGGAGCGGTTCGCCGACCTGTACCAGGCCGACACCGTGTCCGGGCAGCGCGAGCTGAGCGTGCTGTTCGCGGACCTGCAGGGCTTCACGACGTTCTCCGAGAAGCACGAGCCGGCCGAGGTCACGGCGATGCTCAACACGTACTTCGAGGTCGTCGTACCGCAGGTCGTACGGCGGCACGGCGGCGACGTCGACCGGATCATCGGCGACGCGTTGATGGTCACGTTCAACAAGCGGGGCGACCAGCCGGACCATGCCCGCCTGGCCGCCGCCGCGGGACTCGCGCTGCAGGCCGCCGCTGCCGCCGTCCAGGCCACGCACCCGAACTGGCCGAAGTTCCGGGTCGGGATCAACAGCGGAATCGCGTCGGTGAGCCTGCTCGGGACCGAGGGCGGGCGGACCCACACCGTGATCGGGGACACAGTGAACGTCGCGTCCCGGATCGAGGGCAAGGCGCCCGGCGGGGCGGTCGCGATCGGGCCGGCGACGAAGGCGCTCTTGCCGCAGGCAAGCACCGAGTCACTCGGACTGCTCAATCTGAAAGGCAAGGCGGAGCCCGTGGAGGTGTATCAGCTGCTCGCGCTGGGCGAATGATCACCCGTGCGTTCGGCGCGCACACCGGCTGTTCACGTGTTGGACCTTGGAACGCTCACGTGCCGGTGTGAGAATCCGGCCCATGTCTGCCCTGAACCGACCGCGGCGCCATCTGGGCGCACTAGCGGTCACGACCAGTCTTCTCGCCTCCGGGCTGGCGGTGGCGATCGCCGCCGCGCCCGCGCAGGCGGCTTCGACCGATGTGCTCATCACCGAGGTGTACGGCGGTGGCGGCAACAGCGGCGCGCCGTACACGAACGACTTCGTCGAGCTGACCAACAACGGGTCGGCCGCGATCGATGTGAGCGGCTGGTCGGTCCAGTACGCGTCGGCGGCCGGCAGCACGTGGCAGGTCACGAAGCTGACCGGCAGCATCGACCCGGGAGCGACGTACCTGGTCCAGGAGGGCGGCGGCGCCAACGGCCAGCCCATGCCGACCCCGAACGCCACCGGCACGATCCCGATGTCGGCGACAGCGGGCAAGATCGCTCTGGTCACCACGCAGACCGCACTCGCCTGCGGAGCGACCTGCCACGCTGACCCGAGCGTCAAGGACTACGTCGGCTACGGCACCGCGGGAGACTCCGAGACCGCGCCCGCGCCGGGCCTGTCGAACACCACCTCGGCCGCGCGCAACGACCCGAAGCAGGACACCGACAACAACAGCGCCGACTTCAGCGCGGGCAACCCGTCGCCAGGCACGCTGACCGGCGGACCGGCCGAGCCGCCCGTGGACGCCAAGATCCACGACATCCAGGGCGCCGCGCACCGCTCGCCGCTCGAGGGCAAGCGAGTCACCAACGTCACCGGCGTCGTCACTGCGGTGAGCAGCAACGGCTTCTGGTTCCAGGACCCGCAGCCGGACGACAACCCGGCCACCAGCGAGGGCGTGTTCGTCTTCACCAGCTCCGCGCCGACCGTCGCCGTCGGCGACGCCCTGAACGTCGAAGCCTCGGTCGCCGAGTTCCGCCCGGGCGGCTCCGGCGGTACGACGAACCTGACCACCACCGAGCTGACCAACGCGATGATCACCGTCACCGGCACGGCCGCCGTACCGGCTCCGACGATCGTCGGCCCGGGCGGACGTGTTCCGCCCTCGACCGTGATCGACGACGACTCGGCGGGTGACGTCGAGACCACGAGCACGGCGTTCGACCCGGCCAACGACGGGCTGGACTTCTGGGAGTCGCTCGAGGGCATGTGGCTGGGCATCAACCAGCCGCAGGTCACCGGCCCGACCAGCTCGTTCCGGGAGCTGTCCGTCGTACCGGCCGGCGCCGGCGTGCGGACGGTCCGCGGCGGGATCCTGCTGCAGAAGACCGACAGCAACCCGGAGCGCGTGCTGCTCGACGACGTACTGGTGCCGATCCCTGACGCAAAGACCGGTGACAAGCTGGCCGGCGTCGTGACCGGTGTTCTGGACTACTCGTTCGGCAACTTCAAGTTCCTGCCGACCGTCACGCCGACCGTGGTCGACGGCGGCGTCAAGCGTGAGGTCACGCAGAAGTCCTCGCCGCTGCAGGTCTCCGTGGCGACGTTCAACGTGGAGAACCTGGACCCGGCCGACGGCCCGGCCAAGTTCGACGGGCTGGCCCAGGCGGTCGTCAAGAACCTCGCCTCGCCGGACATCCTCGGGCTCGAGGAGGTGCAGGACAACGACGGCGCGGTCAACTCCGGTACGGTCGCCGCCGACGTCACGCTGAACACGCTGGCCGCCGCGATCGTGAAGGCGGGTGGTCCGAAGTACGCCTGGCGCGAGATCGACCCGGTCGACGGCAAGGAGGGCGGCGAGCCGGGCGGCAACATCCGGGTCGCGTTCATGTACCGCACCGACAAGCCGGTCAAGTTCGTCGACCGTGCGGGCGGCGGCTCGACGGTCGCGACGACGATCACCACCGACCGGTTCGGCAAGCCGCACCTGAGCTCCTCCCCGGGCCGCGTCGACCCGGCCGACCCGGCCTGGGCCGACACCCGGGTCCCGCTGGCCGGCGAGTTCACCTGGCACGGCCAGTCGCTCTTCGTGGTCGTCAACCACTTCAGCTCCAAGGGCGGCGACGACCCGCTCTGGGGCCGGTTCCAGCCGCCGGTGCAGTCCAGTGCGCCGAAGCGTCACCAACAGGCCGAGGCGGTGCGTGGGTTCGTCGACCAGATCCTCGCCAAGGACAAGGGCGCGAACGTGGTCGTGCTCGGTGACCTGAACGACTTCGACTGGTCGCAGACCGCGGACATCCTGGTCGGCTCGGGCAAGACGGCGCTGGTCGACCTGCCGCGGACGCTGCCGCTGAAGGAGCGCTACAGCTACGTGTTCGAGGGCAACAGCCAGATCCTGGACCAGATCCTGATCTCGCAGAACCTGCGCCCGGCCTCGGCGTACGACGTCGTGCACATGAACGCGGAGTTCCCGGACCAGATCTCCGACCACGACCCGCAGGTCGTGAAGCTGATCCCGCTGCCCTCCTGGGTGCGATAAACCCCCAGGATTGCGGGAGTCTTACGTCGCCGGCCCGGGAGGAATTTCCTCGCCCGGGCCAGCGATAATTAAGGTGTGACTGATTCAACCAGGCAGTACGCCGTACAGAAGTCCGACGCGGAGTGGAAGGCGCAGCTGTCCCCCGCCGAGTTCCACGTGCTGCGCAAGGCCGGCACCGAGCGGCCGTTCGTCGGTGAGTACACCGACACCAAGACCGTGGGCGTGTACAAGTGCCGCGCCTGCGACGCCGAACTGTTCCGCAGCGAGACCAAATTCGACTCGCACTGCGGCTGGCCGTCGTTCTACGCGCCGCTGGCCGAGGACCGGGTCGAGTACATCGAGGACAGCACCCTCGGCATGAAGCGCGTCGAGGTCCGCTGCGCCAACTGCGGCTCTCACCTGGGCCACGTCTTCGAGGGCGAGGGCTACGGCACCCCGACCGACCAGCGGTACTGCATCAACAGCATCAGCCTGACGCTCGCCCCGGCCTGAGCCCCCTGAGCCTGCCTGCCAGTCGCCCGGTCTGGCCCTAGACTGGGTCGGCTGGTGGCTCCTGGGGAAGGATTTTGGTGGCAGACGACGTCCGCGGACCGCGAGTTCTCGATGTGCTGGCGGCAGAGGAGCCGTGGGAGGTACCGGCCGAATGGACGGCTCGGGTTCGCGCTCAGCTGCGGGCCTGGGCCGACGACCCGGAGGCACTGCGGCCGTTGCGGGCGGAGGCCTTCCCGGGCTTCATCAAGGGCACCCCGGCGTCGGTCTGGTTCACCCACGAGATCGCACCTCTGCTGACCGGGTGGATCCCGGTCCTGCACGGTGAGTACGCCGATCTCGGCACCGAGCTCACCCACGACTTCTACCGCCCGTCCTCCCGGCTCGGCGGCGCCGGACACGTCGTGTACGTCGCCCCGACCGACTGGCACCTGCAGGCCATCGCCGGCGCCAGAGGCTTCCGCGAGCACGGCCGGCGGCAGGCGCTGCGACTGTCCCGGGACGTCGTCAGCCTGTTCCTCGACGCTCCCCCGATGGCCGCCCGTGCCCAGGCGCTGACGGCTGCCTTCGACCGGGTGCTCGCCGACCGCGAGGCGTCCCACCTGCACGTCACGGGCGAGTACGACGACATCGCGCAGTACTGGCGCAACGACGCGCTCAAGGACAGCGAGCGCGCCGTACTCCCCGAGCTCGGCGGCCCGACAGCGGCCCTGCGCTACTCGCTCAACTCGATCCGCGACACCCACGCCCGGCTGCTGATGACGAGCCCGGACGAGTACGCCGGCGACTACGCCCAGCTGATGGCCGAGCTGATCCTCGCCACCGGCCTGCGCGGCATCCCGCAGGCGGTCGCGAAGAGCCTCGGGAACGCCACGCAGGACCTGGAGAAGGCGCTCGGCGAGATCCACCAGACCTTCAACCGGCAGGTCTGGCTGGCGCACGTCAACCAGTGGCTGGCCCGCGCGATCCGCAACGGCCAGGCGCCGATCGCCCGGGCCTGGGCCGCGGCGGCCACGCGCGCCGCGATCCACCTGTCCGGCGTACTGTCCAAGGCGCCCTGGCCGGAGCCCGAGATCCCGGATCTCACCTCCCTGTTCCGCATTCTCGACCGGGAACGCTGGAGTGTCATCGAGGCCACCGCCGCCGCGGAGAGCGAGGCGAACTCACTCTCGTCGGCCTGGAACGCCGCGCGCGAGGAGGCCGAGGGCTCCGGCGGCGACGGCACCCTGGACGAGCCGCTGCCGAAACCGCTGGACTTCAGCGACGACCCGCTGGCCGAGCTCGACTCGCTGATCGGCCTGGAGTCGGTCAAGGACGCGGTCCGCAAGATGGTCGCCGAGGTGAAGACCAACCTGCGCCGGACCGAGCTCGGCCTGCCCAGCCACGAACGGGCCCGGCACATGGTCTTCGTCGGCAAGCCCGGTACGGCGAAGACCACGATCGCCCGGCTGCTGAGCCGGATCTACCACCAGCTCGGCGTGCTCGAGAAGGGCCACGTGGTCGAGGTCGACCGCTCCGACCTGGTCGGCCCGAGTGTCGGTTCGACCGCTCCGATGACCGCGGGCAAGTTCCGCGAGGCTCTCGGCGGCGTGCTGTTCGTCGACGAGGCGTACAGCCTGACGCCGGAGAACACACCGGGCGACTACGGCCTCGAGGCGGTCGCCACCCTCCTGAAGCTGATGGAGGACCACCGCAACGACTGCATCGTGATCGTGGCCGGGTACCACCGCGAGATGCAGCGGTTCATGGAGTCGAACACCGGTCTGGCGTCGCGCTTCCCGAAGCTGCTGTCGTTCAGCGAGTACGACACCGACCAGCTGGTCGGGATCTTCGAACTGCAGGCGCGGCAGAAGGGCATGATCTACGGCGAGGACGTGCTGGACAAGGTCCGCAGCGTCATCCCGCCCGCGCCCCGCGGGCACAGCTTCGGTAACGGCCGGTTCATCCGGAACGTGCTCGAGGAAGCCGTCTCCAACCAGGCGACCCGGCTGTCGGCCCGCGACCCCGACAGCCTGACCGAGCGCGACCTGCGCGAGCTCATCCCGGCCGACGTCCGGCCGCCGACGTCGATGCGCGCCGAGGACTACCTGCTGCAGAAGCCCGGCACCTAGATCGGGGTTGCCAGCGCGACCGGGTTGCCCTCGGGGTCGGCGAGGTACGCCTGGCGTTCGCCCCAGGGCATGGTCGCGGGCTCCTGCAGGACCCGGTGGCCCGCGGCCCGGAAGGTCTCCACCTCGGCCTCGACGTCGTCGACGTACACGAACAGCTCGAAGCGCGGGGCGGTGCCGACGGTGATGCCGAGCTGCGCCTCGGGCCAGCTGACGTCGGACAGGCCGAGGGAGGAGTCGCCCCGCTCGAGGCCGACGTAGTGCGGGTCGCCTTCGAGCGGGAACTGGTACGTCTGCTCGTAACCGAGAAGTGTGTAGAACTGGACGGACCGGCGCACGTTCGTCACGTAAAGCACCGGGAACGCCTTGCGGTGCATCACACGAGGTTGGCGATCAGCTCACCGAGCTCGGTGCGCTTGCCGGTGTAGAACGGAACCTCTTCGCGCACGTGCCGGCGGGCCGTCGACGCCCGCAGGTCGCGCATCAGGTCCACCATCCGGTGCAGCTCGTCGGCCTCGAAGGCGAGGATCCACTCGTAGTCGCCGAGCGCGAACGACGCCACCGTGTTCGCCCGGACGTCGGGGTACGTGCGCGCCATCTTGCCGTGCTCGGCAAGCATGAACCGGCGCTCCTCGTCCGGCAGCAGGTACCACTCGTAGGACCGGACGAACGGGTACACGCAGATGTACGGGCGCGCCTCCTCGTCGGCCAGGAACGCGGGGATGTGGCTCTTGTTGAACTCGGCCGGCCGGTGCAGCGCGAACTGCGACCAGACCGGGACCAGGTGCCGGCCGAGCCGCGACCGGCGCAGCGCGTGGTACGCCCGCTGCAGCGCGTCCGAGGTCGGCGCGTGCCACCAGATCATGAAGTCGGCGTCCGCCCGGAATCCTTCGACGTCGTAGATGCCGCGGATCACGACGTCGTCGGCCGCCAGCTTGCCGACCAGGTCGTTGAGCTCGGCGGTCAGCTCGTCCCGGTCCGCGTCGCCGAGCGGCGTCTCGACCTTGAAGACCGACCACAGGGTGTAGCGGATGACGTCGTTCAGTTCACGGGCTTTCGGCTTACCTGTCACTTCGCCATTGTCTCCAATGCATTGAGATGCTCCAGCACCCGGGTGGCCGCCTTGCCACCGGATGCGACACATGCCGCGATCCCGACACCCCGGTACGCCGCTCCGCAGACGGCCAGGCCCGGTACGCCGGCCACCGCGGCCTCGACCCGATCGACCCGGTCCAGGTGCCCCACGGCGTACTGCGGAAGGCCGCCGCCCCAGCGCGTCACGAGCGAGCCGACGATCTCCGCCTGCAGGCCGATCGCCTTGCGTAGATCGGCGGTCGCGAGCGCCGCGAGCTCGTCGTCGGAGCGCTGCAGCACGTATTCCTCACCGAGGCGGCCGACCGAGGCACGCAGTACGGCCAGGTCTCCCCCGGCCTCCGCGGACCACGCCCACTTGGCGTGCGAGTACGTCGACGCCTTGATCGTGCGCTCCTCGACCGACGGCACGAGGAACCCGGATCCGGTGGCGGTGTCGGGCCAGTCGCTCTTGCGGACGGCGAGCGTGACGATCGCCATACTCGCGTACTCGATTGCCGCGAGCTCAGTCGAGGCGGCCGGCACCAGGTCGGTCAGCATCCGCGCGGCCGGAGCTGCGGGTACGGCGACCACGACCGCGTCGGCGCTCAGGTACGTCGGCTCTGGGACCGGACCGGCCTCCAGCGTGTAGCCGTCGGCGCTCCGGGTGATCTTGCGGACCGTGAGCTTCCGGCGGATCTCGACGCCCCGGGCCGTCAGGTCCTGCTCGAGCGCGGTGATGATCCGGTTGATGCCGCCGGCAACGCCGGCGAACACCGGCTGGCCGGCGCGCTTCTGGCCCAGCTCGCGCAGCTCGGCCGTCGCGGCGAGCAGGCTCGGGGCGGTGCGCAGCTTGGCGTACAGATCGGGCACGGCGGCCGCGAGCGAGATCTCCTCGGCCCTCCCGGCGTACACCCCGCCGAGCAGCGGGTCGATCAGCTTCTCGGTGACCGCCGACCCCATCCGCTCGGCAACGAACCGGCCGATGGCCACGTCCTCGGTGAGCGCGGGCGCGGCGAGCTCGGCCTCGTGCGCTACCTGCTCGGCCGCCTCCGGCCCGAGTACGTCGGCCGTGGCGGGCGGATCGACCGGGACACCCATCACGGTCGGCGGGATCGCGCGGATCCGGTCGCCGACCCACAACCCGGCCGAGGTCGTCGCCGGGTGGACGATGTCGAGTCCCACCGACCTGATCAGGTCAACTGCCTCCGGTCGCCGGGCCAGCACCGACTCGGCGCCGAGGTCGACCGGCACGCCCTCGATCTCCGAACCGGCCAGCTTCCCGCCGAGCCGCGGCGAGGATTCCAGCACGGTGATCTGCGGCGGGTTCGGCCCGGTCGCGAGCGCATGCGCCGCCGCCAGCCCGCTGATCCCGCCACCGACGACAACGACGCGGCTCACACGCCCTCCAGGATCAACTCGTACTGCTTCCCCGGGCCCAGATCAGTGCTCGAAGTCCCGACCTGCCGGAAGCCGCTCCGGGTCAGCACGGTCTGCGAGGCTGGGTTCCGGTCCGAGGCGCCGGCGCGCAGCGTGGTCAGCGCGTACTCCGTCGCCGCGAGGCCGATGACCGCCCGGACGGCAGCCGTCGCGAGACCCTGACCGGCCCACTTCTCGGCGATCCGGTAGCCGAGCTCGGCCGATCCGTGCTCGAGATCGACCAGGTTCACCCGCCCGGCGACCGCGCCAGAGTCGTCCACCAGCACGTGGAAGCGGCAGATCCCGGCAGCCTGCTCTGCGAGCAGCGCGGCGTGCCTGGCGGCGAAGTTCGCGAAGTACTCGTCACCGCGGTCCCAGATCCACTGGGCGAAGTACTCGCGGTTCTCCAGCTCGAAGGTCAGGACGGCGTCGGCGTGCTCGGCGGTCAGCGGCTGCAGCGTCACCGCGTGGTCCGGCAGACGGGTCACC
The DNA here is from genome assembly GCF_040300265.1 of Kribbella sp. NPDC000426. NCBI lineage: Bacteria > Bacillati > Actinomycetota > Actinomycetes > Propionibacteriales > Kribbellaceae > Kribbella > Kribbella sp. NPDC000426. The sequence continues at coordinate 483,290 of NZ_JBEPDK010000008.1, read as the reverse complement.
GAGCGCTCCGGGTCTGCACGTACTTCACGATCCGCGCCAGTACGTCGGGATCGGCGTTCGGCGGGACTCCGTGGCCGAGGTTGAAGATGTGGCCCGGAGCCTTCTTGCCCTCCTCGAGGATCCGGTCGATCTCAGGCTCGATCGCCTCCCACCCCGCGAACAGCAGGGCCGGGTCGAGGTTGCCCTGGACCGGCTTCGGGGTGTCGAGCCGCCGGACGGCCTCGTCCAGCGGGACACGCCAGTCGACGCCGATCACGTCGGCACCGGCCGCGCTCATCAGGCCGAGGAGCTCGCCGGTGTTCACGCCGAAGTGGACCCGCGGTACGCCGTACGACGCGATCGCCTCGAAGACCTTGGCCGAGTGCGGCAGCACGAACCGCTCGTAGTCGCGCGGCGACAGCCCACCGGCCCACGAGTCGAAGAGCTGGATCGCGGACGCGCCCGCCTCGATCTGGACCGCGAGGTACGCGATCGCGACGTCGGCCAGGCGGTCCGCGAGCGCGTGCCAGAGGTCCGGGTTGCCGTGCATCATCGCCTTGGTCCGCGCGAAGTCCTTGCTCGGCCCGCCCTCGACCAGGTACGACGCGAGCGTGAACGGCGCACCCGCGAACCCGATCAACGGCGTACCGCCGAGCTCGGAGACGAGCTGCTGGATGGCCTCGGTGGTGAACGGCACGTCGGCCGCAGTGACCGGCCGGACCGCCGCGACGCCGGCAGCGTCGCGGATCGGGTCCGCCGCCACCGGGCCGACGCCGGGCTTGATCTCGATGTCGTAGCCGGCGAACTGGAGCGGGGTGACGATGTCGGAGAAGAAGATCGCCGCGTCGACGCCGTAACGGCGGACCGGCTGCAGCGTTATCTCGACGACGAGGTCGGGGCGCCGACAGGACTCGAACATCGAGATGCCCTCCCGCGCCTTGTGGTACTCCGGCAGCGCCCGCCCTGCCTGACGCATGAACCAGACGGGCGTATGCGGGACCGGCTCTCCCCGGGCGGCCAGCAGGTACGGGGAACGGTCGAGTGACGTCGAAGGCACACAGCGATGATCCCACGCGGTCCGAGGCGCCCGATCGGCCGGTCGCGCGGTGTTACCGGCGCGTCTTGACAAGCGTCGGTGAGTAATCGGTCGTAGGCTGCCAAGCATGGGTGCCCGCAAGCAGGTCGACGCGCCACCCGCGGAGTTCGCCGAGGCAGTCTCGCAGTTACGAGGTGCCCGGTTCCGGCCCGAGGTTTTCGTCGAGGAGATGCCCGCGCCGCAGCGGATCGCACCGCACGCGGCCGCGGTCAGCGCCGACGTGACGGTCGACGGCGACGATGTCGCCACCGGCCGGCTCGTCATCCTCTACGACCCGGCCGGGAACGACGCCTGGCAGTCGACCTTCCGCTGTGTCGCGTACGTGCGCGCCGCCGTCGAACCGGAGATGGTGACCGACGCGCTGCTCGGCGGCGTGGGCTGGACCTGGCTGATGGAGGCGCTGGCCGACCGCGGCGCGGACTTCCTGGCCCCGAGCGGTACCGTCACCAGGGTGGTATCGGAGAGCTTCGGCGGGATGGCCGACGACGACGCGACGGCGGAGATCGAGATCCGCGCGTCCTGGAGCCCCGTGCCCGGACCGGGAGGCGTCGTGGACGTGACCCGGCACGCCGAGGCGTGGGGCGAGGTGCTGTGTACGGCGGCCGGACTGCCGCCGGTTCCGCCGGGGGTGGTCGCGATGCCGACCCGGCGCGGACAGCGGGGCCGATGACCTCAGCCAACCCTCCGCAGCCGTCCACCTCGGACGACCCCACCGCGAGCCTGCCCCTCCTCGAACTGCGGGACGGGCTGTCCGACGTGGTCGACGTCGAGTCCGCGCTGACCGAGACGGTCGAGGCGTTCCGGGCCGGGACGGGCCCGGTGGCCGTCGACGCCGAGCGCGCCTCCGGCTACCGCTACTCCCACCGGGCGTACCTGGTCCAGCTGCGTCGTGAAGGCTCCGGCTCCGCGCTGGTCGACCCGATCCCGTTCGGCGACCTGTCCGCGCTCGGCGACGCGATCGTCGACACCGAGTGGATCATCCACGCCGCCAACCAGGACCTGGCCTGCCTGGCCGAGGTCGGCATGGTGCCGCGGCAGGTTTTCGACACCGAGCTGGCCGGCCGCCTGCTCGGGTACCCGAAGGTCGGCCTGGCCTCGCTTGTGAGCGAAGTGCTCGGCTACCGGATGCGCAAGGAACACTCGGCCGCCGACTGGTCGACCCGGCCGCTGCCCGCGCCTTGGCTCGTGTACGCCGCGCTGGACGTCGAGATGCTGATCGAACTGCGGAACGCGATCGAGCAGGAGCTGCGCAGCGAAGGCAAGTGGGAATGGGCCGAGCAGGAGTTCGCCGCGATCCTGGACGCTCCTCCGCGCGAGCCGAAGCCGGACCCGTGGCGTCGTACGTCGGGTATGCACCGGGTCCGCAACCGTCGCAGCCTGGCCGTCGTCCGCTCGCTGTGGGAGGCGCGCGACCAGATCGCCGAGTCCGCGGACATCTCCCCCGGCCGGATCCTCCCGGACGCCGCGATCGTCGAGGCCGCGTCGGCGATGCCGGCCGACCGGGACACGTTGCAGAAGCTGACGGCGTTCAAGGGCCGCGGCGCGCACCGCCACATGCGGACCTGGTGGGAAGCGGTCGACCACGCCCGCCGGCTCCCCGACTCCGAGCTCCCCAAGCAAGGACCGCGGTACGACGGCCCGCCGCCCGCCCGCGCCTGGGCCGACCGCGACCCGGACGCCGCCGCACGCCTCTCAGCCGCCCGCACCGCAGTCGCCGAGATCGCCGAGGCCCACCGCCTGCCCACCGAGAACCTGCTGGCCCCGGACACCATCCGCCGCCTCGCCTGGTCCCCGCCGCACGACGTCAACCTCGACGTAGTCACCACGTTCCTCCGCGACCACCACGCCCGCCCCTGGCAAATCGGCCTCACCGCCGACGTCCTAACCGACGCCATGTCGTCCGAGGCACCCGCCAAACCGCTCGACTGAGCGCGCCTACAGGGCATCCGCTCCGGAAGCCGGCTCCGCAGGCAGCTGGTCGTCTGCGGCTGTCGGCTGGGGGCGGAGCTGGTCTCGCAGGGTGAGGGCGATCTGGAGGGCGCCGAGCAGGATGACCGTTGCGATGATCGTGAAGATCTGGCGGTAGCTCAGCAGGCTGACGAGCAAACTCCCGAGCGCGAGCGAGATCGCCTGCGGCGTGGACAGCAGCACCTCGACCGCGGTCGACACCCGGCCGATCAGATGACCTGGCGAGCGGCGCTGCATCAGCGTCGTGAAGGAGACGAACGTCCACGGCAGCCCCAGGCCGCAGATCGCGGCACCGACCATCACGACGGTGATGCTGGGCGCGACGATGCAGACGATGGTGGAGACAGCCAGCGCGACCAGGCCGAGCGTGCAGACGGAGACCTCACCCACTCTCCGGACCGCGCGAGCGGCGGTGAGTCCGCCGATGATCGCGCCGATGCCCTGAGCCGTCACGAACGCTCCGGCGAACGTCGCCTGCTTGCCGAACGCATCGAGCAGGGCGTAGATCGACGACTCGAAGAACCCGATAACGAGGATCGAGATCCCGAGCCCGGCCAGCACGTGGCGGAGTACGCGGTCGCCGATCAGGAAACGGATCCCACCCATCACCTCCTCACGGAAGGCGTGCTGGGTCGGAGCAGGCGTCTCGGTCACCTTGATCGTCGCGATCAGCAGGCCGGCCACCACGAACGTGGCCGCGTCGACGACCGCGACCAGCCAGCCGCCGACCGTCGCGAAGAGCGCCGCCCCGACCAGCGGTCCGAAGAGCCGGAAGCCTTCCTTGATCGTGGCCAGGCTCGAGTTGGCGTCGACGAGCAGCTCGTCCGGCAGCAGTTCCTTGAGCAGGCCGTTGAGCGCAGCAGGCAGGACGACGAACGAGACGCCGTACAGGCAGGCGACCACCCAGATCAGCCACACGTCGCCCTTGTCGCGAACGAGGACCAGCGGGAGTACGGCGGCCGCGCTGGCGACGTTGCCCCAGACGAGGATCGGCTTGCGGGGCAGGCGATCCACCCACACGCCGAGCAGCGGTGCGCCGAGCGCCGGCAGCACCATGAAGAAGAACGTCAGGCCGGCCATCGCGTTGGAGCCGGTGAGCGTCTTCACCCACATGCTCAGCACCAGCAACATCACCGAGTCGCCGAGCATCGACGTACTCAGGCCGCCGAACAGCCGCGGGAACCCGGTCTGGGCGAACAGCTTCCTCATGCCGGCTCAACTCCCGGGAAGTACGTCGGGATGCCCCACGCCACGAACTCGCACAGCCGCGCACCCGCCGGCCGCTGGGCGGGGTCGGTCAGCCGCTCGACGTGGCGATCGAGTACGGCGCTGATCGCGTCGTTCATCTCCTTGAGCTCGTCCGCGGTCAGCCAGGCGACCATCTCGGTGCCCGACTGCGCCGTACGCCACTCCTCCGGCTCGTCCGGCATGCGCTGCTCGGACTCCCGCAGCCGATCCATCGCCCGGCCCATCGTCACCTCGGACAAGGCCTGGGCGGCCCGCCGCTCCTCGACCGACGCCGATGCGTGCTCGTCGTCCCAGCGGAAACCGAGCCCCGGCACCTGCCACGGCCGCTGCCGCCCCTTCCCGCCCGCGGCCTCCTCGACGAAGCCGTGCTGGGCCAGCTTGCGCAGGTGCCACGAGCAGTTGGCCGGCGTCTCGTCCAGCCGGTCGGCTAGCTCGGTCGCGGTCAGCGGTCCGCTGACCGACAGCAGTTCGATGATCGCCATCCGCACGGGATGGGCGAGCGCATTCAGCTCACGAGGGTCGCTCAGGCGACGATGCGGGTCCGGCATGCATCGAAACTACTCTTTCGAAAGAGTTGTTGCAATCCCTGGCAAAGGAAGTCGCCCGCCGTGGCTGCGACGGGCGACCCGACCTACTGGACTACTTCGGGAGTTGGGTTTCGATGGCGGCGACGATTTCTTCCGACTCGGGCTCGGTGCGGGGGCGGAAGCGGGCGGCGATGGTGCCCTCGGGGCTGATCAGGAACTTCTCGAAGTTCCACTGGATGTCGCCGGCCTCGCCCTCGGCGTCCGGTGTCAGCGTCAGTTCGGCGTACAGCGGGTGCCGACCCTCGCCGTTCACCTCGAGCTTGTCGAGCATCGGGAACGTCACGCCGTACGTCGTCGAGCAGAACGTCTCGATCTCCTCGGCCGACCCGGGCTCCTGGCCGCCGAACTGGTTGCAGGGCGCGCCGAGCACCGTGAACCCGCGCGACTCGTACTTCTTCTGCAGGTTCTCCAGCCCTTCGTACTGCGGCGTCAGACCACACTTCGACGCCACGTTGACGACCAGGACAGCCTTGCCCTTGTAGTCGCCGAGCGACGTCGATGCACCGGACAGAGTGGTCAGCGGAATGTCGTACAGGCTCATGCTCATCCTTGGGGGGTTGGGAGGTGACGGGCAAGGAAGTCTTCGGTACGGCGCCACGCGAGCGCGGCGGCGTCGGCGTTGTGGAACATCGGCAGCGGGTTGTCGAACGCGTGCCCGGCGCCGTCGTACCGGTGGATCTCGGCGTCGCCGAGCGCGGGGACGATCGCGTCCACGTCCAGGTACGTGTCGGTGTTGCCGAAGTGATGCAGGCTCGGCGCGGTGACCTGCGGGGTCAGCTCCAGCAGGTTCTTGAGGGCGGAGCCGTAGTAGCTCACGAGCACATCCGGGCGTGACAACGCGGCGACGTTGAAGGCCAGCCCGCCGCCGAAGCAGAAGCCGACGATGCCGGTGGGCTTGTCGCGGGCCTGCAAATAACCAAGAGCCGTGAGGGCGTCCTGCACCGCCAGGTCCCAGTCGAGCCGCTGGACGATGCCCATCGCGCGTGGCAGCAGCTCCGGCGAGGACTCGTCCAGCTCGGTGTCGTCAAGGCGCCAGTAGATCTCCGGCGCGATGACGTAGTACCCCAGGGCGTGCAGATCCACCGCACGCTGCTTGATGTAGTCGGAGACCCCGAAAATCTCCTGGAGGAGCAGGATTCCCGGCGCGTCGGCGTCGGCGGATCCCCACTCGTGGACTGGTAATCCGGCGTCGAGCTCCAAGGTCACACTGTGAAGCGTACGACCTCGGTGGGTGCCGGCTTCGGTGCAGGTGTGGGCATCCACGACTTCGTCTCGGCGATGGCGTCGACGAGCAGCTTGTACAGCCGGTCGTCCGGGTCCGGCACGCACGCCTGCGAGATGCCCTCAACGGCACAGGAGACCGCGCGCGGCGCCGTACGGCGGGCGAAGTCCGGCGCACCGCGGCGGGAACGTGCGGTGAACGCCCGCGCCCACTTGGTCGCCGACGGGACCGACTGCAGTACGGCGAGCGAGTCCGGCTCGATGTCGTCGAGCGGACGCCCGTCGAGGTCGGCCAGCTGCTTCTCCCCCACCAGCAAGGCGACGGCCAGGATGTACTGCCGCTCCTGCGAGACGACCGGCAGCGCGTGCTGGATGCAGCGCGCCGTCACCCTCGCCACGACGTGCGGGTCGTCCGGGGTCAGCCCGATCACCGACGGGATCATCGGGGCCAGGCGGGACCTCCCGGAGTCAGTGGTGCAGTCGTTGACGTCCCGCGCGACCCCGGCCAGCAGCGGATGCGTGCAGGCAGGATGGTCGGACCACGGTTCGCCGGCGAGGTAGGAGGCGAACTCCATGAAGCAGGCGCCTTTGCGTGGATTGCGGTGCTTGCCGCGGCTCAGGACCGGTACGGCGAGATCAAGGTTGTTCATTGAACGGCTCCCCATCGTTACTTCCACCAGCATGCGCCGATTCGGGGCGGTTGGCCACGGGTTGCTGTGAGCAGCTCCACAGCCACAGGGTGTTTGGCAGTTCTGTTACTCATGGGTAGCATCGGGGTAGCTTTCCCGACCCCCAGAGGAGGGCCCCCGTGCCCCGTGAGATCCGCGATGTCGTGTTCGTCGACGGCGTTCGCACCCCGTTCGGCAAGGCCAAGGGCCAGTACGCCGAAACCCGCGCCGACGACCTGGTGATCAAGTGCATCCGGGAGCTGCTGCGGCGGAACCCGGGTCTCCCCCCGGAGCGGGTGGACGAGGTCGCGATCGCGGCCACCACCCAGATCGGCGACCAGGGCCTGACCATCGGCCGGACCGCGGCCCTGCTGGCCGGCCTGCCGAACACCACACCCGGCTACGCCATCGACCGGATGTGCGCGGGCGCGATGACCGCCGTCACCACCACCGCGGCCGGTGTCGCGTTCGGTGCGTACGACGTGGTGATCGCGGGCGGGGTCGAGCACATGGGCCGGCACCCGATGGGCGAGGGCGTCGACCCGAACCCGCGGATCATCTCGGAGAAGCTCGTCGACACCTCCGCGCTGGTGATGGGCTCGACCGCGGAGAACCTGCACGACCGGTTCCCGGGTATCACCAAGGAGCGCGCCGACGCGTACGCCGCCGCCTCCCAGGAGAAGGCCGCCAAGGCCTACGCCAACGACCTGATCCAGCCGGACCTGGTGCCGGTCGCGACCCGGTCGGCCGAGCAGGGCTGGGGTCTCGCGAGCACCGACGAGCCGATGCGTCCGGGGACGACGGTCGAGGACCTGGCGGCGTTGAAGACGCCGTTCCGTCCGCACGGCCGGGTCACCGCGGGCAACTCGGCCGGTATCAACGACGGCGCGACCGCCTGCGTGCTGACGTCTGCCGCAGCGGCCGAGGAGCTGGGGCTGCAGCCGAAGATGAAGCTGGTCTCGTACGCCTTCGCCGGCGTCGAGCCCGAGGTCATGGGCGTCGGGCCGATCCCGGCGACCGAGAAGGCGCTGCGGCTGGCCGGCCTGACGATCGACGACATCCAGGCCTTCGAGGTGAACGAGGCGTTCGCCGTCCAGGTACTGGCGTTCCTCGAGCACTACGGCATCGCCGACGACGACCCGCGGGTCAACCCGTACGGCGGTGCGATCGCGTACGGCCACCCGCTGGCGTCGTCCGGGGTCCGGCTGATGAACCAGCTGGCCAAGCAGTTCGAGCAGCGCCCCGAGGTCCGCTACGGCCTCACCACCATGTGCGTCGGCCTCGGCATGGGCGGAACCGTCATCTGGGAGAACCCCAACTGGGAAGGGAACGCAGCCGCATGAGCCTGCAGGAACTGATCGACTCGGCGTCCGCGCTGTCCACCGACGAGGTCGTCACATTTGCCCACTCGCGCGACGTCGTCCTGCCGGGCAAGGCCGGCACGATGGCGCTGATCACGCTGGACAACGGCCAGGACCACACCAAGCCGAACACGTTCGGCCCGAAGGGTCTGGGGTCGCTGAACGCCGCCCTCGATGCCGCGCTGGCCCGCGACGAGATCGTGGCGATCGGCGTCACCGGGAAGCCCTTCATCCTGGCCGCCGGCGCGGACCTGACCGGCGTGCCGAAGCTGGCCGACCGGGAGCAGGCGCTGGCGCTCGGCAAGATCGGGCACGGCGTGATGCGGAAGCTGGTCGACGGTGGCAAGCCGTCGTTCGCGTTCGTGAACGGGGTGGCGCTGGGTGGCGGACTCGAGGTCGCGCTGCATGCGTCGTACCGGACGGTGTCGGTCGCCGCGGGCATGTTGTCGACGCCGGAGGTCTTCCTCGGGCTGATCCCGGGGTGGGGCGGCAACTTCCTGCTGCCGAACCTGATCGGCGCGGACAACGCGGTCAAGGTCGTCGTCGAGAACGCCCTCAACCAGAACAAGATGCTCAGCGGGCCGGAGGCGGTGAAGCTCGGCATCGGCGACGTACTGCTGGAGTCGGCGGACTTCCTCGAGCAGTCGCTGCTATGGGCATCTCAGGTGCTGACGGGGTCTGTTGTGGTCGAGCGGTCTGCGGTTGACCGGGGTGACGCGTGGGATGCGGCCGTTGCCCGGGGCAAGGCTTTTGCCGACCTGAAGGTCAGCGGGGCAGCGCCGGCGCCGTACCGGGCTTTGGAGCTGATCGCGGCGGCTCGCGACAACGACCGGGACCGTGGGTTCGCGGCCGAGGACGAGGCGCTCGCGGATCTGATCATGAGCGAGGAGCTGCGCAGCGGCCTCTACGCGTTCGACCTCGTGAACAAGCGGGCCAAGCGGCCGGCCGGTGCGCCGGACAAGTCGCTGGCGCGGCCGGTGACGAAGGTCGGTGTCGTCGGCGCGGGTCTGATGGCGGGTCAGCTGGCGTTGCTGTTCGCGCGGCGGCTCGAGGTTCCCGTCGTACTGACGGATCTCGACCAGGAGCGCGTGGACCGCGGTGTCGGGTATGTGCACGGTGAGATCGACAAGCTGCTGGCGAAGGGGCGCGTTCGCCCGGACAAGGCGAACCAGCTGAAGGCGCTGGTCACCGGGTCGGTGGATCGCGCGGTGTTCGCGGACGCGGACTTCGTGATCGAGGCCGTGTTCGAGGAGCTGCAGCTGAAGAAGACGATCTTCGCCGACCTGGAGAAGATCGTCCGTCCGGACGCGATCCTGGCGACGAACACCTCGTCGTTGTCGGTGACCGAGATGGCCGCGGACCTCGAGCACCCGGAGCGGGTCGTCGGGTTCCACTTCTTCAACCCGGTCGCGGTACTGCCGCTGCTGGAGATCATCCGCGCCGACCGGACCGACGACGCTTCGCTGGCGACTGCGTTCGCGGTCGGGAAGACGCTGAAGAAGTCGTGCGTGCTGGTGAAGGACGCGCCGGCGTTCGTGGTGAACCGGCTGCTGACCCGGTTCCTCGGCGAGGTCAGCGCGGCGGTGGACGAAGGTACGCCGATCCCGGACGCCGATCGCGCGCTGTCCGCGCTGGGCCTGCCGATGCCGCCGTTCGTGCTGCTGCAGCTGGTCGGGCTGCCGGTGGCGCTGCACGTCGCGGAGACGATGAACCGCGCGTACCCGGACCGGTTCGCGGTGTCGGAGAACCTGGCGAAGGTTGTTGCTGCAGGCAAGAGTTCGTTCTATGTGTGGCCGGAGGGCAAGCCGGTCGTCGACCCGGAGGTCGAGGCGCTGGTGACGGTCGGCGACAAGCCCTCCACCCCGGACGAACTCCGCGACCGGGTGCTGACCGCGCTGGCCGAGGAAATCAAGATCATGCTCGACGAGGGCGTGGTTGCCGAGGCCCAGGACATCGACCTCTGCCTCCTCCTCGGCGCCGGCTGGCCCTTCCACCTCGGCGGCATCACCCCGTACCTGGACCGCACCGGCATCGCCGAGAAGATCAACGGATCCCGCTTCCTCCCCCGCGGCACCGCCGGCCTCGCCTGATACCGCTGGGGGTCGGTCCGGACCCGGAAGCCCGGTCCGGCCCCCAGCAACTCCCGTCGGCGAAGACAAAGAATACGAAGAAAAGAACAAGAACAAAAACAAGAAAGAACCGAGATTTAGAGTGGTGGCCGGCTTCGGCAGCCAACTGAGGGTCGGCCTGCAGACGATCGGGTTGCACGAGACGTCCTGGTCGTGGCTCACCGACATCTCGACAGGACATGTGCGGCCGTTGCCGCTGAGGCACGTGGGGGCAACCCTCTTGGGCCTGACACTTCCTGTCGGAAAGTCTGGTACCCGGCTCCGAAGCGTCGGTGGGGCACCTTCGCACCCTCGTATCAGCAGACGCTGACGGCTTTCAGCAAGCGGCTGGTGCGTACCCTCGGAGCGGGCGGACCTGGGCTCGCGTAGTCCGACTGCGGACACGCAAACTTGCGGCTGATCATCTCAGCCAACCACTACTCCAACTCTTCTTTCTGTTTATCTTCTCTGTCTCTTTGCGCTTAGCCTTTGAACTTCTTGGCGCCGGCTATTACCTGGGCGGGGGTTAGGCCGGTGTCCTGTTTCAGGGCTGAGGCGCCGTGGCGGGACATGTCGGTGTAGAGGGTGGCTAGTTTCTTTTCGCCTAGTTTGTCGGCGAGGTATTCGACGATCCACCAACTGGTGCCGTAGGCGCGGTCTGCGTTGGTGTCGAAGACCGTGGTGTCAGGGAGGGCGGTGAGTTTGGGGAGGTACGCCGACTTCACGCGCTTGCGGTACGGGTCGACCGACCAGTGCGGGTCGTCCTCGATCGAGCGGCAGCGGACGTACTCCGCCATCCCCTCGACCATCCAGATCGGGGTGTAGATGCCGAGCGTCGACGTCGCGACGTGGGTCATCTCGTGCACCAGCAGATCCTTGTCGAGGCGCTTGCGGAGGGCCGGGTTCACCACGATGCGGCTGCCGATCGGCGGGCCGACCGGCCGACCCAACTGCTCGCCTTCGTAGAGCGTGACCGCCTTCGCCGCGATCGTCCAGCCGTCCCCGGTCCCCGCGGTCCAGATCGTCGACATGACGCGGTCCTGCGGCATCGCCACCACCAGTACGGCGCCGTTCCACGGCCGGGCCCAGTGCTTGCGGACCGACTTCACCGCCTTCTCGGCAACCTGCGCGACCTTCGTACCGAGGCTCGCCTCCCGCTTGTCCACGACCACGACGACCGTGCCACGGCGTACCACCTGGACCTCGTCGAAGTCCCACGGCTGCTGATGCCCGTCGCGGCTGAGGTTCTCGTCGGTGCCGGTGTCGTCGACGAGCACCCACGCCGTACCCCGCTGGACGAACGTGTACCCGAGGTCGGTCTGCACCGGCTTCGGGTCCAGCCCCACCAACTGGTACCGCATCATCACCCGCGTCGAGAACGTCGTCGGCCCGAACTTCGAAACCAGCCCCGGCACCGGCCGGAACGCGTCGGCGGTGAAGTACTTCAGCGAACCGAACCCGAACTTCCGCAGGTTCACGAACAGCAGCCGCTCCCGCGCGACCAACTCGGGCTGCTTCGGGTCGACCGAGGCCAGGAAGCCCTTCAGATCGCCCTTGAGTACGGCGGCCGACCGCCGGGCCAGCAGCCCGTCGATCGCTTGCTTGCGGGCCAGCTCCTCGGCCGGAGGGAGCTCCCCCGGCGCCGGCGACGTCGCCCGCGTCGCGACGGCGGCGACCGCGCTACTGCCGGCCGGTGCCTCGCCGTTCCGGAACCGTACGGCGACAACTGCGCCGGACGCAGCGAGCGCCAGCACGGCAACGCCTGCGAGCAGGCGTTTCGGGTGATTCATTGGTGATCCCCTCGGATGGTCGGCTGATCCTAGCCGACCATCCGAGGGCGACGATCACGCCTTCTGCGCCTCGCCGGTGCGCTCCTCCAGGCCGACCCGGCTACGCCGGTAGCCGTACAGGGCGTAGACGAGGAATCCGAGCACCATCCAGATCGCGAACCGCAGCCAGGTCTCCAGCGACAGGTTCAGCATCAGGTACACGCAGATCACCGCGGCCAGGATCGGCACCACCGGGTTGCCCGGCACCGTGAACGACCGCTTGATGTCCGGCCGGCTCTTCCGCAGCAGCGGTACGGCGATCGACACCAGCGTGAACGCGGCCAGCGTGCCGATGTTCACCATCTCTTCCAGCTTGCCGATCGGGGTGACCCCGGCGATGATCGCGACGACGATGCCGATCCCGATCGTCAGCCGGTACGGCGTACCCCACTTCGGGTGCGTCTTGCCGAGCTGGCGGGGCATCAGGTGGTCGCGGCTCATCGCGAACACGACCCGCGCCGCGCCGATCATCAGCGTCAGCACGACGGTGGTCAGACCGGCGACCGCACCCGCGGAGATCAGCGTCGCGAAGCCGCCGCGACCGACCGAGCGGAACGCCTCCGCCAGTGCGGCCTCACCGTTGATGTCGGTGTACTTCACCATGCCGGTGATGACGATGCAGACCAGCACGTACAGCACGGTGCAGATCGCCAGCGAGCCGATGATGCCGCGCGGCAGGTCGCGCTGCGGGTTCTTCGCCTCTTCCGCGGTCGTCGCGACCACGTCGAACCCGATGAACGCGAAGAACACCAGCGACGCGCCGGACACCAGGCCCATGATGCCGAACGTCGACGGCGTGAATCCGAACAGCGCCTGGAACAGCGGCGTGGTGATCGTGACGTCGCCGTTGGGGGCCGGCACGCTCGGCGGGATGAACGGCGACAGGTTCGAGCCCTTGATGTAGAACAGGCCGGCGATGATCACGAACAGAACCACGAACAGCTTGATGCCGACCAGCACCAGGTTGACCCGCAGCGACTCCTTGATCCCGATCGTCGCCAGCGTCGCCAGGACCAGCACCAGCAGCATCGCCAGCACGTTCACATGGCTGTCCGGCCCGATCGACGACGGCCAGCCCAACCCGATCTGATCCAGGAACAACGCGGCGTACGTCGACCAGCCCTGCGCCACGACACTTGCCCCGAGCATCAGCTCGAGCAGCAGGTCCCAGCCGATGATCCAGGCGAAGATCTCACCGAGGGAGAAGTACGAGAACGTGTACGCCGAACCCGACACCGGCACGGTGGACGAGAACTCGGCGTAGCACAACGCGGCCAGCGCACAGCAGACCGCGGCGAGGACGAAGGACAGTGCGATCCCCGGGCCGGCGTACAACTTGGCGGCACGCCCGGTCAGAGTGAAGATGCCGGCACCGATGATGACACCGATGCCGAAGACGGTCAGGTCTATCGCGGTGAGGCGTTTCTTGAGCTGGTACTCCGGCTCGTCCGTGTCGGCGATCGACTGCTCGATCGTCTTCTTCCGCACAAGACTCATCTGCGCCTCCTAGAGGTGGACGGAACCCTTCGAGGTTGCCTCTCTGACAGCGCGAGGTCAAACCGCCACTCAGCGTTGCGGCGTGTATGTTGCCAGCGACGTCCACAGGGTCGCTTCGGTGAGACCGGTCCGTTCGGTCAGGATCCGGTCGCGCGCGGCCTGGTCGGTTCCGTTCGTCGCCAGGTCCTCGTACAGGTCCTCGACCTTGTCGAGCCCGATCCGCTGGACGAGGTACCGGACGGCGAGCCAGCTCACGCCGTACACGTCCGCGGAGTTCTGGTAGAAGCCGGCGTCACTCGGCAGTGAGGACAGTTGCGGCAGCGCCTCGTCGATGACCTCCTGCTCCCACTTGGCGACCTCGCCGGGTCCGCTGATCGCCTCGATGCCCTTCCACGACACGTACTCCGCGGCACCCTCGGCCAGCCAGAGCGGTTCGTACCCGCCGAGGTCCGCGGTCGCGACATGGGTGATCTCGTGCGACAGCAGGATCTCGTCGACGCGGTCGCGCTCGTTCGGGTTGATCACGATGTAGCCGCCGGCGACCGTGCCATCGGCGGTGTCCTGACCGGGCAGCGACGAGAACGTCGAACCGGTGCTGGCCGCGGACTCGATGTCCTCGTCGGCGAACCGGGCGTCGCGCACGTCGGTCTCGTCGAGCGCGATCACGAACACCGAGCCGTTCCACCGGCGCGGCCAGTACGCCGTCACCTCGTTGAGGCCCTCAGTCGCGGCGGTCACGATCGCGCGGCCGCGTTTCGTGTCGCCCTTCTCGACCACCACGAGGACGCGCGGCCCGCGCTGGACCTCGATCCGGCCGAGGTCCCAGGCCTCGCGATGTGCGCCCGGGCCGAGGTCGGCGTCCAGGTCGTTGTCGTCGGTGAGCAGCCAGTGGCCGGCCCGGGAGATGAACGTGTAGCCGAGCTCGGTCGTCACCGGCGTGAAGTCGACCTTCGGGATCTGGTACCGCATCAGCACGCGGACGAGGTACGTCGTACCGCCGTGGGCGCGGACGACGGCCGGGTTGAACCGCTCTTCGGCCTGGCTGTAGCCGAGCTCGCTGAACCCGATCTCGACCAGGTTCGCGAACAGGATCCGCTGCTCGGTGCGTAGCTTCTTGTTGGCCGGATCGATGTCGGCCAGGAACAGCGCCTCGTCGCCGGTCTGCACGGCCTGCGCGCGGCGGAGCAGGATCGAGTCGACGGCGAGCCGGCGCGCGGCGATCTGGGCGGCGATCCGCGACGGCTTGGTCGCCTTCGGCGTGGTCGGCGTGGCGGTCTGCACGGCCGCCGGGCGGTCGCGGGCGTCCTGCTCACGCTGTTCAACGGTGTAAACGACACCGACCGCCACCAGAGCCACGGCCAGCACAAGCCCCAGCCAGCGGCGGGGGCCGGTGGGCGGCGGCCCTGATTCAGGCGTCGTTGCACTCACTTCGGGTTGGTTCCCCTCCGAGTACCCGATGGTCGCAGACGGGTTACCCTAACCGACCTTCCCCGCTTTATGCTGCCGCGGCAGCCTTCAGCGCGGTGAAAAGTCCCGTCTCGGTCATCCCGAGGTGCTCGAGCATGATCCGGTCGCGTTCCTTCTGGGTCGAGCCCATCGCCGCGAGTTCGCGGTACAGCGTGCCGACCTCGACCCCGCCGAAGCGCGTGAACAAGTAGTCGAGCGCGAGCCAGGACAGCGGGTACGAGCTGTCGGCCTGGTCGAAGAACGTGGCATCCGCGGGCAGCCGTTTCGCCTTCGCCAGGTACTTCGTCCGGACGTCCTGCTTGTACTGCGCGATCGCCAGGTTCTTCTGGCCGGCCATCGGCAGGAACTCGACGTACGTCGCGGCGCCCTCGACCAGCCAGCGCGGCGCATACGGACCGTACGGCGCGGTCGCGACGTGGGTGAACTCGTGGGCGAGCGTCCGCGCGTCGACCTTGTCTCGGTTGTACGGGTTGATGACGACGTACGAGTCGGCCCGCTCCCCCGCGCCGGTGACCTCGCCGGGCAGCGTGCGGTACACCCAGGTCGCCATCGCGATCGCGTCCTCGGCGTTCTTCGGCTGGGTGTAATCCGCGCCGCGAACCATCTTGTCGTCGAGCGCGATCACGACACCGGAGCCCTTCCAGCCGCCGGGCCAGCTCTTGGAGACGGCCTGCACCGCGCTGAGCGACATCGTGACGAGCTTGGACGCGAGCGCCTCCTGACCCTTCTCGACGACGACCAGCACCCGCGGCGCCCGCTTGACCAGGACCGGGCCGGTGTCCCACGCCTCCTGGTGCGAGCCGCGTGGGAGGCGCTTGTCGATGTCGGAGTCCGAGACCAGCATCCAGGACCCGTTCGGACGCTGGGTGAACGTGTACCCGAGCATCGCGCGGACCGGGACCAGGTCGATGCCGCGGATCTGGTACGTCATCGCGACGGCGACCAGGTACGTCGTTGGGCCGTCCTTCTGCACGATGCTGTCGTCGTACTGCTGCGCCAACTGCTGGTAGGCCAGCTTGGCGAACCCGAACTGGCGAAGGTTCGTGAACAGGGTCCGCTGGCTCGCGACGAGACGCGTGTTGCCGGGGTCGACGTCGGCGAGGAACTCCGTCTCGTTGCCGGCCAGCACGGCCTGCGCGCGCCGCTTCAGTACGACGTCGACCGCGGCCGCACGGGCGGCGAGGTCGACGCTCGCCGTACTGGCGCCGTTGTCGATCGAGCCGTCGGCGCGCTGACTCGAACGATGCAGCGCGAGACCGCCCGCGACCGCCGCGCCGACCAGGACCAGCGACAGCAGGACCGGCCAGACCCGGCTCGACCGCCGTCGAGCCCTGCCGCGGCGGCTGTGCCGCCCTGCCTCAGCCATGGTCCTAGGTCCTGGGGTCCTGGCCGGTGAAGGGCCTAGGCGTTGCCCGGTCGGTCGCCCGCCGGGTCGGGCGCGTCGAGAGCCTGGTCGTGGTGCTCCGACAGCAGCTCGGTGATCTCGCGGGCCAGCTCCTGCCCGGTCAGCCCGATCTGCTGCAGTACGGCGGGGCGCTTGGCGTGCTGCAGGAACTCCTGCGGGATGCCGAAGTCGCGCACCGGCGTCTCGATGCCGGCGTCCCGCACCGCCTGCGCGATCATCGAGCCGCACCCGCCGGCCCGGCCGTTGTCCTCGATCGTGGCGACCAGCTTGAAGCCCTCGGCCAGCTCGACCAGCTCGGGAGCCACCGGCTTCACCCAGCGCGGATCGACCACGGTGACACCGAAGCCGTGCGCCTCGAGCCGGTCCGCGACGTCCATCGCGGTCGCCGCCATCGCGCCGATGCCAACCAGCAGTACGTCGTCGCCGGTCCGCTTGAGGACGTCGAGCTGCCCGATGCGGTCGATGGCCTCGATGTCCGGGCCCACCTCGCCCTTCGAGTACCGCAGTACGGTCGGGGCGTCGTCCACCTGCACTGCCTCGTTGAGCAGCTCCTGGACCCGTTTGCCGTCGCGCGGCGCGGCCAGCCGCAGGCCGGGGACGAGCTGGAGGATCGACATGTCCCACATGCCGTTGTGACTCGGGCCGTCGTCGCCGGTCACGCCGGCGCGGTCGAGGGCGAACGTGACGCCGCACTTGTGCAACGCGACGTCCATCAGGACCTGGTCGAAGGCGCGGTTGAGGAACGTCGCGTAGATCGCGACGACCGGGTGCAGACCGCCCATCGCGAGACCGGCCGCGCTCGTCACCGCGTGCTGCTCGGCGATGCCGACGTCGAACGTCCGGTCCGGGAACTCGTCGGCGAACCGGGCCAGGCCGGTCGGGTGCAGCATCGCCGCGGTGACCGCGACCACGTCCGGGCGCCGGTGGCCGATCTTGATCAGCTCGTCGGCGAACACGTCGGTCCAGCCACGCGGCTTGTTGGCCGGGCGGATCTGGTGGAGGTTGTCCTCCTCGTCCTGCTCCGCGGCCGCGTAGCCGAAGCCCTTCTTGGACACAGCGTGCACGATCACCGGTCCGCCGAAGGCCTTCGCGCTGCGGAGCGCGTCCTCCATCGCCTCGCGGTCGTGGCCCGCGACGGGGCCGACGTACTTGAGGCCGAGGTCCTCGAACATGCCCTGCGGGGCGAGCATGTCCTTGAGGCCCTTCTTGATCCCGTGCAGCACCTCGTACATCGGCGGGCCGACGTACGGCGTACGGCCGAGGTTCTTCTTGATCAGGTCGAGGACCTTCTCGTACCGCGGGTTGGTGCGCAGGGTGGTCAGGTGCGTCGCGAGGCCGCCGACGGTGTCGCTGTACGAGCGGCCGTTGTCGTTGACGATGATGACCAGCTTGAGGTCCTTGGCGGCGGCGATGTTGTTCAGCGCCTCCCAGGCCATGCCGCCGGTCAGGCCGCCGTCGCCGATCAGCGCGACGACGTGGCGGTCCTCCTTGGTGAGCCGGTAGGCCTTGGCCAGGCCGTCGGCGTACGAGAGAGCCGTCGAGGCGTGGCTGTTCTCGATGATGTCGTGCTCGGACTCGGCGTGGCTCGGGTAGCCGGACAAGCCGCCCTGCTGACGGAGCGTGTCGAAGCGCGAGGCACGGCCGGTGACCAGCTTGTGCACGTAGGCCTGGTGGCCGACGTCGAACAGGAGCCGGTCGTGGGGCGAGTCGAAGACGCGGTGCATCGCCAGGGTGATCTCGACCATCCCCAGGTTCGGGCCGAGGTGACCCCCGGTCCGGGACACGGTCTCGACCAGTACGTCCCGGATCTCCGCCGCGAGATCGGTGAGCTGCTGATCAGTCAGCTTCTTGAGGTCCGCCGGACCTCCTACCGTCTCCAGCACGCGCATCGAGCTCCTCCCGCAGGTCTTTCTCGAATGCTTGAGTCTATGCTCGCGCCGCCCGGAATCCGAACTCGGAGAGGCGCCGCTGAGCCTGTTCAGGGCAGATGTTGGGCAATCTCACACTCCAAGACGCTTCCCGGGAGTCGCTGGTTCGACGTGGTGTGGGTCTCACTTAGAGTCATCGGTATGGACCTGGTGAGGACCCTGTTCCGGAAGTACGACGGGCAGCCGCATCGCCTGGTCGAGGCGATCCGCCTCGGCGAGGACGAGTACGGCCTGTGGGTCGGCTCCGTCCCGGGCACCCAGGGCCAACGCGCCGACGGCAGCTGGAAGACCATCGACCACCACCGCGTCCGGCTCTTCCCCCGCGGCCAGTGGTGGAGCGCGTTGTTCAACGACGAGCCGCACCAGACCGCCATCTACTGCGACATCACCATGCCGGCCGAGTTCGGCGTCGACTCGGTCACCCTGGTCGACCTGGACCTCGACATCCGGCTGTTGCGAGATGGCACGGTCCACGTCATGGACGAAGACGAGTTCCACGCCCACCAGATCCGCTACAACTACCCACCCCAGGTAGTAGCCACCGCCCAGGCCACCTGCGACCACCTGGCCACCACCATCACCACCACAGAACCCTTCACCACCGCCTACAAGCCCTACCTGGAACTCATCCGAACCATGTGAGGTCCTGCGGGCGGCCTCACGGGTACTGCGGCCGGCCCTCGCGGGGCTACGGGCGGCTCCTCCGTCGCCGTCCTCCGCGCCGCCCCACCCACCCCCGGGCTCATCGCCCGGAGCATCCTTTCCGGCTGCCGCCGGGACTTCCGGCTATCGCCGGGCTGGTGGGCTACCGCCCACACCCGTGCGCGCTGCCGCGCGACCGACTGCCCGTGGCGGCGCGCATCGTCGCAGGCAAGCGATCGTTGGAGGCGAGCACCGTCGCGGACAAGCGACCGCCGGGGCGAACAGCCGCGAGCTCTCACCGGAGTCGGCCCGAGCGAGCTACCGCCCCGTGCCCACCGGCGCGCAGGATCGGAAGCCGGCTGGCCAGCGCCCCTGCACCCGCGTGGCACAACCACACCCGAACGGCCCCCGACCGTTCTCCGGCTCCGCTAGGGCGAGCCAGCCCAGCACCCCGACCCGCCCACACCCACCGCGAACACCCCGAAGACAGCAACCGGCCCCCGTCGGCTAGGAGCCCCCCTGAGCCGACAAGGGCCGATCACGCGTGTCGGTTAGTCCGGCACCACAACATCCTCGATCGCAATCCGCAACCAGTCCACTCCCCACAGCAAAGTTGCATCAAGTTGCAGGTGTGGGACCTAAGTCAGGGCTCGAACGCCAGCTTGGGCGCTCCTCCACCGCGTCGGCGGTCATCTCAGGCGACGACCAGATCTTGTAGGTCCCGTGCAGGATGCAACCCAAGATCCGTCCCCACCGGTACGCCGGGTCCGTTCTTCGACTGCTAGATACTCCATGCCGGTCGTCACGCCACCGAGTCGACTATTGCTTCTATTCCTTCCGCGTTGACCAGGTTGCCGATGTTCTCGGCGATAGAACTACTCAATGACGCGGTGTTGATCCGGACCATGACGTAGAGGTAGTAGTCACCGTGCTCGGGGATCTCCACCTCGCCCTGGTTGCGCAACAGGCGCAACTCCACGCCAAGGACCTCGAACAGGAAGTAGTCGCCGCCGTAGTTGACGCCGTAACGCTGCTGCTCGAGTTGAAACGGAGATCTGTTCACGTCGCGGAGGTTCATCAGCTCCCTGAACCACGCGGCAAACTGCTCCAGCCCCATACCGGTCTTGAAATACACCTCGGCTGTGGTCACCCGAAAACCTCGAAACCATTCCGGACCCGCATGAATCCCTGTGTGCTGAAAATCCTCACGGATGCTCCTGTTCCGATCTCCGAACTGATCCGCTGCTCGACAGACGCGATCTCAGGGAAATACTTGATCGTCTCCCCTACGCGCAACGCACCGTTCCTACCCTTGGATCCAGCAGCAACTCCACGCGCATACAAGTCGTCACTGACGATGAAGATGTCCACATCGCCGATATCGGTCCCGACCACGCCGCGTCCCGCTCCGACGCGCATCTCGCGCACCTGCGTACCTCAAAGAAGAAGACGTGGCCGATGGCACCAGTTGCCTGAAGAATCGGCGATTTCTGCACGTCACCCGCGACCGGAACGACGCCAGGCCACCCGCTGCCTCGGCGATCCGGTCAACATGATCGGGCTGCCGCGCCAGCCGTCCGGATGACGATTCTTGCCCGTGGTGCGAATCAAGACCTCGTGGGGACCGCAATAATAGGTGTGGATGCCTCGACGCTGAGGTTGCACACCCTTCCGACCCGCGCGTCGCGTGGCAACGGTCAGCCATACACGTTTCGCGGCCTCACAGCGGATAGTCCACCTTCCACGGAGCGTCGAACTGGTCGGTATCGATACCCCGTTTCGAGAGATGTTCGATCACGTCCTCAAGTGTGTCGAAATCCGCCCTTCGGCGATCCAGGATGTCCTCAGGTGCCGGCCAGGAGTCCGTGTCGAGAGCGGTATCGTGTTCGAACTCGACCAGCATTATCCTCCCGTCATCCGACGGACGAATCATCATCCAGGCTCGTCTGCCAGTCCGGCTTGGCCCGACCTCCGCGACGACCGAATCACGCAGCATGGTCACACGATTCCGAACCTCGGTCCTCATGAAGCGCCTCCGTAAAAGATGCGAACGATCGCTCCATCAGGCTGGTGGACCTGCAGGTGCGGCGATCCACTGTGTTTCAGCCCCGGCGTCAACTCTGTGTGCCAATGATACGTGCCAGCCTTGCTCCCAAAGAAGTCGCGCGCTTCCTTGCCGGACATACCTGTCGTGTTCCGATATCCCTTGCCTTGATACAGCCTGAGAAAGAGCTCCTCGGCCTGCGATCGGTTCGCAACTGTTGCAGATTCCGCACCACGTTGGAGCTGCCCGGCGACGCGTCCCATTTTGGAGCTGCTCCAGGGTATGCAGGTGTTGTGAACCAATACCTCATGTGCGCCGACATGGTAGGTATGGATGCCTTCGACGCTCAGGTTGTACGCCAAATCGACGCCCCCGAGCGCAAGCGGCTCAGAGACCCGGACCAACCTGCCATCAGCGCCGAGAACCTGCTCGTCAGCCGCGAGCTGATCGGCTCTCTCAAAGCGTCCATCGGTGACCGACCAGAACGGATGGTCCTCGGTGGTGGTGAGCTGCTCACCGTCGACTACCAGGACGCTCAGGGCGTCGCGATGGACCCAGACGTGGCTGACGGTCTTGGCCCCTTGTTCACCTGTTTCCGGGTCTGTAGCCACGACCTTGTCGCCAGCTCTAATCTCCGCGATGGGCTGATGTGCGCCATCGGCCATCAGAACCGTGGTCGCACCGGAGAAGCTGCAGGCCTTGGCGGCGGTCTCAGCGGCGGCTTCTGTGACCTTTGTGGCGGCGCTCTCACCTGCGCGGGCCGCCGTTGCGCGGGCCGCCGCGGAGGCGGCTGATGCGGCGCGGCCGGCGCCCTTGGTGCCGGCTGTGGTTTCGACGACCATGAAGGTGACTCGGCCGGCGGCTTTGGTTTGTTCGCCGTTGGTCCAGTCTTGCTTGACCGGTTCGACCATTGCGTTCCAGACCGAGCCCGGGTTGCGGACGATCGTGGACACCATTTCGATCTGGGACTGGCAGTCATGGATCGCGATGCACTTGCCCTGCTGGTAGGCACCGACAGCGAGGCCCTTTGCGGTGTCCGCGGCCTGTGCTGCGATGCCGTCGGTGTAGTCGCTCCAGGCCTTGTTTCCGAGGTCGATCGCGTGGGCCGTGTGGTGCACAGCCTTCTTGAAGAGGCCGCCGACGCTGCCTCCGCCGCCGGAGTTGTCGTGGTCGCCGCCGCCTCCGCCGTTGCTGCCGCCGTCGTCGCCGCCAGGAGATCCGCCGTTGGTGCCGCCGTCATGGCCGCCACCACCGTCGTCGCCTGTGTCGATCGGGGGCCGGACGTCTTCCTGGGTGCCGCCGCCGCTGTTCTCCCCGCCGTCGTAGTTCTGCAGGCCGGTCGGGTCCGACATGCTCGTCGGGTTGTTGTTGCCGTAGGTGTAGCCCAGCATCTGCTGCGGGTCGGCGGTGTCCATCAGCGGGTCAACGCTGAGGAAGCGACCGATCGTCGGATCGTACTCACGGGCACCGACCTGGGTGAGGCCGGTCGTCTTGTCCTGTGGCTTGTCCAGGAAGCCGTGGTCGTCTGGCCAGCTGGCCGGGTCGTTGCCGCGAATCTCGCCGAACGGGGTGGTGTAGCGCGTTGTGACGGCCAGAGTCTTGGAGTCCACTGCGACACTCGTGGTCTCGTGATGATCGGGGACCAGCCACTTGAGATCGGTAATGCTCGAACGGGTCGCGACTGCCTGTCCGTCGATCGAGTACTCGCGCTTCGAGGTCACGGCACGAGTGGTTGTGTCGAGGGTCGCAGCAGGGGTCGGAGCACCTGTGGCGGGATAGGTTGACGGGTATGCGTGATGTTCGGGTGGTTTATCGGAAGTTTGATGAGAAGTTGCATTGGCATCAGTGGATGCGGTTTCTCGGGGAGGATGAGTTCGGGGTGTGGTTGGGGGCGGCGGCGGGGTCGGTGTCGCAGCGGGGGGATGAGCCGGTGGTTACGCAGGAGCAGGCTCATGTGCAGTTGTTTCCGCGGGACAAGTGGTTCACGGCGATCTTCAACGACGAGCCGCGGTACACCGAGATCTATGCCGATATCACCACGCCGGTGGAGTTCTCCGACGATGTGTTCACGATGATCGATCTCGATCTGGACGTGATCAAGCGGCGGGACGGGACCGTGTTCATCGACGACGAGGACGAGTTCGCCGAGCATCAGGTGAAGTACGGGTATCCGGCCGACGTGATCGCGACCGCGCGTGAGACCTGTGACTGGCTGGTCGGTGCGGTGTCGACCGACGAGCCGTTCCTCACCGTCTACAAGACGTACCTCGACAAGGTTCGCTAGGCGAAGGCCCAGGCCGCCATCAGCGGGAGTTCCCGGCGCCAGAAGTCGTCGCCGTGGGAGCCGGCCCGCTCGGTGAGTACGGCGTCCGCCCCGGCGTCGCGGAGTGCGTCCGCCCACCGGGCCGCGTTCTCGAGGAACCACGGCTCCTCCGTGCCGCCGACGAAGTACGCACGCGGCAGCGAGCTCCCCATGTCGCCGGGCGGCTGGTATCCCCCGCCGGGTGACGCGCAGAAGATCGCGCCGTAGACGTCCGGGTGGCGAAGCCCGATCGCGAGCGCGAGTTCGGCACTCGCCGACACCCCGAACACCGCCGTACGCTCGACCGGCAGCGCGACCCCGAACCGCGAGCGCACCCACGAGCGGACGTCCGCCACGAAGAACTTCTCGTGCGCCGCGAACCGCTCCGGCTCGAACCCGGGCGAGTATTCGTGGATCCGCTCCATCTCGTCGTCCAGCCGATGCGCCGCGACGAGCAGCGTCGGCGGTACGTCGTCCGCCGCGTTGAGGAACTCGCCCCACTGCGAGATCAGCTGACCGTCACCCGCGAACACGACCGCCTCGGGAGTCTGCGCCGGGACGTAGGCCGTGACCTGCCGACCGCCGTCGTACTCGAACGTCCCGGTGACCATCACCTCACCGTACCGAGCGCAGGGTCAACGTCCCGTTCTTGAGCATCATCACCCCCGGCAGCGGGCCGCGCTGCCCGGCGTACATGTCGGCGATCGGCGCGACGGTGAGATACAGGTTCTCCCCCGCCGGTACGTCGACCGCGATCGCCGGCAACTCGATCGTGCGGCGTACGCCGCGGGCCGGGTGCTTCTCGCGCAGCGGCATCGTGTTGTTCTGCACGACTCTTGCGGTCAACGGGCTCTTGCCGACGCTCAACGCGAAGTACGCCGCGGATTGCGGGATCACCGTGTAGACATCGCCGGTCAGCGTCGGCGTACCGGCGATCGTCATCGGGCCGTGGGCGATCGGCAGGTTGACGGGCAGACCGACGCCGGTCGGGGCAACGATCTTGCCGAGCCGATAACTCTTGTTCGGCGTGAGATTCTGTTGCGTGAGGCAACGACCGGCGGCGGTCGACAGGTGGTACGTGCCGACGCCGGTCAGACCGGTCGACTTGTGCAGCAGCTGCAGTTGCATGAATCGGATCGAGAGGCTCGCGAAGTTCGGCGATCCGAGAGCGATCGAGCACGGATCGCCGGCGGTCGCGAAGCCCGGCGGTACGACGCTGGGCAGCGTGTGCCCGCCGTTGTACCCGACGAAGATCGAGCGCGCCCGGGCCCGAGCCGTGAGCGCGCGATCGAAGTTCGCCAGCCCCTGATTGAGGTTGAAGAGGTTGTCGGAGATGCCCTGCCCGAACAGCACCGGGATATCGAGCTTGCGCCCCTGCTGTGCCTGCCACGCCGGCCCGTTGTGCGCGAAGAACGCATCGAGATCACGACCGGCCTTCCCCGCGGGCCACGCGCCGGTCGCAATCAACGCGACAAATGCGGCCGACACCGCAGGCGGTAGATGCGTGCCGCCACCCGCGAACAGGATCGACAACCACATCGTCCGCGCCGCCTCCTGCGGCGCGAGGCTCTGCTTGAGATCCCACCAGGTGACCTCCGGAGCGAGCGCGTCGAACCGGGTCCGGCCGCGGTCGCGCAGCTCGGTGAACGCGCCGGCGAACTGGTACCCGCCGCCGTACGACCCGCCGATCGCGCCGATCAACGGATCGCCCGGCCGCTGCTTCGTCACCCAGTCGAGGCCGGCGACCAGGTCGACGAGCTTCACGACATCGCGGCCCTCGAAATCCGGGTTCATCACGTGGGCGACGCCAGTACTCTCGCCGAAGCTCCGCTGATCGAAGCTCAGTACGCCGAAACCCGCGTCGAGCCAGTCCTTGAACGCCGCGGGATCCTTCGTACGGCTCCCGCCCCACCCGTGGCTGTGGAAGATCAGCGGCACGGTGTGCTGCGCCGAGGCCGACGCCGGCTTGAAGAGCGAATAGCAGATCCGGACGGGTGTCGTCGTACCGGGCTCCGGCACCGATGCGACACATCCGTTGACCACCGTGCTGTCGGCAGCCGCCGGGACCACCGGCGACAACAGCAGGGCGACCACACCCGCCAGAGCAAGCACACGACGACGCATCAGTGACTCCTGGTGATCGACTGATCACACGCTAGACGACTCCCTCCCGGCTGACCAGCCCTGAACTCAGCCGTGGGCGAACCAAGCAGTGCAAATCCGCCGCGCACTGCGACACTGTGCGCGTGCATATCGCGATCGAGGTCGTGGCCCTCGTCGCCGTCGTCGCGGCCGGTGCCGCGCTGGCGCGGCGGATAGGGATCTCGGCTCCCCTGCTGCTGGTGGTCATCGGGATCGCCGTGTCGTACCTGCCGTTCGTCCCGCGGATCGAGCTCTCGCCCGAGGTCGTCCTGGTCGGGTTCCTGCCGCCGCTGCTGTACTCGGCCGCGATCAAGACCAGCCTGGTCGACTTCACCAAGCACCGGCGGTCGATCGGTCTGCTGTCGGTCGGCCTGGTCGCGTTCACCGCGCTCGGCGTCGGGCTGGTCGCGTGGTGGTTGCTCGGGGATGTCGCGGAGTCGATCGGTCAGAAGCCGCTGCCGTTCTGGGCGGCGTTCGCGATCGGCGCCGTCGTCGCCCCGCCCGATGCGGTCGCGGCGACTGCGATCGCCAAACGCGTCGGCCTCCCCCGCCGGATCGTCACGATCCTCGAGGGCGAGAGTCTGATGAACGACGCGACCGCGCTGGTCTGTCTGCGTACGGCGCTCGCCGCGGCCGTCGTCGCCCCGACCGTCCTGCACGTCAGCCTGGACTTCCTGCGCGCGGCCGGCGGCGGCGTGGTCATCGGCGTCGCGGTCGCGTTCGTGCTCGCGAAGATCCGCCGCCGGTTCACCGATCCGGTCCTCGACACCACGCTCAGCCTGACGGCGCCGTTCATCGCCTACATCGCGGCCGAGAACCACTACGTGCACGCGTCCGGCGTACTGTCGGTCGTCGTCACCGGTCTGCTGCTCGGCCACAAGGCGCCGATCATCCAATCGGCGAAGTCGCGGATGTCGGAGCGGACCAACTGGCGGACGATCCAGTTCCTGCTGGAGAACATGGTCTTCCTGCTGATCGGCCTGCAGACGCGGTGGATCCTCGACGCCCTCGGCAACAGCCCGCTCCCGGCCTGGCTGATCGCGACGTCCACGATCGCGGTGTTCGTCGCAGTGATCCTGCTGCGACCGATCTGGATCATTCCGACCACGCTGCTCTCGCGGCGGGTGCTCGGTCCGTCGCGGCCCGGACCGGTTTCGCGGCGGGCGCTGATCGTCGTGTGCTGGGCCGGCATGCGCGGCGTCGTCACGCTGGCAGCGGTCTTCACGCTGCCCGAGGACACGCCGCATCGCGAAGTACTCGTGTTCATCGCGCTGACCGTGACCGCGGGCACGCTGCTCGTCCAGGGATCGACGCTGCCCTGGCTGGTACGGCGGTTGGGCCTGCCCGGGCCGGACCCGGCCGAGGACGCGTTGCAGGAGGCCGCCGTACTGCAGGGAGCGCATCGGGCCGCGATCGAGAAGCTCGACGAGATCGCGTCGCCGTCGGATCCGCCGGCCGTGCTCGACGTACTGCGGCAGCGGGGCGAGGCGCGCGCGCAGGCCGCCTGGGAGCGGCTCGGGCGGCCGGAGACCGAGTACGAGACGCCGAGCGAGGCGTACCGACGACTGCGGATCGCGATGCTCGAGGCGGAACGTACGCACATCCTGAAGGTCCGCGATGCCGGACTCGTCGCCGACGAGGTGCTCCAGCGGGCGCAGAACGCGCTCGACATCGAGGAGTCGATCCTGGACCGCGACGAGGACGACGACGTCGGCGGGCGCTCGGAGGATCTGCGGCCGAAGATGCTGCCCGGCGGCGAGTGCGAACACCTCTCGGAGTCGCCGCTCGTGGTCGCGCCGAACACGCCGGACGGCTGCGAGGAGTGCCTGGCCGACGGCACATCCTGGGTGCACCTGCGGCTGTGCCTGGCCTGCGGTCACGTCGGGTGCTGCGACTCGTCGGAGATGAAGCACGCCAGCAAGCACTACGACCACGAGAAGCACCCGGTGATGCGCAGCTTCGAGCCGGGCGAGACTTGGCGGTGGTGTTTCGTCGACGAGAAGCTAGGTTGACGGCATGGCGGACTGTCTCTTCTGTTCCATCATCGCCGGTACGACGCCTGCGCAGATCGTGCTGGACACCCCGGCCGTGGTCGGGTTCCTCGACATCCGGCCGGTGTTCAAGGGCCACACGCTGATCGTGCCGCGCGAGCATGTGCCGACGATGGTCGAGATGACCGACGAGGTGATGGTCCCGCTGTTCGGCGCGGCCCGGTCGGTCGCGGACGCGGTGCGTACGGCGTTCGGCGCGCAGGGCTCGTTCGTTGCCGTCAACAACGTCGTGTCGCAGTCGGTGCCACACCTGCACGTCCACGTCGTACCGCGGACGAAGGGCGACGGGCTGCGCGGGTTCTTCTGGCCGCGCACGAAGTACGCCGACGACATCGAAGCCTCGGAGTACGCCGGGAAGCTACGTGCCGCTCTGGCGGGATAACTCGTACTCAACCTGTGGGAGCGGGTTGCCGTCGCCGAAGTCGCGGGTCTGGGTGGCGCCGGTCTCGGTGAAGCCGACCTTCGTGTAGAACCGGCGTGACTGCGGGGTGTCGCGCAACGTCCACAGGTGAACGCGGTCGAAGCCATCTTTGCTGAGCTGCTGCAGTGTGCTCGTCATGAGCGCGGCCGACACCCCGCTCCCCCAGCCGTCGGGGTGCGTGTAGAAGCTGTAGATCTCCGCGAATCCTGGGCGGGTCTCCGATGCCATCGACCACGACATCGCGAGCGCCCGCTCACCGACGAAACCGAGCATGATCGTCCCGTTGCCGTCCGCGATCCGCGCGTGCCACCGGCTCAGCCGACTCTCGATCCCCTCCCGCGCGACCTCCTCGGGAAACATCGGCGCATACGCCGCTCCCCACGACGCCGCGTGAATCTCCCCGACCGCCGCCGCGTCGGCGGACGTCGCAAGCCGGGCCGTGATCGCCCCGGCCGCGACGCGTCCGCCCCTCGACCCCGGCACGCCCCGCTCGCCCTTCGACCCCGGCACGCCCCGCTCGCCCGTCGGCACCGGCACGACCCGTCCGTCTCTCGGCTCCGGCGCGCGGCGGGCATCGTCAGATGGCTCGGTCAAGGCGTTCCCCCAGCTTCTCCAGGGCGCGCTCGACGGCGGCGCGGACTGTCTGATCAGGGTCGTCGGCCAGCGGCTGGATCGCCTCCGCATGTTCGTACTCCCCGGCGGCGCCGACTGCGCGAACGGCAGCCGCCCGGACCCGCGGCAGGTCATGCTCGAGCATCGGGAGCAACGCGTCGACGAGCTGACCGAGCTCGCGTTGCGCCGTGATCCGCGCGACGTGCTCACGAACCCGCCACGCCGGATCGTCCGCCGCGACCAGCAGCGTGTCGACGACGTCGTCGCGCCACACGTACAGGAACACGCGGGCCGCCCAGACCCGGATCCAGTAGTAGTTGACCGGGTCGACCGGCGCCTGCCACCCACCTGGATTGTCGGACCCGGTGATCGCAACCAGCTTCGGCAACTCAGCGCCGTACGCCGCCTCGCCGTCGATCTCCCCGCTCAGGAACGCGACGCACCAGTCGATCACCGCGTCCTCGCCGAACTCCGCGCACACGGCACGGACGACGTCTCGCGGCGACTCCCTCTCGGTCATGGAGTCAGTAAACCCCGCCCCACCGACAGTTTCAGTGCTGCTTGGCCCACTCGGCGCGGTAGTCGTAGCCATCCTGGCCGGGCGACTCCCAGCGCACCCGCACCGCGCCTCCCGGCGGCAGCGAGCGGAACCCGTCGGCCTCGATCACCGAGAAGTGGGTCCAGCAGCCGCCGGGGGTGCTGGGGCAGTCGACGACGCCCCAGCCCTCGTCGTCGTGCCAGAACCGGACGACACCGTCGTCTTCGCCGGCACGACGCTCCATTCCGTCAGCTCCCAGTCAGCTCAGTCAGCTCGCGATCAGGGAACGCAGCACGTACTGCAGGATGCCGCCGTTGCGGTAGTAGTCGGCCTCACCGGGCGTGTCGATCCGGACGACCGCGTCGAACTCCTTCTTCGACCCGTCCGTGCCGGTGACGGTCACGTGCACCGTGCGCGGGATGTCGCCGTCGTTCAGCGCGGTCACGCCGGTGATGTCGAACGTCTCCTCGCCGGTCAGGCCGAGCGACTCCGCGGTCTCGCCGTCCGGGTACTGCAGGGGGAGCACGCCCATGCCGATCAGGTTCGACCGGTGGATGCGCTCGAAGGACTCGGTGATGACGGCCTTCGCGCCCAGCAGCGCCGTACCCTTGGCGGCCCAGTCACGCGACGAGCCCGAGCCGTACTCCTTGCCGGCCAGGATCACCAGCGGCGTCCCGGCTTCGGCGTAGGCCTGGGCCGCGTCGTAGATCGTGGTGACCGGGGCGTCGTCCTTGGTGAAGTCGCGGGTGAAGCCGCCCTCGGTGCCCGGCGCGATCTGGTTGCGCAGCCGGATGTTGGCGAACGTGCCCCGGATCATCACCTCGTGGTTGCCGCGGCGGGAACCGTACGAGTTGAAGTCCTTGCGGTCCACACCGTGGTCGGCCAGGTACTTGCCCGCGGGGCTGTCGGCCTTGATCGAGCCGGCCGGGGAGATGTGGTCGGTCGTGACCGAGTCGCCCAGCTTGGCCAGCACGCGCGCACCGGCGATGTCGGTGACCGGCGACGGGTCCTTCGCCATGCCCTCGAAGTACGGAGGCTTCCGCACGTACGTCGACTCGGCGTCCCACGCGAACGTCTTGCCCTCGGGCGTCGGCAGCGACTGCCAGCGCTCGTCACCGGCGAACACGTCGGCGTAGTCCTTGGCGAACATCTCCTTGTTGATCGAGTTCGCGATCGTGGCCTCGACCTCGTCGGCGCTCGGCCAGATGTCCTTCAGGAACACGTCGTTCCCCTCGGAGTCCTTGCCCAGGGCATCGGTCTCGAAGTCGAAGTCCATCGTGCCGGCCAGCGCGTACGCGATCACCAGCGGCGGGCTCGCCAGGTAGTTCATCTTCACGTCCGGGTTGATCCGGCCCTCGAAGTTCCGGTTGCCGGACAGCACCGACACGACGGCGAGGTCGGCCTCCTGGACACCGGCCGAGATCGGCTCGGGCAGCGGACCGGAGTTGCCGATGCACGTCGTACAGCCGTAGCCGACCAGGTGGAAGCCGAGCTTCTCCAGGTACGGCGTGACGCCGGCCTTCTCGTAGTAGTCGGTGACGACCTTCGAGCCGGGCGCCAGCGACGTCTTCACCCACGGCTTGGACGCCAGGCCCTTGTCGACCGCGTTCTTCGCGAGCAGCGCGGCGGCCAGCATGACCGACGGGTTCGACGTGTTGGTGCAGGAGGTGATGCTCGCGATCACGACGTGGCCGTGGTCGAGCTCGATCTCCTGGCCCTCGAGCGAGACCTTGGTCTTCTTCGAGGCGCGGTCCTTGCCGGCGTGCACCTCGTGCGGGTTGTCGTCGACGTCGCCGTGACCGTTCGGCGCGTCGCTGGCCGGGAAGCTCCCGGTCTCGGACGGGTCGACGTCCTTCTCCTCGGTCGCGTAGTCCGGCAGCACGCCGCGGAACGACTCCTTGGCCTTGCTCAGCTCGATCCGGTCCTGCGGCCGCTTCGGCCCGGCGATCGACGGCACGACGGTCGACAGGTCGAGCTCGAGGTACTCCGAGAAGCGCGGCTCGACGTCCGGGTTGTGCCAGAGGCCCTGCTCCTTCGCATACGCCTCGACCAGCGCGACGTCGTCGTCGGAGCGACCGGTGAGCCGCAGGTAGTCCAGCGTCACGTCGTCGATCGGGAAGATCGCGCAGGTGGAGCCGAACTCCGGGCTCATGTTGCCGATCGTGGCGCGGTTGGCCAGCGGCACCGCGGCCACGCCGTCGCCGTAGAACTCGACGAACTTGCCGACCACACCGTGCTTGCGCAGCATCTGGGTGATCGTCAGCACGACGTCGGTCGCGGTCGCGCCGGCCGGGACGGACCCGGTCAGCTTGAAGCCGACGACCTTCGGGATCAGCATGCTGACCGGCTGGCCGAGCATCGCGGCCTCGGCCTCGATACCGCCGACGCCCCAGCCGAGCACGCCGAGGCCGTTGACCATCGTGGTGTGGCTGTCGGTGCCGACGCAGGTGTCCGGGTACGCCTGGCCGTTGCGGACCATGACCGTGCGGGCCAGGTGCTCGATGTTGACCTGGTGCACGATGCCGGTGCCGGGCGGGACGACCTTGAACTCGTCGAACGCGGTCTGGCCCCAGCGGAGGAACTGGTAGCGCTCGCGGTTGCGCCCGTACTCGAACTCGACGTTGCGCTCGAAGGCGTCCGGCGTACCGAAGACGTCGATGATGACCGAGTGGTCGATGACCAGCTCGGCCGGCGCCAGCGGGTTGATCTTGGTCGGGTCGCCGCCGAGCTCGCCGACCGCCTCGCGCATCGTGGCCAGGTCGACCACGCACGGGACGCCGGTGAAGTCCTGCATGATCACCCGGGCCGGGGTGAACTGGATCTCGGTGTCCGGGGCCGCGTTCTGGTCCCAGTTGCCGAGCTTGCTGATGTGCTCGGCGGTGATGTTCGCGCCGTCCTCGGTGCGCAGCAGGTTCTCCAGCAGGACCTTCAACGAGTACGGCAGTGTGTCCGCACCCTCGATACCCGCCAACCTGAAGATCTCGTACGACTGCCCGTTGACCTCGAGTGCACCCTTGGCACCGAAGCTGTCGACGCTCGCCATCAACCTGCTCCTCTGTCCAGTCCGTGTCCGCTGTGGCCCATCCTGCCGAGGGGCCGGGCCGGGTGCGAGGTCAGGTCGACCTAACCTGACACCCGGCAAACTCTCTCGACATCAAGATACACGACATCGAGCCAACTTTTCCGGCGATCAGGAAACCTGTGGAAGAACTTCCGCCGCGATCAGGTCGAGGTGGTCGAGGTCCTGCAAGTCCATGATCTGCACGTAGTGCCGCTCCGACCCGGCAGCGGCGAACTGGCCGAGCCGGTCGACGACCTCGGCCGGCGTACCGGCGATCTGGCTGCGCTTGAGCTCGTCGAGGTCGCGGCCGATCGCGTCGGCGCGCTGCTTCACCTCGGCGTCGTCCTTGCCGACCACGACCGTGTGCGCGGTGGAGAGCGTGAGGCTCTTCGGGTCGCGGCCGATCGCCGTACACGCTGCCTGCACGCGCTGGAAGAGCTCCGCGGCGGACTCGACCGAGCAGAAGTTGGCGTTGAACTCGGCGGCGTACTTCGCGGCGAGCGCCGGCGTCTTCTTCTTGCCGCTGCCGCCGATGATCACCGGCGGGTGCTGCTGCACCGGCTTCGGCAGCGCCGGCGAGCCGGTGATCTGGTAGTGCTCGCCCTGGAACTGGTATTTCTCCCCCACCGGTGTGTCCCACAGGCCGGTGATCAGCTCGAGCTGCTCGGCGAGGATCTCGAAGCGCTCCTTCGTCGAGGGGAAGGTCAGGCCGTACGCCTGGTGCTCCGACTCGAACCAGCCGGCACCGAGACCCAGCTCGGCGCGGCCGCCGCTCATCTGGTCGACCTGCGCGACCGAGATCGCGAGCACGCCGGGGTTGCGGAACGTCGCGGAGCTGACGAGCGTGCCGAGCTTGATGTTCTTGGTCTCGCGGGCCAGTCCGGCCAGCGTGATCCATGAGTCGGTCGGTCCGGGCAGGCCGTCGCCGCCGCCCATCGCGAGGTAGTGGTCCGACCGGAAGAACGCGTCGAAACCGTTCTCCTCGGTCTTGCGGGCGACCGCCAGGAGGTCGTCGTACGAGGCGCCTTGCTGCGGTTCGGTGAAGATCCTGAGAAGCATGGCGCCAACGCTATCTCGCGCTGGTGTACAGCTTCTCCAGGTACGACGGTTGCCATTCCGGGCCGCGGCTGTACAGGCGGCGTACCAGCCCGTTGACGTCGAGACGCGGCTCGATCGGGTTGTCCCACCAGTCGGGCACCTGGTCGTACCACCGGTCGATCCGCAGCGTCCGCCCGGCCGCGTCGATCCGCGCGAACAGCCACCCGCCCTGCTCGCCCTTCTCACTCTGCTGCTCGGCCAGCCACAGGTCACCGAGCAGCCCGCTGAGCTTGTCTGCGGCGTACTCCGGGTCGTCGACGTCCGGCGGCTCCAGATCGAACCGGTACGACGGCGCGGCCGGGTCGAGCACCTGCACCTGAATCGTGAACCCCGAAGGCACAATCGCCGTCCGCGCCCGGCACCACGCCCGCAACGCCAACACCGCCTCCGACTCCTCCGGCCGAGGCCGAGGCCGCTCCGCCTCCGCCCGCATGGCCTCCTCAATAGACCCCGGCACAACGGCAACCCGAGGCCCGTCCCCACCCACCAACCCCAACTCCGGAATAGACATCCGAGCCACCACCGAGGCCACATCCGCCCCGCGGTCCCCGCCATCCGCACGGTCACCCCGGTCCCCGCCGTCCGCACGGTCACCGCTGTCGCCGTGGTCCGGCTGGTCCTCGCGATCGCGCTGACCCGCGTTGTACTCACGCCGCACGCCATTCGCGCTGCCTACGCCGTTCGTCCGCGCGGCCCCGTTGGCGCCGTACGCGTGATCCGCGCCGTTCGTGGTGTCGGCGTCTCCACCCCACTCGCCATCGTCGCCCGTCCAGGCCGTCGCTTCGTCCCCCGGGGAAACAGGCAGATCCTCGAACCCGACGGCCTGCATCTCCCCCGTCGGCGCATCGTCAGCGACAACCGGCACAACCCCGGTCGGCCAGTCATCCTCCGGATCCCCGACAAACTCATCCCGCCCGTCGGCGCCACGACCAGCCCACTCCGACGCCACACGATCCGACAGCGCGCCAGCATCCGACGGGGCACCAGTCGACGCGAGGCGGTCCGGTTCGGAGTGCTCCGCGGCCCACGGCTGCGCGGATGTCCCGGGGGCCGGACGGTCTTCCGGGGTTGGGAACGGCTCTGGCTCCGGGTCTGGTTGCGGCTGAGGCTCTGGCTCCGGGAGCGGCTCTGGCGCAGGTTCGGGCTCAGGCTCGGGGAACGGATCAGGCTGCGG
Source organism: Kribbella sp. NPDC000426 (assembly GCF_040300265.1). NCBI lineage: Bacteria > Bacillati > Actinomycetota > Actinomycetes > Propionibacteriales > Kribbellaceae > Kribbella > Kribbella sp. NPDC000426. The sequence continues at coordinate 448,843 of NZ_JBEPDK010000008.1, read as the reverse complement.
TTCAGGATCCGGCTGCGGCTCGGGATCAGGGAACGGCTCCGGCAATGGCTCCGGCTCAGGGAACGGATCCGGGTTAGGCGTCGGCTCCGGCCCCGGCAACGGCTCAGGCGCAGGACCGGGAGTTGGCTCGGGCCGCGGTGTGGGACCTGGCATCGGCTCAGGACTCGGCCCGGGGTACGGCTCGGGACCAGGACCGGGGTACGGCTCAGGACCGGGTCCGGGGTACGGCGCAGGCTCGGGGTGCGGCGGGTTCGGCTCGGGCCACGGGGCAGGGTGCGGCTCTGGCTGCGGCCAGGGTTCCGGCCGCGGCTGCGGCTGAGGCCAGGGCTGAGGGTCTACTTGAGCTTTACCCCGACCCCACCCATCCTCAGCACCAGCCTCCCAAGACTCTGCACCAGCTTCAGTCCCCCACGCCTCGCCGTCGGCTTCAGCTGTCCGCGCCTCGGCATCAGCCTCAGCCGACCGGGGCCCGGCAACTGCCTCAGCAGCTCGGGACTCGGCATCAGCCTCAGCCGACCGGGGCCCGGCAACTGCCTCAGCAGCTCGGGACTCGGCATCAGCCTCAGCCGGCCGGGGCCCGGCAACTGCCTCAGCAGCTCGGGACTCGGCGTCAGCCTGAGCCGACCGGGACTCGGCGGCTCCTCCGACCCCCCAAGCCTCGGCATCAGCCTCGCCCGTCCGCGGCACGGCACCTGGTTCAACCGCTCGTGGCGCGGTGTCTGCTTCGGCTGCACGGGACTCGGCGTCGCCGGCGCCCGGTCGCGGCGTGGTGGCTGCCTCCGGTGCGTGGCTGCGCGCGACACGGGTTGCGGCGGGTCCGCCGTAGATCTCGTCTTCGTCGTCGTCCGGCCCGAGGGCGTCGTACCGCGCACTCGACGTACTGAGAGCGGACTCGGCTTGCGCCTGGTCGGCCTGCGCTCGCGTCGACTGGTTCTCGGCTCCTGCCGGGCCCTGCGCGCGTGCGTCTGCTGGGCTGTGGCCGCGTGCATCGGGCGCGTCGTACTCGCGGACATACGCCGGCCCGTGGTCCAGGGCGTCTGCCGGGCCGTGCGAGTGCGGGTCTGTCGAGTCCTGGGGGCGAGCGTCCGACGAGCTGTATCCACGCGCATCTGCTGAGCTGTGTCTACGTGCATCGGCCGAGTCGTGGTCGAGGCGTCCGGGCGAGCCGGGCGCGTCGGTGTCTGCGGATGCTCGGAGTACGTCGGGTGCCTGTGCAGCCGACGGCTCCCCGATGACCGCGGGAATCTCGGCGGTCTGGTCGTCCGCGTCGAGGTCAGCAGATAGTTCGGCCGGAGCACGGTCCGCGGACGGCTCGTTCGGAGCGTGGTGTGCGCTCGCACCGTCAGGCGCCGGACGGTCGATCGGGTGGGGCTGGGCGCGGGTCGCGGCGTACGGCGGGGCTGCGGTGGGGATGTCCTGGTACGGCGCGGGGTGGTCAGCGTGCGGGGTGGGTTGGTGGGGCTCGGTGGGCGTGACTGGGGCGAAGGGCGAGGGGCCGGTGAAGGAGGCGAGGTCTTCCTCGTCGTCCTCCTCGGTCGCGGAGGGTGGGTCGAGGACCGCGGCGATCTCGGCGGTGGGGGCGTCGTCGTCTTCCAGGTCGGGCGACGGATCGCCCGCGGCCGATTGAGCGGGCACGAACGGGGAGTCGGCCGCAGCGAAGGGCGCGTTGGTCGCGGAAGCGTCTGCGGGAGCGGCTGGCGCGAACGGCGAGTTCATCGCACCCGCGTCTGCCGGGGCGGCTGGAGCGTCTCCGGGGGCGGCTGGCGCGAACCGCGAGTTGGTCGCACCCGCGTCTGCGGGGGCGGCTGGAGCGAACGGCGGGTTGGTCGCGGACGCGTCTGCACGGGCGAAGGGCGGGTCGGCGTCGGCGGGAGCGGGCGGCGCGAACGGCGAGTTCTCCGGGTCTGTGGGGGCGAGCGGCGCGAACGGTGAGTCGGCCGGGGCGGTGTCCTGGTGTGGGGCGGGTCCGGCGGACTGGGCGGGTGCGGTGTTGGTGGGGTTGGTGCCGGACTGGGCGGTCGGAGCGGGGTGTGCGGCGGGATGGGCTGGTTGGGCGGCGGGGGGTGGTCCGGCCGGGTGTCCGGCAGGCGGGTGGGGGGTGCGGTGTGGGGGTGGGTTTTCTACCCATTTGCCGTTGATCCAGGTGGGGCCGGTCCAGGCGGGGTTGTTTTCGGCGGTGTCGTCGGCGAAGGGGTTGTATTCGCTGGTGGCTTCCTGGTTGGACCAGTCAGGTTGTTCGGCGGTTTCCCAGTCCTGTTCGTCGGGTGACGGGGCGGCCGCGGCTGGGGCGTCGGCGAAGAGGCTGTTGTAGAAGTCGTCGCCTTCGTACTGGCCGCCGCCTACGCGTGGGGGCTCGGCGGACGGGAGCGTCGGGGCGTACGCCGGCGTCGGCAGGCCGGGGCCTTGGATGTTGTGGGGCAGGTAGGTGCCTGGGGCTGGGGCGGCGGACGGCTGGGGTGGCTCGGGTTGCACGGCGGGAGTCGAGCCGGTGTCGTGTTTGCGGCGGCGGAGCCAGCCCTGCTTCTTCCCGGTAACCCCGTAGTCCCCGCCAGCCCCGCGCTGATCGGCATCCTGGGCCCCGGTTCGGTACGCAATCCCACGCCCCGCCGTGTCCTGCTCGGCGGCATCGCGGTACGCCGCCATCCCCCGCCCGTCGGCGTCCTGGGCCCCGGTTCCGTACGCCGTCATCCCACGCCCAGCGGTGTCCTGCCCGGCGGCACCGCGGTACGCCGCAATCCCGCGCTCGTCGGTGTCCTGAGCTCCGGCTCCGTACGCCGTGATGCCGCGGCCGGCGGTGTCCTCGGTGTCGGGTCCGTAGGGCGCAGGCTGGTGCCCGCCGGCGTCGTAGTCGGTGGCTCCAGACGCTGGAGCCCCGTTCCAGGCCGCCTCATAGGCAGCTGGCGACTGGCCGGCGGGTGGGGCGTCGATGGGTTGGCCGGTGAAGGGGCTGATGCCGGGTGGGACGACGTACGACTCCTCGTCCTCGGGGGGCGGGGACGGGCGTCGGCTGTCGGGACTTCCAATCACGAGATCTTCAACGACCGACACCTCGGCTGTGTCAGGGTCGTCGGCGAAACTTGCCGGTACTGCAAAATTCCGGGTGAAGTCCTCCGCCGCCGCAACCCCGGCCGCGATCTCCGGCTGCACCGGCGAGCGCGGGTCGATCCGGAAGTGCGAGAAGAACGCCGCCAGCCCCTCACCGGTGATCCCCGACCCGAGCGCCGCCCGGATCAGCTCGACGCCGTACGGCCGCAACTCGTCCAGCCCGTCGAGGTAGTCGGCCCACTCCGCGACCCACTCGATCATCTCGTCGGCGGCGGCCTCGTCCGAGGTGATCCAACCGCCGATCGGCTGGAATCCGTCGTCGACCGGCTGCCACGGATCGCCCGGGTACGACGCGCGTGCCCACGTCCCGTTGAACGCGCCGTACACGAAGCCGAGCTCGCCCGACGCCTGCCGCTGCCGCACCTCGGGCTGACCGATCCAGTCCGGCGACCCGGCCAGCAGATCGGCGCCGGCGGTCGCGCTGTGCTGCGTGTGGAAGCCCCACAGCACCACCCGGCCGTCACCCAGCCGGGCCAGCCGCAGCACGGAAGCGGTCTCGTCCTGGTGGTGATAGCCGTCGGTGTCGGCATACCACCGGCGGTCGAAGCCCGTGGCATGGGCGACCGCCGCGAGTGCGGTCCAGCGGGCCCGCAACTCCTCAGGGTCGTCCAGGTCAACGAGCGGCATCAGGTCTCCAGCGCATTGGAATCCAGGCCAGAACGCTACCCGAGGCCTCCCGAGGGCACCACTTCACTGTCCACAGGCTCGAGGATCGCCACGCACTCGATGTGGTGGGTCATGCCGAACAGGTCGAAGGCCCGCAGCGACGCGATCCCGTAGCCGAGCCGACCGAAGGTCTTCAGGTCCCGCGCCAGCGCCGCCGGGTCGCACGCCACATAAGCCACACGCCGTGGTCCGAGCGCCGCAACCCGCCGTACGACGTCCTTGCCGGCGCCTGTGCGGGGCGGATCGAGTACGACGAGGTCCACGTGCTCCAGGCCCTGCCCGGCCGCCGCGTTCAGTACCCGATCGACGTCGCCGTTCTCCAGCGTCACGTCCTCCAGGTCGTGCAGGTTCCGCCGGGCGTTCCGGACCGCGTCCTTGTCGCCCTCGATCGCCAGCACCGCACACCCAGCCTCCGCCAGGAACGCAGCGAACAGCCCCACACCGGAGTACAGGTCCAGCGCGGTCTCCCCCGCAGCAGGCTCCAGTCCGCTCAGTACGGCGTCCAGCAGCGTCTCGGGCGCCGCAGGGTGGACCTGCCAGAACCCACCGGCCTCCACCAGGAACCGCCGGTCCCGCACCACCTCGACCAGCCGCTCCCCAGGCTCCACATCCGTCTGGACCGCAGTCTTCCCCTCGGACGACACCACGGCCTGCACAGACGACACGCCCGGCCAGCGTGAGGACAGCACGTCCGGAGTCCCCGGATGCGCGATCAGGCACCGGTCGATCGGCACCAGGTCGTGCGAGCGGTGCCCGTACATCCCGGGCCGGCCGTCCGCGACGGCGTACCGCATCCGGGTCCGCCAGCCCAGGCCGTCGTCGCCGGGCGACTCCATCACGATCGTCCGCTCGATCCCGCCGATCCGGCGGAGCGTGTCCGACACCACGGTCGCCTTCAGCCGGCGCTGCTCGACGATGTTCGCGTGCTGGAAGTCACACCCGCCGCAGAGCCCCGGACCGGCGTACGGACACGGGGGCTCGATCCGCTGCGGGGACGGCGTCAGCACGGACACCGCGTCCGCGCGCAAGTACTTCGCGGTCTGCTCGGTGATCCGGGCATGCACCAGCTCCCCCGGCAGCGCGTGCCGGACGAACACCACCTGTCCCTCGTGCCGGGCGACGCAGTGTCCCCCGTGCGCGACTGGCCCTACCTCCAGCTCGACTACCGCCCCAACCAGACTGTCTGAGTCTGTCACCGATCTCCTGACGCCTTGCGGGCCCCGCGCCGTACCTGGCCGGCGACCCGTTCTACCCGATCCTGCCGCTCCTCGGCCCCCTGCGAGGAGAGCAACTGATAAGGAACCGACGTAACCATGACACCAGGTGTGAACAAGAGCCGCCCCTTGAGCCGGAGTGCGCTCTGGTTGTGCAGGATGTGTTCCCACCAGTGCCCGACGACGTACTCCGGGATGTAGACCATCACCACGTCCCGCGGGGACTGCCGCCGGATGTCCTGAACGTACTGCAGGATCGGGCGAGTGATCTCGCGGTACGGCGAGGCCAGCCGCTTCAGCGGGATCGGGATGCCGCGCGCCTCCCACTCGGCCTGCAACGCATCCGCCTCGTCCCGGTCGACGTCGACGGTGACCGCCTCGAGCGTGGACGGGCGGGCCGCCTTGGCGAACGCCAGCGCTCGCAGGGTGGGCTTGTGCAGCTTGGAGATCAGCACGATCGAGTGCACCCGGGACGGCAGCATCAGCGGCTCGTCACCTTCGGCGGACATCTGCCGACGCACCGTCTCGTAGTGCCGGCGGATGCCCTTCATCAGCAGGAACAGCGCGGCCATCGCGATGATCGCGATGTAGGCGCCGTGGGTGAACTTGGTCAGCAGCACAATGATCAGAACCACCCCGGTCATCGTCAGACCGATCGCGTTGATCACCCGGGACCGCATCATCTGGCGCCGCTTGACCGCGTCGGTCTCGGACTTCAGATGCCTGGTCCAGTGCCGGATCATGCCGAACTGGCTGAGCGTGAAGCTGACGAACACGCCCACGATGTAGAGCTGGATCAGCTTGGTCACCTGGGCGTCGAACGCGATGATCAGCCCCGCCGCGCACAGCGCCAGCAGGATGATCCCGTTGCTGTAGGCGAGCCGGTCGCCGCGGGTGTGCAGCTGGCGGGGCAGGTAGCCGTCGCGGGCCAGGATCGAGCCGAGCACCGGGAACCCGTTGAACGCGGTGTTGGCGGCCAGCACCAGGATCAGCATCGTCGCGCCGATCACCACGTAGAAGGCCGGCTGGAAGTTCGAGAACACCGAGTCGCCGATCTGGCCGATCACGGTCTTCTGGGTATAGCTGTCACCCACCGGCTGCCCGTCCAGGTACAGCTGGGTCGCGGGATCCTCGGCGTACCGGAGTTTGATCTTGCTGGCCAGGAACAGGATGCTCATCAGCATCGTCACCGCGATCGTGCCGAGCAGCAGCAGCGTGGTCGCCGCGTTCTTGCTCTTCGGCTTGCGGAACGCCGGTACGCCGTTGCTGATCGCCTCCACACCGGTCAGCGCCGCACATCCGGACGAGAACGCCCGTGCCAGCAGGAAGACCGCGGCCAGGCCGGTGAACACCTCGTGCCCGCCCTCGGCGTGTACTTCGAAGTTGGCGCTCTCCGCCATCGGTAGGTTGCCCGCGCTCAGCCGGATCAGGCCCCAGATCGCCATCCCGATGATCGAGAACATGAAGATGTACGTCGGGACCGCGAACACCGCCCCGGACTCACGGACGCCGCGCAGGTTCATCGCGGTCAGCAGCAGGACCAAGCCAACCGCGAGCGGCACCTCGTGCCCCTCCAGGAACGGCAGCGCCGACTTCGCGTTCTGAACGCCGGACGAGATCGACACCGCCACCGTCAGCACGTAGTCGACCATCAGCGCGCTGGCCACGGTCAGCCCCGCCGTCGGGCCGATGTTCACCGTCGCGACCTCGTAGTCACCGCCGCCCGACGGGTACGCGTGCACGTTCTGGCGGTACGACGCGACCACGACCAGCATCACGAACGCGACCAGCAGGCCGATCTTCCAGGAATAGCTGTACGCCGCCAGCCCGGCGATCGACAGCGTCAGGAAGACCTCGTCAGGGGCGTACGCGACCGACGACAGCGCGTCGCTCGCAAACACCGGGAGGGCGATGCGCTTCGGCAGCAGGGTCTCACCCAGCTGCGTGCTGCGCAGTTTGCGACCGAGCAGCAGCCGTTTGCCGAGGTCACCTAGAGCGGGAGTCACACCGGTGATGTTAGAGGGCACCCCGGTCCGGTGTAGCGTCTATCCCTGCCGAACCGAGACAGCGGCCCCTGGTGTGGGGCAAGGAGTGATCACTCAGTGCACGTCGTCATCATGGGCTGCGGCCGCGTCGGGTCGATGCTCGCGCGTGGCCTGGAGAGACGCGGCCACACGGTCGCGATCATCGATCAGACCGCCGACGCCTTCCGGCGGCTCAGCCCGAACTTCACCGGCCGGACCATCGTCGGGATGGGTTTCGACCGCGAGGTGCTGATCGAGGCCGGGATCGAGGACGCCGAGGCGTTCGCGGCGGTCTCCAACGGCGACAACTCGAACATCCTCGCCGCCCGGGTGGCCCGCGAGACGTTCGGCATCTCCAACGTGGTGGCCCGGATCTACGACCCCGGACGCGCCGAGGTGTACCAGCGGCTCGGTATCCCGACGGTCGGCACGGTCCGCTGGACGGTCGACCAGATGATGCGCCGGCTGCTGCCCGAGGGCGCCGAGCCCGAATGGCGGGACCCGTCCGCGACGGTCCGGCTGGCCGAGATGCACGTACACCCGGACTGGATCGGCCGCGTCGCACTCGATATCGAGAAGGCCACCGGCGCCCGCGTCGCGTTCCTGACCCGCCTCGGCGAAGGGCTGCTGCCCAAGGCCGACACGGTCATCCAGGAAGGCGATCTGGTCCATGTCGTCATGCTCGAACGGGACGCGGCCGCGATCGAGTCCCAACTCGGCGCCAAGCCTGAGGAGCTGTGATGCGGGTAGCCATCGCCGGTGCCGGGAACGTCGGACGTTCGATCGCCGCCGAGCTGCTGGAGAACGGCCACGAAGTACTGCTGATCGACAAGGACCCGCGGGCGATCAAGGCCGAGACGGTGCCGCGCGCCGAGTGGCTGCTGGCCGACGCGTGCGAGCTGTCCTCGCTGGAGGAGGCGGCGTTGCAGCGCTGCCAGGTGGCGATCGCCAGCACCGGCGACGACAAGGTCAACCTGGTCGTCTCGCTGCTCGCGAAGACGGAGTTCGGCGTACCGAGGACCGTTGCCCGGGTCAACCATCCGCGCAACGAGTGGATGTTCAACGAGGCCTGGGGTGTGGATGTCTCGGTGTCGACGCCGCGGATCATGTCCGCACTGGTCGAGGAGGCGGTGTCGGTCGGCGACCTGGTCCGCCTGTTCACCTTCCGCCAGGGCGACGCGAACCTGGTCGAGCTCACCCTGCCCGAAGACTCCCCGATGATCGGCCAACGCGTCGGCGACATCGACTGGCCGCTGGACACCGCCCTCGTGGTCATCCTCCGCGAAGGTCGCGTACTGCGCCCTGACCCCGAAGGCACCCTCGAGCTCAACGACGAGCTCCTCTTCGTCGCCGCCGACGAAACCGAAGAGCAACTCGAAGACATGCTCTCCCCCCACCACCGCAAGCCGGAGTAAGCAGTAAAGGACACCGCTCCGCGACAGCTGGAGCGGTGTCCTTTACTTCTTGCTACTTCTTGTTGCCGCGGAGTAGGTGGGTTATGTGGTCGCGGGCTTCGTCCCACTTTTCGGCGGGGAGGGAGCCGCGGAGTACGGCGTAGGCGACCCAGATCGCGAGTGCGTAGAACGGCAGGCCGAGGCCGATCTTGGCGATGCCGAGGGCGTTCAGGCTGCCGGTGAAGTACAGCGGGACCTGGACGATCAGCCGGATCGCGAACAGGCCGACGAACACCAGCGTCGCCCGGGAGAAGCCCTTCAGCATCGCCGGGTCGCGGCGCCACGCGGTGCCGGTCTGCGTGATCACGCCGTACAGGACGCCGAACAGCGGCCAGCGGATCAGCACGGTGATCAGGTACAGAGCGCCGTACCCGAGGTTGGTCAGCAGGCCGGGGACGTAGAAGTCCTTGGCGTTTCCGGTGCGGTTCGCGACCCAGGCCGAGATCAGTACGCCGATGAAGCCGCCGACGATGTTGCGCAACTGCTGCCGGCGGACCAGCCGCACCACCGCGATCACCGCGGCGATACCGACGGCGATGATCAGCGACAGCTGCAGCTTGTGGTCGGTGACCGCATACGCGACCAAGAACGCGATCCACGGCAGCCCGATGTCGAGCAGGGCACCCCACCCACCGAGCGCCTGGAAGAAGTCCTTGTCCGTGGACCGGGCCGGCTTGGCGGATTCGTCGGACGGCGGCTCGGTGGCCGCGGCCTCGAGTTCGGGCTTCAGGATCTCGACCAGCTTCTCGTTGAGGTCTTCGTCGAGCTGGTCGCGACGCGACGTCGGCTCAGCCATGCGCGGCCGTCGGTCGCAGCTCGTAGCGCGGGTTGAACATCACCCGGTCGCCGTCGACGACGCCGATCCGGCCGGACGCGATCAGCTCCGATCCGGCGTGGATGCCACCGATCTTGCGGCGGCCGAGCCAGATCAGCTTGACCGTGCCGGTGCCGTCGTACAACTCACCCTCCAGTGCTGGTACGCCGCCGCGCGGGCTGAACGTGATCGTGCGCAACGTGCCGTACAGCGTGACGAGTTCCCGGTCGTGACAGCCGGTGATGGAACGCGCGCCGCAGTCCTGCGCGAAGTCCTGGAGGACCTCCGCGTCCTGCTGATCGCGGTCACCGGCCAGGCCGCGGAAGGCACGCTTCCACAACCCCGCGGGTTTGCTGCTACCCATGACGTCGAGTGTAGTCCGCTCACGCTTCTTCGGTCGGAGTCGGCTGGGCACCCGGCGGCATCCGCAACGGCAGCGACTCCCGCACGGCCATCGGCTCGTCGCCGCGGACCACGACAGTGTTGCGCACCGTCTCCTCCATCGGCAGCGCCGCGTCCGGCTCGACCGCCGCGCGGCCCAGGACGGTGGCGCGCAGCAGCCAGCGCGGACCGTCCACGCCGATGACCCGCGACGTCTGGCTGAAGATCTGTCCCTCGGGGTCCTCGACCGGCACGACGAGCACGAGCTCGGTGCCGAACTGGCCGTCGTGCTCGGTCGCCGTACCGCCCATCCGGCTGGCCTCGGCGGCGATCTCCTGTCGGACCTCGTCCCAGATACCGCTCGACCGCGGCGCCGCGAACGCACGCAGCTCGAGCGCGGAGTCCTCGAGCATCAGCAGCACCGCCTGGACCACGCCGCTCTGCTCGTCGACCTGAAGGCCCAGCTCCATCCCGGGCATGCCGTTGACCACCAGCGCGCCCAGGTCGATCCGGTCCTCCGCTTCCAGCACGTCGGCGTCGACCTCGGTCGAGTCGAACGGGCCCTCGGAGCGAACGTCCAGCGGGCCCTCGTCGGCCACCGCGTCGGTGTCGTTCGTCTCGGGATCGTTCTTGCCCTTGCGGCGGAAGATCACAGCTCTTGCCTACTTCCTTGGTATTGGTACAACGTCAGCACGGCCGCCGTAGTCTCGCGCATCCGTCAGGTCAACGGATGCACCTGCTCAGCGTGTCACATCGCCGAAGCCGCCGGTCGACCCGTGTCCCTGGTCACCGCGCGCGGAACCGGGCAGCGAGGTCACCTCGACGAACCGGGCCTTCTCCACCTGCTGGATGACGAGCTGGGCGATCCGGTCGCCGCGCCGCACCGTCACCTCGGTGTGCGGGTCGAGGTTGATCAGGCAGACCTTGATCTCGCCGCGGTAGCCGGCGTCGACGGTGCCGGGGGCGTTCACGATCGAGACGCCGTGCTTGGCCGCCAGGCCGGATCGCGGGTGCACGAAGGCGGCGTACCCGTCCTGCAGGGCGATGGCGATGCCGGTGCCGACCAGGCCGCGCTCCCCCGGCTTGAGGGTCAGGTCGGCCGCCGCCACCAGGTCCGCGCCGGCGTCGCCGGGATGCGCGTACGACGGGAGCGGGAGTTCGGGGTCGATGCGCTGGATGAGTACCTCGGTCACGAGAGGCGACCCTATCGAGCGCGCCGGGACGGGTTCGTGCCAGGCTGGGTCCGTGGGTAGCTATCGCGAGAGTCTGCGCGTGCCGGTGTCGTGGTGGATCATCGCCGCGGCCGCTGTGATCACGCTGTTCGTCATCACTGCGGTGCCGGCCGGGCTGATCGCCGGGAGCATCGTCGGCGGGCTCGCGGCGGTGCTGCTGGTGACGTTGTTCGTCCGGTACGGCGGTGCGCGGGTCGAGGTGGACGACGTACGGCTGCGGGCCGGACGGGCCGAGATCGACCGGTCGTACCTCGGCACGGTCGAGGCGCTGACCGGTGAGGACGCGCGGCTGGCGTTCGGGCGGGACTGCGACCCGAAGGCGTACCTGGTGCTGCGCAGTTACGTGCCGGGGGCTGTGCGGGTCCAGATCACCGACCCGGGCGACCCGGCGCCGTACTGGCTGATCGCCACGCGGCACCCGGACCGGTTGGCTGCCGCGCTCAGCGGGCACAGCGTGGGAAGATCCTGACTGTCAGTTGTCGCGTTAGGGGAGAGTGCAGTGGTCGGAGCGAAGATCGGCTGGAAGCTGGTGCAGGCCGCCTTCACGATCGTGGTCGGCCTGGCCGCGAGCAAGGCGGTCACCACGGCCTGGAAGCTCGGGTCGGGCGGGAAGCCGCCGAAGGACGGCGCCGGAGGGTACGCCGAGGCCATCACCTGGGCCGCTGCCAGTGCTGGAGCCGCAGCCGCCGCCAGGTTGTTCGCGGAGCGCCGCGCGGCCGCCTACTACCTGCGCTCGACGGGCCACGCGCCGCCCGGGTACGTGCAGGACGCCAAGGCGGGGCTGATCCGAGGCACCGACACAGGCTTGGTCAAGAAAGACGACTGAGGCCTGCAGAGGGTGTTTTCAGACAGACAGCGGGACCGTTCCAGGTGGCTGGAAGCGGTCCCGCTGGTTGTTTACGAAGAAGGGTGCTGGTGTCAGGCTGCGCAGTCGCGGCAGATCAGCTGGCCGTTCTTCGTCTCGGCGAGCTGGCTGCGGTGGTGAACCAGGAAGCAGCTCGAACAGGTGAACTCGTCGGCCTGGCGCGGGAGGACCCGGACCGCCAGCTCCTCGTGACTCAGGTCCGCGCCGGGCAGCTCGAAGCTCTCCGCGGCCTCGGCCTCGTCCTCGTCGACCTTGCCGGAGTTCTTGTCGTGACGCCGAGTCTTCAGCTCCTCGATCGACTCTTCGGAAGCGTCCTCGTCCGTCTTGCGCGGGGCGTCGTAATCAGTCGCCATGGTGTTTCCCTGCCCTCTTCGTACCCGTGGTGTTGCCTGCTGAGCCCTTGAACGGGTAGAGCGGCCGAGAAATTCCGCGTCGGCGCACCGCGCTGAATCTTCGTCCCCCGAAACCCTTGACAGCCAGGCCGGGATCGGCAATCACCTCTCCCGAGGACGGGATTGTGCCCTATAAAGCGCCGTAATGCACGGCTGGGTCCATGCTGTGACCCGCGTGTCGCCACAAATGTCAGGACCGAACACCAAAATGCTCATTAGTGCGCGATACTGCGCAGAAACGAGCACTCACCGACGTCTACGCGCGCAACGGGTTCGCAGCGGCCAACAGGTCGTGGAACGGCGAGAACAGCGCCGGACTCGCCGCGATCGACATCTCCGGCGACACCGGCGCGCCGTTCAGGCCGCCGATCGTCGCCCCGGCCTCGGCCGCGATCAACGCACCCGCTCCGTAGTCCCACGGGTTCAGTCCGCGTTCGAACACCACGTCCAGCCGGCCGCACGCGACGTAGCAGAGGTCGATCGCGCCGACCCCGATCCGGCGGATGTCGCGGACCTTGGTGATCAGCTGCTGGATCACCTCCGCCTGCACCTGCCGGCGGGCCGGGTCGTACCCGAAGCCGGTCCCGACCAGCGCCTGGCTCAGCTCGGTCGCGCCCGACACCTGGATCGCCTTGCCGTCCGCGAACGCCCCGCCGCCCTTGGTCGCGGTGAACACCTCGCCCTTCGGCGCGTCCACGACCACGCCGGCGACGGTCTCCCCGGCGTACTCGACCGCGATCGAGACGGCGTACGTCGGGAGGTCGTAGAGGTAGTTGACCGTGCCGTCGATCGGGTCGACCACCCAGCGGACGCCGCTGGTGCCGACCACGTCGTCGCCCTCCTCGCCCAGGAACGAGTCGTCGGGACGGGCCTGCAGGACCCGGGCCCGGATCAGCTCCTCGGACTCGCGGTCGACGGCGGTGACCACGTCGGTGATCGTGCTCTTGGTGTCGGCGACCGTGATCGTGCCGCGGCGGCGCTCGACGATCAGCCTGGCCGCCTCCTCCGCCACCTCCACGGCCAGCTTGAGAAGGTCCTGCGGGCTGTCCGGCGACGACGTCATACGGCTTCCTTCTGAGGGGTAGGGCGACGCAAGGGTGGGCAGCAGTCGTGGCGGCAGTCGTCCCAGGCCGGGCCGAGCTTGCCGACGCAGGGCCGGTCCGGCTGCTCGCCGCGCTCGGCCGCGGCCCGCTCGACGACCAGGTCGCGGAGCATCATGACGAACTTCGGGTCGGTCCCCGGGGTCGCGGCCCGGGCCATCGGCAGGCCGAGTTTCTCGGCCGTCTTCGCGGCCTCGGTGTCGAGGTCGTAGATGACCTCCATGTGGTCGCTGACGAACCCGATCGGTACCACGGCCACCCCCGGCACGCCCTCGGCGGCCAGGACCTCCAGGTGGTCGTTGACGTCGGGCTCGAGCCACGGCACCTGCGGCGGCCCGGACCGCGAGCAGTAGACGAGGTCGGTACGACGTACCTGGCCGGTCCGGCGCTCCAGCTCGGCCGTGATCTCCGCGGCGACGTCCAGGTGCCAGTCGACGTACCCGTTGCCGTCGGGTCCGCTGGTCGCGTTCATCGCGGTCGGGATCGAGTGCGTCACGTACGCGATCGCGCTGCCCTCGGGCAGCCGGCTCAGCGCATCGGCCGTCGACTCGACGAACGACCCGACGAAACCGGGGTGGTTCGCGTAGTGCCGGAGCTTGTCGATCCGCGGCGCGTCCGGGACCTCCCGGGCCGCGTCCTCGAGGTTCTCCCGGTACTGACGACAGCCGGAGTACGACGGGTAGGCGGACGTGACGATCACCACCGCGCGGCGGACGCCGTCGGCCGCCATCTCGCGCATCGTGTCGGTCAGGTACGGCGCCCAGTTGCGGTTGCCCCAGTAGATCGGGAGGTCGAGGCCGATCTCGTCGAACGACGCCCGCAGCGCCGTCAGCAGCTCGCGGTTCTGGTCGTTGATCGGGCTCTTGCCGCCGAACGCGTAGTAGTGCTCCCCGACCTCCTTCAGCCGCTCGTCCGGGATCCCGCGGCCGCGGGTCACGTTCTGGAGGAACGGCAGGACGTCTTCGGGCTTCTCGGGGCCTCCGAAGGACAGCAGCAGGACCGCGTCGTACGGGGGTGCAGCAGGCGACATATTCCAAGCTTCTCAGACGACGAAACGTTAGGGTGTTCCCGGTCTCTCATGCTCAAGCCCTACGTTCATCTCATGCGCCGTCCCGGTGCCGGCGCCTTCTTCGCCGCCGGGATCCTCGGGCGTATGCCGATCTCGATGATCGGCCTCGGCATCGTGATCCTGATCGCCCGCGAGAGCGGCTCGTACGGCCTGGCCGGCGCGGTCTCGGGTGTCGCGGTCATCGCCGGCGCGTTGACGGGGCCGGTGCAGGGCCGGCTGGTCGACCGGTTCGGTCAGCGGATGCTGTTGCTGATCGGTTCGGTCCTCTGCACGGTCGCACTGGGCGGTCTCCTCGTCGCGGTCCGTGCGAATGCCGCCACCTGGATCCTGTACGCGCTGTCGTTCGTTGCCGGTGGCACCCGTCCGCAGGTCGGCTCGTTCGTCCGGGCACGCTGGACCCATCTGCTCGGGCGGGGCCGTGCGCTGCAGACCGCGTTCGCGTTGGAGGCGGTCGGCGACGAGGTCGTGTTCATCGTCGGTCCGGTCCTGGTCACCACGCTGGCGACCCAGTGGAGCCCGTACGCCGCTCTGACGGCCGCCGGCGTACTGGGGCTGGCCGGTGGCATCTGGCTGGCCACACTGCGCGCGTCGGACCCGCCAGGGCGTGGGAAGTCGAACGGCGCCGATCAGGCCCGGATGCCGTGGCTGTCGATCACACTGCTCAGCCTGATCGGTCTCGGCCTCGGTGCGACGCTCGGCGGCGCAGAGGTGATCACGGTCGCCTTCACCACCGAGAAGGGCCAGGCCGGCCTGGCCGGCGTCGTACTGGCGATCTGGGCGTTCGGGAGCCTGCTGGCCGGGCTCTGGTACGGCTCTGTGCACTGGCGCGCTCCGGTCGAGCGCCGGCTGCTGATCGGCACCATCGCACTGGCTGTCACGCTCGCACCGCTCCCCTGGGTCAACAGCGTGCTGCTGCTCGGTGTCGTGCTGTTCTGCTGTGGCATGACGATCGCGCCGACGATGGTGGCGGTCACCGCCTGCGTCGAGGAGTGGGTGCCGCCGGAGCGCCTGACCGAGGCGATCACCTGGACGGTCACCGGCATCCTGCTCGGCGTCGCGCCGGGCAACGCGGCTGCGGGGCATGCTGTCGACGTGTGGGGTCCGTCCGACGCCTACTGGGTCCCGTTCGGCGTGGGCATCGCGTGCGCGATCGTCGCCGCCGTCTCGATCACGTTCGCGCGGCCGAAGGAACGCTTCGCCCACAACTAGGCTTGTATCTCCGGTAACGGGAGATGTGAGGGTGTCGGGTATGGACCATTCGATCGGTGCGGTGGCGCGGTTGGCCGGCGTGTCGGTGAAGACCGTGCGGTACTACTCCGACCTCGGGCTGCTGACCTCACGACGTACGACGGCCGGCCACCGGCGGTACGACGAGACCGCGGTCGCGCGGCTGGAGCTGATCCGCACGCTGCGTGCTCTGGGCATCGACCTGGAGACGGTGCGGGCGGTGCTGGAGCGGGAGCGGACGCTCGCCGACGTGCTCGCGGCCCACGCCGACGCCCTCGCCGTACAGATCCGGACGCTGCAGGCGCAGCACGCCCTCGTATCGGTGGTCGCCCATTCCACTCCCGAGGAGCTCACCGAAATGACTGAACAGTTCGAGGAAGCACGCCGGACGCTGATCGCCGACTTCCTGACCGACGCGCTCGGCGACGACCCGGCCCTCGCCGCAGCTCGCCAGAACCTCACCCCCGTACTGCCTGACGACGCCGAGCCACGGCAGGTCGACGCCTGGCTCGAGCTGGCCGAGCTGGCCTCCTCAGAAGACTTCCGTGCCGCGGTACGGCGTCTTACAGCCGGCTACCGGGTCCTCTCCGGCGACAACCCGTTGCGGGCGGACCCGGAGCTCCGCAGGCAGCTGATCGACCTACGGCGTACTGCGGACCCACGCTGGCACCGGTACGTCGAACTGGTTGCCGTGGTCAACGGATGGGAGCCGCCGTCACGGGTTGCGGGGTAGCGGCGCGTTCCAGCCGCGACGGATCGCGACCAGCCGGATCGTGAAGCAGGTCAGCGCGGCGGCGATCGGGACCCACAGCGCGTGGTACTCCAGCGCCGCCGCGACCACCACGATGCCGGCGCCGAGCAGCGCCGGCGTGGCGTAGATCTCGGAGCGGAGTACGACGGGCACGCGGCCGCTGAGGACGTCGCGGATCACGCCGCCGCCGATGCCGGACAGCGTGCCGAGCAGCGCGGCCGAGAACGGCGACAGGCCGAACTGGATTGCCTTCAGCGCGCCGGTCACGCAGAACAGCGCGAGGCCGGCCGCGTCGAAGATGTTCACCAGCCGCTCGAGCCGGCCGATCCCCGGATGCAGGAAGAACGTCAGCAGACCGGCCACGATCGGGACGACCAGATACCGCCAGTCCCGCAGCGCGGCCGGCGGGGTCTGGCCGATCAGCACGTCCCGGATGAACCCGCCGCCGAGCCCGGTGACGAGCGCCAGCACCTGGATCCCGAACACGTCCAGCTTCTTGCGGACGCCGACCAGCGCCCCGGTGATCCCGAAGACGAAGATCCCCACCAGGTCGAGAACTTGCAGCACCATGGGCCAGACGCTAAACCACGAGCGCCGCCGCGCCGTCACTTCTATCGTTGGTGGACTTGGCGTCCTCCCGGCCTCGCAGCTGGGATCCAACCATCTACGCGGAGGTAGTGAGTTGAGGTTCACGCTTCGACGAGACGCGTACCGACGTCTCTCGGCGCACTCTGACGGCCCGCCCGGCCGCGATATTGATCGCCGCGTTCACATCGGCGTGTCCCTGATGTCCGCAGGCAACGCACAGGAAGACCGCTTGACTCTTGCGATTCTCCGGCGCGCCGTGCCCACAAGCACTGCAGGTCTGCGATGTGTAGGCGGGGTTGACTCTTTCGACCCGAGTTGGTGCTTTCTGCTCGAGTCGACGGACCAGGATAGTCCATCCGTTCGCAAGGATGCCCCGGTTCAATCCTGCCTTGGACCGTCGCCCGTTCGGCAGGTACGTCCCGGGACGTTCAGGATCCGGCCTGCGCCTCGGCCGCAGTGTCATCTGCCGAACTTGCAGATCTTCGACACGGATGATGTCGAAGCGCCGAGCCAGGTCGGTGCTCGTCTTCTCTGCCCAATCCTTGCGCCGGTCACGGCCTCGGGCGTACAACTTCGCCAACGCCGCCTTGACGCGCAACCGCCGGCTGGAGCCTCGCCGGCAACGTGCGAGCCGACGCTGCAGAACCTTCAGCCGCTGCTGTTCGGACGCAGAGAACCCTGGACACGACAGGAGTTCTCCAGTCGACAGAGCCGCCGAGACTACAACGCCGCGGTCGATACCGACAGCTTTTCCATTCCCCGGGGCAGGTGTCGGACGTGGGACCGCAGCGAACGCGATGTGCCAGCGACCCGCCCTGTCGCACGTGATGCGGTACGACTTCGCCTGCGGCACCGCTCGCGACCGACGGAACCACACCCAGCCGACCTTTGGCACCAACACTCGCGACCATCTGCGGTTCACGTGTGTCCACCGGGTTGCTTGCGAGCCGACAATGCGGAAGCCCTCATGCGATCCTGCTTTGCGCCACGTTGGTCGACGATGCGTACCGATGCCGAAGTTCTTGACCGCCTGCATGAAGTCGCGCAACGCTTGCTGCTGCACGGTCTGCGAGCCGGCCCGCAACCAGTCGACGGCAGCTCGAGCCTCGGTCAATTGCCGTGCTTGACCGGCGTACCCGGGCGTCGGATGCTTTGCTCGGGTGAGCATCAACCATTGCTCAAGGGCCAAGTTCCATACATACCGCGCGTGCCCACACTGCGCTACCAGCGCTGCATGCTGTTGTGGAGTCGGGTACATCCGAAATCTCGACACGCCATCAATCCAAGCAGAACTCACCGACAGTTCCGATCCTCGAGGCCCGGAAGCGAACTGTCGGCCGCAGCGGTATATCTCGCGAGGAACCGATGACCGACGTACCTGAAGTCGACTACACGAGCACCTCCTTGCGACCCAACTGGAGTTCCCTCCCATCCGCTGTCCAGCAAGCCCTCGCTGTTGCCCTAGGCACCGAGATCACCGCGGTGGCCGATCCGGTCGGGTCCGGCTTCACCGGCGGGTTCGCGGCCCGCGCGCAGCTGGCCGACGGCCGCCAGGTGTTCATCAAGGCAGCGCCGTCCGGGATGCACGCGTACGGCGCCTACCAGCGTGAGGCCGAGGTCGTGCCGCAACTTCCGGCCGTCGTGCGCGCGCCGGCGATCGTTGCCACTGCGCAGGTCGACGGCTGGTTCGCGGTGGCGTCCGAGTGCGTGACCGGCCGGATGCCCGGGACGCCGTGGACGATAGACGACTTCGATCGAGTCACGGCTGCTTGTGAGGAGATGGCTGTCGCGTTGCGGCCCAGTCCTCTCGAAGGCTTGAAGCCGTTCGGGTATCTGGTCGAGGACGATGTCGCCGTACCCGCGCAGATCCTGGCGGGTGAGCGTGAGCTTCCGCTGGGTCTGCAGCCGTGGCTGCCGCGAGTGCTGCCGGAGCTGGCCGAGTTGGCCGCAGCCGGGCCGGAGATCCTCGTCGGCGACACGGCGATGCACTCCGACCTGCGGCCGGACAACATGCTGATCGACGAGAGCGGCACGTGCTGGATCGTGGACTGGAACTGGCTGACGCTGGGGCCGCGTTGGGTGGACTGGGCGGGTCTGTTGCCGATCGCGCAGCACCAGGGCATCGACACGTTCGCCGCGATCAAGCGCAGTCCGCTGACGGCCGACGTACCCGGTGAACACCTCGACGCGTTCGTCGCGCTGATCGCCGCGTACATGTTGAAGAACGCCGATGCCCCACCGCCGACCGGATGTACGCCGGCGCTGCGCGAGCACCAGCGGCTGCACGCGTGGACGTTCCTCGACTGGCTCGCCGTACGCCGGGGCTGGTGAACGCCTACTGTTGTTGTATGACCAAAGGACCGGCCACGAGGTTCAAAGTCGAGGTGCTCGATGGTGAGCGGACGTCGCGGCGTGAGGATGTCGTCACCACCGAGGAGCCGCTGGAGTTGCGGCTGGAGTGGCCGGGGCGGCCGCCCGAACCCTTGGTCGTCACGATGCGGACGCCCGGCTCCGACTTCGAGCTGGCAGCCGGCTTCTGCCTCGGCGAAGGTTTCGCGGTCCGCCCGGACGCGATCCGAACGGTTGCCTACTGCACCGATGTCGCGCTGACCCGCGAGCAGCAGTTCAACACCGTCACGGTCACCTTCGACGGTCCCCCGGACCGCGAACCGCCCCAGCGGTACGGCGTCACGTCGGCCGCCTGCGGCGTCTGCGGCCAGCAGAGCCTCGACGAGCTCGCCGAGCGCGAGTACGACCCGGTCGACCCGGTCGAGGTCCCGGTCGACGTCGTACGGCGGCTGCCCGATCTGCTCCGCGAGGGGCAGACCACGTTCAACCGCACGGGCGGACTGCACGCGGCCGGCCTGTTCACCGTCGACGGCCGCAAGATCGTGGTGAAGGAGGACGTCGGCCGGCACAACGCCGTCGACAAGGTCGTCGGCTGGACCGTCCTCAACCACCACAGCCGCAAGGGCCTGGTCCTGGCCGTCAGCGGCCGCGCCGGCTACGAGATCGTCCAGAAGGCCGTCGCCGCCGGCATCGGCATGATCGTCGCCGTCAGCGCCCCCTCCAGCCTCGCCGTCGACCTGGCCCGCCAGTCCGGCATCACGCTGGTCGGCTTCACCCGCGGCGAACGCTGCGTCATCTACTCCGCCCCGGAGCGGGTCACGCGTCCAGCTTGAGGAAGGTGGCTTTGGGGACGTATTCGTAGCGGTCGGGCATGCAGGTCAGGATGATGATCTGGCCATGGTCGCCGGCCCGGCCGAGGAGGGCGCCCATGTCACGGAGGCGGGCCTTGTCGGACCAGCCGAGGGCGTCGTCGAAGATGACGGGAACGCTGCCCTCGCCGGTGCTGACCAGATGGCTGATCGCCAGGCGGGTGATGATCGCCAGCTGCTCCTGGGCGCCTGTCGACAGCGCGTCGACCCGAAGGCGGACGCCGTCGAGCTCTCGTTCCGCGACCGCGAGATCGTCGTCCAGCCAGACCTTGAACGACGGCCCGTAGACGCTCCGGCCCAGCGACTCGATGCGGGTCTGCAGGGGTTCGGAGTACTTCGTCTGGGCCTCTGCGCGATGCCGGCTCAGCGTCTCGTACACACGCCGAGCCGCCTCCGCCCGGCGCTCCAGGCTGTCGTGCTCCGCGCGTACGGCGGCCAACTCCAGGTCGGCCAGATCCCGCCGCGTCGCAAGCCCGTCGCGACCGGACTGCTCCAGCCGGCCCTCCGTCGTACGCAGGGCATCCCGCAGCGTGTCCCGCTCGCCCTGCAACCGTTTCGCCACCGCCAACGCGTGCGTCAGCTCGCCTGCGACCTGATCCGCGCCGGCCGCATCCGCCTGCTCCTGTACGACGGTCAGCTCCTCGAGCACCGCCTCGACCTCAGCCGTCGCCTCGGTCTCCGCCGCGGACACCCCGTCGTCGTCGAGCACCGCGCGCGCAGCCTCCAGCGCCTCGACCGCGGACGCCAGCCGCTCCCCGGCCAGCTCCGACCTGGCCCGCGCGTTCTGGGCCTCGGACCGGTCCTCGTCAGCAGCCTTCCGCGCCTGCGCCGCCGCGAACTCCGCGTCCGCGAGCAACCGCTCCGCCTCGGCCAGCCCGTCGCGCGCCTCTTCGAGCACTCGTTGCGCACCCGCAAGATCGCCCGCCGCCGGTGCAGGCTCGTCGACGTCGTCGAACAGCGTGTCGTGCGCAGACGCGAACTCCGTGAACTCCGCGAACAGCGACATCTGCCCCGGCACACCCTCGACCGCCGGCTTGCCTGATTCCTCTGCGGGGTCGTCAGGACCCAGCCGGGCACTGAGAACGGCGATCCGCTCCCCCGGATCCCCTCCGGCCGTCAGCGACTTCTCCGTCCGGCGGGCTTCGTTCAGCTCGGCGGTCGCGGTGTCCGCCTTCCGCAGCAACTCCCGCGCGGCGGCGACGTCCTTCACGCCGGCCTTCTTCAGCAGGTCCTTCTCCCGCCGTACGGCGTCGTCGACGCGCGACCGCAGCGTCGCAGCCTCGCCACCGGCCCGCACAGTCACCTCGAGCTGACCCGGTACGCCGATCACCAGCTCGCCCGAGACGAGGACCTCGGTCGCCTCGTCGAAGCCGAGCTCCGACGGCACAGCTCCGTCCAGGCCGGTCCCCGACAACTCCACGGGCTCCGCGCCCAGCCGCCGTACCGACACCTCGGGTACGCCGGCCGCAAGCGCCGCGCGGGCCTCGACCACGGCCGCGCGAGCGTCCTCCAGCGCCGCGACGATCGCGTCGTCGACCTTGATCCGGTCGAGGATCGTCCCGGCCGCCGCGATCCGCGCACGGACGTCGACCAGCTCGGTCTGCTGCCCCAGCAAACGATCGAGCTCGGCGCGATCCATCAGGTCCGAGACCCGCCGCTCGGCCGCCTGCACGTCCGTCCGCCGGAGGTCCTTCAGCTCGACGACCTCGGCCAGCGCCGCCTCGGCCGCCTGCACCATCTCGGCCGCGGTCTTGGCGACCAGGTCGGCATCCGCACGTTTCGCGGCCAGCTCAGCCTCGAACTTGGTGAACCGCTCGACCTCGTCCAGCAGCCGCTCGCGGTCGAGCCGCGTGCGGGTGTGGTTCTCCAGCCGGGCCCGCGCAGTCTCCGCCCGCGAGCGGACCGAGTCACGGCGGAGCAGGATCTCGTCAGTTGCCTTCTTGCGTTCGCGCAGCTCCTCGACCGACTTCAGGTGATCGGACAGCCGGGCGTCGACATCGGACAGGTCGAGGTTGAGCCGCTCGGCCCGGCGGATGTCGGACTGGACCTCCTCGATCGCCTGCAACGCCTGCGCCGCGCCCAGCTCGGCCGCGGACACCGTCTTCGCGGACCTCGCGTAGTCGCCGGTCGGCTTGCCGCGCGGCGTCCAGTACCGCAGGTACTCGTGCTCGACCGCAGTCACCAACGGCATCGACGCGCCGTCGACCGGCGTCCCCGACTCGGCGGTCACCGCGGTGATCAGCGGCTCGGCGTCGGCCGGCGTTGGCAGCACCAACGACTGGCCCTGGCTGACCATCAGCGTCTGCCAGAGCACCGGGTCGACGTTCTCGTGGAACAGCCGCTCGGCCTCGTTGTGCGCCTCGCGCCCGGTCCAGGACTGCCGCCGGCCGTCCGGCTCGACGATCGTCAGCTCGGTGGAGCGGTTCTTCAGCCAGCGCTTGGTGTAGGTCAGCTCGCGGCCGCCGAGGCTCAGCTCGGCGGTGACCTCCGGGCCGACGTCCTGCCCGACCGGCTGGATGTCGCGGATCCGGGTCGACTTCGAGTCGTCGGGCAGCTCGAAGACCAGCCCGAACGCCTCGACCAGGCTGGACTTCCCGACCTCGTTGTCGCCGACCACGACGGTGGTGCCGAGCGCGCGGAACCGGACAATGCGGTCTTTGACGCCACGGAAGTCCCGTAGCGCCAAGCTGTGCAATCTCATCCCGCGTCCCGCGCCAATCGGTGCATCAAGGACAACGCCGCACCCGCGCCCTCGTCGCCGCCGGCCAGCGCCTGTCGCAGCTCCTCCATCGCGGCGCGCGCGGGACCGCTCAACTGCAGCGACTCGAGGTCGGCCGCGTCCGGTGCGGGCCGGACGGTCCAGAACTTGGCCCAGCGCTCCACGCTGGCGAAGACCTCGCCCTGCGCGTCGATCATCGCGTCCAGCCGGCTCAGCAACGGCAGCGGCAACGAGCCGTCGCCGGCCAGCCGCACGTACGTCCGTTCCTTGTCCGGCAGCTCGGCGAACCAGTCCTCGAGCGCCTGGATCGACTCCTCGTCGAACAGCTCGACGCGGTGGTCGACCATGTGCCAGGCGCCAACGCGCACCGGTTCGACCTCGATGGCGCCGGCGCCGATCGTCACCTTCAGCACGTTGCCCGGAGCGTCCTCCTCGGGCGACGTGACCTCCTGCGTCCCGGAGAACCAGATCCGCTCGGTCACCTTCGTGGTGGAGTGCCGGTCGCCCAGCCCGACGTACTGCAGCCGGCCGTCCGCGACCGCGGCCTCCAGTGCGGTCTGGTCGATCGTCGGTACGTCGGACATGCCGCCGGACAAGCTGGTGAGCTGACCGTGGGCGAGCAGGATCCGGACGATCCCGGGCTCGGGCGTGAGGTCGGCGTACCCGGGCGCGGCCGGATCCGAGAGCGGGCGGCGCGAACGCCACGGTGCGCCGACGAGCTCGACCCCCGGCAGGATTTGAAAAGGCGTCGTTTCGGTCAGGACCGTGACGTGCTCCGGCGCGTGCGCCTGCCACTGGCTCGACGTCCACAGCGAGCCGGGCTCGAGTGCGTCGTGGTTGCCGGGCAGCAGGACGACGGGCACCGGGATCCGCTTCAGGGCTTCACAAGCGCGCAGGATCGTCTGCCGTTCGACCTGGTTGTGCTCGAACACGTCCCCGGTGACGACCACGAACGCCGCCCCGGTCTGCTCCGCGACCTCGCCGATCCGTGCGACAGCGTCCAGCCGCGCCTGGCCCCACCGGGCCTGACCGTCCGGCCCCAGGAACCGGCGCATCATTCCCAGCTGCCAGTCCGAGCTGTGCAGAAACGTGATCGACTCGTCCATTGCGGGAAGAACGCTAACCCGAGCCACCGACAGTCGCACACTCAACACTCAGAAGCGCCCCACACCGCCCACACTCCGGACAGGTTTCCGGCGTTTACCGGGGGAAGTCGGCGCTACGGGAGAGTTCGGACCAGGTGGCGACCTGGACCTGCGCAGCGCCGTACACGCCCTGGAGTGCGTCGACCGCGTCCGATCCGAGCGGCAGACGCAGCGGGGGCTCGGGGCTGGCGACGGCGGTGAGGATGGCCTGTGCGGCGCGGACCGGGTCACCGGGCTGGGTGCCGTTTCCGTTCGAGAGTGCGTCACGGACGGCTCCGACGGGGCCCTCGTAGGTGTCGCTGATCTCGGTCACGTACAGGGCGCTCGGCTCGTTGAACGACGTACGGAACGCGCCCGGCTCGACGATGATCACGCGGATACCGAACTGCTTGGTCTCGGCCGCGAGCGCCTCCGACCAACCCTCGAGCGCGAACTTCGACCCGCTGTACGCACTGATCCCCGCGAACGCGAAGCGCCCACCCTGACTGGTCAGCTGTACGACGGTGCCGCTCCCCCGCTCGCGCATCCCCGGCAGCACGGCCTTCGTCAACGCGACCGGCCCGAAGAAGTGCAGCTCCATCAACCCGCGCAGTTCCTCGTCGGTCGTCTCCTCGGCCGCCCCGACCATCCCGCGGCCGGCGTTGTTCACGAGTACGTCGATCCGCCCGTGCTGCGCGAGTACATCCGCGACCACCGCCGGAATCGCCTCGGTGTCCGTCACGTCCAGCTTCACCACCGACAGCCGCGCATGCTGCAGCTCGAGGGCTTCCGGCCGTCGTACCGCGGCTACCACGGTGTGACCCGCGGCCAGTGCCTCCTCCGTCAACGCCCGTCCGAATCCTGCTCCGGCACCTGTAATCAACCAGACCTCAGACATGCAGACAGCCTACGATCCGGGAGTGGCGATCTACCTCGAGACCGATCGGCTGAGGCTCAGCCGGTTCACCCCGGCCGATGTCGACCTGCTGCTGGCGTTGGACTCCGACCCGGAGGTGATGCGGTTCCTGACCCGGCAGCCGACGCCACGGGACGAGATCGAGAACGTCGTACTGCCGGACATCCTCAAGGTGTACGCCGAGCATCCGCAGCTCGGGACGTTCAAGGCCGAGGCAGCGGAAGGCTTCATCGGATGGTTCGGCCTGCAACCGACCGCCGAGGCTTCAACGGCCGGTGTCGGCTACCGGCTGCACCGGGCCGCCTGGGGCAAGGGCTACGCGACCGAAGGGACCAAGGCGCTGATCGCCCACGCCTTCGGCCTCGGCATGGAGCAGGTGGTCGCGGACACGATGGCGGTCAACCACCGCTCGCGAGCAGTGATGCGCCGGTCCGGCCTGCGGTTCCTGAAGATCTACCACGAGCACTTCGACGACCCCTTGCCCGGAACCGAGTTCGGCGAGGTCCTGTACGGCGCCGACCGCGCGACCTGGGAAGCTGTGCACCATGGATGAGCGACCGTACGCCGTACTCGACATCGACGCGACGCTGTCCGACACGAGCCGGCGGATCCACTTCATCGAGCGCAAGCCGAAGGACTGGGACTCGTTCTTCGCGCACGCCAAGGAGGACGCCGTCCTCGACGAAGGGCTCGCGGTCGCGACCACGCTGGCGGCCGAGCACGAGATCGTCTACCTGACCGGGCGGCCGGAGCGGCTGCGGCGGGACACGGTGAAGTGGCTGAAGGACAACGGCTTCCCGGACGGGAAGCTGTACATGCGCGGCAACACCGACCGGCGCCCGTCGACGATGATGAAGCTCGGCCGGCTGCAGCGTCTGGCCGAACAGCGCCCGGTCGCCGTCCTGGTCGACGACGACGTCAAGGTGATCGCCGCTGCCGAGAAGGCCGGCTATACAGTGATGAGGGCCGACTGGGGACTCGATGCCGAGACCCAGCCGACCCTCTTCGAAGCTCAGGAATCCGAAGGACGGACCTGAGACCTACTTGCTCAGCCCGAGGATCAGCGTGTTCGGGTAGGGCGGGTACTGCGGCAGGTAGAAGTTCTGCACCTTCGAACCGTGCAGGAACGCGTTCCGGGCGTAGATCAGCGGCACGACCGGTGCGTCGGCCATGATCTGCTTGTCCACCGCACCCCACATCCCGGCGGCCTTGGTCCGGTCCGACTCGGCCGTCGCCGCGGCGATCGCGGAGTCCACCGCCGGGTTGGAGTAGCGGGAGATGTTGTATCCCCCGTTGCCGATCTCCGACGAGGCGAACAGCGGCTGGATGTTGCCGATCGCGCTCGGGAAGTCCGGCAGCCAGCTCGACACGGTCAGGTCGAAGTCCGGCTTGTTCCCGGTGATCAGGTCGGTCAGCGGCTCGCTGTCCAGCGGCTTGATCGTGACCGTGATCCCGGCCCGCTTCAGACCCTGCTGGATCGCCTGCGCCACGCCGAGACCGGTCGTGTTGTCGGCGGCCAGGACCAGGTTCAGGTTGCCGGCACCGGCGGCCGCGAGCATCTGCTTGGCCTTGTCCGGGTCACCCGCCGGCGGCGCCGGGAACAGGTCGAACTTGCTGTAGCCGTCGATACCCGGCGTGATCAGGGTTGTGGCGAGCTCACCGCCGAACTCCGGACCGCCCTCGGCGACCTGGACGGCCTGCTTGTCGACGGCGTACTGGATCGCCTTGCGGACCTCGGGCTTGGCGAGCGCGGGGCGCTGCGTGTTCATCGCCAGGTACATCAGGGCGCCGGACGTCGACGTCGCCACCCGGGCCTTCACTGCGGGGTTGCCGGTGACGGTCGGGATCAGCGCGGCCGGGACGGAGACCCCGGTGGTGGCGGCGAACTTGTCGTCGCCGGCGTCCGCGATCAGCCGCTGGTTGACGACGTCGGGCTGCAGGCCCATGTCGGTCACGATCGAGTCCGGCAGACCGGTCCGGGCCGGGTCGGTCGACTTGTCCCAGTTCGGGTTGCGCGTCAGCACGAGCTTCGAGCCCGGCGAGTACGACTGCACCTGGTACGGGCCGCTGGCCATCGGCTTCTCGCCGTAGTGCGCGGGGTCGGTGTCGTCCTTCTTCGGCACCGGTGAGAACGCCGGCATGCTGACGATCCACGGCCAGTCGCCGTACGGCTTGTTCAGCTTGAAGACGATCGTGGAGTCGTCCGGGGTCTCGATCGAGGCCAGCTCGCCGCCCTTGTACGGGCCGGTGTACTTGTCGCCGCCGACGAGCAGCGACTTGTGGTAGCCGAGACCGCCGGACAGTTCGGGCGCGAACGACCGCTCGACGCCGTACTTGATGTCAGCGGCAACGATCGTCGACCCGTCGGCGTACTTCAGGCCCGGCTTCAGCTTGTAGGTCCAGGTCTTGCCGCCGTCGCTGACCTGGCCGGTGTCGGTGGCGAGGTCGGGGACCAGTTCGGTGGGCTTGCTGGGGTCGGTCTTCCACGACGTCAGGCCGCGCAGGACCAGGTGGATGCCGCTGATGCCGAGGTTCTGGCTCTTGGCCGGGTCGTAGCTGACTTCCTTGGCGGTGCTGAGGAAGTGCAGGGTGCCGCCCTGCTCCGCGGCCGCGGTGCTGCCACCGCTCGACGCGGTCTTGTCGTTGGCGTTGCAAGCGGCGGCCGCCAGCGCCAGCACGGCCGCTACCGCGACCGCTCGGGATATGCGTTTCATTGGTTCCTCTCAGAGGTGGGGGGCTCAGGGAAGTAGCAGGCGGCCCGATGCTCGGTGGAGCGTTCGGTCGAACCTTGGACGGGCTCGAGCACCGGTCGTTCGGTCGCGCACACGTCCTGCGCCTTGTAGCAGCGTGTCCGGAACGGACACCCGGACGGCGGGTCGATGGGCGTCGGTACGTCGCCGGTCAGCACGATCCGGTCCCGCTTCACGCCCGGCTCGGGCACCGGCACCGCGGACAGCAGCGCCTTCGTGTACGGATGCGCCGGGGACTCGTAGACCTGTGCGGCGGGGCCTTCTTCGACGATCGTGCCGAGGTACATGACCGCGATCCGGTCGGCGACCTGCCGGACCACGGCGAGGTCGTGCGCGACCAGCACGTACGACAGGCCGAGCTCGTCGCGCAGGTCGGCGAGCAGGTTCAGCACCTGGGCCTGGACGGACACGTCGAGCGCGGACACGGGCTCGTCGCAGACCAGGAGGTCCGGCTTCACCGACAACGCGCGCGCGATCCCGATCCGCTGGCGCTGGCCGCCGGAGAACTCGTGCGGGTACCGCTCGAGGTACTGCTCGGCGAGGCCGACCTGCTCCAGCAGTTCGACGAGTTGGGCGCGGGTCGGACGGATGCCTTGTGCGCGGTACGGCGTACTCAGGATCGTGCCGACCGACTGCCGCGGGTTCAGCGACGCCTGCGGGTCCTGGAAGACCATCTGGACCCGCCGGCGGACCGGCCGCAGCCGGCGACCGCGGACCTTGGTGACGTCGGTGCCGCCGATCTCGACGCGGCCGTGGGTCGGGTCGAGCAGGCGGGTCGCCACGCGGGCCAGCGTCGACTTGCCCGACCCGGACTCGCCCACCAGACCGACCGTTTCGCCCTTGTGCACCACGAGGTTCACGCCGTCGACCGCGCGGACCGCCTGCGCCTTGCGCCACGGGGCGCCGCGCAGACCGAAGTACTTCTTGACGTCCTTGAGGTTCAGCAGCTCCTCTCTCACAGGATCACCTCCGGCCGTCGTCCGAGATGGCAGGCCGCCTCGTGGTCGCCTTCACCGGGGCGTGGCGTCAGCTCCGGACGCTCGGTGATGCAGCGCTCACCGACCAGATGCGTGTACGCGCACCGCGGCTGGAACGGGCAACCGGTCGTGATCGAGCCCGGCGTGGGCGGGGTGCCCGGGATCGTGGTCAGCCGTGGCTTCGGCGGTACGTCGACCCGCGGCATCGCCCCGAGCAGACCCAGCGCGTACGGGTGGGCAGCCCGGAAGAAGATGTCCCGGACCGTACCGCGCTCGGCCGCGCGACCGGCGTACATGACCAGGACGTCGTCCGCGACCTCGGCGACGACGCCGAGATCGTGCGAGATCAGGACCAGCGCCGTACCGAACTCGGCCTGCACGTCGTCGAGCAGGCGCATGATCTGTGCCTGCACGGTCACGTCGAGTGCGGTCGTCGGCTCGTCCGCGATCAGCACTCTCGGGTCGTTCACCAGAGCCATAGCAATCACGACCCGCTGGCGCATTCCCCCGGAGAACTCGTGCGGGTAGCTGTCGGCCCGCCGGGACGCGTCCGGGATGCCGACCTTGTCGAGCATCTCGATGGCCCGCTGGTACGCCTTCTTCTTCGAGACGTCGTGGTGCAGGCGGTACGCCTCGGCGACCTGCCAGCCGACGCTGTAGTACGGGTTCAGCGCGGACAGGGCGTCCTGGAAGACCATCGCGATCTCGTTGCCACGGATCTTGCGGAGCTCGTCGTTCGGCAGGCCGATCAGCTCGCGGCCGTCGAGCAGCACCTCGCCGGTGACCTCGGCGTTCGAGGGCAGCAGGCCCATCACGGCGGCCGAGCTGACGCTCTTGCCGGAACCTGACTCGCCGACGATTGCGAGCGTCTCCCCCGGCGCGACGGCGAAGTCGATGCCGTCGACGGCCGGCACCGGGCCGCCCTCGGTCGCGAACGTGACGTGCAGGTCATGTACTTCCAGCACCGGCCTGTTGCTCGGCTCAGCCATGGCTCACCCTCGGGTCGAGCACACCGTGCACTATGTCCACCACCAGGTTCGCGAGGATGATCAGGAACGCCGAGAACAGCGTCACGCCGACGACCACGGCGACGTCGAGCGAGCCGACCGCGCTGATCAGCAGGTCGCCGAGGCCCTGCATGCTGAAGACCTTCTCGGTCAGGATCGCACCACCGAGCAGACCGCCGAGATCGAGGCCGAACAGCGTGATGACCGGGACGAGCACGCCGCGCAGCCCGTGCGTCACGACCACGCGACCCTCGCCGGCGCCCTTGGCCCGTGCCGTGGTGATGTAGTCGAGGTTCAGCTCCTCGAGCATCTGCGAACGGGTCAGCCGGATGTACGACGCCGCCTGCAGGATCGCGAGCACGATCCACGGCGTGATCAGGTGCCAGGCCCAGTCGACCGGGCTCTCGGTGAGCGGAACGTACCCGTTCACCGGGACCATGTTGAGCCAGAACCCGAACACCAGGATCGCCAGCAGCCCGAGCAGGAACGACGGCGTCGAGACTCCGACCAGCGCCACCCCGATCGCGAGCCGGTCGAGGATGCGGCCGCGGTTCAGCGCGGCGATCACGCCGAGTGAGACGCCGAGGAGCAGCCACAGTACGGCGGCGCCGAGCGCGATCGACGCGGTGACCGGCAGCCGGTCCAGGATCAGCGTGGTGACCGGGCGGGCCAGCGGGAACGAGTACCCGAAGCAGGGCGCGTTGCAGTGCACGGCCGCCGAGCCCTCGCCGAAGGTGCGGCCGGCGAAGATGCCCTTGAGGAAGCTCAGGTACTGCTGCAGGGTGCTCTGGTCGAGCTGCATGAAGTGCCGCGCCTGCTCCAGGCGGTCCGGCGTACAGGGCTTGCCGCAGGCCAGGTGGGCGGGGTCGGCGGGGATCGCGTAGAAGACCAGGTAGACAGCGAGGCTCAGCGCGAGCATCACGAGCAGCGCCGCGAACAGCCGGCGGATCACGAACCAAACGAGGTCGGGCATCAGCTCGTCCTCCGCAGCCGGACGTCGAACGCGTCCCGGACGCCGTCACCGAGAAGTGTGAAGCCGAGAACGGCGATGAACAGCATCGTGCCGGGGAACAGCAGGAACCACGGATCCGCGCCGGTGTACACCCAGGCGATCGAGTCCGAGATCGACCGCCCGAGGCTCGGTGTCGGCGGCGGTACGCCGACGCCGAGGAACGACAGCGCCGCCTCGGCGCCGATGTAGCCGGGGATCGCCAGCGTGGCGACCACCAGGACCGGGCCGAGCAGGTTCGGCAGCAGTTCGCGGGTGATGACCATCCAGCCGCTCGAGCCGACGCTGCGGGCCGCCTCCACGAACTCGCGAGCGACCAGCGAGCGGGCCTGGTTGCGGATCAGCCGGGCCAGGCCGGCCCAGCCGAAGAAGCTCAGCACCAGGATCAGCAGCAGCCAGCGCGGGAACCTGGCCGGGATGATGATGCCGAGGGCAATCATGAAGACCAGCTGCGGGAACCCGAACAGGAAGTCGAGCAGCCGCGACATGACCGCGTCGAACCAGCCGCCGAAGTACGCCGCGCTGATGCCGGCGAGCGTGCCGACGACCGTCGTGATCGCGGTGACCACGACCGCGATGAACAACGACGTCCGCAGGCCGAGGACGACGATCGAGAACAGGTCCCGGCCGGTCAACGGCTCGACGCCGAACCAGTGGGTGCCGCTGATCCCGCCCAGGGCGCCGGCCGGCGCGTTCCCGCGGTTCGGATCGAGCAGATCGATGTGGTACGTCGTCGCGTCCTGGCCGGCCAGTCGCACCAGCAGCGGCGCGGCCGCCGCGATCACGATCAGCACGCCGACCAGTGCGACGCCGACCCGGGCGCTGCGGTCACGCCGTAACCGGCGCAACGCCTGCCGGGTGGGTGAAACGGTCCCGGCGACCGAGGAACTCACAAGCACTCCCGACTGGTTGAATATTTACAGCCGACAAAACCTAGGCCGCATCCTTCCACCACTGCTGTTGCATCTCGAATTCCGAGAATCTCGGGTTGGTAACTCTGGATTCGGATAGCTGCTGCCGACTGGTTACGCTCCGCTGGTGGACGGCATGGTGCGGATCGGCGACCGGATGGTTCTCTACAACGTGGAAGGCGCCGAGGACGGGCTGCCTGCGCTGTCGTTCAGCGGTACGCCTTCGACCCGCTGGAAGCGGCCGGACGCCTTGGCGGCCATCGAGTCGTCCGGTCTGCGACTGGCCACCCCGGACCGCCCCGGCTACGGCGGGTCAACCCGTCAGCCTGGCCGGACCGTCGCTTCCGTGGCCGAGGACGCTCTCGCCGTGGCCGATGCGCTGGGCTGGGACCGCTTCGCCGTCACCGGCGGCTCCGGCGGCGGTCCGCATGCGCTGGCCTGTGCTGCGCTGTTGCCTGACCGGGTGACGAGGTGCGCGGTGATCGGGAGCAATTCGCCGCCGATCGTGGACGGCCCGGAGCCGACAGAGGAGGAGGAGCTCGCGGATCCACGGCGTAACCGCACCTCCTGGCGCGCGGTTCACGGTGACCTCCGGCTTGGGTTCGAGGAGACAGCCCAGGCGATCATGGCTGCTGTGGCGGACGGAGGGCCAGAGATCCCGCCGCAACCAGGAGCTGATCCCGGACCGCCGGCTCGCGAGGACCCCGCGGCTATGGCTCGGCTGACGGCGACCTTCGTCACCAGCCACGACGGCTGGCTGGACGACCACATCGCGTTCGCTACACCGTGGGGCTTCGAACTGGGCGACATCCGCGTCCCGGTCAGCCTCTGGCACGGCTCGGCGGACGAACGCGCCGGCAAGTCCGTCGAGTTTCTGGCCGCCGAGATAGCTCACGCGGAACGCAAGTACTACGTCGGCGGTCACATCCCGCCGACAAATGCGTACCGCGAATTGCTGCGCTGGCTGACACTGTCCTGATGGACCCCGTGGACGTGGCGCGCCAACTCGTCGAGGAGCTGTATCCGGATGCCCTGGCCGCTTGGCTCGGTGGCAGTGTGGCGCGCGGCGACGCGAGTAGTACGTCCGACCTGGACATCACTGTGCTGCTGGACGGTCCGCCGGCACCGATGCGGAAGTCGCTGGAGTACGCCGGGTGGCCGGTCGAGCTGTTCGTGCACACCGAGATGTCGCTGCGCTACTTCGCCGACAAGGACCAGGAGCGACGGCAGCCGACGATGATGCGGCTCGTCGGGGAGTCCGTCGTACTGCTGGACGTGGATGGGTGTGGGGCGCGGTTGCAGGAGGAGTACCTGGCCGAGGTGGCGGCTGGGCCGAAGCTGTTGTCGCAGGACGAGCTGGACCTGCTGCGTTACACGATCACCAATCTGATCGACGACCTGTCGGATGCGTCCGGTGATGTGCGGCTGGCAATCGCTTCGGTGCTGTGGCAGGACGCGGCGCGGTTGTTGCTGACCGGTGCCGGGCGGTGGTCCGGCACCGGTAAGGGGCTGCTGCGGGAGGTTGCGGCGTACGACAGTGCACAGGCTGCGGCGCTGATGGACGGCGTACGGGCGGAGGACGATCGGCTGGTCGTTGCCGTGGACCACATCCTTGACGGCTTCGGTGGGCGGCTGTTTGCGGGCTTCGAGCTCGCGGCCAAGCTCTAGCCGATCAGCTCCCAGCGGCGCTTCGGGAAGAGGCGGACGGCGGCGACTGCGGCCGCTGCACCGATCAGGACGCCGAGGATGATCCAGCGCCAGCCGGTGAAGGCGTTGGTCTGGGTTTGGGCCTGAGCGGGTGCCGGTTGGGGTGTGGTGACCGGTGCCGACGGGTCCGCTACCGAGTAGCCGTTGTCGAGGGTGGGGCCGCCGTCGAACTTGCCGTCGAGGAGCTTGAACGTTCCTAGCACCTGCAGGAGGCGGTCTGGGTCGGCGGCTCGGTGCCAGGTGGGCTTGGCCGGCTTGGTTTCCGTTGTGAACTCCTCTGTGGAGATCCACGGGCCACCAGGCGCGTCCGGGTAGATGACGTCGATCCGCCAGACGCTCATGTCGTGGATGAGCCAGGTCGCGCGGACGAACTTGCCGACGCTGTGGACGTCGTCGCCGGTGTCGGGCTTCGACGGGCCCTGGATCAGGTTCTGCAGGTCGTAGTACCGCTCGTCGTCGTAGCCGACTGCGGTCACGTGCGGTGGTGCGCTGAGCAGGACGCTGGTGGGGCCTCCTGCTTGCGCCGGCAGGGCTGTGAGGCCTGTCAGGGCTAGTAGTGCGGCGGCGAGTGCGAGCGTGCGACGGATCATGGCGGCTCTCCTTTCGCGCTGGATACACCGCCGGTCGTCAGGAGGTTCCGCTTGCCAGGGCTATCGCCCGGGTCTTGTCCGGGCCCTCGAGGCGGAACGTCACGCCGTTGCGCTCCCAGACCAGAGTGGGTCCGGCGATGCGTACGACGCGTTTGTCGACCAGCACGAGGTCGTGAGGGGCCTTGAACCAGAAGGCGTTGATCTGGTCGACGTAGTCGATGTCGCCGTAGTACCGCTTGATGTACATCGGCTCGATACCGGACTGGAACTGCTCCAGCCGCACGCCGGTCCAGCTGGTCGCTATGAACCCCTTCGAGGCCTCCACGCCGGTTGGTGCGCCCAGCTCCGTCGGAAGAGCTGGAGTGAACCCAGCGACCTGTGCAGCCTGCTCCAACGACAGATGTCCACCGACGGTCGGCACGGGAGGCGCAGTACTCGGACCGCTGCCCACGGGCTCGGCCTGGACTCCACCGATGCGCAGCCACTCTGCGACGGTCGCCCGTACTGGTGGCGTCAGGGCTAGGCCTGCGAGGAGTACCAGGAATCCGGCGAGGAACGTACGCCACCTGTCGCGCAGGCGCTTCCGGACTGGGATGTCAGCTACGCGTGTGAGCACTGTGGCAGTCAGGGTGTCGTCAACCGGAGGTACGACGGCAGAGCGCCCGACGGCCCGCAGTTCGTCTTCGAGGCTCATCGCTGCACCTCCTTGTCTGGTAGGGCGTCGCGGAGTCTCCCCAGCGCGCGATGCAGGCGTGATTTGACGGTGCCGCGGGGCCAGCCGAGTACTGCGGCGGTCTCCTGCTCGTCCAAATCCAGGAGGTACCTGCAGGTCACCACTAGGCGCATCGGCTCCGGGAGCTGCTTGACTGCGTCCAGCAGCTCGGTCCGGCGTTCCAGTGACACTGCTGCGTCGGCCGGATCCAGCACCACATCCAGCGGCGCCGCCAACTCCTCCCGCCGAGCCCGCCGGCCCCGGGCCCGGATGGCGTTCCGGGTCTCGTTGGCAACAATCCTCAACAACCAGGGCCTGAACGCAGCTCCGTCCCGGAACCCGCCCAGCCCCCGGTAAGCCTTGACGAACGCCTCCTGCACCACGTCATCCGCATCAGCCCCCGCCCCCAGGAACACCGCCGTCCGCTTCGCAATCCGGGCATACCGATCCACCAGCTCGCCGTACGCGGCCACCTCCCCACCCCGCACCCGAGCCAGAACCTGACCCTCGTCGCCGGACTCGATCACTCCTCCTGTCAACTTCCAGTCATTGTCCCTACACCACCCGGGTTTGTCGGGTTCCGTGTATAAGGTCGACACCGTGCCTGAAGTCGACGCGAGCTTCCTCGCCCTCCCCCGTCATGAACTCGCCCACGCGGCGCTCCAGCGTGCCCGCGACCTCGGCGCGACGTACGCCGAGTTCCGGCTGGAGCGGATCCGGTCCGAGTCGATCGCCCTGCGCGACAGCGTCCTGGAGAGCGCGAAGGACGACGAGGACCTCGGTCTCGCCGTCCGCGTGATCCACGACGGCACGTGGGGCTTCGCCGCCGGCGTCGCGCTCACCGAGGACGAAGCGGTCCGCGTCGCCGAGCAGGCCGTGAACATGGCGCAGGTCTCGCGCCCGATCAACGCCGAGACGATCGAGCTCGCCGACGAGCCGGTGTACGACGACGTCACCTGGATCTCGTCGTACGAGATCGACCCGTTCACCGTCCCGCGCGCCGACAAGGTCGCCCTGCTCACCGACTACAGCGACCGCCTGCTGAAGGCCGACGGCGTCGCCCACGTGAGCGTCCACGTCGCGACCATCCACGAGTGCAAGTACTACGCGAACACCGCCGGTACGTCGTACACCCAGCAGCGCGTCCGGATCGGCCCGAACATCACCGCCCACGCCGTCGCCGAGGACCGGTTCGACTCGATGTCGACCTGCGCCCCGCCGGCCGGCCGCGGCTGGGAGTACATGACCGGCACCGGCTGGAACTGGGACGAAGAGCTCGCCCAGATCCCCGGCTGGCTCGCCGAGAAGCTCGCCGCCCCGACCGTCGAGGCCGGTGAGTACGACGTCGTCATCGACCCGACGAACCTCTGGCTGACGATCCACGAGTCGATCGGCCACGCCACCGAGCTGGACCGCGCCCTCGGCTACGAGGCGAACTACGCCGGCACCAGCTTCGCCACCACCGACAAACTCGGCACGCTCAAGTACGGCTCGCCGGTCATGCACGTCACCGGCGACCGCACCGTCGAGCACGGCCTGTCCACCGTCGGGTACGACGACGAGGGCGTCGCCGGCCAGCAATGGGACCTGGTCAAGGACGGCATCCTGGTCGGCTACCAGGTCGACCGCCGGATGGCGAAGAAGAACGAGGACCTGCTCGGCACACCGCGCTCCAACGGCTGCGCGTACGCCGACTCCTCCGGCCACATCCCGATCCAGCGGATGGCCAACGTCTCGCTCCAGCCCGCCGCCGACGGCCCTTCGACCGAGGAGCTGATCAGCCGGGTGCAGAACGGGATCTACATCGTCGGCGACAAGTCCTGGTCGATCGACATGCAGCGGTACAACTTCCAGTTCACCGGTCAGCGGTTCTACAAGATCGTCGACGGCAAGATCGCCGGCCAGCTCCGCGACGTCGCGTACCAGGCGACTACCACCGACTTCTGGGGCTCGATGGAGGCCGTCGGCGGCCCGCAGACGTACCTGCTCGGCGGCGCACTGAACTGCGGCAAGGCCGAGCCGTCGCAGTCCGGCGCGGTCACCCACGGCTGCCCGTCCGCGCTGTTCCGCAGCGTCCGCATTCTCAACACCACGCAGGAGGCCGGCCGGTGACGATTCAGCTCACGCCCCAGGACACCATCGAGCGCGGTCTGGCGCTGGCCGCGGCCGAGGGTGCCGACGGCTGCGTCGTACTCGTCGCCGAGACCTCCAGCACGAACCTGCGCTGGGCCAACAACACCCTGACCACGAACGGCGCGATGCGCGGATCGAGCGTGACCGTGATCGCCACGGTCGGATCCGGCGAGGGTACGGCGGCCGGCGTCATCCGCCGCTCGTCCGTCACCGAGGACTCGTTGCGCGAGATCGTTTCCGCAGCGATCGCGACCGCCCGCTCGGCCGGCCCGGCCGAGGACGCCCGCCCGCTCGTCGACGGCACCGTCGGCGCCGACTGGGACCTCGAACCCGAGGAGACCACGGTCGGCGTCTACGAGAAGTTCGCGCCGTCGCTCGGTGAGTCGCTCAAACGCGCCGACCTCGAGCGACGCCGGCTGTACGGGTTCGCCAACCACGAGGTGGTCACGCTGTACGTCGGTTCGTCGACCGGACTGCGGCTGCGTCAGGCGCTCCCCCGCGGGTATGTCTCCTCGACCGGCAAGAACGCCGACCTCAGCCACTCTGCCTGGGTCGGCACGGCCACCCGCGACTTCACCGACGTCGACGCGCTCGCGCTGGACGCCGAGCTCACCCGCCGGCTCGGCTGGGCGACCCGGACGGTCGCGGTCGACGCCGGCCGGCATCCGACGGTCCTGCCGCCGGCGGCGGTCGCCGACCTGATGACGTACCTGTACTGGCAGCTCGACGGCCGCGACGCCTTCGACGGCCAGACGGTGTTCTCGAAGTCCGGCGGCGGTACGCGGATCGGCGACACCTTGTCGCAGCAGCCGGTGAGCATGCACTCCGACCCGGCGCTGGCCGGGCTGGAGGCGTTCGCGTTCGCGGTGGCCCGGTCGTCGGGCGGCTCGTCGAGCGTGTTCGACAACGGACTGACGTTGCAGGCGACGGACTGGATCCGCGGCGGCAAGCTCGAACATCTGATGACGAGCCGGCACACGGCGGAGCTCATCGGCGTACCGGAGGCAACGCCCGACATCGCGAACTACGTCGTGTCCGTCGACGGCGGCGCCGGCTCGACCGACGACCTGGTCGCCGGGCTCGACAACGGTCTGCTGGTGACCTGTCTCTGGTACATCCGGATGGTCGACCCGCAGACGCTGCTGCTCACCGGTCTGACCCGCGACGGCGTCTACCTGGTCGAGAACGGCGAGGTGACGGGCGCGGTCAACAACTTCCGGTTCAACGAGAGCCCGGTCGACCTGCTCGCCCGGTTCACCGCCGCGGGAGCCACGGTTCCGTCGTACTCGCGGGAGTGGGGCGACTACTTCTCACGGACGGCGACGCCGCCGCTGCTGGTGCCCGACTTCAACATGTCGAGCGTCAGCCAGGCCAACTGATCTTTCCGGAACAGCAGAAGGCCCCCGTGACCTGCTGGTTCGCGGGGGCCTTCTGCTGTGTCTGGATCAGACGGTCGGGTAACCCGGCTCCGCCGGACCAGCCTGGCCCGGGCCGCCGAACCGCTCGGCCGCCTTCGGGTCCGGACCGTACGCGTTGTCACCCGCGTTGCCCTCCTGGGCAGCCAGGACGATGAACCAGATCCACCCGATACACGGGATCAGGTTGATCAGGATCCACCAGCCGGAACGTCCGGTGTCGTGCATGCGCCGGATCGCCACACCGATCGTGGGCAGCAGCACCGCGAGGCTGTAGATCGTCGACAGCCAGCCGGACGAGTTGCCCGAGCCGAAGTCGAGCCCGAGGATCTTGTCCAGGATGGACAGGATGATCGAGGCGATCACGTTGAAGAGCACGAACATCCAGTACTCTTTGCGGCGGGCCCGGCCGTCGAACACGGCGTACTTCTTCAGAACGTCGATGTACCACTGCATTGCTGTATCTCCGATGGTCGAAGGTGAGACGCGGACCGAGCCTGTCGGAACCGGTCGGGTTCGTCAATGCAACTTTTCGCTTTGGTGACCACACCGCAATCTGGCACGCCGGTACCGCCGGCAACTTCACCAGTTCGCGACCGGAACACCTAGAGCCGGCTTCAGCTTTCCTGCCCTGGTTTGGTCATGGTGACCCGCCACATCCGCCGCTGACCTTCGTCGTACGGCGTCGCCTCGTCGAGCCGCCATTCCGCGGCCAGCTCGGTCACCAGTGACTCGTCGAAGAACCGCCCGACGAATCCGTCGTGCATCGCCAGCCCGTCCTCGAGCTGACGCCAGTACTGCGAACACGAGTCCGCCGTCGACCACACGGCGTACACGAAAAGCCCGCCAGGGCAGAGAACGCGATGGATCTCCGCGACCAGCGACCGCAGCTCGGACGGCGAGAACGCCATGTTCAGCAGGAGATTCGCGAACACCGCGTTGACCGTCGCATCGGCCGGCGGCAACGGATCCCGGACGTCGTGCAACGCCGCCGTCACCCGATCGTCGAGCCCCTCCCGCTGCGCCTCGTGCCGCAACTGGTCGAGCGCCGCCTCGCTGAAATCGGTGGCATGCACGCTGAATCCCTGCCGAGCCAGGAAAAGCGCGTCCCTGCCGTGCCCCGCCCCCAGCTCCAGCACATCATCGATGCCCGCGGCACCGAACACCTCAGCCGCCCACCCCGCCGCCGCCGAAGGCTCCGCCCCCTGCAACTGCGGGTGCCGCGCATAAGCCGACTCCCACCGCTCCTGCTGAGCCCTCGCAAGCTCCACATGCCCTGTATTCATCCTGCTCCCCGTGTTCGCCCCACCGACCTGGCCGATCGACAGACCGCAGCAGCCTACGTCAGAACATCGAATCGACGCACCCGCCCGAGATTCCGTTCCCCTTATCCACAGCCTTACCCACAACCCCTCCGATTGCCCACCGCAACCATCCGGACCAGCCCCCGCAACTCCCCCGCCTGAATCAAGTGCTTGCAACGACGCGCTGGCAACCCAGCGTCACCCGCCCCCCGCCCGCATACTGAAACTGCTGACTAACTGCGTTGGGGGACGCATGTCCGACCACTTGTTCCAAGGACAGACCGAGGCCGCTTATCTGGTCCCTGTCCTGGAATCCCTCCGCCGCTATGACGGCCTAACCCCCAAGCGCCTCACAACCCCAGCCGCCCAGCCCCTCCTCCGCCTGGCCATCGTCCGGAACCACGCTGTCCGAACCGGCCAGAAGCTCGCCGACGCGGCCTTCGAGGTCATCACCGATCGGGTCCGGGCGCTCGACTCTCCGACCGACCGGATAGTCGCGGACGCCAGCCTCAAGCTCGGCATCTATTTAGAGGCATACAAGGCCCACAACCTCCCGACGAGAGCGATCCACCAGCTGTCGATGGGATCACTCGGCAATCGGCGAAACGCTCTCCTCGAGCACTGGGCGGCGTTTCATGACGCACTCGGCGCGGAGTCTGACGTGGAGCCGGCTCCCGGCGAGCACACCCTCCGATCCCTCATCGAGGGCCAGGTGTTCGAGCGCCTCGCCGCTTTACTCGTCAACCCCGGGTCCACGATTGAACTCTCGGAGCCGATCCCGGCCACGACCGCGCGGACCGTCGACTCGACAGCGGCAGGCAAGGTCATCGTGCTCGGCGGCGCCACGATCGACCACATCTGGCGAATCCGTTCGATGCCTGACGTCGGCACCTCGACACCGGCGATGAGCTACACCCGCACACCAGGCGGCAAGGGCTTGGGCCAGGCTGTCGCAGCCGCCCACCTGGACCTCGATGTCTGCCTACTCGCCGCGATCGCAACTGACGACGAAGGCCGGGAGATCGAGGCCCACCTCGAACGCGAGGGCGTCGACACCTCACTCCTGCAGCGGATCGAGAGAACCGATGTCCGGACGCCGGCGTCAGCGATCTTCGAGCTGCCACTTGGCAACAGCTCGGCCGCGGTCTGGCGCGACGGTGTGGAGCTCGACGTCTCCGCCATCGACCAACACGCTGACGCCATCATTTCGTGCGACGTCCTGCTACTGACGTTCGAAGTGCCGCAGTACGTCCTGCGGCACACCCTCAGTCTGGTCAGCTCAGCGCCGAACAGGCCAGTTGTCATCGTCACGCCGGGTCAGCCTTATGCGGACGGCCACCTCCTCAGCCCGGTGCTGAAACAGATCGACTACCTGGTCGCCCACCTCTGGGAACTCGAAGGCTTCGCGTTCACTGAGGAGTCGAAGCACGACCCTCAAATCGTCGGTGACGATCTCCTGGGCCTCGGTCTCCGCTCACTCTGCCTCTTGGTCGACCGCGGCGGCACCATCTACGAACCAGACAAGCGCCAGCAGCAGATTCCCATCCCTCCTTTGCTCCTGAGGGAGTCTTCAATCACCCGAGACGCCTTCTGCGCCGCCCTCGCCGCTCGCCTGATTGAAGACCGCAGCCTGACCGACGACGCTATTCGCTGGGCCGCGGCCGCCATGTCCAGCTTCGCCGAGAGTTACCACCGGACTCCTTCGCATCCCAGACGCGCGACAGTTGACGAAAAGTACCGTCAAATCACGTCGCCGGACGTCTCATGAAGACCGCGAGAGGGAATGCTGCCAGCAACGTTTGCTGGACTAAACCTGAAAGACCGGCCCGCCCTCACCTCTTCCGAGAGGTGCTGGCACACTCTGCTCACCGCACAGGCAGTCTGACGGCCGGTACGAACAAGGCAGGTGGGGGTCGATGACATTTCGAAGCGAGAGCCTGCCGACGAATGCGTTGCTGCTCGTCGGCGTCCTCGAGAAGCTCCGCACCCGCGATGGTCTGACCGCGGCCCGCGTGCATGCAGGTCGGGTCAGTACGACGACGCCGCTGCTCGACCTGGCTAGCACCCGCTTCGGCAATGTCGGCGATCTCGAACTGGCGGCGGCCGCATTCGACCTCGTGGTCGCGACAGTTCGCGACCAACTGCATGGCACCCAACAGATCGTGGCAGACGCGATCCTCGCGCTCGGCCTGCACAAGAGTGCCTACGAGAACGCCGGCATCGACAGTCGAACGACGCGCTCGCTGTATCTCGCCGCACTTGGTCGGCGCCGTCTGGTCCTGTTGAACAGCTGGAACAGGCTGCACGACGCGCTCGACCTCACGGCCCCGGAGGCACCCGGCGACCGCGCCCTCCGCGGTACGACGGAGCCCGAAGTACTGCGCGAACTAGCGAAGCAGCTCGTCAGGCCGGACGGCCACTCGGGCGGATCCAGAACGGTCACCACGCGGCCGACCACGCCGACCGATTCGACGCCTCCAGTCCGACAGGTCGTGGTGGTGGGCGGCGCGGTGATGGACGCAACGTTCCGCATCAAGTCTCTGCCTGCGCCAGAGACCTCGAGTGAGGCATACGGCTTCAGTCTCTCGCCGGGCGGTAAGGCGCTGACGCAAGCAATAGCCTGCGCTCGGCTGGGTCTGAAGTCCTCGCTTATCGCCGCTGTAGCCGACGACCGTTTCGGCGACGACATCCTCGAGCATCTTGATTCGGAAGGCGTCGACACCTCCCTGATCAAACGCGTCCACGGCGCCAG
This sequence comes from Kribbella sp. NPDC000426, assembly GCF_040300265.1. Taxonomy (NCBI): domain Bacteria; kingdom Bacillati; phylum Actinomycetota; class Actinomycetes; order Propionibacteriales; family Kribbellaceae; genus Kribbella; species Kribbella sp. NPDC000426. Next base: position 406,717 of record NZ_JBEPDK010000008.1, on the reverse strand, counting down.
TACTCCCTTCACAGGGGTGTTCGAAAGGGAGATGGGTGACAGCATCGCGGTGAACTGGCGCAATCAGGGCGAGGTCTTCCTGTCCCAGCAGGACATGGAAGATCGAGCCGGCGATGTGATCGGCTGCGACGTTCTGATGACGACCTTCGAAATGCCCCGGGTGACAATGGAGCGAACACTCGCCCTCGCTCACCGAGAGCCCGACAATCGTCCGTTGGTGATCGTCACGCCCGGCCAGCCGTACACGGACGAGCGCATCAGCCCTCCAACGTTCGGCCGGATCGACTACCTGATTGCGCACCCCTGGGAACTAGGCCCCTTTGCGCCGGCCGAGCTTCCGTTCGCCCCCGGGCCGGTCGCCGAGAAGCTTGTCACCTTCGGCGTGGAGACTCTTTGTCTGCTGGTGAACGGCGGCTGCACGATCTACTCGCATCCACTCGAGGAAGCCACTCCGGTGCCCCTCTTCCCGACGATCTACAAGGAGACGTCAGTCGCGCGTGACGCCTTCTGCGCGGCACTGGCGGCCAAACTGATCGACGACAACCGCACGTTCTCGCCGGACGTGGCGATCTGGGCAACAGCGGCAATGTCCTGCGCCGCTTCAGGCTTCCGCTCGGAGTCGATGCCCGACCGCAAACAGATCGACACGTTCTTGGCCCGTTCGGGATTGCGACCGCCACACCCCGCGACGGTCTGACCGGTCATCGACGGAGACGACGCTGGTCCTCGGCGGCAACGCTCTCTGTGATGCCGTCCAGGCGGCAGCAATAGATCCACGAGTCCAGCAGTGGCACTCGGCTCTGCTCGAAACGAGTGCCGGGATTCATTGCACGCAAGTGCGGAAGGTTGGCGCCGCCGTAGCGAACCCGGAGCTGCCGCGGACTCGCATACGTGCCATCGACATACAAGTACGGCCTGGCCTGGACGGACATCCACCGCTGCCAGTTCGCAGCGCGGTAGCTGGCGCCGACGAACGCCAGGTTCGGGTCAACGGCTGTGGTCAGCACTCGGGCGTTCTCGATACCTCGCATGACCTGCCGGACCTTCGCAAGCAGGAAGGATATGGCGTTCTTAGGAGCGACTTCGAAGGAGTACACGCGCGACACGTCCCACGCAGTACCTGGCGCAACCCCGAAGGACGCACGTAACTGGCGGCCGACAAGCGCCCATTCCAACGGGGACACGCTGCACACGGTTACGGGCAGTCGATGTACCGGGTCCACGAGCGCAAAGTTGAAAGAACCGTCGCGAGCGCTGCGCAGATAGTGCAGCCGACTGAAGATCTGATTCGCGATGCGATCGGGAAGAACCTCGAAGCGCAGGTCCGAAAGCGGGTGCCCGCGCGTTGGAACAAGGTGTTCTATGGCCTCGTAATCCGACCCGAGCCTGTCTGCGTTCCGCTCCAGCTCCGCGGTCACGTCGCTCTGCGAGATTCGCCCGCCTGCTTTCGCCAGCAGCGGCAAGTGCAGGAGCGTACGGACGGTCAGCGCACGCACCGGGACCTCGTACACGCTCGCCACACGTTCGACCAGCTCTGCGAACGCCGGCTCGCCTGACCTGCAATCGTCAAGCGTCAACGCCCGAGAGCGACGGCGTGAGATCTGCGGACGTGCGACGGCGTACGGCAAAGCAGCCGTGAAAGCCTTCCTCGAGTCGGCTGAGACTAGTTCCGCGGCCCCCCGCGCGGCCGACGTCGGTAGAGACGCTCGGCCATCGTGCACTGAAGTTGTCATCGCCCCTGGGTCCGCACGTGCCGTGACACGCATCGGTCGGCGCGTGCAACGTCACCGTGCGGTGGTGATGCTCACCACATTCGGGATGCTAGCGGATAGTTGCCTACTCATCGCAACTCCCAACCCGACACGTATTGGCTCGTGTCGCTCGAGTCGTACTGCCAGTTGGCGATCCTCCCCTGCCAACTGGCAGGAGACAGTACGGATGCGATGCGTCAGGTATCACCGATTGCGCGCCACAATGTTGCCAAAGATTCACCTCGTCCTGCCGAAAAGACAATTCGGTCAGATTGACAACCACCAAATCCGGTGGATTGACAACCGATTGTCGTGGGGTCTTATAGAAGAGTAACCAGACGCAGGACGCCGCGACCCACTCTAGTCAGTGGGCGGCAAATGACAAGAGCCAAGGGAAGTGAATCAGGAAAAGAGGCCCACCATGAATCAGCACGAAATGCTCCCGATCCTCGTCGCACTCGCTTGCTCGGTCCTCATGGTGACGCTGTGGAAGCAGCTCTTGATTCTTGCTCTCGTGGGAGTTGTTCTGATCTTCTGCTACGGGCTCTACAGCGTGGCGGTTGTGATGGCCGGCTGACGGATCACAAGGCACGTCCGACGCCCGCCCGGGAATCCCGGGCGGGCGTCTGACTGTTCGCCGGGCTGTTGATCACATCTCGGCAGGCCCGCTACGGGCGTGTGAGCCAGCTCCTCATGCCTTTGGCCAGGAGTTGCGTGCGGTGCCAGACCGGGTCCTCTTTCAGTTCCCGGGCGGAGAGCCGCAACACGGCCTTGTATTCGATGGCCAAGGCGGTAAGGGTGCTGTGCCGGTCGCAGACGAAGGCTCGGTCGGAGAGCAGTTCGTACTGGTCGCAGGTCAGATCGATGACCCAGCGGTCGGGAGACGCCGGGTTCCCGACCTCGATCCAGCAGTGGAACGGCAGGGTCTGATTACCGACCAGGATGTCGCCCACGCAGTACCGCGACCGCGCCCGCAACAGCAACGGCAATTCATGCAGAAGCCAGGCCGAACTGACGCCGCATTGACCCGCCGATGCAGGGCCGTCCGCGCGATCTGTAAATGCTGGGTGCACTGTGGACTCTGACCATTCCTCGGACAGCGCGACCCGGTAGGCGTACAGCCGACGGCGAAGGTGCGCGGAGAGCCAAGAGTCGGTCTCTGCGCCGGAAATCGACAACGCGAAGTTTCTCACGATCCCCCCATCCTCGCCTCGAACCTCGCACCCGTCGGGCACGAGCATCTTTGGTCATGATGAGCGCAGCCGGGAGCGGTTCGCAAGGTCAATTTTATAAGGGGATCCGGGTCGTTCCGCACTACGGGGCCAGGTGTAGTCCGGGTGATTCTGGGTGTAGCGGTGTATCTGAATGAGAACGACTTATGGAACGCGACAGACTCTCGCCGTCTACTTCGGCGAAGTCAGGACCGCACCACCAGCGAGTAGTCCGGCACCAACTAGTGCCGCCGCCAGCCGTACTCCGATCGGCACCTCGACCGCGGGGCCGAGGATGGTCGGCATCGCAACCAGAACGGCCCCGACACTGGCCGCAGACCACCGCCGCATGATCCGCGATCTCGACCGCCGAACAATTACTGGCAAGCGAACATGCGCGGCAATCGTCCGACCACCGGCCTTCTCACTCGCCAAGCTGATCCTGACAAGCGAGGAGGTGTCGTAGTTCTGGCCGGCAGGATGGAGCCAGAACTCGATCGAGTCGTACCTCAGCGCCACGTGGTAAACGTTGTCGGATGCAACTCGCAGGTTCGTCTCGTCCGTCAAGCAGGTCAGCCTGAAGTCGCCGTCACGCGAGTAGTGCGTGGCAAAGATCTGCGTAGCGATCCGCAACGACTCGCCGTCCACGCTCGCGAGCTTTCCTTCGGCGTCGAACGTCAACTTGCGCCGAGTGGTCTCTACCGGCGCTACCCGGAGAAAGTAGGACTCCTTGAACGTCGGATGAAGCGCGAGGAGTCGTGCAGTCGACAGCCACCGCTTCGGAGCATCGTCCAGGATCTCGTGCGGCATCGCCGGAAAGTTCGACGTCGCCGGATAGAACCTTCCTTTGGAGTTTCGCTTCAGCTGGCCGATGACGCCGCGGCTCATCGCGACAATCTCGGCGAACGACGACGGGTACAGGTCGAGATTCGGGTAGCCGCGCACGCATAGCTGGAAGAGAACCATGTCCGCGACGACCTCAGTCCTGGCCACCGTCGCATAACGAACCGGCAGGACGAACGGGGAGGTTTGCCGGTCCATCCCGACGAACCCAAGAACAGCGGACTGCCCGTTGACCCGGTCGGCCCGCACGTCATCCTGCAACTCCGGCGAGATCCACCGCATCCGATAACGGAACTGAATGATCCCGCCTTCCGGCAGTGCGATCGCGGTCTGAATATCCTCGGCGTACCGGGTGCGGTCGTCTGAGGAGAGCAGCAGCAGACCGTTCATCGGGTCCCCCTCTCCGGAGCCGGCGCCGGATCGCGCCATCAGCTCACAGGATCGTGGCTACCCCTTTGGCAATGAGGCACGTCAGGCAGGGCCGCAGGACCTGACCAGTTCATGCGCACACCACCTCCGGGAGCAAAGTGACAGGCGGCCTCATCGCCGCCTGCCGGAATTCATACCTGTCATGGAGGATTTACCCAGTGAGCACTCAGGGAGAAACCGCGGTCACGGACACATTGTCATAACAATGGTCGGACAATGCAGTCGTTTGAACTTTCGGCCGACATTCCCATGGCTTGAGACCGCTCACTGCCGGGACATCCGCCCAATACTCGTGATCGGGGATCCGCCCTATTACCTTGGGCGCGGATAGGGCTACCTGGGCGTACGGATCCAGGCCGCGTGCCATCAGGATATTCGGCGGCGTGTTTAACTTCGAGAGCCGTACACCGGTCCCGGCCCGTCGGGTTGTGTAGCGGCCGGACTTGTCGTAGCCGTAGGCAACCGGCGCGGTGGTGTACGGGACGAATCCGGAGGCGCGGTAGACGGCGCCGCAGAAGCCAAGCAAGGGGTTGTAGGCCGTCAGCAGGACGCGCGCTTTGCCACGACGCCGCAGAGCCCGGATCACGTGCTTCGTCATAAGACTCATCGCGTTGGGCGGCAGCCCCGGCAGTCCATGCATCCGTGTCAGGACGACTGCGTCCTCGATGCCGAACCCGTGCGCAGCCAAGCCTTGCGCCATGTAGGGCCGGTCACAGGGCGACACCGCGATATAAGCGATCGGCCACTTGGCATCGGCAAGGTAAAAGCCGAAGTGATGTGTTGTGTCCGCTCGCGGCGTCAGGAGGTAGTGGAGGCTCCCTTGGTAATGCTCGCCGAGATCCGGGTCGACATCGTCGAACCTCAGCGGCACCCGTGGACGTGAATTTGTCTCGAGCCATAGGTCCCGTCGGCAGATGTAATCAGCTGATTGAAGCAGTTCCGTCCCGCCATGGACCGCCGCATCCTGATGTTCTGTGTGGATCGCGACTGCGCGCTCACTCGCGATCCGACGCACGGCTCTGTAGGCCTCATGAAGTCGTTGCGCCACGATCAATTGAACCGAAACAGAAGGGAGATGCAGCCGAACGTGCCGCTCCAACTCAGCCAGGCTGACTCCTGCCAAGGCGGCGTCCTCTTCGATGGATGCCATGTTGACCGAGACGCAGCGATCGAGCCACGTGCTCACCTCCCCAGTCCTGCAAGAACTGCTTGCGGTCCAGTCAGTTGATCCACCGTCCGCCATTGGCCAGAAGCCATACCCGCTCCATCTCGCACTGCGAGCATTGGCCGCCACGCCAATCTCGTGCCCCATTAGTTCGCAGCCGGCCATAGAGTGTCCGGTCGGAGACGAACACTAGCCCTCATGCCGATCGCTCGACAGATCTGGCCCGACATTTGGCGCTAGGCGGATCGCGCCGTACGCACAACGAGCCTCAAGCCCAGTGGGTCACGAAAAACGTCGAAAGTTGCGCAGCCATGCGAGTTGTGCGGTGTGGAGGGGGTTGGGGATTGTGCCTGTGGTGGGAATTGGAGGGCGGGTGTCGAGGTCTGCGTAGCCGAGGGTTAGGCGGTAGCCGTTGAGGGGGTAGCGGGCGAAGGTTTCGCCGGTTAGGGCGGTGGCGGCCAGGCGGGTGGTGTGTTCTGGGTGGGTTGTGGCGTAGAGGTCTATTTCGGCGCGGGCCAGGGACCAGAACAGGTGTTCGGGGATGTGGTTCTGGGCGGCTAGGGGGTTCAGGACACCGAGGAGGAGGGCGTCTACGACGTACTGGCGGAGGATGTGCCAGGGCTTGCGGGGAAGGACTCGGGCGTGGGAGTCGGGTTCGGGGCCGCGGGCAACGATGGGGTCGGTGGAGATGTTGATGTCGTCGACGAGGTCTTTGATGACCAGGCGGGCAGGGACGCCGTTCGGGTCGCAGATTATGGCGAGGTTCTCGCCGTGGGGGTTGACCGTGATCCCGTATTCGTGGAGGAGATGGAGGAGCGGTCGCAGCAGGGTGCCTAGGAGTGCGCTGAGCCAGGCCTGTGGTTCGACGCCCGAGCGGGTTATGGCGGCGGAGGTGAACCCAGGGTGGAGGACTGCGGCCAAAGGCCAGACGGACTCGGCTTCGTGGAGGCGGGGGTCGATGGGGTCTCGCCAGATGGTGCCTAGGGTTTCGGTCCATTGGTACGGGGTGGTGGGGTGGATTGAGAGTTCTGGGTGCGGGACGTTTACGGAGGCGACCTCGCCTAGGAGTTCGGTGCCTAGTTGTTGGAAGAGGTCGTCTCGGGACCAGAGGCCGCGGAGCCATTGGGTGAGCATGGGGGCGGCAAGGGTGCAGTGGGTGGGGATGCCTCGATAGACAGAGGTGTTGAGGATTTTCAGGGGGAGCTTGACCTGGTAGCGGGTCGGGTTGGTGATGTTGACCATGGTGCGGATGGACTGTGTGGGGAGGTACTCGTCTGGGCTCTGCCCCAGGACGACGATCTCGCCGGTGGCCAGTTCCCGGGCCCATTGGGTGCGGATGACATGGTCGAGTTGCCAGGGGTGGCATGGGAGCCAGACGTACGAGTCGGGGTCGTCGAGTTGGGCGCGGAAGGTCTGTACTACGGGGGCGTCGAGTTCGCGGGCGATGACGGCGTGTTCGGAGAGGTCCGGGGTACCGCGGAACTCGGCGAGGCCTCGTCGTACGGCTAGCCAGGTCAGGTGGAGTGGGGTGCGGGCTTCGGGGGCGTAGCGCTCGCTGTCGGCGGCGGAGAAGCCCAGCCGGCCCTTGTTGGCGACGAGAAGCGGATGCCCGGTCAAGTGCCCTTCGAGGCGGCTGTGGTGGAGGTCGAGCAGGTCGGCCGCAGGTACGGCGGACGCGGCCATGCGTACGTCGGCGGCCAGCGTGCTCGTCAGCTCGGCGACGTACCCGGCCACCGTCGATCCGTCCAGGCGCAGTACGTCGGCAGCCTCGACGAAGAACTGGATGGGGTCGGTCGCGGGTTCACTCTCGTCGTTGCCGAGGATGCCGGCCGTGGTACGGCGGATCGAGGCCGGATCGACCCGCCAGCTGCCGAAGCCGCCGCGGGTCGCGGAGAAGTTGTAGGCGATAGCTCCGAACTCCAGTTGGTATCCAACCGGCCCGGACAAGGCGGGGGGCGGGTCCGCCGCGGCCGGAGAAGCAGGAGCGGGGCAAGGCGACGCCGTTGAGGCTGAGGCCGGAGCCGGAGCCGAGGCCGAGGTCGGAGCCGAGGTCGGGGTCGAGGTCGGAGCCGAGGCCGGGGTCGGAGCCGAGGCCGGGGTCGGAGCCGGGGTCGGAGCCGAGGCCGGGGTCGGAGCCGAGGCCGGGGTCGGAGCCGAGGCCGGGGTCGGAGCCGAGGCCGGGGTCGGAGCCGAGGCCGGGGATGGGGCCGGGGATGGGGCCGGGGCCGAGGCCGGGGTCGGAGCCGGGGTCGGAGCCGAGGCCGGGGTCGGAGCCGAGGCCGGGGATGGGGCCGGGGATGGGGCCGGGGCCGGGGTTGGGGTTGGTTCTAGGAGGCCTTCGGTGGAGAACTGGGAGATCAGCTTCGCCAGTAGTTGAGAAGAGCAGGCCGTCCAGAGGTCGTTCATCCGGGGATCGCGAACTTGGTGAAGGCGGTGGTCTTTGGGAGGCGGAAGACTTCGCGGGTGGTGATCGTGTTGAGGATCGTGGCGTTGCGGATGGCGCCTAGGCCTAGGTCGGGGGCGGCTACGCCGTGGGAGTGGAGGTCGGCGTTGGCTACGAAGATTCGGTCGGGGAGGGTGGCTGAGGAGGCGCTGTGGTTGCGGTTGAGGATCCAGCGGCCGGAGGCGTCGTGGTCGAGGAGGGGTTGTAGGGAGTCCATGAAGGGCAGGGGTCTGTTGCGGTAGCCGGTGGCGGCTATGACTACGTCTGTTGTGTGCTGGAAGGTGCGGCCCGTGTCGGTGTGCAGCATGGTCAGTTCGACACCGTCGGGGCCGACGGCTGCGGACTGGACGCCTACACCTACCTGGAGCTCAGCTGGCGCAGCGATCAGGTCGCGGGCGTAGAGCTCGTCGTGGATGGCTTCGAGGGTTTCCGAGGAGATGCCCTTGTAGTGGCGCCACTGGTCTTTGACCAGCTTGTCGCGGACGGACTCGTCCAGTGCGTGGAAGTAGTCGACGTACGACGGGGTGGTCATCTCCAGAACGAGTTTGGAGTAGTCCAGTGGGGTGAAGGCGGCGGTGCGGGTCAGCCAGGAGACGGCAGGGCCTGAGGCTCGCAGAAGGTCGAGTGTGCACTCGGCGCCGGACTGACCCGAGCCGACGACAGTCACGTGGCCGGCGCGCAGCAAATCGTCACGGCGGAAGAGGTAGTCCCCTGAGTGCAGGAACCGCTCCGGAGGCAGCCCAGCCAGCGCAGCAGGCACGAACGGCTCAGTGCCGACGCCAACCACCAGATGCCGAGCCTCAAAGGTCTCAACAGACGAGCCGCGCTCCACAGCAAGCTCAAAGAAGGAGCCGTTCCAGACAGCCGACCGCACGTGGTGGCCGAAGTGCAGTGAGTCCAGCTGCGCCGCACACCACCGCAGGTAGGTCTCGTACTCGCGCCGGGTCGGATGGAACTTCTCCCGCACGTAGAACTGGTAGAGCCGATCAGTCGCCCGTAGGAACGACAGGAACGACAGGTGGTGCGCCGGCTCGACCAACGACACCAGGTCGGCCAGGAACGACACCTGCAGCATCGCGTCGTCGAACATCAGCCCGCGGTGCCAAGTGAACTCCGGCCTGCTGTCCAGCACAGCAAGCGAGACGTCGTCCACCTCAGACGCCAGTGCGGCGAGTCCCAGGTTGAACGGCCCGCAGCCGATTGCGATCACGTCGTACATGTCATTCCTCCTGGGTCCGCGAGCGGATCATCAGTACTGCGGTCTTCTCGGGCAGCTGCAGCTCCCCTTGCTGGGCAAAGCCGGCGGCGGCGAACGCGCGTACGGACGGGGTGTTCCGTACGTCGGGCTCGGCCACAACACGCGAGCACGACGGATCGGCCCGCAGCAACGCGTCAGCGACCGCCCGGATCAGTCCCCGGCCGAGTCCGCGCCCGACACGGGTGAGGTCGCCGATGGCGAGGTGGAGACCCCAGTCGTGCTCGTCACTCGCGTAGTACTCCGCCAAGTGGTCGTGCCGCACGCGGTACAGCTCGACGTACCCGAAGTCCTCCGCGTCGACAGCCGCGACGCAGGGGATCGAGTGCTCCCCCGAGGTCTGCCGAGTAATCTCCTGGGCCCAGCGCTCGACCGACCAGTCCTGGTGCCACCACTGCTGGATGTGCGGCTGCGCCATCCACAGTGCGATCCGGGCCGCGTCGGAAGGGTCGGCCGGTCGCAGGTCGAAGCCATGGTCCAGGTGGAGCATCGGTCGGATGACGCACCTCACCGGAGCCGCAGCGGGTTCGGTACGTCGAGGTAGACCGACTGCGCGTCCAGTGGGGCCACCACCTCGTCGATGCCGCGCAGGCGGGTCAGCATGTTCGCCTTGCAGGGCAGCGTGTCCGCCTCCAGCCAGCGCCGCGCCAGCCGGTCACCAGAGGGTCCAGCAGCCGCCAGCAACGGCAGTGCGAGGGTGAGCCGCTCACGCACCACTTCAAGCAGCGCAGCCTCGTCAGCGATCCCGTCCGCCGCCAGACAGCCCACAACAGCCAGCGCCTGGTTGTGTAGCAGGTAGTAGGTCAACCGGTCGTCGACAATCGGATCGTCCACGACCGCCAGGGTCGAGTCACGCAGTCCGGTGACCGCCAACAGACCGCGCAGGTACGACGATGCGAGGTAATAGCCCTGGTTGTCGCGATAGGCACCGCCCTTGATCCGCCCGGACCCGTCCAGCCGTACCAGCGTGTTCTGCTGATGCGCCTCGAGTCCGATGCCGGTCTCGGCGTACAGGTGCAGCATCGGAACCAGCACGTTGTCGATGTACTCCGCCACCCAGCCGGCCGGATCGTCCGCGGCGTACACACTCAACCGGCTGAGCCCGCCCGGACGAGGCGCGACGAGACCCGCCAAACATGCATAACTGTTGACGTCTGTCGGCACTTCTCGTACAGCCACGTCAATACCAGTCAATGTCGGTCCACCCTCGTCAAGAGCAACCCAGGCCGGGTCCCTGACGATGCTGAAGCGCGGGTGCGCGGTCGCCGTACCCGCGTTGTACGCCGCGTCGAGCAGGCGGTTGATCTCCAGCCCGCGACGCAGCTCGGTCGGCGTCGACTCACGCCGCGAGTTGGTGATCCGCAGCCCGAGCGACAGCTTGAGCATGACCGGCAGATCGGGGTGAAAGACCGTGCGCAGAGAGGACGTCGGGTACCACTGCGCACCCTGCGGCCCCAGCGCCTTGACCCGACCAGAGGCGATCAGTGACGCCACCCGCGGCCGCGCCGCAACGGCCGCGGCCTGCCACGGGTGGGCCGGGATCAGCACTCGGCCCGACGACGGGGTGATACCGGCCAGCGCGCCCATCAGCTGCACAGCGTCCAGTCCCTGCAGCGAGGGCGCGCCAGCCACCTGGTCCGACGACACCAGCTCGGCGTCGGCCTCGAACCAGTGCACTGCGAAACGGCCACCGAGCTCCGGCGAGTACGCCGCCAGCTCGGCACCGCTCAGTCCGTCCCGGCTCTTCGGCGCGGGGTGGTTCAGATGCCCGAACAGCAACGCCTGCTCGAACTCCAGGAAGCGCCCCGGCCCGCGCTCCCCGTCAGCCCCGGACACGAACAGGTCGACGTTCCGCACCGACTCCGCCGTACGCGCAGCCAGGTCGTCGATCTCTGCCGGATCGGCGTCCGCCGACAGCACCCGCACCAGCTCCTCAGGAACAGCCGGTACGCCGTCCACCAGCACGTCGTCGAACTGGTGCAACCCCGTCCGCGACGCATGCGAAACCCGCGCCGTGACCGTCGACGAGCCCACCGAGAACGACAACGGTCCGACCGCCACCGGCACGGACGACTCCCGGGTGTAGCACCGCAGGATCGCGTTCAGGTGCGCTGCAACCGCAGTACTCACGCTGCTCCTTCACCGGTCAGGACGTCGAGGCCGGTGGCCACGACCTGGTCGAGCAGGTCCTCGATGTCCGTCGCGGTGGCGTTCGGGTTCAGCAGCGTCAACTTCAACGCGACCGTTGCCGGGCGGCCGCCGCGGGCCGGCAGCTTGGTCCGGCCGATCAGCACCCGCCCGGACGTCAGCAACCGGCGCCGGACCTCGCCCTGGAGGGCGTCCGCAGCGGATGCCTCCAGCCCCTGCCCGGCGACCCGGAACAACACCGTGGTCAGGGTCACCGGCGCCAGCAACTCAAGGTTGCTGTCGGCAACGACCCGGGCCGCGGCGGCGTGCGCGAGTTCGTGACAGGTGTCGAGCATTGTGCCCAGTCCGGACCGCCCGTACGCCGTCAGCGTGGTGGCAACCTTGACCGCATCCGGACGGCGGGTGGTCTGCAGGCTGCGCCCGAGCAGCCCGTCCAGCCCGGAGTCGATGTCGTCGGCCGGGTTCAGGTAGTCCACCGACCGGTCGAACGCCGAGAACCGGGTCCGGTCGGCGACAAGCAGCACGCTGGTCGCGGCCGGCTGCCAGCCGATCTTGTGCAGGTCCAGTGTGACCGAGTCCGCCAGCGGCAGGTCGGCGAGCAGCGGGGCCAGTCGCTCAGAGAACAGCGCCCCGAACCCGTACGCCGCATCCACGTGCATCCACACCCCGTACGCCCGGGCCAGCGCGGCGACCTCAGCGATCGGGTCGATCGAGCCGAAGTCCGTCGTACCGGCCGTCGCGACCACTGCGACCGGCGTACGGCCAGGCTTCGCCAGCTCCTCGGCGAGTACGTCGGTGCGCAGGCGGAAGTTCTCATCGGACGGAATCGTGATCGCGGCCGACTCACCGAGCCCGAGGGCGGCGCAGGCTCGCTGGACCGAGAAGTGCGCCAGCTCGGAACAGAACACGACCGGCCGCTCCAGCCCCTGCAGGCCGTTCCGCCGTACGTCGAGTCCGGCCGCGGCGGCCGCGCTGTCACGGGCGATCAGGACCGCGAGCAGGTTCGAGATCGAACCGCCGGGCGTGAGTACGCCGTCCGCCTCCGGGCCGAACCCGGCGAGACCGGCCAGCGCCTTCACGACCCACTGCTCGATCGCGAGCGTGGCCGGACCGGAGTCGTACGTGTCCATCGACGCGTTCGAGGCCGAGGCCAGCGCGTCCGCGTCGACCGCGACCTGGAGCACCGGCGGCTGCAAGTGTGCCGCCGCATGCGGGTGACTCAGGTCGATGCCGTCCTGGTCCAGCAGTCCCGCGATCAGGTCCAGCGCGGCCGACTCCCCCACCCCGGTCGACGGGATCCGCGGCTCACCCAGCACCTCGGCGGCCCGGCGCAGTACCGCTCCCGGCGAACCGTGCGGCAACGGTCCACGTTCCCGATCCGCGACCGTCGAGGCCAGCGGCCAGCGGTCGGTGAACGGATCGCGGACGGGTGTTGGCAGCGCGGTCAGACGCGCGGGCTGCGACATCCAGATCTCCCGGGAAGTTGTCGAGTAAGGCAACCCTTACTAAGGCAGCCCTAACTTTTGCCCGCCGTACCCATCGTGTCAACCCGACTACCCGTGACGTGAACATCCTCACGGTTCAGGCCTGGTTCAGCAGTCCGGTCGCAGGCTGAAGGGCGACGAAGGGAGCATCATGTTCAAGCCCGCTGTACTGCTTGCGACCGTCGGCGTCTCGGTCGCAGCGATGGTTCCGGCGCCGGCCGAGGCACATGCGGCCTGTCAGTTGCCGGTCTTCGGGCCCGGCAGCCGATATCACCCGAAGTTCGAGCGGTCGCGGCACACCGCCGACGTGACCAACCCGTGGTTCCCGCTGAAACCGCGGCGCACGCTGGTTTCCACCGGCGTCAAGGACGGCAAGAAGGCACTCGACGTGGTCGTCATCACCCCGAGGACCAAACTGGTCGCCGGAGTACTCACCCGCGTGGTCGAGGACCGTCTCTATCTGGACAGAGTGCTGGCGGAGCGCACCAGCGACTACTACGCGCAGGACCGTTGCGGCAACGTCTGGTACTTCGGCGAGGACACCGCCGAACTGGACAGCCACGGCAGAGTGGTGAGCACCGAGGGCTCGTTCCACGCCGGAGTGGACGGGGCACAGGCCGGCGTGTTCATGCAGGCCCGCCCTCAGCTCGGACGCAAGTTCCGTCAGGAGTGGTACGCCGGTGAGGCCGAGGACGTGTTCTGGGCCGTCGAACGCCACGCGACGGTAACCGTCCCGTACCGCACGTTCCGGAACGCCTTGCGCACCGTGGAGACCACAGCGCTCGAGCCGGATGTGGTGGACAACAAGTACTACGTTCGTGGCATCGGTCCGGTGGCTGAGCTGTCAGTGCGAGGCCCAGCGGAGCGACTAGTACTGGTGAAGGTCATGCCTTGACAGTCCGTGCCGCGCCAACCAGTGCGGTCCGACGCTCCAACCCAGCAGCCGACGCCCACCGCGGGCAGTCCGGCCTTCCGAGTTGAAGCGGTCCCCTGCGGCCACCTGCCGCAGCCCTGCGACAGCCGGCGCGATCCGTGGTCCTAGTGCGCCGGACCGCTCCCCCAGCCTCGTCAGCACGTCGCGCTGCGCGGACTGGTCGCAGAAGCTCAGGTAGAAGATCGCCTGCCGCCACGCGTACGCCGTGTTCTTGATCCCCTGCAGCTCGGTGATCCACGCCGTCGGCGGCTGGGTCTGGCGCTGCACCGCCCAGGCGAATGCGCGGTCAGCCAGGTCAGGGGCGACCTCCCGCAGCCAGTCCGTGAGCTGCAATGCGTCGACCAGCACTGCCAGGTTGTGCGTGGTCAGGATCTGGCTCTGCTCCAGGACAGTACCGTTCTTGGCGACGTACCCACCGTTGCCGGTCTGTGCCTCGAGAGCGCGCCGACTGCACACCTCTGCGAAGTCGTCTGCGGTCGCCTTGCCCCAGCGCTTGTAGCGGCGCTGCTCCAGAGCCGGCCAGGCGGCGGGCAGGGCGTAGTACTGCGCGTACAGCGTCCCTGACAGCACTCGGCTCGCCATGGCAGCCGCCGCGCGCCACTTCTCGGTGAACGTCCCCATGAAGATGTCAGCCGCTACCTCCTCGACCAGGGGCAGCTTCAGGTCGGCCTGCGAGGCCAGCGCGCCCAGCTCACGCACGAGCGGGTTCGGCAGGATCGTCTGCGGGAACGCCGTCAGTGCGATGACCGCCGTCTCACGCAGCGACTGCGCGGCGGCCCGGGTCGCCTGCGCGCGCCGATCGCGGTACGGCGCCACGGCATCAACCCAGGGCAGCTCCTCGAAGCGCACCTGGTGCTCCAGGTTGAGCAGCAGCAGGCTCCGGCGGCGACGGAAGGCGGCGTACGTCTGGGCGTAGGCGGCGGCCAGCGTCGGGTCCTCGATGTTGGCGGCGAGCAGCTGGGACGTGATCTGCGGCAGCACCTGCGCGAGCACCTCGCCCGAGCTGATGACGCCGCGATCCACCAACTCACCGATCGGGGCCTCGAGTGCCCGTGCTGCCTTCGCAAGCAGATGCGCCGGAATGGCTGAGCCGGCCGCCGCCGGGACCTCGTCCGCTGTCACCTCACCGTCGATCGCGTCGAGCGTCGGCAGCCCGCCGTCATCCGGGAACCGATCCAGCCGGCAGCTCAGCAGGTGCGCCAAAGTCGCGTACGTAGGCCGCGCGGCGACCGCGTTCTGCGTCGTACGCAAGGCCGCACGCGCCTCCGAGCCGGGCGCGCCGTGGGCCTGGATCGTGTTGGCCAGCGCGCGTCGGATCCAACCGACCTCACGACCGGTCAGCGCTGAACTGTCGGACGGGCAACGCTCTAGCGCCGCCTGCAACCGGGCGAAGTTGCTCTTCGGATGTCGCGGCCGATGGACCTCGGCGGCGGCGCGAAACTCGTCCAGCCATTGAGATCGCCGTTCCACCCAGTCGTCCGGCCAGACCCGGCAGGGCCAACCTCCGACGACCGTGCCGTCGGCGGTCAGCTCGGGCAGTTCGTCGTCGACCGTGTCGCACCACATCGCGACGAGCCGGTCGTACAGCGGGTTCCAGACCCGCAAAGTCTCCAGCATGGCGGCGATCCGGGGGCGTACCGTTGCCTGGCGCAACATACTGCGGACCTCGCCGACGGGTTGCAGCCGC
Organism: Kribbella sp. NPDC000426; assembly: GCF_040300265.1. Taxonomy (NCBI): domain Bacteria; kingdom Bacillati; phylum Actinomycetota; class Actinomycetes; order Propionibacteriales; family Kribbellaceae; genus Kribbella; species Kribbella sp. NPDC000426. The sequence continues at coordinate 391,367 of NZ_JBEPDK010000008.1, read as the reverse complement.
ACGACCGAGCCGGCCGGGGCCGAGGACGGGCTGAACGTCGGAGTGAACCGGAACCGATGCATCAGCGGACGCAGTTCTGACGTGAGATCGAGCGCGGCGGCGTACTGCTCTCGCTCGAGCAACCAGGCGACGACCAGCAGCGCCGACTCCTCCGGGACGTCGACGCGGTAGTTGCCGGTCCGCAGGGCCTGGCTGAGCTCCGCGAGCCCTTCATCGCTGAGGAACCACAGGTTGAGTCGCTCCCTGTCGGTCTCCCCCGGCGCGTCCTCCGGCAATCGGGCCAGCTCGTCTTCGCGCAGCGGCGCCTCCGCGACGTACCGCCCGGTCGCGAACCCGCCGTGCGCCACCTCGAGCGTGACCCAGGCCGGCGTGTCCGCCACCGGGGTCCGCGATCCGATCGTGAGCCGCCCCGACGCCATCCCGTCGAGAACGTTGCGCCAGGCATCGACCCGCGCCGCCGCACGTCGCCGTACGTCCAGATCGTCAGAGGTCAGGGCACGCTCGAGAGCCATCTCCAGCCGCCCCATCGCATACCCGGCCGAGGCTTCCGCCCGCGCTTCCTCTGACATAGGACCCCATTTCCCTAGTCATCCAAAGACATGGAGGCAGGACTCGAACCTGCGCCCTCCCGGTTAACAGCCGGGCGATCTACCCCTGATCTACTCCATGCAACGCCTCACAGCCTAACCGCCGTAGGGGTTTTCGGCGCTCAGGCGATCGCGGCTATGTCGCCATCGTCGAAATAGATCGCCTGGTGCAGGCGACCGCCAAGCGCGGCCGCATAGCGCAGGAGGACTTCCTGGCCCGAGATCTTGCCCTTCTCGATCTGGGAGACCCGACCCTTGGTCACTCCCATCCGCTCGGCGACCTGGGTCTGGGTCAAGCCACGAGCGCGCCGGATCTCCGCCAAGCGGTGTCCCTGCACCTCCGCAAGGAGTTCCTGCTTGCCTGCCGCGACGCTCTCCTCACCCCCGGCACGTGCGACCTCCTGATCACGGATGTCCCGCCAACTCACGTAGCCGCTCATCGCTCGCCCTCCTCGTCAGCCTGTCGTTCCTTCACGTAGATCTCGTAACGGTGCTCCGCGAGCGGGATCGCCTCGTTGTACCAAGCCTTCCACCGACCGGCCTCATCCCCGGCGACCAGCAGGATGCTCGATCGCCACGGATCGAACGCAAACAAGATCCGGACCGCGCCTCGGGCAGTGCGTCAATTGTCCGCACAAACTCGTGCATCGCTCTGGCTTAGGTATAGCAAATGGTAAACCCGGCTGATCGGCATCAGTCGCCGTAGGGCGTTCTCGTCAGGATGAAGGTGGCGATGTTGAGGTGGGAGATGGTGTTGCCGGTGCGGATGACGTGGAGTTTTTCGCCTGCTAGGTAGCCGTCTCGGCCCAGGTAGAGGTCGGGTTCCAGGGGGGAGAGGCGGGTCGTGAGGCCGCCGGTGAGTTGGAGGATGCCGGCGGAGACGGAGATGGTGAGCGGCGTGTTGCCCCAGTACCACTGGCCGAGGAGGTCGGTGCCCTGGGCAAGGTTTGGCTCGGGGACCCACTCCTGGGTGAGCGGCGGCTCGTAGGTTGTGAGGATGCGGAGCAGGTCGGGCGCGAGTGAGGCGACCCGCCCGTACGTCGCGTTGCCGAGCGTGACCGCGCCGATCCGGCGTACGCGGTCGACGAACAGGCCCGCGAGGAAGCCGGGCATCGAGCCGGTGTGGCCGATCAGCAGATGCGGGTCGTCGGCGATCAACCGCAGCCCCAGGCCGTACGACGCGGTCAGGCCTTCGCGCGGATCCGAGGCGACCGGCGCCGCCATCTCCTCGACCGTGTCGCGGCTCAGGATCTCGTGGACCGGGTCGATCCAGAACGACGCGTACCGGGCCAGGTCCTCGATCGTGCTCCACAGCTGCCCGGCCGGGGCCATCGCGCCGGAGTCGTACGCCGGCTCCGGGACGAGCTGCCCGCTGAATGGGTGCACCGAGAACCCCTCGGCCGCCGGGGCCTCCGGGAAGTACGTCGTACGGCGCATCTCGAGGGCGTTCAGGATCCGGGTTTGGACGAGCTCGATCCACGGAAGGCCGCGGAGGCGCGCGACGATCTCGCCGAGCAGGCCGTACCCGAGGTTCGAGTAGTGGTGCCGGCGATCCGCTGGGCCGACGGCCTGCGAGTCGTCCATCGCCGCGGTCAGCTCGTCGAAGGTGACCCCCGGATTCCGTTCCCACCAAGGGCCTTCGGGCTCCGCGTTCATCCCACCGCTGTGCGCGAGCAGGTGCCGGATCGTCCGGTCCCCGAACGCGATCCCCGGCAGATGCTTGCCCACAGCATCATTCAGCGACAGCAGCCCGTCATCCCGGCACTGCATCACCAGGATCGCCGTCAACGTCTTGGTGATCGAGCCGACCCGGTACTGCACCTCTACACCCGGCAGCCCACCATCAGCCGTCGCGAACCGCCCGCGCGTCCCCGTCCACACCAACTCCCCGCCCCGAACCACCCCCGCTACAACCGAAGGCACCCGCGACTCCCCCTGAGCCGTAGCAACCTCAGCAACCAACGCAGCAGCAGTATCAGGACGCACAGAACTCACCCAACGCCTCCACACCAACAGGTCCACAACGCCCTGACATCCTAATGTCCACGTAACCACCCCGGTGGACAGCCCACAGCCCGCGTCGACGCAGGCGGCGGCTCGGCGTTCGGGGTCGGAACCGTTCGCCACGACTCGGCGGGGCTGTGGATCATGCAGGCGTTCGGCTGTGCGCGTCGTACAGCCGAACCGGAAACCCAGCCGACGATGTGAGACCTCCTGTCGAACTGCAGATCCCTCAGACGCTCCACCGCGAACAGCTTGATCGGGTGGAACATCTGCGAGACCGAAGTCGGCGGTGGGCCGAGGTGTCGCTTTCCGGAAAGAAGTTGGCGCTCGCTGGCAGCTATGTTCCGGAAAGCTGGTCCGGGGCGGTCAGTTCAGGCCTGCCTCAGCACGAGTACGACCCGTCGGTGCAGACCCCGTGCCCCGATCGGACCTGGTCCGACCCGTCGATCGGTCGCCGGAGCCGGCCACCACGCCAAACCTATCTTTCTCTTGCTCTTCGTCTTCTACTCGAAGGCTTCGGGGGCGGGGCAGGAGCAGATTAGGTTGCGGTCGCCGTAGGCGCCGTCGATTCGGCGGACGGGGGGCCAGTACTTGGAGGCGCGGTCCACCGAGCGGGGGAAGGCGGCCTCTTCGCGGGTGTAGGCGTGTTCCCACTTGTCGTTGATGACGGATTCGGCGGTGTGCGGGGCGTTCACCAGCGGGTTGTCCGCGGCCGGCCACTCGCCTGCCGCGACCCGGTCGATCTCGTGCCGGATCGCGATCATCGCGTCGCAGAAGCGGTCCAGTTCGTCCAGGTCCTCGGACTCGGTCGGCTCGACCATCAGCGTGCCCGCGACCGGGAACGACATCGTCGGCGCGTGGAAGCCGTAGTCGATCAGCCGCTTCGCGACGTCGTCGACCGAGATCCCGGTCTCCTTCGTCATCGGCCGCAGATCCAGGATGCACTCGTGCGCGACCAGCCCGTTCTCACCCGTGTACAGCACCGGGAACGCGCCCTCGAGCCGCTTCGCCACGTAGTTCGCGCTCAGTACGGCGGTCTTGGTCGCGTCGGTCAGCCCGGACGCGCCCATCATCCGGATGTAGGCCCACGAGATCGCCAGCACGCCCGCGGATCCGAACGGCGCCGCGCTGATCGGCCCGACGCCGGACTCGGGACCGGCCTGGTCGAGCAGCGGGTGGTTCGGCAGGTACGGCGCAAGGTGGGCCGCGACGCCGACCGGCCCGACACCCGGACCGCCGCCGCCGTGCGGGATGCAGAACGTCTTGTGCAGGTTCAGGTGGCTGACGTCGCCGCCGAACTCACCCGGCTTGGCCAGCCCCAGCAGCGCGTTCAGGTTCGCGCCGTCGACGTACACCTGGCCGCCGTGCTCGTGGACGATCGAGCAGACCTCGCGGACGCTCTCCTCGTACACACCGTGCGTCGACGGGTACGTGATCATGATGGCCGCCAGCTTCGACGCGTGCTCGGAGGCCTTGGCCCGCAGGTCGTCCAGGTCGATCGTGCCGTCGTCGTTGCCCTTGACAACGACAACCTTCATACCGGCCATCACCGCGGAGGCGGCGTTGGTGCCGTGCGCCGACGCCGGGATGAGGCAGACGTTGCGCTCCGCAGAACCCTGGGCCCGGTGGTAGCCGCGGATCGCGAGCAGACCGGCGAGCTCACCCTGCGAACCCGCGTTCGGCTGGATCGAGACCTTCGCGTAGCCGGTGACCTCGGCGAGCCAGCGCTCGAGCTGACCGATCAGCTTCAGGTATCCGGCCGCGTCCTCGACCGGCGCGAACGGGTGCAGGTCCGCGAACTCCGGCCAGGTGACCGGCTCCATCTCGGTCGTCGCGTTCAGCTTCATCGTGCACGAGCCGAGCGGGATCATCCCGCGGTCGAGCGCGTAGTCCTTGTCGGACAGCTTGCGCAGGTACCGCAGCATCGCCGTCTCGGACCGGTGCGTGTTGAACACCGGGTGCGTCAGGTACTCCGTCGTCCGCGGTACGGCGATCGCCGCGGCGCCCAGCGTGTCGTCGTACTGCACCCCGAAGGACTGGCAGACCCGCGTCAGCGTGGCGACATCGGTCTTCTCGTCGCAGGAGATGCCGACGTGGTCCGCGTCGACGAGCCGCAGCCAGATCCCGTTCTGCCGGGCGGCGTCGACCACGTCGGCGGCCTGACCCGGCACGCGGGCGAGCACGGTGTCGAAGAAGTCGTCGTGCACGACCTCGACCTCGCCCGCTCGCAGCGACGCGGCGAGCTTCCCGGCATACGAATGCACCCGCTCGGCGATCGCGCGAAGACCGTCCGGCCCGTGGTACACGGCGTACATCGAGGCGACGACGGCCAGGAGGACCTGCGCCGTACAGATGTTCGAGGTCGCCTTCTCGCGACGGATGTGCTGCTCACGCGTCTGCAGCGCCAGCCGGTACGCCGGGGCGCCGTCGGCGTCGACCGATACGCCGACGAGGCGACCGGGCAACGACCGCTCGAGGCCGGACCGCACGGACATGAAGCCGGCGTGCGGGCCGCCGTAGAACAGCGGTACGCCGAAGCGCTGCGAGGAACCGATGACGATGTCGGCGCCGGCCTCACCCGGTGCGTCGAGCACCGTCAGCGCGAGCAGATCGGAGGCGACGGCAACCAACGTGTCGCGCTCGTGCGCCGTCTCGATCAGCGGCTTGAGATCGCGGACGGCGCCGTTGGAGCCCGGGTACTGCACAAGGAGACCGAAGAAGTCACCCTCCGGCAGGCCCTCGCTGGTGTCGGCGACGACGACCTCGATGCCGAGCGCCTCGGCGCGGGTCTGCACGACGGCGACGGTCTGGGCGAAGCAGTCGGCGTCTACCAGGAAGCGGTCCGACTTGCTCTTCTTGTTGGAGCGGTGGGCCAGCGTCATCGCCTCAGCGGCCGCGGTGCCCTCGTCGAGCAGCGACGCGTTCGCGGTCGGCAGGCCGGTCAGGTCGGAGACGACGGTCTGGAAGTTCAGCAGCGCCTCGAGGCGGCCCTGGGAGATCTCGGGCTGGTACGGCGTGTAGGCGGTGTACCAGGCCGGGTTCTCGACCAGTCGTCGGACGATGACCGACGGTGTGAACGTGCCGTAGTACCCCTGGCCGATCATCGAGGTCGCGACGTTGTTGCGGGCCGCGAGCTGGCGGAGCTCGGTCAGCGCGTCGACCTCGGAGGCCGGCTCAGGCAGCCGGAGCGGCTCGGCCGAGCGGATCGAGTCCGGTACGGCGGCATCGACCAGTGCGTCGACGTCGGCGTACCCGAGCAGCTGCACCATGCGCGCGACCTCGTCCGGGCGTGGCCCGATGTGGCGGTCGGCGAAGATTGCGGACAGTTCGGTCATCAGAGGCTCCGTTGCTGACAATGCTTCCGGTCGCCTCCCCCTCTGTCACGCGAGCGCGCTCCAGAGTCGCCTGTGGCACTCGGTCCATGGGCCTGAGAGGTTCCGGGGAGGAATTGCCCCTTCGGCGCCCGATGACACGGGTCTCTCCCGAGTGCTGTGTACGGCAGTCCCGAGGTTACCAGGATTCTGCGAACAGTTCGGGCAGGAGTCTCCGGGCGGCGGGCCTGGCCGCCTCGACCTGCCGCGCGGTCGCCGACTGCATCGGCCAGCGGACCCGGGTGCCGACGTCGGCCCAGTCGCCGACCGCGGCAAGGAACTTGTCGAGCGCCGGGTTCGACAGGCCGAGCTTCTGCAGCGGCGCGACGTGCGCCGCGAAGAACTCGGCGATCCGGCGTTCGACGTCCAGATCGTGAGCGGTCCGTACGGCGCCGTCGGGTGACAGCGCAGCGACGTTCGAGTAGCTGCCGTGTGCACCGAGTAACGACATACTCGCCAGGAAGTGTCCAGGCACGAAGATCGCCAGCCCCGACTCCAGAGCCTCGTCGAACCAGACCCTGTCCCCACCCGCGGTCTTCAACCCGATCAGACTCGGCACCGCCTGCGCCAGCTCACACAGCTGCCGCGGCCCGACGGCGGTCTTCGCGTGCGGTGGGTTGTAGAACACGAGCGGCACGTCCCCTGCCACCTCGGCCGCCCGCCGGAAGAAGGTCAGCAACTCACGGTCGTTCAACGGGAGCCAGTCCGGGACGATCACCTGAATCGCTCCAGGCGCCAGCTTCGCCGCTCGCTCGACCCGCGACAGCTGCACCTGGGCCGACGGGTGGCTGGCGCCGAGCTGGAACGGTTTACCCGCGGCCACGAGCAACGAGTTGATCCGGTCGAACTCGTCCTCGGTCAGCGTCTGGAACTCCCCCGCCGTCCCGTGGGCGTACAGGCCATCCACCTCGGACGACGCCAGTACGGCGACCTGGGACTCGAGCCGGGCGAAGTCGATCGAGTCGTCCGGGTTGAGGGGCAGCAACAAAGTCGCCCACACACCGCGGAGCGAGTCAGCAGTGAGTGGGCGCACAGGACAGAACTATGTCAGCCCGTCATCCGGGCGCGGCGGCGGGCGGCGAGCTCGTCGCCGGCGTGGCCGTCGGACTCGCCGTCGTCGTGACCGTCGGCACGCTCGGTGGGCAGCTCGGACAGCGAGCCTTCGACCTCGCGCCAGACGCCGCCGAGCGCGATACCGAACACGCCCTGGCCGCCGGCCAGCAGGTCGATCACCTCGTCGGGCGAGGAGCACATGTAGACCGAGGCGCCGTCGCTCATCAGCGTGATCTGGGTCAGGTCGTCGAAGCCGCGCTTGCTCAGGTGCGCGATCGCGGTCCGGATCTGCTGCAGCGAGATCCCGGCGTCGAGCAGCCGCTTGATCACCTTCAGCAACAGAACGTCACGGAAACCGTACAACCGTTGCGTCCCGGAGCCGGTCGCCGGCCTGACCGACGGCGAGACCAGACCGGTCCGCGCCCAGTAGTCGAGCTGCCGGTAGGTGATCCCGGCCGCGGCGCAGGCCGTCGGGCCGCGGAACCCGACATCCTCCGGCATCGGCCGCAGGTCGTCGTCGAACAGCAGACCCTGGACGCCGGCGGTGGCCGTAGCCTCTGCCACAGCCTTGGCGTGCGCGTCGGACGTCGACTGCGCCGTCAGATCCGTGTCGCCGGTGCGTGTCACGCCTGAGCCTCCCTGGATACCGACTGGAACGAGCCATCTCCGTGGAGTGACAGCACCCCACGACTCCTTCACGGTAAGCTGCCGCCCCAACCGGGTCAACGACAACCGCACCGAGCCGGGAGCGTGTCGCGACCGCCGTACGAATCGTTACCAAGCCGCTCTTGTACCACCCGGGGCAAATCGACGGGTGGCTAACTCTTGTCGAAGTCCTCCGGAGTCACCTGGTCGAGGAACTCGCGGAACCGCTCGACCTCCTCTTCCTCCACCACCTCGTCGTCGGCCGTCTCACTCTCCGGGACCGGGATCCCGGCCTCGGCCAGGATCTCCTCGGCGCAGAACACCGGCGTACCGGTCCGCAGCGCAAGCGCGATCGAGTCCGACGGCCGCGCGGAGATCTCGGTCTTGTCGTCGAAGACCAGGATCGCCTCGAACACCCCGTCGTTCAGGTTCACGATCCGGACCTGGCTGAGCGTGTGCCCGAGCACCCGGATGGTCTCGGCGAACAGGTCGTGGGTCAGCGGCCTGGGCGGCTCCATGCCCTGCTGGGCGAACGCGATCGCACTGGCCTCGGCGGCCCCGATCCAGATCGGCAGGTACCGCTCTCCGCCGACCTCTTTCAGCAGCACGATCGGCTGACTCGAGGGCATCTCAACCCGGACTCCGACCACGTCGACTTCGCGCACACCTTCAGCCTACTCCGCAGGGAAGCCCTGAGGTGCCCCGTGGGTTGGCTACGGACGCGGCAGGCGAGAACGGACCAGTGCGGTATGCAACCGAACGGTCAGGGCGGCCAGCTCCGCGGTCTGGTCGGTACGGCGCGGGCCGGTGACCTGCTCGATCAGGCCGACCTCCCGATCGGCCGCCGTCCGGAACGCGCGCAGGTGCCGCGGCTCGAGCCCGTACCCGGCCAGTTCCGCGGCAACCTGGGCGATCACGATCGCGTCGCCCGGATAGTGGTTGCCGCTGGCCACCACCAGGCCGTGGCTCTCCAACTCCCCAAGCAACTCGGCCGAGACGCCGGCAGCGGCCTGCAGCTCGCCACGGGTCAGCCGCAGCTCGGTGCCCGAGGCACCGAAATCCTCCGCCACCGGCTGACCGGGAGTCTGCGGCAACGAACTCGGCGCGACCGGTGGACCCGCGGCGGCCGGACGCAGGCCGCGGTCGATCGCGCCGAGATGTTCCTTGATCACCTTCAGCGGCAGGTACTGGTCGCGTTGCGCGGTCAGCACGTACCGCAACCGCTCGACGTCGGCGGCACTGAACTTGCGGTACCCCGACGCCGTCCGGGCAGGCGTCACCAGCCCCTCGGCCTCGAGGAACCGGATCTTCGAGATCGTGACGTCGGCGAACTCGGCCTGCAGCAGCTGCAGCACCTGACCGATGCCGCGACCGTCCGCCGGCCCTCCGGCCGTGGAATCAGCGGCGCTCGGATCAGGCCTGGCCACTGGCGTAGTACACCAGCCGGTACTTGCCGATCTGAACCTCGTCGCCGTTGTTCAGCTGGACCTCGTCGATCCGGTCGCGGTTGACGTAGGTGCCGTTGAGGCTGCCGACGTCGCGGACCTTCACGCCGTACGGGTCGCGGCGGAACTCCGCGTGCCGGCGGGACACGGTGACGTCGTCGAGGAAGATGTCGCTGTCGGGGTGGCGGCCCGCGGTGACGACGTCGACGTCGAGCAGGAACCGGCTGCCCGCGTTCGGGCCGCGCTGGACGATCAGCAGCGCCGATCCGGCCGGCAGCGCGCCGACGGCGGCCTCGTCGTCGGCGGACAGCGGTTCACCGGTCTGCTCCGGCTCCGGCTCGACGCCGATCGGAGTCAGCATCGCGGTGTCGGTGACGCCCGGCGTCGGCTGAGGAGTCGCCGGTGCTGCCGCCGGGCGGTCGGCGCCAGGCAGCATCGCTCCGCACTGCGAGCAGAACCGGCTGCCCTCGGAGTTCTCGTGCCCGCACTGGTTGCAGAACGGCATGCTGTGATCCTCCCGATCGCCGGGTGTCCGGCGACGTTTTCGATAGACCCCGTATGAACAGTGTGACGTGCTGGAACAAGATGAGGGGGCCTCAACCCTCGACCGGCGGTTGAGGCCCCAAAACCTATCAGCTCTGGTCGAGCTGTCCCTGATAGGCATCGGCGTCCATCAGCGCGGCGACCTCGGCCGCGTCCTCGACCTCGATGTCGAGCAGCCAGCCCTCGCCGTACGGGTCGCTGTTCACCAGGTCGGGCTGGTCGGCCAGGGCCTCGTTCACCGCGGTCACGGTGCCGTTCACCGGGGCGAACAGGTCGCTCACGCTCTTGGTCGACTCCAGCTCTCCACAGGCGTCGCCGGCCCGCACCGTGCTGCCGACGTCGGGCAGCTGCACGTACACGATGTCGCCGAGCTGGTCCTGCGCGAAGTCGGTGATGCCGACCCGCACCGGTCCGTCGCTGCCGGCCTTCAGCCACTCGTGCTCGGCCGTGTACTTCAGGTCTTCGGGGTACACCTTCGTTCCTCTTTCACTCAAGGAGAACAGCTACGGGACAGCTACTTGGTCGGGCTGGGCGCCGGGCGAGCGTAACGATGCTCCTGCGGCGCGTGCAAGGCGGTGATCGGGACCGTCGGCAGCTCGTTCACCTCCGCCGTTCCGCCCACCTGCGGACCGGTCACCTCGCTGACCAGGCCGCCGGGGAAGTTGGCCGCCTCGGCCAGGTTGTGCGACTCCCCGATGGCCTCGATCACGTACGGCGAGATGACCTTCTGGCCGTCGATCAGGATGCCCGGCGGGTCGTCCACGAAGTCGGTGCTGGCGACGACCCGGACCAACCCGTTGATCTGGATCGCTTCCGCCCCGGCGTCGCGCAACTCCTCGATCGCGTCCAGCAGGTTGCTCGAGGTCATCTTGCCCTGCGGGTCGTTCAGCGTGATCCGGACACCGGGACCTGTCGCGGGCAGCGTACCGGCCAGGATGCCGAGGGTGCGGACCTGGGCCTCGGCCTGCTCGCGCGCCGTCTGGGCCTTGTCCGCGCTCGAGGACAGCGAGTTCTTCCGCTCCTCGAGGTCGGCGATCTCGCTCTCCAGCCGGCGGGTGTTCTGGCCGAGGCCGTCCAGGATCGCGATCAGGTCCTCGCGGCGGGCGTTCTGGTAGCCGTCGTCGGCCCGGTTCACCCGCACCTGGACGACGGCCACGCAGGCGACCAGCGCCAGTACGACGGCCACGATCGCCTGGCCGCGGGACGGCTTGAAACCGGCCTTGAGCCGCCGCAGCGCCAGGTTGGGCGTCTTCGGCTTGGGCATCGGGGTCGGTGCGGCCGGCTGCGGCGCCTCGACCGCAGGCTTCGCCGCCTGCTCGACCTTGGGCGTCCGCTCGGGCTTGGGCGTCTGCTCGGGCTTCGGCGGCTGCTCAGGCTTGGCCGGCTGCTCGGGCTTGTCAGGCTTGTCGTCGGTCATGTCAGGCCCGGAAGATGTGGCGGCGGATGGCGGCCATGTTGGTGAAGATGCGGATGCCGAGGACGACGACCACGCCGGTCGACAGCTGCGAGCCGACGCCGAGCTGGTCGCCCAGGTACACGATCAGGGCCGCGATCAGCACGTTCGAGACGAACGACACGACGAACACCTTGTCGTCGAAGATCCCGTCCAGGAACGCGCGGAGCGCGCCGAACACCGCGTCGAGCGCGGCCACGACCGCGATCGGCAGGTAGGGCTGGGCCCAGTCCGGTACGTCGGGCGCGACCAGCAGGCCGATCACGACACCGATCACCAGTCCGAGTACGGCGATCATCTCGATCCCACTTTCGCGTAGCGCAACGCGATGGTCGCATCGGCCGGCACCAGCAAGGAGTCCTCCGTCGTGATCGTCATCCGGACATCGAAGTTGCTCACCAGGTACTGCACCCAGCGGCCGCCCGAGCTCTGCGCGAACCGGGCCGGCATGGTCGCGGTGTCCCCGATCGCGAGCACCGTGTACGGCGGGGTCAGCGAGCTGTAGTCGACCGTGATCGCACTGCCCGCGCCGCGGATCGCGGTCAGCGAGGTGATCCGGTGACCGTTCACCGAGACCGCCTCCGCGCCGGACGTCCACAGGCCGTTGACCAGCTGCTGCAGATCGACGTCGAGCAGCCGGCCCTCCTTGGAGTCGGCGTCCTTCGCGTCGTCGACGACCGCCTTCAGCCCGGGGCCGGTGACCGAGATCGCCCCGGTCTGCAGCTCCAGGTCGTCGAGCTTCTGCTGCAGCGCGGCGCCGGTGCTGTCGTTGCTCAGTCCGCTCGCCTGCAACCGGCGCACCTCGTCGGCCAGGTCGGACTGGTGGTTGCGCAGGCCGGTCAGCCGGCTGTCGGCCTGGTTGATCCGGTCGATCAGCTCGTTGCGCTGCTTCTCGGCCTCCGGCGCGCTGCGGTAGTTCTGCGAGGCGGCGATCGCGAGCAGGAAGCCGAGCACGACCGTGGCCGCCACCAGCATGATCCGGTGCCGGGAGCGCAAGGCCTTGGCGCCGTCCTTCGGCCGGGTCCGGGCGGCGACGGCGTACCCCTCGTCGATCGGGTGCGCCATCAGGTTGTTGAGCAGCGACATCGACGCGTCGACGCGCCGGGGCTTCTGCGCCGGTTGCTGGGGGGCTTGCTGTGTCACGGGTCTACCCGGCCGCGTCCTTGATCGGCTTCACCGTCTGGACGAGGTGCCGCAGCTGGGCGAAGTACAGCGCGCCGGCCCAGTAGTACAGACCGGTCCCCCAGATCGCGAACGCCCAGCCGAACACTCGGGCGAGCAGGTTGAGGGTGGAGTCGCCGTCGCCGAGCAGGAGCAGCGGGAACGCGTACAGCAGGCAGAACGTGGCGGACTTGCCGAGGAAGTGCACCGGCAGCGCGTTGAAGCCGCGGCGGTGCAGGGCCGGCAGGGTCAGCGTCAGCAGCACGTCCCGCAGCGGCAGGGCGATCGCCAGCCACCACGGAATGATGTCGCGCAACGCCAGGCCGACGACGGTCGCGAAGATGTACAGCCGGTCGGCCACCGGGTCGAGCATCTGGCCCAGCCGGCTGGTCTGGTTCATCCGGCGGGCGATCTGGCCGTCGGCCCAGTCGGTGAAGCCGGAGATCGCCAGCACCAGCAGCGCCCAGCCGTCCTCCTTCGGGCCGAGCACCAGCCACAGGAACAGCGGCACACCCAGCAACCTGAGGAAGCTGAGCGCGTTCGGGATCGTCCAAACCCGGTCGGACACTTCCAAGTCCGGCACGCGACCCCTCCCTCTCTCACCCTGATACCCGTCGTAACTCTACTGGGGCGCCCCGACAGGTTTACGTCCGGCCATGCCGGGGCATGCCCCGACTTTCCCCTGATACCAGAACGCGGCGGCCTGTTGTCCGCTATGGGTGCTGCGAACCGGTGACCCGATCGATACCCGAGAGTGATCCTTGGAACGGGAGGGCCGATCATGAAGTTCTTGGTACTGATCTACGGGAACCCGGAGTCGCGGGCAGTGTGGGATTCGCTGTCCGACGAGCAGAAGAAGGAAGGCATGGCGGGGTACGCCGGCCTGCACGAGGCGCTCGAGGCCCGCGGGGAGCTGGTCGCGTCGGAGTCGCTGGACGACCCGGGGCTGACCAAGCAGGTGCTGGTCCGCGACGGCAAGCCGCTGACGACGGACGGGCCGTTCGCCGAGGTGAAGGAGCAGCTGGCCGGGTTCTACCTGCTGGACTGCGAGTCGATGGACCGGGCGGTGGAGATCGTCGCGCAGATCCCGGAGGCTCCGTTCAGTGTCGTGGAGGTCCGTCCGGTCCGCGATCTCGGTGCGTTCATGTGATCGAGGACCTGCTGCGGGAGCAGGCCCCGCAGGTGCTGGCCGCGCTGGTCCGGCGGTACGGCGACTTCGACTCGTGCGAGGACGCCGTACAGGAGGCTCTGCTGGCTGCGTCGTTGCAGTGGCCGGGTGAGGGTGTTCCGGCGAATCCGCGCGGCTGGCTGGTCACGGTCGCGTCGCGGCGGCGGATCGAGGTACTGCGGAGCGAGGCGGCGCGAGCGCGGCGGGAGGAGACGGTCGCGGTCGCTCCGGAGCCGGAGCCCGCGTCGTCGGTCGACGACTCGCTGACGTTGCTGATGCTGTGCTGCCACCCGGCGCTGACGTCGCAGTCGCAGGTCGCGCTCACGCTGCGCGCGGTCGGCGGACTGACCACCGGTGAGATCGCCCGGGCATTTCTGGTGCCAGAGGCAACGATCGGGCAGCGGATCAGCCGGGCGAAGGCGAAGCTCCAGGGCGCGCGGTTCGCGATGCCGCCGGCGGCGGAGCAGCCCGAGCGGCTGGCCGCCGTACTGCATGTGCTGTATCTGATCTTCAACGAGGGCTACACGGCATCGTCCGGTACGTCGCTGCACCGGGTCGAGTTGAGCACGGAGGCGATCCGGTTGACGCGGCAGCTGCGGGCTCAGCTGCCGGCGGAGGGCGAGGTGGCCGGGCTGCTGGCTTTGATGCTGCTGACGGACGCCCGCCGGCCCGCACGTACGACGGGCGAAGGGGCCTTGGTGCCGTTGCCGGAGCAGGACCGGCTGTTGTGGGATACCAAGGCGATTGCCGAGGGCACCGAGTTGATCACGTCCACGCTGCAGACGGCGCCGGTCGGTCCCTACCAGTTGCAGGCGGCGATCGCCGCCGTCCACGACTCGGCGGCGCGGGCCGAGGACACGGACTGGCGCGAGATCCTGATGCTGTACGAACTCCTCGAGTCGACGGCGCCGGGCCCGATGGTGACTCTGAACAGGATCGTCGCGGTCGCAATGGTGCACGGCCCGGCGGCCGGGCTGGCGTTGCTCGACGACGTGGATCCTGCGTTGCAGGGCCACCATCGGTTGGCTGCGGTTCGCGCCCATCTACTCGAGCTGTCGGGCGATGCGGGCGCCGCGCTCTCGGCGTACGAGCTTGCTGCGCGGCTCACGCAAAGTCTTCCCGAGCAGCGCTACCTGCAGGCGCGCGCCGCTAAGCTCGCGGCCGGCCCCAGCTGAGCTCGGCCTGGATCTTCAGCGCGAGTACGCCGTCCGTCGCGTACGGGCGGACCGCTTCCTCGACCCTCGCGTCGAAGTCGGCAGCCTCCTCCGGTGTCATCAGGTCCCGCGCCAGACTCGAGGTCGAGTGGAACTGCTCCACGTAGTCCGCCACCTTCTGGTGATAAGTGACGGGCGCCGTCAGCACCGTGCCGTTGAGCTCGAGCAGGCCGCGATCGCGGATCGCCTCGACGACGCTGTACTTCGGGTCGTGGTCCTTCTTGCGCGAGTGCAGCTGGATCGCTGCGACGACGCCGTCCCACCACGGCATTTCGACGGGGCCGTGCTCGATGACGACGAGCTGGGCGTTCGGGGTCAGGTGCGGGACGATCCGCGCGAACGTCTCCTCCCATGGCATCCAGTGGATGCTCGCGCCGGCCGTCACCAGTGCGTACGGGCCTTCGAGGTCGGCGGTCTCGATCGCGTTGACCTGCCAGGTGATGTTCGAGCGGTCGCCGCCGGGGCGCTCCCGGCCGGCTTCGACCATCGGCGCGGAGAAGTCGATCGCGTCGACGTGCTCGACCCGCGGGGCGAGCGGCCGGGCGATCGCGCCTTCGCCGGCGCCGATATCGAGCACGCGTCGCGGTTCGTCGGTGATCAGGGCTTCGAGGCGGTCGAACACCTCGTCCGGGTACGGGGGCCGATGCTGATATGCCTTCGCTACCGCTTCCTGCTGGAACGTCGTCGCAAGCTCAGTCATGCCTCGGAGCCTAGTCCGCGATCCGGCGCTGACCAGCGGATTCTGCTGGCAGCCTAGTCCGGAACCGAAGGGCTGTTCCAGACCGTTGCATGCTGCTCGAAGTGCTCCGGATCGCTGTGTACGGGGATGACGCAGAAGAGGTGGCCGCCCGGGGCCCGGAGCGTGTGGCAGCCCTGCCAGTCGGCGATCTCCACCGCGCCGAGGCCGGTCAGTCGCGCGACCTCGGCGGGGACGTCGTCGGTCTCGATGTCGAGGTGGTACCGCGGGTCGTCGTCGACGGACTGGATCGCGGCGACGTACCCGGGGATCGCGTTGTGCAGGCTGATGAACTGCGGCTCGCCCTCCGGCGACGACGTCCGGACGCCGAGCGCCTCGGACCAGAACGTCGTGGCGGCGCCGACCTCGTCCCGCCGTACGTCGATGAGAAAGGTGGAGACTCGGCTGCGATGCATACGGATCAACCTAGATCCGGACGCGGGTCGTCCGGAACCGGCGTTAATCTGCGGGCATGGTGATCGATGAGTCGCAGTTGACCGTCGTACCGGCGAACGAGGCGTCGTGGGAAGACCTGCAAACGATCTTCGGTACCACGGACGCCGGTGAGTGCCAGTGCCAGCGGTTCAAGATCCGCGGGTGGATCTGGCGGGACTCGACGCTGGACGAGCGGATGACGCGGCTCCAGGACCAGACCGCGTGCGACATGCCGGACGCGAAGTCGACGACCGGCCTGGTGGCGTACGTCGACGGCGAGCCGGCCGGCTGGGTCGCCGTCGAGCCGCGCACGGCCTACCCGAAGCTGCGGACGTCGCGGGTGCCGTGGGCCGACCGCTCCGAGGACAAGGACGACGAGAGCGTCTGGGCAGTCACCTGCATGACGGTCCGCAAAGGCTTCCGCGGCCGCGGCCTCACCTATCACCTGGCCCGCGCCACGATCCCCTACGCCCGCAGCCGCGGCGCCCGCGCACTCGAGGCCTACCCGATGTTCACCCAACCCGGCAAGACCATCACCTGGGGCGAACTCCACGTCGGCCCCCACCAAGCCTTCGAAGAAGCCGGCTTCAAACAACTCACCCACCCCACCCTCCGCCGCACAGTCATGCGCATCGACTTCGTGTGATCAGTCGTAGGTGGCTTGGGCCTGCCAGGTTGTTCGGTGGAGGGTGAAGAGCCAGGCTCGGGTGTCGGCGGTCTGGAACTGGAAGCGGGCCTGGCGGGACTCGGTGGCGGGGTCCCACCAGCGTTCGGTGCTGAGCCAGGGGCCGGCCCAGGCCGTGATCGGGTGGAGTTTGTTGCTGTCGGCAACTTGAACGCCGGCACCGCCGGCGGACAGCAAGGAGAAGGCGGCCGGTTCGCCGGACAGCTCACCGCGGGCGCTGACCGAGACCTGGGTGCCGTCCGCGGCGAACACCTTCGCGGGGATCGGCTCGGGGAAGATCGTGGTCGGCGCCGGCACCGGCCAGCGCTTCGCCCCAGTGCCGGTGATGGACCCGCTGCCCGGCCCCGGCTCAGCGCTCGGCCCGGTGATCGACCCCGGCCAGGGCTGGTCGGGCGGCCTCGCCGGCACAGGCGGGTCACCCCAGGGGATCAGTGTCTGGCGCTCTGCGAATCCTCGGCCGCCGCCGATCACCACCGACACGACCGCGCCGTGACCGAGCATGCTCTGCACCCGCGACAACGCCCGGTGGATCCGCTCATCCGGCCCGCCGCCCCACAACCCGTCGACATGCGCGCCGACCGGATCCGCCTGGTCCGGGATCAACCGGATCCGCACGACGGGTGACGTCAGCTCACTGGTCGCCGTGCCGCTCCCCTGCAGCTGCCAACGCACGCGGTCCACCACGTCCGCCGCGGTGAACCAGCGCGGATGTAGCCACTCCCGCTCGTGGATCCGCCCGGACTCGGTGCCGACCTCGACCCGCAGCGTCGTACACACCAGGCCGAGCTCGGTCAGCCGGACGATCAGCTCGTCGGCGATCGCGCGGACCGCGAACGCGACCTGGTCGACGCGGTCGACGGACGGCTCGAAGTCGAGCGTGCGGGTCAATTCCGGCGGGACCTCCCGGCCGGTCACCGGACGATCGTCGGATCCGCTCGCGAGCCGATGGGCGAAGGCGCCGCTGGGACCGAACCGGGTCAGCACCTCCGTCGCGGACAGCCCGGCGAACGCACCCAGCGACCGCAACCCCAGCCGGCGCAGCAGATCCGTGAGCTCCGGCTGCTCGAGCAGGTCGACCGACAACGGCGCGAGGAACTCCGGCGATCCGCCCGGCGGCACCACCTGCACCCTGGTCCGCGCGGAGCTCGCCCGCGCCGCCTGCTCCGCGGCGAACGGACCGTCGGCGATCCCGACCCGGCTGCCCGGCACGTCGAACGTCTCCAGCCGGTCGAGCAGCTTCTCCGCCGCCCTCTCCTCGCTGCCGTAGAACCTGGCCGGACCACGTGCCTTCAACGCACACATGCCCGGGCGGATCACCTGCACCCCCGGCGTGATCGCCTCCAGGCACGCGATCACCGGGTCGAACGCGCGCGCGTCGATCACCGGGTCGTACTTCAGCACGACCAGCTCCGGGCACCGCGACTGCGCGTCCCGGGCCCGCTGCCCGCGCCGCACCCCTTCGGCCCGGGCAGCCGCCGAGGTGGCGAGCACCTTCCCCTTCTCCAGCACGACGATCGGATCGTCCGGCGAGCGCCCGGTCGCCACCGCGGCCGCCGTCACCGGCCAGTCGGGCACCCAGATCACCATCGTGCGGGTGAGTCCGCGGCCGCCCATCAGCCCACCGCGCCGATCTGGTCCGCCCACTCTTCCTGCCAGCCCGGGCCTTCCTCACGAAACAGGTCGGCCGCACGCGCCGGCTCGGCAGGCCGGACCGCACCGTCCGGGCCGGGCAGCCAGAGCTCATGCCGACGAGCACGGACGGCCGCCCGTCGACCGGTCACCGCGACCGTGGCCCGGCGGGCGGTGATCAGCCCCTCGCCGTCACCGAGACCGGTCCAGGTGCTGCTCTCGATCTCGAACCGGGCCTCGCTGCCGGGCCACGACCCATACGCGATCAGCATCGCGCCGCGGGTCCGGAGCCGGGCGGCGAGCCGGGACGCCTCCCCCGGTGTCACCTCCCCGGGCGGCCGGACGACCACCACCGTCAGCGCGTCCACCAACGCGGCGACGACGCTGAGCCATTCGCGACCCGGATCCGGGACCAGCACGAGCCGCTCCAGATCGACCCCGAGCCCACGCGCCGCCTCGGCACCGAACGACGGCACCCCGACGACACCGCACCAGGCGCCCTCCGCGGACGGCCCCGCCATCAACGCCATCACCAGGGCGGCACTGCCACGAACGGAGTACACCGAGCCGCCGCGCAGGCTCGCCCCTGCCAGCAGCTCGCTCACCGCCGGATGCGTCGGCAGCTCCCGATCCACCCCCGCCGTATCCAACGCCTGCTGCACCCGCGCAACCGACGGCACCCGGCCGGTGACCGGAGCCGGCCAGGCACTCTCCCCAGCAGCGATTCCAGCGTCGTCTGCGGCGTCGTTTCCCGCGTCGTTTTCGGCGGCCTTCCGCGCCTTGACCTGGGCGAGGAGCAGCCGTGCCTGGTCGAGTGCCGTGACCCGGCCCGTTGCTGCCTCGTTCCCCGTCATGAATCCATGTTCGAACACCTGTTCGAACATGTCAATCCGGTCGTCCACAGGCCCGGGATCTGGCTAGAGTCGCAGCCGTGCGACGCGTCGAAGACCCCCGGTTCACCGCCGCGCTGCGAGATATCCAGGACAGTATCGACGCCGCCTGGGACAGTTTCTGCGCCGAGTCCGGCGCCCGCCCAGGTACGTCGGAAGCACGTGAACTGGCCGCGATCGTGCTCCAGGACACCTCCGAGTTCGACTGGCGGATCGTCGACGGTGCACTCGACCAGCTGACCTGCCCGGACTGCGGATCCATCCTCGGCGCCGGCGATGTGGGATGCGCGAGCTGCGACCAGGCGAACGGCTTCCGCTTCGCAGCGCGTGAGACGGACCGTCCCGGCGTCCCGCCAGGAAACGAGCACGCGATCCGCGTGTCCTCAGCTGTCGCCCGCACCCGGAACCGCTACACACCGCGCGCCCGGGCCGGCTACGAGCTTCTCCTGCCAGACCTGCTGACCGGCCTGCTTCCCACGACCGCCCAGGCGCAGCGCTACAAGCACCTCATCAATCAGCTCTCCGACGACGAGCTGGAACACCTCCTCACCCCGCAGGAGCTCGAACGGGGCGCATAGGGTGCGCATAGGGTGGTGGCCATGCCGCGGACTATTGCTACCAACACCAAGGTCGACCTCGAGGGACTGCTGGAGTTTGTGCGTCCCCGTCACCACATGCTGCTGATCACGTACCGCGCGGACGGGACGGCGCAGGCGTCGCCGGTGTCCGGAGGTGTGGACACCGAGGGCCGCATCGTCATCTCGTCGTACCCGGAGCGGGCCAAGAGCACCAACGTGAAGCGGACCGGCAAGGCCGGCGTGCTCGTGCTGTCGGACGAGTGGAACGGCGCCTGGGTGCAGGTGGACGGGAGCGGCGAGGTGATCGAGCTGCCGGACGCGGTGGAGCCGCTGGTCGACTACTACCGTGCGATCTCCGGCGAGCACCCGGACTGGGACGAGTACCGCGAGGCCATGGTGAAGCAGGGCAAGTGCCTGATCCGCATCACCCCGGAGCGCTGGGGTCCGCTCGCCACCGGCGGCTTCCCGGCCCGCCTCGCCGACTGATGCGTACGGCGCTCGTCGTCCACGCGCACCCGGACGACGAGGTGTTCGCCACCGGCGCCGCGACCTCCGTGCTGCACGAGCAGGGCTGGCACGTCGTACTGCGTGTTGCCACCGCCGGCATGCACGGAGCCGCGGACCACCTCACCCGCTCGTGCGCACTGCTGGGCATCGACGAGTGGAGTTGGCTCGGTGCCGATGGCGCTGCGGCCGTAGCGGCCGGCAGGGGTGGTGGTCGGTGGGTCGATGACGGAGGGCTGGGTGGGCCGGGGACGCCGGCTGCGGCTGATGCGGTTGAGTTGGCGGCGGAGGTCGAGGCAGCGGTCAACGCGATCGGGCCGGAGCTCATCCTGAGCGTCGGCAGGGACGGGCTCACTGGCCACCCGGACCACATAGCCATCTCCCAAGCAGTCCAGCGAGCACTCCAGCACGTCCACTGCCGGGCCCTAGGTGCCCGAGTAAGAGCAGAGGATGTGCGCGCAGGAGAGCGTCTAGTCCAACAGTTGGCCCCGGGACAGCAGATCGGGTCAGGCCACGTCACCGGATGTGACACCCCGCTCGAGGAGATCAGCGGAGCGTCCGAGCAGCGCAGACGGCAGGCACTCGACGCGTACTACGACGGCCTGGGCAGCAAGCCGCTCGAAGAGCTCATCGGTGTCCACCGGGCGAGCAGTGACGGACTGCTGCTGCGAGCGGTGTTCGACGCAACCGGCTGGCAGCACGACAGGTTCGAAGAGCTCACGGCTTGGCCGAGCGACGCTCCATCGTCTCGGTGATGCGCTGCATCGCACCCTCCAGGTGCTCGCGCAGCGCGGACTCGGCGCCTGCCTCGTCGTGCGCAACGCACGCGTCGAGGATCGCCTGGTGCTCCCGCCGGGTCTGCTCGATGCGCGCCTTGGTCTGCCGGGAGCCGAACCGGTAGCGCTCACTGTTCTGCCAGACCGGCTCGATCGCTCGCGGCAGCCACCGCGAACCGCCGGCGCGGTAGATGGCGAAGTGGAACTCGGTGTGCGCCTGCCGGGACGCGATGTTGTCGCCCAGCTTCGACAACCGGACATGCTCGGCCAGTGCGTCCCGGGCGGTCGAGGCGTCCGAGTCGGAGAACCGCGTCGCAGCCGCACGCACGGCAAGGGACTCCAGCGCCAGCCGGGTCGCGTGGGTGTCGCGCAGGTCCTCCATGGACAGCTCCCGGACCCAGGCGCCCTTGTGCGGGACGATCTCGACCAGTCCGAGCGCCGCCATCCGGCGCAGCCCTTCGCGGATCGGCATCTGGCTCATGTCCAGCCGTTTAGCGAGCTCCTCGAGCCGCAGCGCCGTACCACTGGGAAGCTCGCCGGACAGGATGAGTTCGTGCAGTTCGGCGGCGGCTTCCTCGGCGAGCGTACGACGGCCGGTCGGCCCCCCAGGCGTGAGCTCGAGTCGTCGGATCATCAGTAGCTGGCTGCCTCTCTCCTATTCAGCTCTGGAGGTACCGTAGCCGTCGCTCGGGTATCTGCGGGCCTTCGGCGACGGATTGCTCAGCTCAGGCTCCTGCAAACACAAGTGGTCTAGGCCAGCGGCAGCTCTTCACGCCAGCGCGGTCAGGTCCAGCAACACACGTCCCGCGGCACGATCCAGCACGTCACCGGCCCGGTCCGCGGGCACCACGTCGTACTCCGCTCGCCAAGATGCCGACGCGATATCTGCGAGTGCCTGGCCGACCGCATCCGGTGCCAGAGCGGTGCGCTGCATGTTCACCGGCAGCACCCGGAGGTCCCGTCCGATCAACTGGTGCAGATCGATCGTGGTGAACTCACCGGCCTTATAACCCAGTACGGCGATCCGCCCGCCCGGGGCGATGTGTCCCAGCACCCCACCGGCCACCGGACCACCCATGGTGTCGATCGCCGCGTCACACCACTGCAGCTCCCGACCAACCTGACCCAGTCCGTCTACGCGCACGATCTGGTCCACCAGCGCGGTCGCCGCGTCAACAGCCGCCTCCAGCGACACCAGACCAATCACCCGCTCCGCACCGGCCGACCGTGCGATCGCAGCGCACATCCGCCCGAGCACTCCGTTCACCCCGGTGACGACAACGGTCTCGCCCTTCAGTACGTCGGCCACCCGCCGTACTGCGGTGTGGGCAGTCAACGCCTGCGTCAGCAGCGTAAGCGCCGCTCCCGGCTCCAACGACGACGGCAGCCGATGTACGGCGCCATCCGGAACGACGGCGTACCGACCCCACACGCCGCCTCTCGTCACGCCTACACCGTCGCCCCGGACGAGCACAGCCGTCCCGGCCTCGACGGCATCCGAACTGACGACCACGCCAGTTCCCTCGGAGCCCGGCACGAACGGCACCGACGGCTGCTGGCCGGCCAGCGTCGACCGGTCCTGTGCGGTCACGGCGGCCAGCCGCATCTCCACCAACGTCTCACCCGGACCGGCGGTCAGCTCGACCTCTTCGGCCTTCAGCTCCCCACCAGGTCCGTGACTGTGCAAGACAGTCCCCCGTGTACTCACGCCTCATCCCCGTTCACGATTTGATATCTGATCACAACCTCGACCAGACAGAACACTCGTCTCACCACGCGGCGACCTCCTTCGCCAACGGCCGGGTCAGCACCTCGGCCGTCGCGGACCGCTCAGTGGACCGCTCAGTGGACACCCCGTCGCTGCCCATCGGGAACGGCCAGTCACTCCCGGCCAGCACCCGCTCGGCACCGAACGTCGACATCAGCAGTTCCAGTACGGCGTCGTCGTGCACCAGGTCGTCGACGTAGAACCGGCGCAGCGCCTCCGCGACCGGCAGCGACACCGGCTCGATCCCGGGCCGTTCCGTATCGATCCCGCGCTGCCACCGGCCGGCAACAGCCGCCGTCACACCACCCCCATGGCACAAGCAGAACCGGATCCCTGGAAACCGCCCCGGCACGTCGGCGAAGACGAGCGAAGCGGCGGCCACTCCGGTCTCGTACGGATTCCCCAACAGGTTCGACAAGTAGAACGAATCAAGCCGCTTGTCGTCACTGTTGCCGGGGTGAATCAGCGTGAACGCCTCCAGCGCGTCCAGTACCCGCCAGACCGGATCCAGCCCGGCATAGCTCGGCGTACCCAGTGCGAACCCGCCGAAGACGCCTTCACCGGCCAGACCGGCAGCCACGGCCGGCGCTGCCGGGTCCAGCAGCGGGAGATGCGCGAGCACACGCAGCTGCGGTGTGGCGAGCTCCCGCAGTCCCTGGTTGACCAGCTCGGACCACTCGACACCGGCGTCGTACCGGAAGAGAGCAGGCGGCACGGAGACGACAGCACCGTCCAGCGACTGCTCGGTGATCCAGTGCAGCAGGGCCGTCGGGTCGGCGAGCTTGCCCAGCGGCAGACGCTGTCCGTCGATCACCAGCGAACCGCTGTCGACGGACAGCCCGAACTCACCCCGGTGCGCCGCCGACAGGACGGTCGGCGGGATCAGGTGCGTGTGGACGTCCCAACCGGCCATGTCAGCGGGCGTCCTCGTCGTTGTCGTAGAAGTCCGGCCGCTCCGGATAGTGCGGCCCGTCGTACACCTCGAGCAGGACAGAGGTCTCCTCTGCCCGCGTGGGTCCGTGCGTCACGCCCTTGGGGTTCCAGTAGAAGCTGCCCTTGGTCAGCGTGGTCCCGGTCGGCAGGTACACGTACCGGCCGGACAGGCAGAACATGAACTGGTTCGAGGCGTGCTTGTGCACGGACGGAATACCGGAGCCCTTCTCGAACCGCACCAGTGCGATCGAGGCCTCGGTCTCCGGGTCCCGCCACAGCATCTTGTGGGACAAGCCGTCCAGCGACTTCTCGACCCACTCCAGATCGTCCGTCTGCAGCAGGATCTCCCGCAGCGGCTCGTCGAAACCGGTCACGGCGCCTCCCGACCAGTGATGTGGGTGTACAGCGCTGAAGCAACCCCGGTACCCATCGGAGCCACCGCAGCCACATGCCCGTCCGGACGGAGCAGTACGACGCTCTCCGGCGGTACGCCGTACCGCTTCGTGGCGACGCTTCCGGGGTCGAACAGCGCCCGGTCCCGCAGACCGGAGTCATGCGGTGCGTCCCACCGGGACACCGCGTAGTGGTGCAGCGCAGGCGAACCGTTCACCGGGATCTCCGGGCGCCGCCGGACATCGGTGAAGTACAGGGCAACGAACGAGTCCCGGCACAGGTCGTGGATCGTCACGCGACCGGTCGGGCTCTGCAGCACCAGGTCCGGCGCCCGGTCGCCGGCACGCACAGCAGGCGGCTCGGCCGAGGTGGCAACCATCGACCAGTCACCAGAGCCGTCCACGTCCAGCCGCACACTGAGCAGAGTCCTGGTGTACGCCGTGGCCCAGTCGCTCGTTCCCGCGGTGACAGCCCCCTGCTGGAACGACATGTACTTCCGCGCAGCCTCGGCCATCTCGCCTGAGCCCTCGATTGCGACCGGCCGCTGCTCCTGCTCGTACCCGTCCAGCAACGACGGGTCCGCCCAGCCGCGCAGTACCCAGGCCAGTCGCCACGGCAGGTTCGACGCGTCCAGCGCACCGGTGTTCAGGCCGAGCGCCCACATCGGAGTGATCAGGTGAGCAGCGTCGCCCATCAGGAAGACCTTGCGATCGACGGTCCACTGCTCGGCGACCCGGTGGTGCACGTTGTAGACGACCGAGCCGAGCAGCTCGATCCGGTCCACCTCGCCGATGAACTGCTTCACCTTCACCAGCAGGTCCTCGTCGCCCGGTGTGTCGGCGCCCGGCGCCAGCGGGAACAGGAACCGCCAGTTGTCGGGCTGCCGGATCAGGACCATCCACTCGGACTTGTCCGCGAAGTACGCGAGGTACGGGTAGTCCCTGGCGTTGTTGACGTCCAGGTCAACCACGACGTCGATCAGCATGTACCGCTCGGGCAGGGTCTCTCCCACCACCTTCACCCCGAGCGCATCGCGGATCCGCGACCGACCGCCGTCACAGGCCAGCAGGTACGACGCCTCGAGCTCCTGCGGCCCGTCCGGCGTCTCCACCTGCAGCACCACGCGGTCCTCGCGTACGTCGAACGACGTCAGCCGGTGCTGCGTCCGCACCGGCGTGGACAGCGCGGCCGCCAGCAGCGGCTCCATCTTCTGCTGCGGCAGGTTGATGACGAACGGGAACTGCGTGTCGTTGACCAGCTCGGCCAGCTGCACCGAGGCGCGCGGGGTGTTCGTCGCGCGGTCGATGTCACCGATCTCGTCGATCCGCAGTGCGGCGCCGAGGATGCGGTCGACCGCGCCGTACCGGTTCCAGATCTCCAGCGTCCGGCTGAGCGTCGTACCGGCCTTGGTGTCGGAGGACAGCGTGGCGTCCTCCTCCAGCAGCACGTACGGGATGCCGTAGTGCTCCAGGCCGAGGGCAGCGGTGAGACCGATCGGTCCGGCACCGACTACCGCAACAGGAAGTTGATTCACTCCATGCTCCTAGATGAAGCTCGTCAGCTTGGCAAAAGCACGTTCCCGGGACAGCACCGACCCGGTCATCGCGGCCGCGTCGGACAGCAGGAACAGCAGCGGCCCGACCACGTCGTCGGGATCGCCGATACCTATGGTGTCGTGCCAGTGCTCCCGGTCCGCACCGCCGTTCGCAGTACGGAACTGTTCGGTGTCGATCACTCCTGGCGCGACCACGTTCACCCGGACCCGATCGCCGGCCACCTCGACTGCCAGCGACTTCGCGAACGCCACCAGCGCCGCCTTGCTCGCCGCGTACGCCGACGCGCCCGCGTACCCGGTCGACGCCAGGCCCGACGTGAACACCACCACCGAACCGGACTGCCGCTCCACCATCTGCGGTACGACGGCCTGACACGCCCAGACCACACCGTCGAGGTTCACCTGCAGCGTGCGGGTCCACTCGGCCGCATCCATCTCCAGGACGGTCGATCGCGGCTGCACGGCCGCACCGGCGACCAGACCGTCGATCCGCCCGTGCCGCTCCAGCACACCGGCCACCGCAGCCTGTACGGCGGACCTGTCCGCGACGTCCACCTCGACGTACTCGACACCGTCGGCCGGCGGCGTGACGTCGAAGACGATCGCAGTACCGCCGGCGCCGTTGACTGCTTGTGCGAGCGCTGCACCGATGCCGCGGGCGCCACCTGTGATCACCACGACCTCACCGGTCGCGTCGAAGCTCACCTTCATGACGTCTCCTTCTGCTTCGACGTCATGGTCTCGGTGATCCGCTGGAACGCGCCGGCCAGGTGGCTGCGCAACGCCTGCTCGGCCGCATCCGGGTCCTGGGCGACGCACGCGTCCAGGATCGCCTGGTGCTCCTGCCGGCTCTTCTCGATCAGGAACGCCGTCGGCCGGCTCCCGAACCGGTAGCGCTCGCTGTTCTGCCACACCGGCTCGATTGCTCGCGGCAACCACTGTGAACCGCTCGCCCGGTAGATCGCGAAGTGGAAGTCCGCATGCGCCTCACGGGCACCCGCCGAGTCCTCTGCCCGCGACAGCCGGAGGTGCTCGGCCAGTGCGGCCGCTGCCTTCGTCAGGTCCTCCTCGGTGAACCGTGCGGCAGCCGCCCGTACTGCGAGACTCTCCAACGCCAGCCGGGTCTCGTGAGTGTCGCGCAGGTCGGACAACGACAGGTCGCGGACCCAGGCACCGCGGTGCGGGATGATCTCGACCAGCCCGAGCGCCTCCAGCCGACGGAGTCCTTCGCGCACGGGCATCTGGCTCATCTCGAGCCGGCTGGCCAGCTCGACGAGGCGCAACGGCGTACCGCTCGGCAGCTCGCCGGACAGGATCAGTTGGTGCAGCTCGGCGGCCGCGTGCTCGGCGAGAGTACGGCGTCCGCTCTTGCCGCCGCCTGGCAGCAGCTCCAGGGGCCCGCTCATGCTCGTGCCACCTTGTTGCGCAGCTCGCCGAGTTTGTCGGAGCGGGTGACGACCACGTCGCCGTCCTGGAGGAACACCTGTGGCTCGCGGGCGTTGCCGATGCCGGCCGGCGTACCGGTCAGCAGGAGGTCGCCCGGGCGCAGCGTCATCCCGAACGAGAGCTCACTGATCAGCGTGGCCACGTCGAACGCCATCTGCCGCGTAGACGCGTCCTGGCGCACCTCACCGTTCACCAGGCACTGCAGCTGGATGTCCTGTGGGTCGCCCACCTCGTCGGCGGTCACGATCCACGGACCCAGCGGCATGGTGTTGTCGATGCTCTTGCCCTTCAGCCACTGGCCGCCGTGGGCACGCTGCAGGTCCCGCTGGGACACGTCGTTCGCCAGCGTGTAGCCCCAGACGTGGTCCAGTGCGTCCTCGACAGCGATGTTCTTGCCGGTCATGCCGATCACCAGCGCGACCTCGGCCTCGTAGTCCCACTTCGCGGAGATGGCCGGATCCCAGGCGATGTCGTCGTACGGACCGATCACCACGTCCGGACCCTTGGTGAAGAACGTCGGATGCTCGGGCCGGTCGACGTCCTGGCCCTCGCGCTTGCCCTTGCTCTCCTCGAAGTGGTCCCAGTAGTTCCACCCGGTGCACAGGATGTCCCGCCGGAACCGCCGCAGCGGCGCCCGCAGGATCGCTTCGTCATAAGGGATCTTCTCGACCACCTCGGCCGATCCGGAGATCACCGCGGTCAAATCGGTTGCTGATAGCAACAGAACCGAATCCCCGTCGAGTACGCCGGGCACCTCGCGCCCGGCGTACTCCACCGTCACGTACTTCATCTCAGGTCCACTCGACGCCACGCACAGAGCTCACCCCCGGGGTCATGCGATCACGGCGATCGCGTTGATCTCGATCAGGTAATCGGGATGTGCGAGCTTGCTGACCTCGACCATCGTCGACGCCGGCAGCGGCTCGGTGAAGTACTGCGCCCGGATCTCGTGGATCTTGGCGAAGTCCTCCATGTTGCGCACGTACACATCCACCCGGCAGACGTCCGCGAGCGTGCCGCCGGCGGCCTCGACCGCCGCCTTCACGTTCTCGCACACCTGCCTGGTCTGTTCCCGGACGTCCCCGACCCCGGCGATCCCGCCGTCCGGCTGCCGGGCGGTCATCCCGGAAACGAATACCAACCGCCCGGTCGCTTCGATCGTCGTGGCCTGCGAGAACACCCCGTTCGGGCTCCGCAGCGCCGCCGTCGACACCTGTGTCTTCCCCATCAGCTCAACACCCCTCCCGCCGGTACGACGGCGCCGACCGCGCGGGCCGCCTCCAGCAGCCCGTCCAGTCCGGACCGCTCGATCAGCACACCGCGCCGGCGCTGGTACGCCGCCCGCTCCGCCTCGATCTCACCCGGCAGGTGCAGCCGGTTCACGCCCGGAGCCGTCGCACTCCCCCGGACCCGCGCGGCCAGCCCCGACGAGCGCAGGCGGAAACTCTCCACGCCGCCCATCAGCTCGGGATCGATCGCCAGGAACAGGTGCGCGCAGTCGTTCGGCCGGTCCGGCTCGCGGTACAGCGGGCGGACCTGGTCGCCCCACCCGCCGCCGCTCAGCACCCCGGTGAGTACGTCGATCATCAGCGCCAGCCCGAAGCCCTTGTGGCCGGCCGCCGGCAACAGCATGCCGAGCACGGCTTCCTCCGGGTCGGTCGTCGGCGTCCCTGACGGATCGGTCGCCCAGGTGTCGGGGATCGACCGCCCGGCCGAGGCCGCCAGCCGGATCTTGCCCAGGGCAACCGCCGACAACGCCATGTCCAGCACGATCTCCACGCCGGCCTTGGTCGGGACCGCGATCGCGAGCGGGTTGTTGCCGACGATCCGCTCGGCGCCGCCCGGAGCGGGCATCAACGGCGTGGTGTTCGACATCGCGATACCGATACACCCGGCCTGACCGGCCTGCATGGCCCAGCGGCTGGCCGCGCCGAAGTGGTGCGCGTTACGGACCGAGACCAGGCCGATGCCGTACCGGCCGGCGCGCTCGATCGCGTGCCCCATCGCCTGCGGGCTGGACAGCTGACCCATCCCGCCGCGGGCGTCGGCGACCATCGCGGCCCCGGCGTCGAACAGGATGTCGAGCTCGCGCTCGCGGGTCACCCCGCCGGCGTTCAGGCGTTCGACGTACATCGGGACCAGCATCACGCCGTGCGAACTCACGCCGCGCAGATCCGCCTCGACCAGCGCGGCGGCGATCTTGTCCGCGTCCTCCCGGTCGAACCCGACCGCCGTGAACACGGCCGAGACAGTGACCTGCAGCCAGTCAGGCCGAACCAGCACCCGCCGGTCCGCGTCGGATGCTTGTGCCGTCACCGCTTCTCCTGGGCCCACGGGAGCAGCAGGTGCTCGAGGAGCACCAAGCCGTAGAACAAGACGATGCTCATCACGCTGAGCAGCGCGATCGCGGCGAACGCCAGCGTGGTGTCGGCGCTCGCGCCGGACTGCTGGATGACGTACCCGAGTCCCTTGGTGGCGCCAACGAATTCGGCGATCACCGAGCCGATCACCGCGAGCGAGATCGCGACCTTGAACCCGGTGAAGATCTGCGGCATCGCGTACCGCAGCCGGAGCTTGAAGAACTCCTGCGCCCGGCTCGCGTTCAGCGACCGCATCAGCTCGACCAGCTCGGTCGGTGTCGACTTCATCCCCTGCGCGGTCGAGATCACGATCGGGAAGAAGCACATCAGCAGCACCATCACGACCTTCGGCCACTGCCCGAAGCCCATCCAGACCACCAGCAGCGGGGCGATCGCGACCTTCGGGATCGAGTTCACCATCAGCAGCAGCGGGTACACCAGGCGCTCGAGGATCACCGAGCGGACGATCACCAGCGCGATCGGTACTCCGATGACGATCGCCAGCAGGAAGCCTTCGATCGTCTCCAGCAGCGACGTACCGGTCTGCGAGAGCAGCTCGCCGGGCTGGTCGAAGAACTTGACCACCACCTCCCACGGCGTCGGCAGCAGGTACGACTGGATCGAGAACACGACCGTCGCGCCCCACCACAGCGCGATCGTCGCCGCGAGCCCGATGATCGGCAGGATGATGGCGGCCGCCGGCGAACTGGTCAGCCAGGAACGCTTGGTCATCGCCGGTCCTCGCTGTCCTTCTCCGAGAGCAGCGCGTGCAGCCGGGCGCTGATCGTGGCCACCTCGGTGACGTACGCGTTCTGGGCGAGGCTGCGCGGCCGCGGGATGTCGATGTCGACGACCTCCCGCATCCGGCCCGGGCGCGGCGTCAGCACGACCACCCGGTCCGCGAGCACGACGGCCTCCTCGATCGAGTGCGTGACGAACACGATCGTGGTGGCCAGCTCCATCTTGATCCGCTGCAGCTCCTCGGACAGCTCGGTCCGGGTGAGTGCGTCGAGTGCGGAGAACGGCTCGTCCATCAGCATCACCTGCGGGTCGCGGATCAGCGACCGGCACAGCGACACCCGCTGCTGCATCCCGCCCGACAGCTCGTGCGGCAGCCGCCGTTCGAACCCTTGCAGACCGACCAGCTCGAGCAGCTGGTGGGCGCGGTCCCGGTACGCCGCCTTGTTGCGGTCGCCGCCCTTGTCGATCTCGACCGGCAGCATCACGTTCGACAGCACCGAGCGCCACGGCAGCAGGGCCGGCCGCTGGAACATGAACGAAACGTCCCGGCGCGGTCCGGTGACGGGTTCGTCCGCCACCGCGACCGAGCCGGAGGTCGGCGGCAGCAGTCCCGCGATCAGCCGGAGCAGAGTGGACTTGCCACATCCGGACCGGCCGATCAGCGTGACGAACTCACCGCCGCGGACGTGCAGGTCGATCTTCTCGAGGGCGGTCACCCGGCCCTCGCGTCCGTCGAAGACCTGCCCCACGCCGTCCAGGCGAATCATCAGTGGTCAGACACCCCTAGCTCTTCGGAGCCAGGCTCATCGTCACGACGTCGTCCGGCGTGACGGCGCCCTTCTGGATCGCGGTCGACTGCTCCAGCAGCGAGATGATCGTCTTGACCCGCTCCACGTCGACGTCGCCGAGCGGACCCTTGAAGTCGTCCGGCTTGGTGTACTTCTTCATGATCTCCAGCTCGCTGGTGGCGACCGCGAGATCGGTGTCGGGGACGTACTTCTTCAGGATCGCCGCGGACCCCGCCGGGTCGTTGACGGTGTCCTGCAGGCCCTTCAGCAGCGCGCCGGTGAACTTCTTCACCTGGTCGGGGTGATCCTTGGCCAGGTCGGACCGGGTGATGATCGCGTTGCCGTACAGCTGCGGCAGCACATCGCCGTACGCCAGCGTGACCGGCTCGCGGTGCGACGGGTCGGCCTTCTGGATCAGCGGCTTGCCGACCACGAACTGGCCGATGCCCTTGACCTTGCCGGAGGCAAGCAGTTTCGGCAGCGCCGGCGGCGGCGAAGGCAGGAAGGTCACCGACTTCGGGTCGATGTGCACCGCCTTGGCGTAGACCGGGAACATCACCGTGTTGGTGGAGCCCGGCTGGTCGGCGATCGTCTTGCCGACCAGGTCCTGCGGCTTCTCGATGCCGTAGCCCTTGAGCGACATGATCGCGGCCAGCGACCGCTGGTGGATCATGCCCACCGTGGTGACCGGCAGCTTCTGCTTGCCGAGGGTGATCACGACCGCGGTGAAGTCGCCGATGCCGTAGTCGGCCTGACCGCCGGCCACCAGCTTCATCACGTCGACGGTGCCGGTACCCGGGGTGATCTTGACGTCGAAGCCGGCGTCCTTGAAGTACCCCTTGTCCAGCGCGACGTACGCGTACGCCTCGCGGCCGAAGGTGTTGAACGACGTCAGGTAGTTGACCTTCTGCAGGCCGTTGTCCGCCTGACCGCCTTTGTCGTCACCATTGCACGCACTGACCAGGGCGAGCCCCAGGACCGCCATCAACGCGATGACGGAACGCCTCAACCTCATATCGACCTCTCTCGTCCCGATATTTGATCAAACATCAAATATGGAAGGGTGGTCAATCCGCCCGCGGGGTCTTCACGGGGACTTAACGTCCGTCGTGCCGGGTCCTCGCAGAGCATGCTGGCCACCCGTCCTGGAGCCGTTCCCCATACCTGTCCGTAGCCGAACGGGCACCCGCCCCGACCACAGACCGTACCTGTCTGAGCAGCAGATCGCGACGCCCGCGGGGGCAGAACCGGCTCCTGCAGCGTCAAATTTGCGTAAACCCTCAACTTCTTGGTGAGGCATGCCACGTCCGATGACCGGACGCAGGGGTTTCCCCGCGCTCACTCCGCCGAGGGAGGTGACACCGGCCCGGCTTTGACACGATGGAGGTGTGAGAGCAGTGGCACACGCGATCGGGAGCCTGTGGCGTACGTCGACGTACCTGCGCTGGGTCTACCTGCTGCTCGGCGCGGCATTGGTGCTGGCGTTCATCCTGGTCGACAGCGCGCTCGGCGCGGTGGTCACCGATCTGGGCCTGCCGAAAGTTGCCACCGGCATCATCTGGGTGCTGATGGGACTGGTGCCGCCGGTCGTGCTCGGGCTGCTGCCCGCGGTCCGCGAGGTGGAGGGCATCGCGGTCGAGTCGCTGCTCGCGGTGCGGTTCGACGAGCGGCCGCTCGGCCCGGCGCGGACCTGGCCGCAGCGCCGGCGGACCGTCGCCTGGTTCTGCCTGCACCTGGTCGCCGGCGGCGTGATCGGCATCCTCAGCACGATCGTGTTCGGCGTCGGCGCGATCTGGCTGGCCGCGCCGTTCCGGTCGGCCGGATCGCGCGACATCGTGCCCGGCTGGTCGTACCACGTCCGCGGCAACTGGACCGACCTCTGGATGCCGGCCGCCGCGATCGGCGGTCTCGCCGGGCTGTTCCTGCTGTCGGCCGCGGTCGGTGCACTGCTGGCGTACCTCGCGCCGCGCGTCCTCGGTCCGACCGCCGCCGAGCGGATCGAGTTGCTCGAGCAACAGACCGCAACGCTTGCCGAGCGCAACCGTCTCGCCCGCGAACTGCACGACAGCGTCGGGCACGCCCTCAGCCTCGTCACCATCCAGGCCGCGGCGGCCCGTCGGGTGCTTGCCAGCGATCCCGACTTCGCCGAGACCGCACTGGCCGCGATGGAGACCTCGGCCCGGGCGGCACTCGCCGATCTCGACCACGTGCTCGGCCTGCTCCGCGACGACCGTCGGCCCGGCTCCCGGACCACCCCGCAGGCCACGCTCGGCGGCCTGGACCGCCTCGTCGAGGCCACCCGCGCGGGCGGCATCACGGTCGAGGTCGATCGGTCAGGAGACCTGGATCAGCTCCCGGCCGCGGTCTCCCGGGAGGCGTACCGGATCGTTCAGGAAGGCCTCACCAACGCGATCCGGCACGCCGGTCACCCGGCCGGCGAGCTGGCCGTGGACCTGTCGATCCGGCTGGATACGTCCGGGCTGCGGCTCGCGGTCACCAACCCGATGAACGGCAAGTCCGATCACTCCGGCGGCGGCCGCGGCCTGGCCGGTATCCGTGAAAGAGTCGCCGTACTGCGCGGCACCGTCGACGCCGGCCCGGTCGCGGAGCCCGAGGGCCAGACCTGGCGCCTGGCGGTCCGATTGCCGGTCAGCATGACGAAGGGATGACATGAATCTGTCGGTGGTCGTGGTCGACGACGAGCCGCTGATCCGGAGCGGGCTGCGCGCGATCATCAACGCCGAGCCCGACCTCTCGGTGGTCGGCGAGGCCGGTGACGGCGCGGAGGTCCTGCCGGTGGTTCGCCGTACCGGGGCCGACGTCGTACTGATGGATGTCCGGATGCCTGCGGTCGACGGCATCCAGGCGACCCGGCTGCTGCTGGAGAACCTGGACCCGGCGCCGCGCGTACTGGTCGTCACCACGTTCGAGAACGACGACTACGTGTACGACGCGCTGCGCGCCGGCGCGTCCGGGTTCCTGCTCAAGCGGACTCCCCCGGACGACATCATCGCCGCGATCCGGACCGTCGCGCGGAGCGAGTCGCTGCTGTTCCCGGAGGCGATCCGGGCGCTGGCGCTCGCCCACGTCGGACCGCAGACCCCGAGCGGCCTGGACGAGTATCAGCTGACCGAGCGGGAGCAGGAGGTGCTTCGGTTGATGGCGCGCGGTCTGTCGAACGCCGAGATCGCCGGAGAGCTCATCCTGGGCCTGCAGACGGTCAA
Source organism: Kribbella sp. NPDC000426 (assembly GCF_040300265.1). NCBI lineage: Bacteria > Bacillati > Actinomycetota > Actinomycetes > Propionibacteriales > Kribbellaceae > Kribbella > Kribbella sp. NPDC000426. The sequence continues at coordinate 357,282 of NZ_JBEPDK010000008.1, read as the reverse complement.
GACACACGTCGCCAACGTGCTGTCCAAGCTCAACGCCCGGGACCGCACCCAAGCGGTGATCCGCGCCTACGAGTCAGGCTTCGTGCCGCTGCACTAGTTAGGTGCTGGCCGGGTTGTCGGCCTCGGCCAGGGTGCAGGCGTTGTGCAGGGGGTCGATGGCGTTGGCCTTCATCGCGACGCGCTGCAGGAGCATCCGGAAGCTGGCGCGCTCCGACTCCTCCAGGATGCCCAGCACCTCCTCCTCCGTGCTGCGCAGGCGGCGCTCCAGCTCACACAGCGCCTCGACGCCCTCGTCGGTCGGCGCGATCAGCCGCGCGCGACGGTCGGCCGGGTCGGGCCGGCGCTGCACGAGCCCCGCCTTCTCCAGGTCGTCGAGCAGGTAGGTCATCACGGTCCGGTCGACGCCGAGCTGGGCGGCCAGATCGAGCTGCCGCTTCGGCCCTTCGGCGTTCGTCGTCGCGAGCACCTGGTAGCCGCGCGGACCGCCGGGCAGGCCCTCGAGCGCCGCCGCGGAGGCCTTCGCGTACCGCCGGAAGACGACGCCCAGCGCCCAGCCGAGGTCGGCCTCGACCGGCGCGCCACTGGCGACCGGCGGCTCGACCCCACGGGCGACCCTGGTCGCGACCTCAGGCGAAGTACTGGACATGTCCCCATCGTACGTGGTGTACGCCACCCGGAATACGATCTGACTTGAATATGTTCTGCTTCACAGATTATCTTCGGTACAGCTCAACATGAGCACGCCCCCTCAACTCGATGGAGACAGAACCTATGAGCACCCTGCTACGCATCGACGCCAGCATCCGGCTGGACGGTTCGGTGTCCCGCGCCCTGGCCGACAGCGCCGAGGCCGCCTGGAAGGCCGAGCACCCGGACGGCGTCGTGGTACGGCGGGACCTCGGACAGCACCCGCTGCCCGCGACCGTGTGGCCGACGCTGGCCGCCGCCCAGGTGGGCCAGGAGCCGGTCGCCGACGCCGACCGGATGCCGCTCGCCGAGGCGCAGGCGATCGCCGCCGACCTCTCGGCCGAGGTCCGCAACGCCGACGCGATCCTGCTCGCCGTGCCGCTCTACAACTACGGCATCGCCCAGAACGCGAAGACCTGGATCGACCTGCTGCTGATGGACCGGGACCTCGCCTTCGGCTCCCGCCCGCTGGTCGGCCGGCCCGCGATCTTCGCCCTCGCCCGCGGCGGCGGCTACGCCCCGGGTACGCCGAAGCACGGCTGGGACCACGCCACGCCGTACCTCGAGCGGATCTTCGGCGACGTGTTCGGGATGAACATCCGCACTGCCGCCGCTGAGCTCACCCTGGCCCCGGTCACCCCGGGCATGGAGGAGCTGATCGACGCCTCCAAGGTCTCGGAGTCCGAGGCGCACGTCGAGGCCGAGAACCACGGCACCGTGGTCGGCCGCGAGTTGGTCGGCAAGGCCGCCTGACCTACGTGGTGAGCGTCCGCCACGTCGAGAGCGTGACGGAGAGCGTGACGATCACGGGCTCCGGGAGTATCGCGAGCTGCTGCAGCAGCTCGCGGTAGTTCACATGCCGCGCGCTCGGCGTCATCAGCACCAACTGCTCCACGGCTGCCTTGTCGAGCCGCATCGTCTCCTCGACGACCTCACTGTCGATCTGGTCGAACTCCCCCGCCAGCGACGCCCGCAGCCTGCGTTCCTTCTCCTCGTCGACGCTGACCAGTCCGAGTACGTCGACCAACTCGGCGAGATGGTGCTGGTTCGGTGTAACCACGAGCAAGCGGCCGCCGGGCGCGAGGACGCGCGCCATCTCCGCTGCGTTGCGCGGCGCGAACACGTTCAGCATCAGCTGGGCGGAGCCGTCGACGAGCGGCAGTTCCTGCCACGCGTCGCACACCACGGACGCGATCCGCGGATCCACCTTCGCGGCGCGGCGGGCGGCGAACTTCGACACGTCCAGGGCGATCCCACGACGTTGCGGACTCAGGCCCAGGACTCCGGCCAGGTAGTAGCCGGTGCCTGCGCCGACCTCCACGACCAGGTCTTCCTCGCCGAGCCCGGACGCCAGGATCAGCGCGTCCCGGATCGCGGCGTAATGCCCGGTCCCCAGGAACACCGTGCGGGCGCCGACCATCGCGGCCGAATCGCCCTCGATCCCATTCGATGCCGCAGGCAACAGATTCAGGTAGCCCTGCTTCGCCAGATCGTACGAGTGCCCGCGCGGACACCGCGCCGTACGGTCGGCCAGCATCAGCCCGTCGGCACAGACCGGGCAGCGCAGCGCGGTGACGAGATCGGCTCTCACTGGGCCTAGGTTATGTCGCGGCTCGTGATTCGGGCCCAGGCGCCGGTGTAGAAGACGGCGACATACCCGGCCTGGAGGAGCAGGTTGCGGCCGATGTCGTGCCAGTACGGCGGGTCTCGGAGCACGTCGGCGAACGACTGCCAGCGGTACATCAGCAGCCACGGGTGGATCGCGTGCAGCTGCGGGATCGCGGTCATGATGCCGAGCACGATGAACGTGCCGAACGTCGCCGCCATCGCCGCCAGCGGGGTCGAGGTCAGCGACGAGACGAACAGGCCGATCGCGGCCAGTCCGAGCAGCGACAGCGAGATCACGATGGCGATCCCGAGCGCCCGGAGCAGCCCCTCACCGAGGGAGACGGTCGAGCCGGACAGCAGGAGTACGTCGCCGACCGGGAACAGGATGAAGCCGACGATCAACCCGGAGACCCAGATCGTCATCGTCGCGACCAGGCAGAAGACCGTGAGCGCGACCATCTTCGCGGCGAGCAGCCGGGACCGGCCGGCCGGCGCGGTCAGCAGGTTGCGCAGCGTGCCGAGGCTCGCCTCGCCGGCCAGCGACTCCCCCGAGATGACCGTCACCGCGGTCGGCAGGAAGAACGGCAGCGACAGGCCGAGGCTGGCCACGATCAGGAACAGCCCATTGCCGGCGACCTGACCGATGAACCCCTCGGTCCCGCCGTCGTTCCCGGAGAGCTTGATCGCGATCCCGATCAGCAACGGGACGGCGGCCAGCACCCCGAGACCCACCTGCGTCCGGGCACGGCCGAAGACCAGCCTGAGCTCGGAGATGAACAGCGCCACGGTGTGCCGCCCCGCACTCGGCCTGGCGACGGCGGTCGCTGTGACTTCCGCGGAGACCTCACTCGGCGACATCGAAGCCCTCCCCGGTGAGTGCCACGAACGTGTCCTCCAGGCTCGGGCGTTCCAGGCCGAAGCCGTGGATACGTACGTCGGCCGCGACCAGCGCGGCCGCGAACTTCTCGATCGGCAACTCGCCGGGATCGCCCTCGACGGTCTCCTCGGTCGTCTTCAGCTCGGTCACGCCCAGACCTTGCAGCGTCTCGGCCGCCGCTCCGAGATCCGGCGTACGCACGACAAGTCGCGGGCGGAGCTCGGCGCGCAGATCGGCCACCGTGGACTGCCTGAGCAGCTTGCCGCGGTTCATGATCGCGGCATGCGTGCAGACCTGCTCTACCTCGGCGAGCAGGTGGGTCGAGGTGAAGACCGTCGTCCCATCACTTGCCAGGTCGCGGATCAGGTGCCGCACCTCGCGGGTGCCCTGCGGGTCGAGACCGTTGGTCGGCTCGTCCAGCACGAGCAGCTCGCGCCGTTGCATCAGGGCGACTGCGATCGCGAGCCGCTGGCGCATACCCAGCGAGTACGCACGGACCTTCTTGCCGGCCGCGTTCGACAGACCGACCCGCTCCAGCGCCTCGCCGGCCCGGGCCTTGCGGGTCTTCGGGTCGGCGGTGCGGTCGGCGGCGTCGAAGCGGAGCAGATTCGCCTGGCCGGTCCAGAACGGGTAGAACGCCGGCCCTTCGACCAGCGCGCCGACCCGCGGGAGGACCCGCAGGTGCGCCTTCGGCATCGGCTCGCCGAGCAGCTCGACCTCACCGGAGGTCGGCGCGATCAGGCCGAGCAGCATCCGGATCGTCGTGGTCTTCCCCGACCCGTTCGGGCCGAGGAAGCCGTACACGCTCCCGGCCGGCACCTCGAGGTCGACCGCGTCCACCGCCACCTGCCCGCCGTGGAAACGTTTGGTCAGCCCGCGGGTGACGACCGGAGCGCTCGCCATGTCGCCGTTCAGCGGGGGGCCTTCGCGGCGGCGGCCTGCAGGGTGTCCGGGGTGACCAGGCCGACGAAGACCCTGCCGTCGTCGGTGATCAGCGCGCTCACCATCCTGGTGGTCAGCACCTTGCCCTTACCCCAGGAGCCCTGCACGGTCGGAGCCTTCGCCAACAGCTGGCCGAGCGGACCGGAGGCAGGGTTCGCTGCCAGGCCGGCGGCGTTGGCTCCACGGATCATCGCGACGCTGTCCCAGCCCGTGCCGATGATGGTCGGCTTGTCTGCCTGCGCCACACCAGACTTGCCAGGCGTGCTCGGCTTGACCAGCTTCGGCGGCACGCTGTGCGGGCGCTCGTGGTTGGCCGGCAGCTTCTGGTCGGTGACCTTCACGCCCTTCGGCGGGGTGAAGGTGAAGGAACTCGCCGACGGTACGTCGAACGACACCGAGGTGAAGCCCAGCTCGACCGCGGGGTCGTTGCCGGTCCGCGGCATCACGGTGACGTCCAGCGGGACCCAGGTCTTCGAGTCGATCGCCAGCGTCACCGAACCGACGGTGGTCTTGTCGGTCTTCGGCACCAGACGCAGCTTGTAGGCGTCGCGGCCGGCGACCTTCTCGGTGCCACTGACCTGGACCGCGGTGGACGGGTCGATCGCGTCGAGGAACTGCTTGGCGACCGCCTGCGGATCGTACGACTCCGGCAGGGCCTTCTCGGGCTTGGTGGTCTTGTGCGCAGGCAGCGTCAGCTTCGTGGCCTCACGCTTGGACGAGTCATACGCCCAAGCGGACTTGCCGTCGGTGGTCCAGAGCTGCTCGGCCTGGTTGTCGATGAGCGAGACCCGGGCCTTGTCCGGGCTGGCGAACGCGACCCGCGCAGTGTGCTGCCCGCTCAGCAGGTCGGTGAGCTCACGGCTGCCGGGTGCCATGCCGGGGATCGCAGGCAGGCCCAGGTCGGCGTCCGAGCGGACGGTGCCGCTCAGACCGTCCACCTTCGCGGTCTGCACCTTGGCCAACAGATCCTGCGCGGAAATGGTCGGCAGCTTCGGCGACGCATCCGCGACCACTGGCCCGAGTGCCCCCACACCTGCCACCACCGCGACTGTCGCCACCGGAACCAACCACCGTCGACTGCGCTGTGCTACGCCCATGAATACAGCCTCGCATCCGGTCAGGCCGGAACCAAGTGCTCTCCGTGCTCTCAGGGTAGGTTCACCCGAAAGAGTGAGTCCGGCGTACGACCCTGGTCGTACGCCGGGAACTCAGCGTGACTGTAGCGCGTCCAGCGCGACCGTCATCGCCGCCGCGACGCGGAAGTCCAGCCGCTGGTCCTGGACCGTGATCCGGTAGCGGTCACGGATCGACATCCGCCGCTCCACCGACAGCACCGGCCGACCGGAGCCGGCCTCGGTGAAGTCGAAGTGGAAGATGAACGGCAGCGGGATCTCGCCGACGAACGGCACGAAGTCCCACACCCGGCGCAGGACCGCGATCGTCGGGTTCCGCTCGGTGCCGTTCGCGTCGACGCCGGGTGCGCTGAGCTGCCAGCTGGACCGGAGCAGGCTCTTGCCGAACTCCTTCTTGAACCAGCCGATCGTCTGCCCTCCTCCGTCGAACACGTCGTACCCCGAACCCAGGTCGATCGTCTTGCGGGCCTTGAACGAGAACACCGGCTGGGTCTTGGTGTCGTCGGTGTAGAACGTCACCTGCTCCTTGAACGCCATCCGCTTCTGCTGGGCGAACGCGAGCAGCGCGCCGTCGCTCCCGTCCGGGTTGGCGGCGATCAGCTCATACTTGTTCGCCATCAGCGTCACACGCTGTTTCATCGAGAACGCAGGCACGTACATGGGCGGTTCAGCTGTCATGCGGAGGAGTGTGTCAGACCGCAGGCCGATGCACCGACCTTCAGCCCGCGAGCCAGCGCCTCGGTCCGCTCCGAGGGTTCGTCGACCTGTACGACGAGTTGGCCGACACCCTGCAGCGCCAGGTCGCGGGCGATCTCGACGCCGAACTCGACGGCCTCCGCCGGCGTCCGCGCGGGCCTCCACAACACTCCGAAGTCGGCACTCGGCTTGTGCTCGCCGAGGTCTACGACGAGTACATCCGCCTGCCGCAGATCAGTTACGTCACCGCCCACGATCACCCGTACGCGCTGCCCGGCAGCCGGTACTGCGTTCTGGCCGGCGTGGATCGCGTCGTCGACGATCGACGCGTCGCGGCGGCCCCATTCCTCGTGGTGGATCGCCCACTCCAGTGGCCGGCGCTTCGCCCATCCCGAGCGGACCAGTTCCGGTGCGGCCGCGAACTCGTCGACGTACCCGACACAGAGGTAGCCGACGAGCTCGATGTGTGCGGGCAGGTCGAGTACGTCGGCGACCTCGGCCGGTTCGAAGAACGAGACCCACCCGACGCCGAGTCCTTCGGCGCGGGCGGCCAGCCAGAGGTTCTGGATCGCGATCGCGGCGGAGAACCAGGTGGTCCGCGGATCGGCGTGCCGGCCGAGCACGTGCCTTCCGCCGCGGCCGGGGTCGCAGGTCACCGCGATGTTCACCGGGGTGTCGAGAATCGCCTCGATCTTCAGCCCGTCGAACTTCGCCCGCCGGTCGTCCGGGAGGGAGGCGGCGAACGCGTCACGCTGTGCGGTGGCTAGGTCGTGCACCTTCCGGCGGGTCGCGAGGTCGCGGATCACCAGGAAGTCCCACGGCTGGCTCAGTCCGACACTCGGCGCTCGGTGTGCAGCTTCGAGGACCCTGGTGAGGAGGTCGTTGCCGATCGGGACGTTCAGGAAACCTCGGCGTACGTCGCGGCGCTCGGCGATCACGCGGTGGACGACGTCGCGGTCCGCCGGTTCGTAGCCGGGCGCGGGGAGACGGCCGACGGCTGCGGTCGCGTTGGCGGATCGGCGTTTGGGGACGAGAAGTTCGGCGCCGACGGCCAGGACCGCGGCTTCGGCGACGCTCGGCGTACCTGCCAGGTGTTCGACCTGCGGGCTGGGGTTGGGCGCTGGGTGTTCGGCCAACTCGCTGGGCGGGATCGCTCGGAGCTCCGCGTTCAGGTCGTCGGCGAGACGGCGCAGGTCGGCTTCTTTGTCGGTGACAGTGACGATCAGCTGGACTGTGCCGGCCCCGGCTTCCTCCAGGGCGCTGTCCACCAGGGCGCGGAGTTCGGCGTACGGCGTGTTCGCTCGCAGACCGATTCCTAGGACGAGATTCATCGTTTACGTGCGGCTTTCACGAGACGGGCTGCGACGTCGGGGGTTGCGGTCCAGTGCAGGTGCAGGTACGACGCGTGGACCTGCGGACGCGTGATGCCTTCTGTGCCGGTCGGGAGGTGCCAGGCCGGGGGTACGTCGGCGTCGAGGTCGATCGCGGTCCGGTGGAACTCGTGGCCGCGGACCCGTCGCCCTTCGTGGAAGAAGTCGGTCGTGGTTGCGGCGATCGCGGTTCGGTACCCGAGGGTGAGGCGGCTGGTCATGCGGCCGGTGGCCGGGAGTACGCCGGTCATCGGGTGGCCGTCGAGCTCGCGGCAGAGGTACAGGAGGCCGGCGCACTCGGCGATCACGGGCAGGCCGGCGGCCACCTCGGCGGCGACCTGTTCGCGGAGTTTGGTGTTGGCGGAGAGCGCTTCGGCATGGAGCTCCGGGAAGCCTCCGCCGAGGTACAGCGCAGCAGTTGCCTCCGGCAACGTGTCGGTGAGCGGGTCGAAGGTCACGACGTCCGCGCCCGCGGCCGCGAGGAGCTCCGTGGTCTCCGTGTAACGGAAGGAGAAGACAGGCCCACCCGCAACCGCAACCACCGGTCGCCGCGCCTGAACGGACTCTCCGGCTCCCGGGCCGGTCGGCCCGGCGCTCGGCGCCTCGACGCTGGTGAGCGCGCTGGTCGGGTCCCAGGGCGTCGCCGGGTGGGACACGGCGGCTCGGGCTGCGGTGACGAAGGCTTCCAGGTCTACGCCTTGGTGAACCAGCTCCGCGGCTGCTTCTACTGCCTGTTCGGCCTGTTCGCGTTGTTCCGCGGCAGGGACGAGGCCCAGGTGCCGGCTGGGCACGGTCAGGCGGGAGTCGCGGCGGAGTACGCCGAGGACAGGTACGCCGGTCGGCGCGATGCCCGCACGTACTTCGGTCTCGTGCCGGTCGGAGCCGACCTTGTTGAGGATCACCCCGACGATCCGTACTTCGGTGTCGAAGGCAACGAAACCCTGGACGACGGCGCCGACGCTCCGGCCCGCCGCGGACGCGTCCACCACGAGCACCACCGGTGCCTTGAGCAACTTCGCGACATGCGCCGTCGACGAGAAACCTTCCGTGCCCAGCGCACCGTCGTACAGGCCCATCACGCCCTCGACCACGGCGATGTCAGCGCCCTCGGCCCCGTGCGCGAACAGCGGCTCGACCCGCTCCTCCCCCGACAGCATCGGGTCGAGATTGCGCCCCGGCCGCCCGGTCGCGACCGCGTGGAACCCGGGGTCGATGTAGTCCGGTCCGACCTTGAACCCGGCAACGACATGCCCGGCCCGCCGCAAGGCCGCCATCAGCCCGACGGCGACGGTGGTCTTGCCGGCCCCGGAGGACGGCGCGGCGATCACGATCCGCGGGATCACCACTCGATGCCCTTCTGGCCCTTCTGGCCGGCGTCCATCGGGTGCTTGAGCTTGGTCATCTCGGCGGCGAGATCCGCGGCCTCGAGGAGTTTCGGATGCGCGTCGCGGCCGGTGATCACGACGTACTGATGACCGGGCCGGTTGACGAGCGTGTCGACGACCTCGTCCACGTCGACCCAACCCCACTTCATCGGGTACGTGAACTCGTCCAGGACATACAGCTCATGCGTCTCGGCGGCCAGTCGGCGCTGGATCTCGCGCCAGCCTTCGAGGGCGTCGGCGGCGTGATCCTCCTCGGTGCCGGCCTTGCGCGACCAGCTCCAGCCCTCGCCCATCTTGTGCCACTCGACTGGCCCGCCCTGACCAGTTGCCTCATGCAACTGACCGAGCGCCTTGAACGCGCCCTCCTCGCCGACCTTCCACTTGGCGCTCTTGACGAACTGGAACACGCCGATGTTCCACCCCTGGTTCCACGCCCGCAACGCCATCCCGAACGCGGCGGTCGACTTCCCCTTCATCTCGCCGGTGTGGACCATCAGCAGCGGCCGGTTGCGGCGCTGGCGGGTAGTCAGGCCGTCCTCCGGTACGGCCACCGGCTGCCCCTTCGGCATCTCAGGCCACCTTCCGCTCGGTCACCGTCCGGACAAGGTTGCCCGCAGCAACGTCTCCGAGGTCGAGGTACTCCGCGCCGAGATCGGCCGCGAGCTCCGCCGCCAGACCGAGCCGGACACCGCGGTGCGGCTCGCAGTCCACGACGACGGTCGCGATCCCGCGCTCGGCCAACCAACCCGCGGACCGGCGCGCGCGGGCGAACGCGTTGTCGCCGTGGGTGGCGCGGCCGTCCGTCACGAGCACGAGGAGCGGACGGCGGCGCGGGTCCCGGATCGCCGCGATGCGCAGTACCTCGGCCGCTTGGAGAAGTCCCTCGGCTAGTGGGGTGCGTCCACCGGTCGGGAGGGACTCAAGGCGTCGTACGGCGGTCTCGACGCTGCCCGTCGGCGGGAGCGCGACCGTCGCGGCGGCACCGGCGAACGTGACCAGGCCGACGGTGTCGCGCCGCTGGTACGCGTCGAGCAGCAGCGAGACGATCGCGGTCTTCACCTCGCCCATCCGCTTCTTCGTCCCCATCGATCCGGAGGCGTCGACGCAGAACAGCACGATGTTCCCTTCGCGCCCTTCGCGTACGGCGAGGCGCACGTCGGAGGCCCGTACGGCGAGCCCCGACCCACTCCGCCCACGAACCTGCTGATGCGGCGCCGCCGACCGAAGCGTCGCGAGCAGATGAGGCCGCCCCGACTCCCGCCCGACCCGAGCCCGCTCCCCCACGACTCGCCCAACCTCAGTGATAGCGCGAGACCGCCGCCCCGCAACCCCGACCCCCGCCGCCTGCACACTCAACAACCGAGCCTTGTAAGGCGCCGAACTCCCAACAACCTCACCAACCGGCGCCGCCCCGTCGGAGCCGCGCGGCTCGCCGGGAGACTGGCCGCCTGCGGCGGCGTCGTCCGCGTCCCCGCCACGCGCGTTACCCGCGGTGTCCCCGCCCTCGGCTGCGTCCGACCCATCTGGTCCGCCCGACCCGCCTGGCCCGCCCGGACCGTCCGGGTCGTCGTCCGGGTCGGTCGGGGTGCTGTTGTTGATGGCCTCTTCCAGCTTGTCCTCGTCCAGGCCGGGGGCGTCGAACGGGTTGCGGCGGCGGCGGTGCGGGAGCGCGAGTTTGGCGGCCGCGCGGACGTCCTCCACCTCGACCACGGTGCGCCCGGACCAGGCCGCGTGGGCGACCGCCGTACGCGCGGTGACCAGGTCGGCGCGCATCCCGTCGACGTCGAACGACGCGCAGATCTCCGCAATCTGCCGGAGCGCCGCGTCGGTCAGGATCACCTCGGTGAGCAGGTCGCGCGCCTTCACGATCCGCTCGGCAAGCTCGCGCTGACGCCCGTCGTACCGCGCGATGAAGGCAGCCGGATCAGCCTCGTAGCCCAGTCGCGCCCGCATCACCTCGACCCGCACCGCCGGATCGCGGCTGGCAACCACATCCACGGTCAGACCGAACCGGTCCAGCAACTGCGGTCGCAGTTCACCCTCTTCCGGGTTCATCGTCCCGACGAGCACGAACCGGGCCGGGTGCGTCACCGACACCCCGTCACGCTCGACCGTCGCACGCCCCATCGCGGCCGCATCAAGCAGCACGTCGACGAGGTGATCGTGCAGGAGGTTGACCTCGTCGACGTACAGCAACCCCCGATGCGCTGCAGCCAGCAGACCGGGCTCGTACGCCGTGACGCCCTCCGCGAGCGCCTTCTCCAGGTGCAGCGACCCGAGCACACGATCCTCGGTCGCCCCGACCGGCAACTCCACCAACCGCGCCGGCCGGACCGTCCCCTCACCCGCATGCGGCCCGTCAGGACAGTCCGCATCCGGCCGATCGGGGTCACACGAGAACCGGCACCCGGGTACGACGTCCACCGGCGGCAGGATCTCGGTCAGCGCCCGGACCGCGGTCGACTTCGCCGTACCCTTCTCGCCGCGGATCAGCACCCCGCCGATCGCCGGCGAGATCGCGGCCAGGATCAGCGCGAGCTGGAGATCCTCCATCCCGACGACTGCGGTGAACGGAAAACCGGTAGAAGCTGGCCGCATCGGCGGTGGGTCCCTTCGTCGAGCGGGTGTCCACGCCCGCCACGCCTGGTACGCCGGCCCACATCGCGACCCGGCGGACGACCGCGGATGTCCTGGCTTCCGGGCACCTTCACCCGGTCACAGTGGCGGGACCGCCCCGGACTCCCGGCCGAAGCCGGTCACCGGTGTTCCTCCACACTCGTCGCGCCGATCATGGCACACCCGGCCAGTCCCGCCAGCGACCAGGCTCACACGCCGCCGGCGGGACCACGCTGGCTACCGGGGACGCGCAGCGCTCCAGAGGTAGGTGTCGAGGCCGGAGGTGCCGCCGCCTGGAGCCAGCTGCTTGTCGTCAGAATCGAAGGCGACGTGTTGGCCGTCGGCGGAGATGGCCGGGCCTACGCTGCCCCACCGGCCGCCGAAGGGGTCGGTCTGGTCCTGGGCCTTGGTGATCCAGACCAGTGCGCCGGTCTTACGGTCGCGGCGGAAGACGTCGCTGAGGGTCCCGGTGTCCGAGGCGGTCAGCGGTGCGGGGGTCCCGAAGGCGACGTACCTGCCGTTGGCTGAGATGCCGCTGCGGAAGACCGGGGCGACAGCAGTCGACGGCTGGCCGTGGACGTCGGCGGTGATCAGTTCCAGCTTGCTGGTTCGCAGGTCGCGCAGCCAGACGTTCGGGATGGAGTCGAAGCCGATCCCGAGCCAGCTGATCAAGGTGAACGACAGGTACCGGCCGTCGCTGGAGAAGGTGGGATAGACGGTTTCCACGCTGAAGGCGCGCGGGTCGGACGGCACACCCAGCGAGACCGCACGCGTCGTCTTCTTGGTGCGGTCGCGGACGTAGAGCACGGTGTCCGTGTGCGGCGGCGTCGGCTCCAACTGGTCCGGTGTCACGAACGCCACCCGGCGTCCGTCGCCGGAGATCGCCGGCGAACTCGAGTACACGTCGAGCTGCTGCCCGTCGGACGTCACGGAGACGCGTTCGGTCCGGCGGGTGGCGAGGTCGCGCACGAAGACATCTCCGGTGGCGTTGGTGTCGCCAACGACGAGGTCCGTCGCGTTCGACGTGAACGCCACATGCCGTCCGTCGGCGGAGATCTCCGGCTCCCACGAGTCGCTGTCCGCCGGCCCGGTCCGGCCGACCGAAACCAGTGTCGTACGCCCGGTCCTGAGATCGCGGACGAAGATGTCCTGGCTGTTGTTCGTGTCTCCCACGACCAGGTTCGACGCGGCCGAGTTGAACGCGACATACCGCCCGTCCGCCGAGATCGACGGCTCCCGGCTCTCCCCGTTCCCCGGTACGCCCCCGGTCCCGACCGACACCGACGTCGTACGTCCAGTCATCGTGTCCCGGACGAATACGTCCCGTTGACCGTTCGTGTCACCCGGCACAAGGTCATCCGCGTACGACGAGAACGCGACGTACCGCCCGTGAGCCGAGACCCCCAGCCCCTTCTCCGTGCCCGCGTACGACGATCCGTCCCCGCCGCTTCCGGCCGGCGTGACCGACACCAACTGGATCGGGTTGCTGCGCTGGGCAACCGCCGGGACACTGACCGCTCCCCCCACAACCGCAGCAACGGCAACCGCCGCGAGCACAGTGCGAATCGACCTCGGGATCGAGCTGGCAGCTTCCATGGTGGCCCCCTTAGACACCAACTGAGATGCGCGAAAACCGCCCGAAGTTATCCGCCAGAACCCTTCAAACGCTTGGACTCCCCGAGGACGAAGGAGCGGACCAGGGCGGCGTACCGCTCGGGCTCTTCGAAGTGCGTGAAGTGGCCGGAGCGGTCGAAGGTGACGACGCGGCCGTTGGGAGCGTTATCGCGGTAGGCCTGCACCGAGACGGGGTCGGTGGCGAGGTCGTCGACGCCTTCGATGAGCAGCGACGGCTGGGTCAGTTCGGACAGACGGGCGAGTTTGGAGGCGTAGAGCTCGGGCGGGGTCGTCAGGTGACTGTTGCCGTAGGCCCACATCTCGTCGCTGAAACCGGCCTCTTCGCCAAGGCGGACGAACTCCGGCCGGCGGGACGGGTCATGGAACGACAGATCCTGGAATCGGTCACCGAGACCGAACGCCAGCTCGTAGGTCTTGTCGTCCGCCGTCAACCGGCGCGGCACCGCGGCGAGAGCCCGGCACTTCGCCGCCCGTTCGGCATCACCGAGCTCGTCATAGAGGCGGGCAAAGATCGGCAGCCGGTGCCGGTCGTTCGCGTCGAAGTCCCAGCACGGACAGTCGAAGATCACTGCGCTCACCGCGGCCGGGTGCCGGATCGCGTACTCGACGGCGTAGTTGCCACCCGCCGAGTGCCCCAGGATCGCCCACCGCTCGATTCCGAGGTCCACCCGCAGTTGCTCGAAATCTGCCAGCAGTACGTCGAGGTTGACCGGCTCGCCGGGCGGCAACGGCCCCGACCGGAGTACGCCGCGCTGGTCCGGCGCGATCAGCCGCAGACCGTCGGCAAGGAGTTCGGCCTGGCAGCGTTGGAAGTGGTAGCCGCCGCCGTGGCCGTGGATGAACAGCAGCGGCGGCGCGTCGACATCGCCGTACGAGGCGACGAAGAGCTTCACCGTAGGCGTTTGGCCAGGGCGGTGGCGGCGGTGTCGTCCTTTACTTCGCGGATGCCGACGATCGGGGTGACGGTGACGAAGCCGGCCGCGAGGAGGGCTTCGTCGGAGTCGGGGACCGGGTTGGCGCGTGGGGATTCGAGTTCGATCATCGGCTCGCCGGTCGGGGCGGTCGTGCCGACGATCCGGGAACGCTTGATCGGGGCCAGCGACGCGTGCCGTACGCCGGAGAGCCGGTCGAGCGGGCGGTCGGGGACGTTGATCGTCAGCACCGTGCCGGCGGGCTCGCCGGCGATCCAGCCGAGGGCCTCGCCGGCGATCGTCGCCGCGGTCGGCCAGTGAACCGGGTCCTCGGAGTCGATGCTGACGGCAACCGCCGACGTCCCCTGTCCGGCCGCGGTCAGGGCCGCCGCCACCGTCCCGGAGTGGAAGATCGGTACGCCGATGTTGTGCCCGCGATTGATCCCGGACAGCACCAGATCCGGCGCCGGCCCGAAGGCCCCGACGTTCGCCAGCGTCACCGCGAGCGCCGGCGTCCCCTCGATCCCGGTGAACGTGACGCCGTTCTCCACGTCCGACTCGGTCCGGATCGGCCGCCCGATCATCCCCGCCCGCGCGGAGCCGACACCGCTCTCGTCGAGCAGCGGCGCGACCACGAGTACGTCGTACCCGAGCTCGGCGATCGCCGGCGCGAGCGCCCGGATCCCCGGTGCGCGGTAACCGTCATCGTTCGTGATCAGGATCCTCGGCATGTGTTCTACCCAATCAGCCGCGGTCCTCGATGTCACCCTCCGTCTCAAGTACTGCGCTCCGCAGCGTCTCCAGCGCCTCCGCCGACGGCTCGGCCCACAGCCCGCGCTGGGCCGCCTCCAGCAGGCGTTCCGCGATGCCGTGCCGCGCCCACGGGTTGGACTTGCGGAAGAACTCCGCCATCTCCGGATCCTTGACGTACTCCGTGGTCAGCGTCTCGTACATCCAGTCGTCGACCACGCCCGCGGTCGCGTCGTACCCGAACAGGTAGTCGACGGTCGCCGCCATCTCGAACGCGCCCTTGTACCCGTGCCGCCGCATCGCGGACATCCACCGCGGGTTCACCACCCGGGCCCGGAAGACCCGCTTGGCCTCCTCCTCCAGCGTCCGCGTCTTGACCTGCGCGGGTACGGCGGAGTCGCCGACGTACGCCTTCGGGTTGGAGCCGGTGAGGTGGCGGACCATCGCGATCATACCGCCGTGGTACTGGAAGTAGTCGTCGGAGTCCATGATGTCGTGCTCACGGGTGTCGGCGTTCTTCGCCGCGACCTGGATCCGGGCGTACGCGCGTTCCATCGAGCCGCGGGCCTCCGCGCCGTCGAGGTCCTTGCCGTACGCGTACCCGCCCCAGACGGCGTACACCTCGGCCAGCTCGGCGTCGGTGCGCCAGTTCCGCGCGTCGACCAGCGGCAGCAGGCCGGCGCCGTACGAACCCGGCTTGGACCCGAACACCCGGGCGGTGGCCGAGCGCAGATCATTGCCTGAAGCTACGTCTTCGGAGACGTGTGCGCGCAGGTAGTTGCTCGCGGCATCCTCGTCCAGGGCGGCGACGGTACGCACGGCCTCGTCGAGCAGCGCGACCACGTGCGGGAACGCGTCCCGGAAGAAGCCGGAGATCCGGATCGTGACATCGATCCGCGGCCGGCCGAGCTCCTCCAGCCCGACCACCTCGAAGCTCGTGACCCGCCGCGACGCCTCGTCCCACACCGGCCGGCAGCCGAGCAGCCACAACACCTCGGCCAGGTCGTCGCCCTGGGTGCGCATCGCCGACGTACCCCAGATCGTCAAGCCGACCGAGCGCGGGTACTCCCCTGTCTCGGCCTGGTGCCTGGCCAGCAGCGAGTCCGCGAGCGCGACGCCGACGTCCCAGGCGTTCCGGCTCGGGATCGCCTTCGGGTCGACCGCGTAGAAGTTGCGTCCCGTCGGCAGAACGTTCACCAGCCCACGCGTCGGCGACCCCGACGGCCCGGCCTCCACGAACCGCCCGTCGAGCGCCCGCAGTACGTTCACGAGCTCATCGCCGGTACGGGCCAGCCGCGGTACGACCTCCTCGGCCGCGAAGGTCAGCGACTGCACGACCTCCGCGGAGTCGCGGCCCAGCACCTCGGCAACGACGACCGGGACCTTCGTCGCGTCCCAGCTCATCGTCTCCATCCCGACGACCAGCTTCCGCGCGACCGCCTCGAGCAGGTCGACACCGTCGGCGCCGCTCACCGCCGGCAGGTCGGCCAGCGTCGCGAGATCTGCGAGGTCCACGGGCACTCGAGGGTTGGAGAGGAGCTCGGCCTCATCCACACCGAACGTGTTCCCCAGCGCGGTCCGCAGCCCCGGGATCGAGTACGAACCACCCCACAGCTGCCGCGCCCGCAGTACCGCGAGCACGAGATTGACCCGCGCCTCACCCGCCGGCGCTCCGCCGAGGATGTGCAGCCCGTCCCGGATCTGCACGTCCTTGATCTCGCACAGGTACCCGTCGAGGTGCAGCACGAACTCGTCGAAGTCCTCGTCCTCGGGCTTCTCCGACGTGTGCAGATCGTGGTGCAGCTGCGCCGCCTGGATCAACGTCCAGATCTGCGCGCGCAGCGTCGGCACCTTCTCCGGATCGAGCGCGGACACCGTCGCGTACTCGTCCAGCAGGTACTCGAGCTTCGCCATGTCGCCGTATGTCTCGGCCCGCGCCATCGGCGGCACCAGGTGGTCGACGACCGTCGCGTGCGCCCGCCGCTTGGCCTGCGTGCCCTCGCCCGGGTCGTTGACAATGAACGGGTACACCATCGGCAGGTTCCCGAGCACCGCGTCCGGCGCGCAGTCGGCCGCCATCCCGATCCCCTTGCCTGGCAGCCATTCCAGCGTCCCGTGCTTGCCCAGGTGGACGACGGCCTGCGCGCCGAAACCGCCCTCGTCGCGCGACGCCTCCAGCCAGCGGTACGCCGCCAGGTAGTGGTGCGACGGCGCCATGTCGGGGTCGTGGTAGATCGCGACCGGGTTCTCGCCGAAGCCCCGGGGCGGCTGGATCATCAGCACGACATTGCCGAACTGCAGGGCGGCCAGCGCGATCGCCGGCTCGTCGCCCGAGGTGTCGACGTACAACTCGCCGGGCGCCTCGCCCCACGCCTCGATCATTGCCGCCTGCAACGACTCGGGAGTGCGACCGAACCAGGTGGCGTAGGTGGACAGCGGGACCTTGGCGACGGCGTTCGCGAGCTGCTCGTCGGTCAGCCAGTCGACGTCGTGCCCACCGGCCGCGATCAAGCGATGGATCAGCCCGTCGGCCCCGTCCGCGCCCTGCAACTCGTTGAGGTCGAGCCCGCCGAGGTCGTACCCGGCCGCCTCCAGCTGGCCGAGCAGGACAACGGCCGACGCGGGCGTGTCCAGCCCGACCGCGTTCCCGATCCGCGCGTGCTTCGTCGGGTACGACGACAGCACCAGCGCGATCCGCTTCTCCGCCGCCGGCACGTGCCGCAGCCGGGCGTGCGCCACCGCGATCCCGGCCAGCCGCGCGCACCGCTCGGCATCCGGCGCGTAGCGGGCCAGCCCGTCGGCGTCGTACGACTTGAACGAGAACGGGATCGTGATCAGCCGCCCGTCGAACTCCGGGATCGCCACCTGCGTCGCCGCGTCGAGCGGACTGATCGCCGCGTCGCTCTCGACCCACTGCTCGCGGGTCGACGTCAGCGCGAGCCCCTGGATCAGCGGGATGTCGAGCGAGGCCAGCGCACCGGCGTCCCACGCGTCGTCGGCACCGCCGGCACTGGCGTTCGCGGCCACCGCCCCACCCGCCGCGAGCAGCGTCGTCACCAGTACGTCGCACTTCCGCAGCAGGTCGAACAGCCCGACGTTCTCCGCCGGATCGAGCCCGCGCAGCGTGCCGCAGTACACCGGCAGCGGTTGCGCGCCGGCCGCGACCACCGCTTCTGAGAGCGCGTCGACGAAGGCGGTGTTGCCGGAGATCTCGTGCGCGCGGTAGTAGACGATCCCGACCACGGGCCGCTCGTCCTCGACGTATGTCCCCCGCAGTCCGTACGCCGGGAGCGCTCGCGGCGGGTCGAACTCGTCACCGGTCAGCAGCAGCGTGTCCCGCAGGAAGCCGGCGAGGTTGCGGAGGTTGTCCGCGCCGCCCTCGCGCAGGTACGCGAGCGCCTCGGTGACCGCACCGGCAGGCACGGTCGACAGCGACATCAGCTCGGCGTCGGGCGCGGCCTCACCACTGACCACGACGGTCGGCTTACCGGAGGCGAGGACCGCGTCGAGACCCTCCTCCCACGCCCGGCGACCGCCGAGGAGGCGGACGACGACGATCTCGGCGGCAGCCAGCAGCGGTCCGAGCTCGGCGAGCTCGAGGCGGGCAGGGTTGGCGACCTTCCAGCCGGCGTCCGCCTCGGCGGCCGCGAGCAGGTCGGTGTCGGCGGTGGAGAGCAACAGGAGCACGAGGGCGTTCCTTCCCCGGGGTATCCACGCCCCGAACGGAGGTACGACGGCGGCAGTTCCTGACTCCCCTTACGGGTCACAGTGGCGGGACCGCCCCGGATTCACACCGGGTTCCTGCTGATGCCGTCGATGACGTGGCTGACTCTAGCGGTGCATGCCGTAGTGGGCCGCCAGGAGGTCCGTGCCCCAGTCGTTGCGGAAGTCTCGCCAGACCGAGTGGATGTGGTTGGCGTCGTCCTGGGTGTTGTCGTACTCGGCGAGGAAGCTGGGGCCGGCGATCGAGTAGTAGTGCCGGTGGCCGACACCGGGCTCGGTCTCGCCGGCCCAGGCGAAGGTCAGGCGCTCGATGCCGCGCTCGGTGATGTCCTGCCAGGTCTGCAGCCCGATCGGTCCGGCCGCGCGACCGACGTACTGACCGATGAGCAGGCTGAGGAGCTGACGCTGGTCCTCGTTCATGTCGCCGTACCCGAGGCCGCGGTGCAGCAGCGACGCGTCGGCGATCGGGTCGTCGCGGGTCAGCATGTCGTCCGGCGCCGCGTCGGAGACCACGGCGACCTCGAGCTGTCCAGGCTCGAGGGCGTGCAGCAGCTGGAAGCCCAGGTCCTGCTCGGCGGCCAGGAACCGCCGGCCTGCCTGCGGACCGGTGCGGATCTCGGCCGGGTTCGAGCCGAGGAACTGCGGGGTGAAGGCGATCGCGCCGTCCACCAGCGTCACGTGCAGCGCGAGGTGGTGCCCGTTCAGCCGCCAGGCCCACGGGTCCGTCCCGTTCGGATCTCCGAGGACCCGGAGGAAATAGCGGTCGCCGACGATCGACCCCTCCCACTCCCCCGACGGCGGCAGGTCAGGCAGCCCGCGGACGAAGACCTCGGCGTCGAGGACGGCCCAGACATCCGCCGTACCGCGGTCGCTGCACCCGGTCGCCACCAGTCGCTCGACGAGCTTCTGCTGGGCCGGCGTCATCTCGGTCAACGCGAGCCCCGGCACATGGCCCGGCAGATACGTCCACTTCTGAAAGTCCGGAATGTCGAACGGGGCCCGGATCTTCTCGAGCTGGGCGGGCGTGAGGCTCGCCAGCAGTTCGAGGACCGTGTCCCGCGTCTGCGCTACAACCATGCCGATCGCTCCCGTTCCGTCGGTTCGTAAGGCGTCCACTGCTCGAACGGCCGGTCCAGCTTGTACCGGAAATCGGGTTGCCGCAGCAGGACGCGTGTTTCCGCGTTGCCCGGATTACGCAGCGACTCGAAGAACCGCACCGACCAGTGGAACCAGCGTGTGCAGAACAACCGCATCGTCAACCCGTGCGAGACCAGCAGCACGTTCCGCGGCGCGTCCGGGTTCTCGAAGTCGCGGTGCATCGTCTCCAGGAACGTCGACACCCGGTCGTAGACGTCCGCACCCGACTCACCCTGCGTGAACCGGTAGAAGAAGTGCCCGAACGAGTCCCGCAGCTTCTCCTGCCGCTCGATGTCCGCGGTGTCCTGCAGATTGGCCCAGTCCTGCTCACGCAGCCTCGGCTCCTCGCGCGGCATCTCGATCAGGTCGTCCAGCCCGAGCGAGTCGAGGGTCTGCCTGGCCCGCAGGTACGGCGAGACATACACGCGGACCGGCTCGTTCTCGAACAGCTCCCGCAGCTCCTTGCCCGTCTTCGCCGCCTGCTCGTGCCCGTGCGGCGTCAGCGGTACGGCGTGATCCGGGATCCGCTCGTAAACGGTCTTGTCCAGATTCGCCTCGGACTCCCCGTGCCGCATCAACACGATCCGCATCGGCCTGTGACTCAGACCCATCGCTTTCCCTTCCGCATGCCGGTGACCGCGGTGATGGCGGCGAGGGCTACCGCAGCCACCCCGACCCGGCGGGCCAGCGCGGCCGTCCTCCGAACGTCGGCGACCGCCGGCGCGGGCCCGTCGCCCAGCGTGCCACGGTCTTCCTGGTAGCTGCCGTAGTCGTTCGTCCCACCGAGCGTGAGGCCGAGCGCACCGGCGAACGACGCCTCGACGGGGCCGGCATTCGGACTCGGATGCTTGGCTGCGTCGCGCTTCCAGACAGCTGTCGCCGCGCGTGGCCGCCCGGCCGCGATCCCGGTGAGCACCGCGCAGACCCGCGCCGGCACCAGGTTCACTACGTCGTCCAGCCGCGCCGACGCCCATCCGAAGTTCTCGTACTTCGGTGACCGGTAGCCGACCATCGCGTCCAGGGTGTTCGCTGCCCGGTAGCCGAGGAGGCCTGGGATGCCGAGGACTCCGCCCCAGATCAGCGGCGCGACGCAGGCGTCCGAGGTGTTCTCGGCGATCGACTCCACCGTTGCGCGGGCCAACTCGTCCGCCTCCAGGTCGGTGGCGTCGCGGGCACACAGGTGGCTCAGCCGGTCGCGGGCGGCCGGGATGTCCTTGTCCTCGAGGAGCTCGGCCATCGTCTCGGCTTCGCGTTCGAGGCTGCGGGCGCCGAGCACGGTCCAGGTCGCCGCGGCGGTGGCGGCAGTGTGGAGGATCGGGTGCTTGCTGGTCAGCCGCTCGACTGCGAAGCCCAGGACCGTGGTGGCACCGACGAGGATCGCGGCGTGGACGGCTCCGGCCACGCGGGAGTCGGAGTACAGCCGTCGCTCGAGTCGGCTGGCGGTCCGGCCGAAGCCCGCGACCGGGTGAAAGCGGCGTGGGTCGCCGAACGCACGATCCGCCGCGAACCCGAGAAGAATCCCCAACCCCCTCGACGCAGCCGGGTGGGTCGTCGTGGAGCGCACCTCAGCAGTCTGCCAGGTCCTGGCTTGTGATTGGGTGACGGCATGGGAATTGCGGAGCTGCTCCAGGGGGTTGGCGGGAGCGGGGAGTTCGGGGTGTGGCTCGGCCGGTTCGACGGCGTACCGGTGTTCGAACACGATGCGGAGCGGGCGCATTACTCGGCCAGCACGATGAAGTTGCCGGTAGCGATGGCGATGATGCGCAAGGTCGAGGCAGGAGAGCTGGCGCTCGACCAGCCGGTGACCGTGCACAACGACTTCGCGTCCGCGGGCAGCGGCCGGTTCGCGGTCGACGCGGATGAGGACGAGGCGCCCGCGACCTGGTCCGAGATGGGCAAGCAGGTGCCGCTCGGCTGGCTCGCGACCGAGATGATCACCCGCTCCAGCAACCTCGCGACCGACCTCGTCCTCGAGCAGGTCGGGATCCCCGCGGCCCACGCCGTACTGAGCGAAGCAACGCTGTCCAGCTCGCCCTCCCCTACGTCCAAGATCCAGCGCGGTATCGACGACGGACCGGCCCAACGCGCCGGCATCAGCAACCTGATGAGCCCGGCCGGGCTCGCCGGGGTGCTTGTTGCGGTCGGCAACCAGAAGGGTGCCTCCGGCGACTACCTGCGCGACCTGCTGGCCGGCAACCAGTGGAACGGCGAGATCCCGGCGCTGCTGCCGGCGGGGACGCGGGTCGAGCACAAGAACGGCTGGGACACCCGAATCCGGCACGACGGCGGGATCGTCCGGCCGGACGACGCGGATCCGTTCGTGCTGGTCGTGTGCACTACGTCCGACCTGCCGGATGCCGACGCGCAGAAGTTGATCGCCTCGATCGCGCTGGAAGCGTGGAACCACCGTCACGACCTGGAGGCCGTGCGGTGAAGATCACGACCCATCGGGTGTCGGCGCCGCTCCACACCCCGTTCATCACCGCGTTGCGTACGGCGACGCACGTCGAGTCGCTGCTGGTCGAGGTGAGCGACGGCGAGCTGAGCGGCTGGGGCGAGGCGCCGCAGGTGTGGAAGGTGACCGGGGACTCGCTCGCCGGTTCGCAGGCGTGTATCGAAGGCCCGATCACGACCGCACTGGACGGGCTCGGTCCGGATGATCTCACCGAAGCGCTGCGGCGGGTGCAGGGTGCGGCCGCCGGCAACTTCGGCGCGAAGGACGCGATCGATGTCGCGCTGCACGACCTGGCGGCGCGGCGGCGCGGGCAGACGCTGCACGGGTTCCTCGGGTCGACGGCCGACGTCGTACGGACCGATGTGACGTTGTCGGTCGGTGATGCGTCGGCGCTGGCGGAGGCCGGGCGTGGCCGGATCGCGGACGGCTTCGACGTACTCAAGATCAAGGTCGGGACGGACGCCGCCGGCGACGTCGAGCGGGTCCGCCGGGTCCGCGAGGCGATCGGGCCGGAGCCGCGGCTGCGGCTGGACGCCAACCAGGGCTGGACCCGCCGCGACGCGGTCACGGTGATCCGGGCGTTGGAGGACGCGGGCTGCGCGATCGAGCTGGTCGAGCAGCCGGTCGCCGCGGCCGATCTCGACGGGATGGCGTGGGTGACCGACCGGGTCAGTACGCCGATCCTCGCCGACGAGTCCGTGTACGGCGTACGCGATCTGGTCGCCGTGATCCGGCAAGGAGCGGCCGACCTGGTGAACGTGAAGCTGGCCAAGTGCGGCGGGCTGGCACCGGCGCGGACGCTGCTCGAACTGGCCCGTGAGCACGGGCTGGGCGCGATCGTCGGCTGCATGATGGAGAGCCACGTCGGTGTCGGCGCGGCGGCCGCACTGGTGTCGGCGTACCCGACGACGACCGTCAACGACCTCGACGCCGCCTGGTGGCTGCGCGAGCCGCCGGTGACCGGCGGAATCCGGTACGACGGCTCACTGATCCACCTGCCTTCTGCTCCCGGACTCGGCGTGACAGGCTTGACCACATGAAGTTAGCCGCTACCAAGGTCCCGATCAGCACGGTCTGGACCGCGCCGGACGCGCCGCGTGACATCGACGCGCCGGCGATCGCCGCCCAACCCGATGTGGCCGGCTGGGCCAAGTCGATGGACACCGAGACCCGGCTGGGGTTGCACGGCCGGACCCTGACCCAGCTGCTGTTCGCCGAGCCCGTGCTGGTGCGCACGGAACGCGACGGCTGGTCGGAGATCCTCGCGCCGTGGCAGCCGTCGTCCCAGGACGAGCTGGGGTACCCGGGCTGGATCCCGTCGAGTCACCTGGGTGAACTGCCGCAGAGCGCGACCGACCCGGTGGCGATCGACGTACCGACCGCATCGCTGCTGGCCGAGCCTGGTGGTCGCCCGCTGGCGGAGCTGTCGTTCGCGACCGTACTGTCGTCGGTGGAGCGCGCCGACGGGTACACCCGGGTTGCAACGCCCGATGAAGGGTCCGGCTGGATCGCCGACGATGCACTGCGGTCGGTGCTGGAGCCGTCGGGACCTGAGGACCGGCTGCGGCTGGGAGAGCTGTTCCTCGGCCTCGAGTACCTGTGGGGCGGTACGTCGGCGCACGGGCTCGACTGCTCCGGCCTGGTCCATACCGTCAGCCGGGTCCTCGGCATGCGGACCCCTCGCGACGCCCACGACCAGGCCGACACTCTGCCCAACATCCCCAGCGACGAAGCCCAGCCCGGCGACCTGTACTTCTTCGGCCGCCCCGGCAAACAGATCCACCACGTCGGCTTCGTCTCCCCCGCCGGCATGCTCCACGCCTCCGAAACCGGCAAACGCCTGGAAAACGGCCCCCTAACCGACGACCGCCGAGCGACTCTTGTAACAGCCGCCCGCTTCTAACCACCCCCCAACACCTGCCGGAAGCGCACTCCCCGCGCCACCGCGGAGCTGCACCACCGCACCACCCCGGTCGCCGCACCACCCGCACCACCTGGCCGCCCGCACCACCGCGCCGCCCGCTCCACCGCGGGCGGCGCTCTCCATCCACCCCGCCCCGAGCGGAGCGAGGGGCGGGTGCTTGTTTCAGGACTCTTTGTGGTGCAGCTCCGGCTGCTCCACGGGCTCCTCGACCGCAGGCTCCTCCGCCTTGATCGTGCGGGACTTGCGGAGGCTCAGGACGGTGGTGATGCCCAGCGTCACGATGATGAAGCCGAGCGAGAACCAGATCGGGATCTCCGGCGCCCACTCGATGTGGTGCCCGCCGTTGATGAACGGCAGCTCGTTCACGTGCATCGCATGCAGGACCAGCTTCACACCAATGAACGCGAGCACCACCGACAACCCCAGCGACAGATACACCAGCCGCTTCAGCAGATCGCCGAGCAGGAAGTACAGCTGCCGCAGCCCCATCAGCGCGAAGACGTTCGCCGTGAACACCAGGAACGGCTCCTGCGTCAGCCCGTAGATCGCCGGGATCGAGTCCAGCGCGAACAGCAGGTCGGTGGTGCCGAGGGCAATGATCACGATCGCCATCGGCGTGACGAGCCGCTTGCCGTTCTTCTTCAGCGTGAGCTTCACACCGTTGTACTCGTCGGTCGCGTTCAGCCGCTTCTTCGCGAACCGGATGACAGCGTTCTCCTTGAAGTCGTCATCGTCGTTCTCCCCCTGCTTGGCCAGGTGGATCGCGGTGTAGACCAGGAACGCGCCGAAGATGTAGAAGACCCACGAGAACTGGTTGATCGCGGCCGCGCCGACCGCGATGAAGATGCCGCGGAACACCAGCGCCAGGATGATGCCGACCAGCAGCGCGGTCTGCTGGTACTTCCTGGGCACCGCGAACCTGCTCATGATGATCAGGAAGATGAACAGGTTGTCGACGCTCAGGCTGTACTCGGTCAGCCAGCCGGCGAAGAACTCCCCGGCGTACTGCCCGCCCGAGAAGAACCAGACGCCGAGGCCGAAGACCACCGCGAGGCCGACGTAGAACGCGATCGCGGTCGCCGACTCGCGGGTGCTCGGCTCGTGCGGGCGACGGCCGATGACGAAAACGTCGAACGTCAGCAGCGCGAGCAGCACGCCGACGGTGATGTACCAAACGTAGTCAGCTACGTGCACAGAATCCTCCGGAGCTCAGATGAAAAATCGACTCCGAAGGTCTCTTCCGCTGCGCTCAGCCAGTGAGCCCAGCCGGGGGCACCGGGCGCGGGGCAAAAGCCCTTGACCGTGATGACGATGCCGCCGCGAAGGAATACTCCCCTTCTCCACCATCATTGTGACGGGTGAACGTCCCAGTCGCCAAATCCCGAACGCCGTGTCTGCCTGTCGAAATGATCACAGTCAGTTCGAGGAATAGTTGCAGTGCGTGATCAGCCCGGGCGCTTGCTCCGCGGCAGCTTCGCGACGATCGTCTCGTACGACGTGTCGATCAGCTCGCGGATCTCGTCGTCGGGCACCGCTCCCCCGAGCCGCACCGTGTTCCAGCCGGAGCGGCCGATGTACGCCATCTTGCTGACGTCGTCCGGGTAGGTGTCGACGAACTCGTCCCCGCTCATCCGCGTCACCGCAGGCCTCCGTCAGCTGTGAGAGACGACCTCGACGTTGTTGCCGTCGGGGTCGCGCATGAACACCGCGTAGTACCCGGGGTGGTACTCCGGCCATTCCTTCGGCTCGTGCAGCACCTCGGCGCCCAGCTTCTGGACGGCCCGATGCACGCTGTCGACGACCGCCCGGTTCGCCGCTGTGAACGCGAGATGAATCTCCCGCTGCGCCCCGCCCGTGGTCTGCTTCCCGAGCCAGAACTTCGGTACGCCGTCAGGGCCGGACATCCCGAGCACGTCCCCGAAGTCCATACTCACCGTGATCCCGAGCGGCGCCAGCACAGTCTCGTAGAACTCTCGCGCAGCCCCGAGATCGTCACACTGCACCGACACATGATCGAGCACGCGTCCTCCCCTGCTCACCCGCTGATCTCCCAGACCCGCACAGTACCGCCGCCGTACGCTGCTCGACATGACTTCTGTTGTGGTCGCCGCGGTCCAGGCGGGGTCGACGCTTTTCGACACACCCGCGACGCTCGTCAAGGCCGAGCAGTACATCCGGGAGGCGGCCGCGGCCGGTGCCCGGTTGATCGTCTTGCCAGAAGCCTTCCTCGGCGGATATCCGAAGGGGTTCGACTTCGGGATCACCGTGGGGTCGCGTTCGCCGGAGGGACGTGACCTGTTCCGGCGGTACCGCGAGGCCGCCGTACGACTCGACGGACCCGAGACCACCCGGCTCGCCGAGCTGGCGGCGGAGCTCGAGGTGCACCTGGTGGTTGGTGTGATCGAGCGCGACGGCGGGACGCTCTACTGCACGGCGGTGTTCGTCGATCCGCGTGACGGATTGGTGGCGCATCACCGCAAGCTGATGCCGACCGCAGCGGAGCGGTACCTGTGGGGGCAGGGAGACGGCTCGACGATGCCTGCCGTCGAGACAGACCTCGGTGTCCTCGGCGCGGCGATCTGCTGGGAGAACTACATGCCGCTCTTCCGGCAGTCCATGTACGCGAAGGGCGTGCAGATCTGGTGCGCCCCCACGGTCGACGACCGCGACCAATGGCAGGCGACCATGCGGCACATCGCCCTCGAGGGCCGCTGCTTCGTCGTCAGCGCCAACCAGTACCTGACCGACGGCGACACCGTGCTCATCAACGGCGGCAGCACGATCATCTCGCCGCTGGGCGAGATCCTCGCCGGTCCGCTCCGCGCCGAGGAAGGTGTCCTGGTCGCGGAGCTCGACCTGGACGAGCTGGATCGCGGGTACTTCGACTTCGACTCGGTCGGGCACTATGCGCGGCCGGACATCTTCAGCTTGACCGTGGACGAGACGCCGCGCCGCACCGTCGTACGCCGGAGCTGAGAGGCCCGGCGTACGACGGTTTGGGGCTATTTGGCGCCGGCGTTGGTCATCTGGCGGAGCTCCTTCTTCAGTTCGGAGATCTCGTCGCGGTAGCGGGCCGCGACCTCGAACTGGAGCTCGGCGGCGGCGTTGTGCATCTGGTCGGTGAGTTGCTGGATCAGGTCGGCCAGGTCGGACGACGGGAGGCCGCCGGCCAGCTCCTTCGCCTTCTCGCCGGCCTTCGCCTTGCCGCCGCCCGGGACCGGCGCCTTGCCGCGGGACTGCGTACGGCCGGAGCCGAGCAGTTCGGCGGTGTCGGCGTCCTCGCGGGCCAGCATGTCGGTGATGTCGGCGATCTTCTTCCGCAGCGGCTGCGGGTCGACGCCGTTCGCCTCGTTGTACGCGTTCTGCTTCGCACGCCGGCGGTTGGTCTCGTCGATCGCCTGCTCCATCGACGGGGTGATCTTGTCGGCGTACATGAACACCTGGCCGGACACGTTACGCGCCGCACGGCCGATGGTCTGGATCAGCGAGCGGCCGGACCGGAGGAAGCCTTCCTTGTCCGCGTCGAGGATCGCGACCAGCGACACCTCCGGCAGGTCGAGGCCCTCACGCAGCAGGTTGATGCCGACGAGTACGTCGTACTCCCCCATCCGCAGCTCGCGGAGCAGCTCGACCCGGCGGAGCGTGTCGACCTCGCTGTGCAGATACCTCGTCCGGATGCCCATCTCGAGCAGGTAGTCGGTGAGGTCCTCGGACATCTTCTTGGTCAGCGTGGTGACCAGGACGCGCTCGTTCCGCTCGACGCGGAGCCGGATCTCGTGGATCAGGTCGTCGATCTGGCCCTTGGTCGGCTTCACGATCACCTCGGGGTCGACCAGACCGGTCGGCCGGATGATCTGCTCGACGAACCCGTCGGATTTGTCCTGCTCGTACTGCCCCGGGGTCGCGGACAGGTAGACGGTCTGACCGATCCGCTCGAGGAACTCCTCCCAGCGCAGCGGCCGGTTGTCCATCGCGGACGGCAGCCGGAAGCCGTGCTCGACCAGGGTCCGCTTGCGGGACATGTCGCCCTCATACATCCCGCCGATCTGCGGGACGGTCACGTGCGACTCGTCGATCACCAGCAGGAAGTCCTCGGGGAAGTAGTCCAGCAGGCAGTGCGGCGCCGACCCCGGCTCGCGGCCGTCGGTGTGGCGCGAGTAGTTCTCGATCCCCGAGCAGGTGCCGATCTGGCGCATCATCTCGATGTCGTACGTCGTCCGCATCCGCAGCCGCTGGGCCTCGAGCAGCTGCCCGTTGCGCTCGAGCTCGGCCAGCCGCTCCTCCAGCTCGGCCTCGATCGAGGTGATCGCGCGCTCCATCCGCTCCGGCGCGGTCACGTAGTGCGTGGCGGCGCCGATGTAGACCTCGTCCTCCTCGCTGATCACCTCGCCGGTCAGCGGGTGCAGCGTCATCACGCGCTCGATCTCGTCGCCGAAGAACTCCACCCGGACGGCGAGCTCCTGGTAGACCGGGAACACCTCGAGCGTGTCGCCGCGGACCCGGAACGTGCCGCGGGTGCCGGCCAGGTCGTTACGCGCATACTGCACGCCGACGAGCTTGCGGAGCAGGCCGTCGCGGTCCATCTCGGCGCCGACCTTCACGTGGATCATGCGGTTCAGGTACTCGTCGGCGGAACCCAGGCCGTAGATGCAGGACACGGTCGCGACCACGACCACGTCGCGGCGGGTCAGCAGCGACCACGTCGCGGAGTGGCGCAGCCGCTCGACCTCCTCGTTGATCGAGGAGTCCTTCTCGATGTAGGTGTCCGTCTGCGGTACGTACGCCTCGGGCTGGTAGTAGTCGTAGTACGACACGAAGTACTCGACGGCGTTGGCGGGGAAGAACTGGCGCAACTCGTTCGCGAACTGGGCGGCGAGCGTCTTGTTCGGCTGGAGGATCAGCATCGGGCGCTGGACCTTCTCGGCCAGCCAGGCGATCGTCGCGGTCTTACCGGTACCGGTGGCGCCCAGCAGTACGACGTCCTGCTCGCCGGCGTTGATCCGCCGCTCCAGGTCCGCGATCGCAGTGGGCTGGTCACCCGCCGGATCGAAATCCGACACCACCTTCAGCGGGGCGACCATACGCTGAAGATCCGAGACCTGTCTCATGCCCTCCACCGTACGGCCCCCCGCCGACAGTTTCTAAAAACCCCAGGTCAGAACCACAAAACACACCCGCCTCGCTCCGCTCGGCGGGTGGTTCGGAGAGGGCGGCCCGGCCCCGACAGTTTCTTGGAACCGCAGGTCAGAAGCTCTTGACGACGCTGTTGTTCATGTAGATGAGCTCGTTCACCCGGCGGCCGTAGACGCGGGCCTCGAGGGCCGCGTCGGTGGCCGTGACCCGCTTGAACTTGTCCTGGTAGGCGGTCACGAAGCCCCGCATCGCGATCTTCGCGCCGGTCTTGGTCACGTAGGTGCCGTTGTACTGCACCGCGTAGCAGGACGTGATGTTCGGGTTCGCGGCCCGGCAGGCCACGGTCTTGCCGATCTTCACCCCCTGGTAGCTGGCCGACTCGATGTCGACGAGGTGCTCGGCGAAGGTCTTGGCGTCATACAGCTCGGTCTGGCGGACCCAGTAGTACCCGTCGATCAGGCCGCGGGCGTTGAACTGCTGCAGGATCCAGTTCTGCCCGGCGTACGTCTTGTCCGGGGACTTCAGCCAGCCCTTGGACGGGGTGAACCAGATACCCCAGCCGACCTCGACACCGGCGTCGTTCGGGCCCTTGGAGTCGTTCGGCGTCGGAGTCGGGGACGGTGTGTACAGCGTGCCGACCGGGTCCGGCGTCTGCTGACTGGCCGGCTTGTCCTTGCCGCTGCCGTTCACGAGCAGCACCACACCGGTCGCGACGAGCAGCACCGCCACGATCGCACCGGCCATGATGATCCAGGCCGTCTTGTTCGACTTCGGCGGCTGATGCGGCCGCTGCGGCCCCGGTCCCCAACCACCAGCACCCGGACCACCAGCGCCACCAGCACCGCCGGCCCCAGCCGGTCCCCAGCCACCAGGCGCCGTACCCGGGCCACCCTGCGGCGCAGTACCCCAGCCACCCGGCGCGGGAGCAGGTGCGGGCGGCGGACCCGGGGGCGGACCGTACTGCTGACTCATAGTGTTTCCTCGCGGTAGTTCCGGTGGTTCGTCACAGGCTGTCGATCACGGACTTCTTCATGATCGCGGCGTCCGCCTCGGCCTTCTGGGCGAAGTCGACGCGGGTCCGGAAGTCGAGTGCGGTGACCACGTTGTCCTTGCGCCGGTACACCTCGACCGAGCCCTGGACCTTCACGTCGACGTTGTTCTCCTTGGCTGTGGAGGTGTAGTCGATCGCGACGCACTCCACCAAGACGTCCTTCGGGCACGGCAGGTTCCGTACGTTGCCGAGCTGCGCGACCTCTTCCTCGGTCTCGCCCTCGACGATCCCCAGCAGGTACGCCTGCGCGGTGACGTTCTGCTTCTGCCGCACCCACAGGAACGCCCGCGCGTGGACGGTGTCGTTCGGCGGGTACGTCGCGACCTGCTTGCCCCGCGTCTCCTTGGTGAACAGCGTCCACCCCGGCGCCGGGACGATCGAGACGCCGAACCCGACCGGGATCGCGTTCGGCGGCGGCTGGTACGACGACTTCGGCGCGGTCGGCGTACCGACCGGCGTACTCGGCGTCGGATCGGCCTTGTCGTCGTCACCGCCGCCCGACAGCAGGACCAGCGCGACGGCCACCAGCGCGACCACGATCAGGCCGGCGCCGATCGGGATCAGCAGCGGCGGGAACCCGCGCTTCTTCTCCGGCGGCGGGCGCCGCAGCGACGGCGGCCCGACGTTCTCACCCCAGGCCGACGACGTCTCCGTCGCCGGCCCGGGCCCAGGACCGGGTGCACCGCCGTCGCCCCAGGGCGACGGCGGTGGCGGCACCTCGAGGTTCCACGGCGACGGCGGAAGCTGCTCCTCCGGCGCGGCGTCGTCAGCCTCCGGCCCGGGCTGCGGCACCCAGGGGTTGCTGCTGGAACCCTTGTCGCGTTTTCCGCTCACTGACTCTTGACCACCGACAGCAGCATCGCGTCCGAGTCCGTCTGGATCGTCGCTACCTTGTCCTTGCGCCCGTAGACCCGCACGATCGTGATCACGCCGTCGTTGCGCTCGATCACGCCGACGAAGCCGACCACCGGGAGGCTGCCGTTCTGGCTGCTGGAGATCGCGCTGAAGTTCTGCGTGGTGACAACCTTGACCGGAGTCTTGTCGTCCGGCCCCGGCTTGGTCACCTTCGGCTGGCCGGTCTTCACCGAGGACAGGTCTTTGGTCTCGGCGTTCAGCAGCTTCGGCAGCACGGTGTCGGTGTTCTCGTCGGCCGCGGCCTTCCAGGCGTCGACCATGAAGTACGCCTCACCCTGCTTCAGCAGGTACACGCCGTCGAACCCGTCCAGGCTCTTGCGGATGTAGCCCGGCTGCGGCTTCACGTAAACGCCTTGGGATACCTCGATGCCCTCGTCGACGCCGGTCGGCTCCGTGCTCTGGCCGGTGGTCGGCTTCGTCGTGGGCGTCGGGCTCGGGTCGGCCTTCTTGTCGTCGCCGTTGAAGACGAGCGCCAGTACGACGCCGATGATCGCGACCACGGCGAAAGCACCGCCGGCGATCAGCAGGGTCTTGCTGCCACCGCCTTTGCGCCGCGGCTGCTGGTTGTACTGACCCCACTGCTGCTGGCCACCGTACTGCTGCTGCTGTCCCGGGTACCCCTGCTGGTACTGCTGCTGACCGGGGTACTGCTGCTGTTGCTGGTACTGCTGCTGACCCGGGAAGGTCTGCTGACCCTGCTGCGGCTGACCCTGCTGGGGCTGCGCGTGCTGAGGCTGGCCCTGCTGGGGGTACGGCGGCGGACCTGGCTGGCCATAGCCGGGCGGGGCCTGCTGTGGGCGCCCATAACCGGGCTGGCCCTGCGGCGGTTGGCCGTAGCCAGGCTGCCCCTGCTGCGGCTGCCCGTACCCGGGCTGCTGGCCATACCCAGGCTGCTGGCCCGGCTGGCCCTGCTGACCTGGCGGACCCGGCTGGCCTCCGTACGGCTGCTGTCCGCCCTGGCCACCGCCGTACGGCGGCTGCTGGTTGCTCATGCCTGCGTCTCCCCAGTCGTCGCGGCGGTCGGTGCGGATACCCCGCGGGCGGACTTCGGCACGGATCGCACCGAGTTGCCGCAGGCGGAGCAGAAGTCGGAGTGCGGGAGCAGCGGCATCTCACAGCGCGAGCAGAACGCCAGGTCGCCCGACGCGTGGTTGGAGCCACCCCGCGCGGCCGACTCGAGTGCAGCCTCCAGTAGACCCTTGTGGAGCACGGTCCGCACCCGGATGATCAGCGCGCCGAGCAGCACCAGGCCCCAGACCACACCGAGGATCGAGCCGATCGTCGAGCCGTGCCCGCCGACGAAGCCGAGCAGGTACACACCGCCCTGGAAGAGCGCGTTCACCGCCATCGCCTGGAGCAGACCGGCCACCCAGCGCGGCGTGAACCCGTCGTACCCCTCGCCGAGGCCCGAGAACTCCGCACCGGCCAGACCGGTCGCGGAGCCGTACACCAGCGGCTTGATGAAGCCGTGCAGCACCACGATCGAGATCCACGTGCCGGCACTGCTACCCGGACCGGCGAAGCCGCCGCTGATCCAGCCCCAGTGCAGCACCAGCGTCTCGAAGCAGGCGTAGCCGACACCGGCCACCACGCCGAAGGTGAAGCCGTCCATGAGGTCGTCGTACCGCGGCCGGGAGGCCAGGTAGAGCGGACCGATCTGCCGGATCAGCTCCGAAACCACCGGCACCAGCAGGAGCAGGATCAGCAGGTCCCGCCCGGACGGACCGGCGCTGTTGCCGCCGATGGTGTCCAGCGAGAGCGCCAGCTTGTCCTTCCACAGCCAGGTGAAAACGGCCGCGAGTACGCCGGTCAGCACGAAGGCCGCGGCGACCACCGGGATCGGCTCGTCCTCCCAGAGGTTCACGTCGTACAAGTAGATGATGTAGACGATCGGGATGGCGAAGGCCGCGATCATGATCGCCACCGGCAGCGCGCCGAGCGCCGCCGTCACCACGGTCAGCAGCAGGGCGATGCCCAGCGCGACCTTGTAGGTGTACGGCTGCTGGCCGGACCCCTGGGGCATGATCGTCGAGACCAGTTTGAACGACGCCACCGGCTCATCCGGCTTGGCGGCGTACGCCTTCTTGCGCTCGGCATCCCCGGTACGCATGTCGTTGCCACAGTGGTGGCAGAAATGCGAGACCTCGGGGACGTCAGAGCTGCAGCGCGGACACACCACGCCATCCTCCCTACTTCGGACGTCCGTTCCGGCGCGGGGCGCGCCGTCGGTGGCCGGCCTGCAGGAGTCACCCCGGGCCGGACCGGGACAGATTCTCGTACAGCCGGTCCCGGATTCATCATTTACCGCGCAGGGGTCACCTTTTCGTGTCCGGACCGTGCCCTGTGAGTTCTTCCCATACCTCGTCGAGGCGGCGGTCCAGGTCGGCCAGACTGCCGGAGTTGCCCACCACGACGTCCGCGGCCGCGAGCCGGTCCTCCCGGGACGCCTGGCTGGCGATCCGCTGTTTCGCTTCCGCGTCAGACATTCCGCGCTGCGCTGTCAGCCGCTCGACCTGCACCTCGACCGGTACGTCGACCACGAGCACGACGTCGAACTTGCCGGCCTGCCCGGTCTCGACCAGGAGCGGGATGTCGTGCACCACGATCGCGTCGTCCGGCGCCCGGTGCTCGATCTCGGCGGCGCGCGCACGGACCCGTGGATGGACGATCGCCTCGAGCTTGCGCCGGGCGGTCTCGTCGCCGAACACGATCTTGCCCAGCGCCGGCCGATCCAGGTCCCCGTCGGCGGTCAGTACGCCGGAACCGAACGCCGCGACCACCTCGTCCAGCCCGTCGGTCCCGCGCGCGACCACCTCGCGAGCCAGTACGTCGGAGTCGATCACCACCGCGCCCCGCTCAGCCAGCCGCGACGACACCGCACTCTTCCCGGCGCCGATCCCGCCAGTCAGTCCCACTCTCAGCACCCCAGCACCCTATCGGCGGGCCTAGCATGGCTTATGGGGTGGTGGCGGCGGAGACAGGATGCGCAGGAACTGAAGCACGTCCGCCGGATGGCCGAGGAGGACGTCGTCCAGTTCGGGGAGGAGCTGGCTCGGCTCGGTGAGCTGCTGGAGGGCAGTGCGCTCGACGCGGAGACCCGGCACGACTACCAGACCGCCCTCGACGCGTACGAGACCGCCGAACGGCTGGTGGACCGGCTTAGCTCGTTCGAGGCGATCAGCGCGATCGTCGACACGCTGACCGGTGGACGGTACGCGCTGGCGTGCGTCCGCGCGCGGGTCGCGGGCGATCCGCTGCCGGAACGCCGTACGCCGTGCTTCTTCAACCCACAGCACGGTCCGGCCGCGCGCGACGTGGTGTGGACGCCCCGCAGCGGCCCGACGCGGAAGGTGCCCGCCTGCGCGCAGGACGCGGCCCGCATCCAGGCCGGCGAGGACCCACCCGTCCGCCTCGTCCGGTACGGCGAACAGCAAGTCCCCGCCTGGGAAGCCGGCGCGCCGAACGAGCCCTACCGCATCGGCTTCTTCTCCGCCAGCGGCGCCCGCGCCCACGTCATGGAACTAAAAATGCGCCTCAAAGGCGAAGGCCGAGGCCAATGGGGCACCGACCTAGGCAAACCCCGAATCCGCCGCCCCTACGACTGAAATCAAAAGAACAAGAAAAGAAGATCTAAAGAAGGACGGAGAAAGAGGAACTTAGAGTCATGGCCACCTCCGGCGGCCAGCCGGAGGTTCACCTCCACGCCCTAGTCCGGTCAGACCCGCTTCGATCAAGGCGAGGCCGGCACCGGCACGTCGTACTCGCGCTGACGTAGGCCCGAGCCGACCGCCCCGGGCCCAGCCTTCCGGAACACCGCTCCCAGTGAGCGCAAACTTCTCTCCGGAAAGCAGCTGTCGGCGCCGTCAACCCTGCTCGTCCGCCGAGTCGTGGAAAGTGGTTCAGAAAATCTGCCGGGATCCACGACTCGACATTCGGGGTCGGAACCATTCGCCACGACTCGGCGAGGTTGTGGACCACGCAGGCCGACGGGCGTGCGCCGAAGGCAGCCACCACTCCAAATCTCGTCCCTGTGTGAGGGCTGTTCAGAAGGTCTGGGTGACGGTCAGCCGACCGCGGCGCGGAACTACCGCCCTGGCTGACCGGACTTGGGGAGGATCCTGCACCGATTCGGGCACAAGATCCTCCCCAACCACGACTGCCCGCGGCGCGGAGGCGGACCGCCACCACTCAGCTACCCACGCCACTGGCACCAACGCCACGTGTCACGCGCCTGCGGCCACGGGCCTGCGTGCGGTTGATGAGTGACTCACGTCCGGACCACACCCACGGCACGAGCTCCAGCCGTCGGGCCGGGCCGGCGGTTCCTGGCCGCTCTCCAGAAGGAACTCCGGGCCGCGCCGACTCCGCGCAGGCAACCTCCGGTACGCCACCGAAGCCAGCCACCACTCTAAATCTCGCTTCTTTCTTGGTCTTTCCTCTGTTGTTTCCCGCAGTTTTGTTGGTGTTTGGGAATGCGAGAACCCCCGCACCTGATGGTGCGGGGGTTCTCTTTAGTGCGACCGGAGGAACTCTCCGGGCAGGGGGTCAGCCCTGGCCGGTGAGCTTCTCGCGGAGGGCCTGCAGGGCCTCGTCGGAAGCGAGCGCGCCCTCGACGGGAGCGTCGTCCTTCGGGGCAGCGGCCGAGGAGTACGTCGAGGCCTCGCCGGCTTCGACGTCCGCCGTCTTGGCGTCCTCGATCTGCTTCTTGTGGGCCTCCCAGCGCGTGTGGGCCTCGGCGTACTGCCGCTCCCACTCCTCGCGCTGCGCGTCGAAGCCCTCG
Organism: Kribbella sp. NPDC000426; assembly: GCF_040300265.1. NCBI lineage: Bacteria > Bacillati > Actinomycetota > Actinomycetes > Propionibacteriales > Kribbellaceae > Kribbella > Kribbella sp. NPDC000426. The sequence continues at coordinate 321,554 of NZ_JBEPDK010000008.1, read as the reverse complement.
AGCCACTCGCCCGTCTCCGGGTCGAAGCCCTCCGGGTAGATGTAGTTGCCCTGGTCGTCGTACGTCGCCGTCATGCCGTACAGCGTCGGGTCGAAGTCGTCCGAGACCGGGTCCAGCCCCTCGTTGGCCTGCTTCAGCGACAGCGAGATCCGGCGACGCTCGAGATCGATGTCGATGATCTTGACCATCGTGTCGTCGTTGACCTGGACGACCTGCTCCGGGATCTCGACGTGACGCTCGGCCAGCTCGGAGATGTGCACCAGACCCTCGATGCCCTCCTCCACGCGGACGAACGCACCGAACGGAACCAGCTTGGTGACCTTGCCGGGCACGATCTGGCCCATCTGGTGGGTCCGGGCGAACTGCTGCCACGGGTCTTCCTGGGTCGCCTTCAGCGACAGCGAGACACGCTCGCGGTCCATGTCGACGTCCAGCACCTCGACCGTGACCTCCTGGCCGACCTCGACGACCTCGGTCGGGTGGTCGATGTGCTTCCAGGACAGCTCCGAGACGTGCACCAGACCGTCGACGCCGCCGAGGTCCACGAACGCACCGAAGTTGACGATCGAGGAGACGACACCCTTGCGGATCTGGCCCTTCTGCAGCTGGGTGAGGAAGTTCATCCGCACCTCGGACTGCGTCTGCTCCAGCCACGCCCGGCGGGACAGGACCACGTTGTTGCGGTTCTTGTCCAGCTCGATGATCTTGGCCTCGATCTCCTGGCCGACGTACGGCTGGAGGTCGCGGACCCGGCGCATCTCGACGAGCGAGGCCGGCAGGAAGCCACGCAGGCCGATGTCCAGGATGAGACCACCCTTGACGACCTCGATGACGGTGCCGGTGACGACGCCGTCCTCTTCCTTGATCTTCTCGATCGTGCCCCAGGCCTTCTCGTACTGGGCGCGCTTCTTCGAGAGGATCAGACGGCCTTCCTTGTCCTCCTTCTGGAGAACCAGGGCCTCGACGTGATCGCCGACGTTGACGACCTCGTTCGGGTCGACGTCGTGCTTGATCGACAGCTCGCGGGAGGGGATCACGCCTTCGGTCTTGTAACCGATGTCGAGCAGGACCTCGTCCCGGTCGACCTTGACGATGGTGCCCTCGACGATGTCGCCGTCGTTGAAGTACTTGATGGTCTGATCGATCGCCGCGAGGAAGTCTTCCTCCGACCCGATGTCATTGACCGCTACCTGCGGGGTGTTGCGCACTGCGGGGTCGAGGGGAGCCTCGATGCTGGCCGTCATGTGGTGGGTTGCTCCGTGGACTGGTGGTGTCGTGCGGTTGCGTCATGAACCTTTGGATCGCACCAAACCGCGGGATTGCCTGAAGACGACAGATTCACCACCGACTGCTGCGAGTCACGAGCCTGCTCGGTCCGAGGTCGCGCGGGCCCATAGCGCATCTGACAGAATACCGGTCTTCACGAAGGCAGCACAACCTGGGGCACCCGGTGCCTACCGAGCGCCCGCCGAGGACTCTCGACGTGCCATTGACTTCAGAGTACGACGTCCAGGTCGGGACGGCCTGCGGAGAGGTCTCCCGTGTCCGCCATTCGGAAGACCAGCCGGTGCGCCGCGGTGGCGACCTCGTGGGCGCCTGCCCGCGTGGCGAGGTCCAGCAGCGCCCACAGATCGGCCGCCCGGCCCAGATCGACCAGCCGCTCCCCCAGCCCGGTGGCCCGCAGCAGCCCGCTCCCTCGCAGTACGCCGAGAACGGCTCCCGCCAGCACCTGGTCGGTGCTGAAGCGGAGCAGGTTGCCCAGATCGGCGTACGGCGACCCGCTGTGGGCGAACTCCCAGTCGATCAGCCCGGTGATGCGGACCGTCTCCGGGTCGATCAGCAGGTTCTTGGGGTTGAAGTCGCTGTGCACGAGGCAGAACCGCTCGACGCCCTCGGCCAGCAGGTTCTCGGCGTACGTGAACACGCTCTCCAGGCCCTCCCGCTGCGCCGGCGTCATCCCGAGGTCCAGGCTGTCGACGTACTGCTCCAGGTCTCCGCGCAGCGGCTCGATCCCGAGGTCCCCGTCGCGGAACAGCCCGAACGAGCGGAATGGCATCCCGCTCAACCGCACCAGCAGCTCCCCCAACTGCTCCCCGACCCGCCGCCGCTCGGACTCCCCGGCCGTCGCCAGATAGACCTCCAAGTTCACGCCCGGCAGCCGTTCGGTCAGCAGGTACGGCGGGTCGTCCGGCGCACCCTCGCGCTTCACGTCGAGCACTCGCGGCACAGGGAGCAGCCCGCGCACCAGCTGGAGCAGTGCAGCGTCCACAGCCGCCCGCCCGGGGTCCTTCAGATAGAGCTTCAGTACGGCGTCCTCCCCGCCCGCGCTGACCGCGTAGGTCTGGCCCTGGTAACCGCCTTGCAACGGAACGGCGCTAGCGGCGAAGTCGCTCATGGTTTCGACACTAGAGTGTGCGAGGTGAACAGGCCGGTACGGGTGGAACTGACCGAGGTGGAGACCTCGCGGGCCAGTCGTACCTACTGGGACTCCGCAGCTGACGAGTACCTGAAGGAGCACGGCGACTTCCTCGGCTCGGACCGGTTCATCTGGTCCCCGGAGGGTGTCGACGAGGAGGCAGCGCAGCTGCTGGGACCGGTCCGAGGCAAGCGGATCCTCGAGGTCGGCTGCGGCGCCGCCCAGTGCTCGCGGTGGCTGGTCGGCCAGGGCGCCGATGTCGTTGCCTTCGACATCTCCCTCGAGCAGCTCCGCATCGCCAAGGACCTCGACGCCCAGACCGGTACGTCGGTCCGCACGGTCGCCGCGGACGCGGTCGCGCTGCCGTACGCCGACAGCACGTTCGACATCGCCTGCTCAGCCTTCGGCGCCCTGCCGTTCATCGCGGAGGTCGGCACGGCGTTCCGCGAACTGGAGCGCGTCCTGAAGCCAGGCGGTCTGCTCGTGTTCTCGGTGACCCACCCGTTCCGCTGGGCCATGCCCGACGACCCCTCGCCGGCCGGACTGCGTATCACCCACTCGTACTTCGACCGGACGCCGTACGTCGAGGTCGACGACTCCGGTACGCCGGTGTACGCCGAGCACCACCGCACCACCGGCGACTGGATCCGCGAGCTGACCGGTGCTGGCTTCGTCGTCGACGACCTCCTCGAACCGGAGTGGCCGGCCGGACATGAGCTGGTCTGGGGCGGTTGGGGCCCGGAGCGGGGCCCGTACGTCCCCGGAACCGCTATCTGGACCGCTCACAAGGCGCTGACTGCATGACCCGATTCCCGGCAGTGGACGGGCTGCGGGCAATCGCCGCGCTCGCAGTGGTGACCGCACAGGTCGGCCTGCACACACATGCGCCGCTCGCGGGTGTCGTCTCCCGGCTGGACGTCGGCTGGGCGATCTTCTGCGCGATCTCCGGCTTCCTGCTCTACCGGCCGCACGTCGTCGCCTGGTTCTCAGCCACCGAGCCGCCGCTCACGCTGCCCTATCTGCGTGGCCGTGCGCTGCGGATCCTCCCGGCGTTGCTGCTCACCGTCGTGCTGTCGATCGCCTTCGTCCCCCACCCGGCGACCACCTATCTCAAATGGGCGGTGCTGACGCCGCTCCCCTTCTACCTGCTCCTGCCCGGTCTGGGCAGGCTGCTGACCGGCTACGAGCGACCAACGCGGCGCAGTGTCCGCTGGCGGCTCCTCGTCCTGGTCGCACTGACCGTGCTCAGCCCGGTGTGGATGGCAGCCGTCACGGCCACCGACCACCCGGATGCGAGTCTCTGGCTGCCCGGGTACCTCGGCTGGTTCGCGGTCGGCATGGGTCTGGCGCTGTGGCAGGTTTCCCGCGCCACAGGTCGCCTCGGGCCGTCTGCACTCGACGCGCTGACCAGAGTCCCCGGAACACTGTGGGGAATCGCCGCAGCGCTCCTCCTGGTCTCTGCGACCCCGCTCGCCGGGCCGTACGACCAGTCCGGTTCCACACCGGCGCAGGCGCTGCTCAAGAGCCTGCTCTACACGGCTGTGGTCGCATGCGTGCTCTTCCCGATCCTGACGCCCTCAGCTCAGACGGTGCGCGTACTGGGTGGTCGCCCGGCGCAGATCGGTGCGCGACTCTCGTACGGCGTGGTGGTGTACGGGTTCGTCGTACTGGGCGTGATGCGCGGGCCGTTCGCAGTACAGCTGCTGGTGACGCTGGTTGGCGCGGTCGTGCTGGCCGCCGTGAGTTACCGCCTGATCGAGCGGCCGGTCCTGCGCTTCGGGAAGAACACGGCAACGACCAGAACCACCAGCAGCGTGACCAGTCCGAGCAGCAGCCCGGCGCGATAGCTCCGAGCCGGCATGAAGCTGGCCGTGACGACCTGCTCAGGCCCAGCCGGCAGGACCCATCCCTGCTGCCAGCCGCCGATCCGGATCGGCGTCAGCTTCTGGCCGGTGCTGTCGTACGCCTCCCAGCCCTCGTTGTAGTTCTGCGCTACCGCCAGCACGGACTGGTCGTCCGCGTCCGGCACCTCGACGGTCAGCTCCGCCGGGTTCGGACGCCACACGTCCACCCCCTCTACCGGCGTCACCGACACGTCGCCGAATCCAGCTTTGACCAGCGTGGTCTCGATCGGCACGAGCCCCCCACCGGCGAGCACCTCCACACGGTGACGCCCAGACTGCAGCGCCACCGACGACGCGCCGCACAGGCTGAAGGGCACAGGCCGCCGCTGCAGCAGGTCGCGCATGGTCAAGGTCACCTGTGTCCGAGCCGGTACGCCGTCAACACGCACCGCCGGGCCGTTCCCGCAGTACGTCGGGGCTCGGCGGTCCGGATCGACTGCCTTGCGCAGCTCGTCCGCGCCGAGCACGGCGACCTCTGTGACCCCGACCGGACTCCGATGGGCATCCTGCAGCGGCTTCGTCGCCGTGAAGTCGATCTTGATCGTCTGCACGTGCCGCGTCGCGAACCGGACGTATCCCTCGGCGTCGGCTGCGGCCCGGAGCGGTGCGCCGCCGTCGAAGTGCAGCAGGACCTCGGCCGGCTGTGAGCCGTCCAGGTAGGCGTCGGACTGGAAGCGCAGCCCCTGCACGTCCTTCGCCGCCGGCAGCTTGAGCGTGAGGCTCGGCTTCGGGTCATCCGGATCCGCCTGCCAACTCGTCCCGGGATCACGGTCGACAGCCGCTCCCGGCCTGCCCTCCGGCGCCGTGACCGCCCGCGAGGAGGCGGTGGCTGTGATCGCCCCGGCCACCGGCAACAACCGCTCGAGCGCAGCACCGTCCTTCGGCAACGCCGTACCCCGCAGCTCGTACGACGCAGCCTGCGGCAGCTGCACGGTCCGGCGCAGACCGTTCTCTGCAGCAGCCGTAGCGAGCTCCTGGTTGCACAACGCCCGCGCCCCGACGTGCAGACAGCCCGAGCGCCCGATCTGCTCAGTCCGCAACGCCACCGCGCTCGGCTGCTCATCGACCGGCTTGCTGCCATCGGTCTCGATCAGCGGCAGCCCGTCGATCTTCCCCGCGGCGTCTGACCGCAGTACTGCGCCGCCACTCCCACCGAGCGCAGTCACCACAGTCGGTACGTCGTCAGCCGTGCCGTCGACCGCCACGAGCCGGGACCGCGGGATCAGCCGCCCCGGGGTGGTCGCTCCGACGTCGTAGATCTCGACACTCGGGTATGCGATCCGGGTCTGGCCGCCGGGTCCGAAGTACGCGACTCGTCCGATGCCGGCGTCGGCCAGGCTCTCGTGGATCGCGAGCGTTTCCTCCAGATCGTTGCGCACCACGACGTACCGGACGCCGTCGTGGTTGAGCTCCTGCCGCAGCGTCTGGTCGCCGACACCGGAGTCGACGCGGCGCTTCACGTCGTCCGTGAGTGCGGCCATGGGTCGCTTGACCAACGCTGCGAGCGGCTCGGTCGTGCTGGACAGGAGCAGGACGCTGCCAGGGGCGGACTGCTCGTCCAGCCACGCTGCGGCCGCATTCCAGTGCCCTGAGATCGCCGCCGATGCCCCGTCCGGTCGTAGCAGGACGACGGGCGCGGCTGCAGCGACAGCCAGACATGCGACCACAGCAGGTACGACGCGACGGTTGACGCCACGGGAGACGGACAGATTGGCCAGGCGGCGCAGGTAGTGAGCTGCAGCGAGTGCGAGCGGCAGTCCGACGACCGCGCCGATCACCGGCAACCAGCGCGGGCCCGGCGGAGCAGCGCCGTACTGGAGTAGCAGCGCAAGCGGGACCAACCACCAGACCGACGCAGCCACGACAAACCCGAGCCAACCGAGCGCGAGCTTCAGCTTCGAGTGACTCACGAGCCAGATTGCCGGTACGACGAGGACCGCTGCGCCTGCGACCGGATTCGCGCCGCCGATCAGCGCGAACGCCAGCGCCGACCAACTGGCGCGCCACCAGCCAGAGCGAACGCGGGGCGACACGAGCGGCAGCATGATCCACGGAGCCATGGCCATCGGCCACACCTCGATGGGGAACTCGCCGAACACCCGTGGCACTAGCGCGTAGAGCAGTGCGACCGCGAAGCGTGTCCACGGGACGCCGTACTCCAAGACGTTGCAGAGCTTCCAGATACCGAGGAAGGCGACGCAGAGGACCAGCGACCACCACAGGCGCTGGGTGATCCAGTCCGGAACCGACAGCGCGTCCAGCAACCAGTGGAACGGCCCTATCGGCAGCAGGTAGCCGAAGGCGTCGCTCTGCACCTGGCCGAAGGCAGTGTGCGGGTCCCACAAGTGCAGAGCCCGCGACAAGAACCGGCCAGGCGCCGCGGTCAGCTCGATCCTGCTGTCCGGGAGAATCTTGCCCGGAGCCTGCTGGAAGCACAGCGCCACCAGGGCCAGGCAGCCCAGCACGAGCCGCGCCCGCCAGACCACCTGCTCCGAACTACCTGCTTTCAGCCTCCCCACCGGCGGGACATTAACGGATCCGGCGGCTTCCGGACGGCATCGTTGCCGTACCGTGAGGTCGGCAATATCACCCCACCGATCTGAGGCAGCGCAAGTATGACGTCGGGCACCACCCAACCGCACGCGCCGCGCAGTGCGTTCCTGCGCAGCGCCACGGTGGTCGCCGTCGCGATGGCGATCATGAACGTGGCCGCCTACGGGTTCACGCTGATCGCCTCTCGCCTGCTGATGCCGGAGCAGTTCGGAGCGATCACCGCGCTCCTGGGGCTGCTGCTGATCGGCAATGTCGCCTCACTCGGGCTGCAGGCGGCAGGCGCTCGCCAGCTCGCCACACACACCGGGGGCGGCGCAGCCGCGCTGGCCGACGCGATGCTGCGCGCAGGCCGCCGGTCTGCTCTGGGGCTCACCGCGCTCTGCCTGGTCCTGACGCCGCTGTTCATGTGGCTCCTCCACATCGACTCGATCGTCGCGATCGTGCTGCTCGCTCCGACGCTGGGCGGCCTCACACTGATGGGGTCGCAGCTCGGCGTACTGCAGGGCAGCAAACGCTGGACCGAGCTGGCCGCTGTCTACTTCTCCACCGGGGTCGGCCGGCTCGTGCTCGGCGGCGGCGCACTGCTCATCCACCCGTCGCTCGACTGGGCCATGGCCGGCCTCGCGCTCGGTGCCGCCGTACCGGCCGCGCTGGGTCAGTTCTTCCTGCGCGGATCGAGCGGATCGTCCGGTCAGCAGGTCAAGGACGTACTGCGGGAGTCCGTGCACGGCACGCACACGCTGCTCGCGTTCTTCGCGCTGGCCAACGCCGACGTGCTCTTCGCCCGCGCCCTGCTCGACGAGAAGGACAGCGGGTACTACGCGGCCGGTCTGATCATCGCCAAGGCCTGCCTGTTCCTGCCGCAGTTCGTCATCGTGCTCGTGTTCCCGTCGCTGGCCAACTCCCCCGGCGACACCGTCCGGCTGCGCCGCGCGATCATGGCCGTCGCGGGCCTGGGCGTCTGCGCGGTCGCCGGCACACTGATCCTGCCCGGCATCGTCGTCGAGGTCATCGGCGGCAAGGAGAAGTACGCGCCGCTCGGCCCGTACACCTGGCTGTTCGCCGTCGCCGGCTCGGCGTACGCCGTACTGCAGCTCGTCGTGTACGCCGCCATCGCGCAGCAGGAGAAACGCGCCGCGCTGGCGATCTGGATCGGGCTCGTCGTCCTCGCGGTGGCCGCCGGCATCGTACTCGGCACCAACCTGGCCACCGGCCTGAACGGCGTGAAGGTGCTGGTCGCGATGACCAGCACCTGCGCGCTCCTGCTGTCGGCCGTCCTGGCAACCGGACTGCACCGCCAGGCCGCCGACTAGCTCACCACAGACTGGACTTGGCGAACCGGCGGGCGAAGGTGTTCGCGAGCACCAGCAGCACCAGGCCAATGACCGATCTGAAGAGACCGATCGCGGTCGCATAGCTGAACTGCGGCACGGACGACGCCAGACCGATCTTGTAGACGTAGGTGTCGATCACCTCGGCCACGTCGAGGTTCAGGCTGTTCTGCATCAGCAGGACCTTCTCGAACCCGACGGACAGGATGCGGCCGATGTCCAGGATCAGCAGGATCACCGCCACCGGCACGATCGCCGGCAGATCGATGTGCCACATCCGCCGCAACCGTGAGGCGCCGTCCACGATCGCCGCCTCGTGCAGTTCCGGCGGCACACTGGTCAACGCGGCCAGGTAGATGATCGCCGCGAACCCCATCGTCTGCCAGGCACCCGACCAGACGTAGAGGTGCCGGAACATCCCGGAGTCGCCCATCAGGTTCTGCGGCCCGATGCCGAACAGGCCGAGGAGCTTGTTGGTCACGCCGGTGTTCGGGCTGGTCAGCACCACGAGCAGACCCACCACAACGACGGTCGAGATGAAGTGCGGCGCGTAGGTGATCAGCTGCGACGCACGGCTGAACCACTTCTTCCGGATCGTGTTCAGGCAGAGCGCGAGGATGATCGGCAACGGGAACGTCGCCACCAGCTCGTAGACGTGCAGGTACACGGTGTTCTTGATCAGCCGCCAGAACTGGTACGACTCGACGAACCGGTCGAAGTACTTCATGCCGGCCCACGGGCTGCCCCAGATCCCCTGCACCACGTTGTAGTCCTTGAACGCGATGATCACGCCGTACATCGGCCAGTAGGCGAAGATCGCCAGCCAGAGCAGCGGTAGCGCGAGCATCGCGTACAGCTGCCAGTTGCGCCGCATCCGCAGGCCGAGGCCGACCGCGTTCTTCGCTGTCCGGGTCCGCTTGTGGGTCGCGGAGCGGACGCTGGAACGGGTTTCTGTCGAGGTCGTCATGCCGTCATCCCTTCAGGGAGCCGACCATGGCTCCCTTGACGAAGTGCTTCTGCACGAACGGATAGACCAGCAGCGGCGGGATCATGCCGATCACGATCAGCGAGTACTTCAGTTGCTGCTGCAACTCCTGCATCTGCAGCAGCTTGCTGGTGTCTTGCATCTGCGACGGGTCGACCTTCGACTGGATCAGGATCTGCCGCAGTACCACCTGGAGCGGGAACAGGTGCTCGTTGGTCAGGTAGATCAGCGCGTTGAAGAACGAGTTCCACTGCCCGACCGCGTAGAACAGCAGGTTCACGGCGATGATCGGTTTGCTCAGCGGCAGCACGACCCGCCAGAAGAAGCTGAAGTCGCTGCAGCCGTCCACCTTCCCGGCCTCGACCAGCTCCTCCGGGATCGTCACCATGAAGTAGGTCCGGGTGATGATCACGTTCCAGACCGCCATCGCCGTCGGCAGGATGATCGCCCACCGCGTGTTCAGCAGCCCCAGCTGGTCGACCACCAGGTACGTCGGGATCAGGCCGCCGTTGAACATCATCGTGAACACGAACGCGCCCATGATGATGCCCTTGCCCGGCAGCCCCTTACGCGACAGCGGGTACGCCGCGAGCAGGGTGAGGATCGTCGCCACGATCGCCCCGACGAGCGCGTAGTACACCGAGTTGCCGAAGCTGCTGACGATCGCCTTGTAGTCGAAGATGGCCCGGTACGCGTCCAGCGTGAAGCCGACCGGCCACAGCCAGACCTCGCCGGCCGACACCTTCCTGGTGTTGCTGACCGACGCGCTGAGGACGTAGACCAGCGGGTAGAGGATCGCCAGACAGAACAGGCCGAGCGCGGTATAGATACAGGCCATCGCGATCTTGTCGCCGCGGGTGTCCTGGATCGACGCGCCCACCGCCCGCGTCTCATCGGGCGGCAGTGTCCCCGCGCTCATCCGTTGTAGGTCTCGTAGGCGGCCTGCTGCAGCTCGAGATACGGCTTCACGCCGATCTTGCTGACCCGGTCCTTGTAGTCGTTCCAGGCGCCGTCGTCGTTCGGGTCGAGCTGCCCGATCAGGAACTTCGCGAACGACTGGTTCACCTCACCCTTGAGGTTGGTCCGGATCTCCGCCTCCTGCGCGGCCTGGTCCTGGTCCAGCGTCACCGGCGGGAACTGCATCTCCTGCGGCTGCTTCAGCGGGAAGAACCGCTCCTTGGTCTGCTCGTAGAGCGGCTTCTCGAAGGTCAGGTCACCCGGCAGCACCCGCTCACCCAGCCGGAAATCCTGCGAGCGGTACATCGGGTTGTCCTGACCCCAGTTGAGGTTCTTCTGCGAGTTCCAGGTCGCGTCGAACCCGTACACCGCCTGCTTGCCGTTGATCCCCAGGTCGCCCTTCTTCGCCCACGCGAACTTCGGGCCGCCGTACCCGCGCAGGATCGCCTCCAGCTCGTACTGCGCGTCGGCCCACTGCACCAGCAGATCCGGCTTGGCGCACTTCTTGGTGATCACCAGGTGCGCCACCTCGACGCCGACGGTCAGGTAGTCCCAGGCGGCGTACTGGACGCCGTTCGGGCCCTTCAGCGGCGGGCAGGCCTCGTACTGGCGCCAGCGGGCGTTCGGGTCCTTCTGGTCGATGTCGAGGAAGTTGCCCCAGTAGTTGGAGCGGGCGCCGCCGATCAGCGGTTTGCCCGGCGCGTTGCCGTAGCGCTTCAACTGGTCGCCGTCGGCGGTGAACACGTCCCGGCTGATCAGGCCTTCCTTGTACAGGCCGTTGACGTACTTCAGGCCCTCGCGCCACTCGTCCTTGTCGAACGCGACGTCGACCTTGCCGTCCTTGACCACCAGCCACGGTTCGCCCGGGTCGTAGAGGAACGCGTTCATGAAGAACGGGTCGATCGGGGCCTCGTTGTAGCCCGCGAACGGGATGGTCCGGCCGTTGCCGGCCAGGTCCGCCTTCTTGAAGGCCCGCAGTACCTCGCGGAACTCGTCGGTGGTCTTCGGCATCGCCAGGCCGACTTGCTTGATCCAGTCGACGTTCAGCCATCCGCGGCCGTCGATGGCCCGGCAGTGGAAGCAGTCGTTGATCCCCGGGAACGAGTAGATCTTCTTGTCCGGCGCCTGGATCAGCTTGCGGGTTTCCGGGTAGTCCTTCATCGCCTGCTGCAGGTTCAGCGCGTAGGCGTCGATGTGCTGGCCGACGTCGGTGAACAGGCCCTGCGCGCCGTACAGGAAGAGCTGGGAGCGGGTGAACCCGATGCCCAGGAAGGCGTCCGGGATGTCGCCGGCCGCGATCATCGCGTTGACCTTCGTCATCACGTCGTCGTCGGTACCGCCGATCTGGCTCCACTCGATGTGCACACCGGTCTTCTGCTCGAGCCACTTAGTGAAGGCGTTGGTCTTCCAGTCGCCGATCGTCACGTCCTGCTTGACGACGATCTTGAACGTCACCTTCTCGGTGGTGAGCGGTTTCAGCGTGCGGGCGACCGGCCCGACGTACCCCTCCGGGTACTGCACCGTGGTCAGCTTCGGGCCGAGGGTCACGCTCGGGGCGGCCTCGCCGGCGCCCGCGGTCGCGGCACCGGCGTTGCTCTTGCCACTACACCCACTGAGCAGCCCGCCGCCGGCCGTCGCCGCGGTCAGGCCGAGTGCCCCCGCGATCAATGATCGACGGCTGACTCCAGGGCGCGCGTCATCGTTCGGCATGGTTCCTCCTGGCGGCTGGTCGGAACAAAAGACGAAATATCCGAGAGCGATATCCGATAGGATCTCGGATCTTTGCCCCGGAGAATGACATAGAAAGCGGTTGCACGGAAGGCCTCGACAGACACTGACCGGGATCGGTCCATCACTGTCGGTATCTTGCGCGGCAAGCGCTTACCAATTGCGCGGCGCCCTCCAACTTTCTTGCGTCAAGAAACCCGTGGCGCCGGGTTCTATAGGGTGCTGGGCATGCCGACTCCGAAGTTCATCCTCGACCTGCGCGCGAAGATCGGCCACGACCTGCTCTGGCTGACCGGCGTCACCGGCGTGGTCCTGGACGAGCACGAGCAGGTCCTGCTGGTACGGCGTGCCGACAACGGCCGTTGGAGCCTCGTGTCCGGCATCCTCGAGCCGGGCGAGCAGCCCGCCGTCGGCTTGGTCCGCGAGATCCACGAGGAGACGGCCGTCGAGGCGGCGATCGACCGCCTCGTCAGCTTCGAGTCGCTCCCGCCGGCCAGCTACCCGAACGGCGACCAGGTCCAGTTCCTCGACCTGTGCTTCCGCTGCCGGCCCCTGCGCGGCGAGCCCCGCGTCAACGACGACGAGTCCCTCGACGTCCGCTGGTGGCCACTGACCGACCTGCCCGACCTGACGGACCGGGAGCGGGCGTCCATCGAGAACGCCCTCTCCCCCGATCCAGCGCCGGTGTATGTGACCCCTTAGTGGGCGGCCTCGTGCCAGGTGCGGCCAATGCCGACTGAGACGTCCAGGGGGACGGCCATGTCGACGGCGTGGCCCATGTCGTGGCGGACCAGTTCCTCGATGGCCTCGCGCTCGCCGGGGGCGATCTCGAAGACCAGTTCGTCGTGCACCTGGAGGAGCATCCGGGACTTCAGGCCGGAGTCGCGCAGCGAGGCGTCGACCTTGAGCATCGCCATCTTGATGACATCGGCGGCCGAGCCCTGGATCGGCGCGTTGAGCGCCATCCGCTCGGCCATCTCACGGCGCTGCCGGTTGTCGCTGGTCAGGTCCGGCAGGTAGCGCCGGCGGCCCAGGATCGTCTCGGTGTAGCCGGTCTTGCCGGCGTCGATCACGATCGACCGCAGGTAGTCCCGGACGCCGCCGAAGCCCTCGAAGTACTCGTCCATCAGGCCCTTGGCCTCGTCGACGCCGATCTTCAGCTGCTGACTCAGACCGTACGCCGACAGGCCGTACGCGAGGCCGTAGTTCATTGCCTTGATCTTCGCGCGCTGCTCCTGGGTCACCGCGGACGGCTCGACCGAGAACACCCGGGACGCGGTCACCGAGTGGAAGTCCATCCCGGAGTTGAACGCGTCGATCAGGCCCTGGTCCTTCGACACGTGCGCCATGATCCGCATCTCGATCTGGCTGTAGTCGGCCGACATCAGCGACTCGTTGCCCTCACCGACGACGAAGGCCTGCCGGATCCGGCGGCCCTCCTCGGTCCGGATCGGGATGTTCTGCAGGTTCGGGTCGGTGGAGCTGAGTCGCCCGGTCGCCGCGATGGTCTGGTTGAACGTGGTGTGGATCCGGCCGTCGCGCGGGCTGATCGTCTTCAGCAGGCCCTCGACCGTCTGCCGCAGCCGGGTCGCGTCGCGGTGGGCCAGCAGATACGCCAGGAACGGGTGCTCGGTCTTCTCGAACAGTGCCTGCAGCGAGTCCGCGTCGGTCGTGTACCCGGTCTTGGTCCGCTTGGTCTTCGGCATCTGCAGCTCGTCGAACAGCACCACCTGCAGCTGCTTGGGCGACCCGAGGTTGATCTCCTTGCCGATCACCTCGTACGCCGACGTCGCGGCCTCCCGCACGCCGGTGGCGAACCGCTCCTCGAGCTGCTCCAGATACGGCCGGTCGACCGCGATGCCGTCGCGCTCCATCGCCGCGATGACCTGGATCAACGGCAGCTCGACGTCCGCGAGCAGCGGCGTACCGGCCTGCTTCTCGAGCTCGGCGTCGAGCGTGTCGGCCAGGTCGGCGATCGCGCGGGCGCGCAGCATCGTGTGGTCCGCGGCCGGGCCGCCCTCGACGTCGTCGAAGCTGAGCTGGCCGTTGTCGGCCTCCTCGTTGCGCAGCTCGCGCTTGAGATACCGCACGGTCAGGTCGGCCAAGTCGTACGCACGCTGGTCCGGGCGGACCAGATACGCGCTCAGCTGGGTGTCCGAGCTCAGGCCGCCAAGCGTCCAGCCACGCTCCATGAAGCCCAGTAGCGGACCGTTCACATCGTGCAGGGCCTTGGGCTGCTTCTCGTCGGCGAGCCAGGCCTGCCACGCGGCCTCGTCGTCCGGCGTCATCATCGTCGGGTCGAACCAGGCCGCCGCGCCGGACGTGTTCGCCAGCGCCAGCCCGGTGATCTGGCCAGTGCCGCCGCCCCAGCTGCCCTGCACGGCGACGCCGACGCGCTCACCGGTCATCACGTGTTCCTTGAGCCAGGCAGCGACCTCGCCCGGCTTCAGCTGCGAGCCGTCGAGCTCGAAGCCGTGGTCGACGGTCGCGTCGACCTCCTCGTGCTCGGCGACGAGCCGCTCGCGCAGCACCCGGAACTCCAGGCTGTCGAACAGCGTGTGCACCTTGTCGCGGTCCCACGGCGTCCGGGCCAGGTCGTCGACCGTGACATCCAGGGTCAGGTCGCGGACCAGCTCGTTGATCTGGCGGTTCCGGATCACGTCCGCGAGGTGCTCGCGCAGCGACTCGCCTGCCTTGCCCTTGATCTCGTTGACCCGGTCGACCACGTCGTTCAGCGAGCCGAACTGGTTCAGCCACTTGGCCGCGGTCTTCGGCCCGACACCGGGCACACCCGGCAGGTTGTCGCTCTGCTCCCCGACCAGCGCGGCAAGATCCGGATACAGCCGCGGGGTGACGCCGTACTTCTCCTCGATCGCGGCCGGGTCCATCCGGGCGATCTCGGACACGCCGCGCTTCGGGTACAGCACGGTGACGTCGTCGCTGACCAGCTGGAACGAGTCCCGGTCACCGCTGCTGATCAGCACCTCGAAGCCCTGCTCGGACGCCTGCGTGGCGAGCGTGGCGATGATGTCGTCGGCCTCCCAGCCGTCGATCTCGGTGGTCGGGATCCGGAGCGCCTCCAGCACCTCCTTGACCAGCGAGACCTGCCCCTTGAACTCGTCCGGGGACTTCGAGCGACCCGCCTTGTACTCCGAGTACTGCTCGGAGCGGAAGGTTTTGCGGGACACGTCGAACGCCACGCAGATATGCGTCGGCTGCTCGTCGCGGAGCATGTTGATCAGCATCGAGGTGAACCCGTACACCGCGTTGGTGTGCTGCCCGGTGGTGGTGGAGAAGTTCTCCACCGGGAGCGCGTAGAACGCCCGGTACGCCAGCGAGTGTCCGTCCAGCAGCAGGATCCGCGGTCGCCCGGTGTCCGGGGTCGCGGTGTCCTTGGTCAACGTCGAAGTCTGAGTTTCTGGAGCCACAACCCGACTCTAGTGGGTCCCACGGACAGTTCTGACACACTGCTTCCGTGACAGATGAAACGAACCTCGGCCCGGGTATGGGCATGGAGGGCACACTCCTGCAGCTGATGGGAATCGTTGTCAGCGAAGCGTCGCCCGAGCGGGTGGTCGCGACGATGCCCGTCAAGGGCAACACCCAGCCGTACGGGCTGCTCCACGGCGGCGCGTCCTGCGTGCTGGCCGAAAGCCTCGGCTCGATCGGCTCCGCGCTGCACGCGGCGACGTACGGGAAGGTCGCGGTCGGGGTCGACATCAACGCGACCCATCACCGCGCGGTCCGCGAGGGAGTCGTGACCGGCGTCGCGACCCCGATCTACCTCGGCCGTACGACGACGTCGTACGAGGTGATCGTCACCGACGAGCGGGACAAGCGGGTCTGCACCGCGCGGATCACTTGCCAGCTGATTCAGGCTCCGCCGGGGAGCTGACCACTCCCCCGACCGAGCCCCCGAGCTGGGCGCGGCGGGCCAGGGCGGAGCGGCGGGACGAGAGCAGGGCCAGCAGGTTCGGCGCGTGTTCTGCGGCGAGCCGGCGACGGACCGTGTGCGTGTTCGCGAACCGCAGTACGCCGGCCTGGCCGAGACCGAGGCGGGCCAGGAACCGGTTGGCCTCGCGGGCGATCGCCGGCGCGACCACGGCCAGGTGCGCGCAGTTCTCGTGCTCGGCCCAGGTGACCGCCTCGGCGATCAAGGCCCTGCCGAGACCGTGCCGGCGGGACGAGTCGCTGACGTGCAGGTACTCGACGGTGACGGTGGTGTCGTCGTGCAGCGGGCTGACCGCGGTCCGGCGCAGGTAGGCCATGCCATGGATCACGCCGTCCAGCTCGACCACCAGCAGGCGGCCGAACGGATCGTCCAGATGTTTGCTGACGGCAACCTCGGCGGCGGCCGTCGACGGCGGCGCGGGCAACCGGGACGGCAGCCCGACGGTGGTCAGCTCACGCCACAACGCGACCAGGGCGCCGGCGTCACCCACGCGTGCGTCCCTCACCTCGATGGCTGCCACCACAGCGACCTCCTGGGTCCGGTCCACCCCCGAGGTGAACGGACGTGCCGATACGCTCGTCCTCGCGCAACAGTAGGCCCTCACGGGTCACATGCAAAGCTGACCGGTAGCTATCTGGAGACCAGTTTGTTCATCGGAATCGGCACCGTCGTGAACGTCGCGACGGTGCTCGTCGGATCGGTACTCGGCGTACTCGTCGGACACCGGCTCAGTCACCGCACCAGGGATCTGGTCACCGACGCGATCGGCCTGGTCACGCTGCTGATCGCGATCTCCTCGGCACTCACCGTCGGCGACAAGGCGCTCAGCGACGCGGTCGGCGACAGCGCCCCGGTGCTGATCGTGCTGGGAGCGATGCTGATCGGCGGCATCATCGGCTCGCTGTTGCACATCGAGAAGCGGCTGGAAGGTTTCGGCGCCTGGATGCAGCGCCGGTTCGACCGCGGCGAAGGGCAGAGCACGTTCGTCGAAGGGTTCGTGTCGGCGTCGATGGTGTTCTGCGTCGGGCCGCTGACGTTCCTCGGTTCGCTGTCCGACGGACTCGGCCGCGGCGCGGATCAGCTGTACCTGAAGGCGGTTCTCGACGGCTTCACCTCGATCGCCTTCGCCGCGTCCTTCGGCTGGGGCGTCGCAGCGTCGGCGCTGGTCGTACTCGTCGTCCAGGGGTCGATGACGGCGGTCGGCGCGGTGCTGGGCGACGTACTGCCCGACGCGCATGTGACCGCGCTCGGCGCTACCGGCGGCGTGATGCTGATCGGCGTGGCGCTCAGACTGCTGAAACTGAAGCAGGTAGCGGTCGCGGACCTGCTACCGGCGTTGATCGTCGCGCCGCTGCTGGTCCAGTTGCTCGTTGTCATCCGCAACTGAACCAGCAGCGGCGAACTCTCAGTCCTCGCCCAGATAGGCCTTGCGGACCGAGTCGTTCACCAGCAGATCGCCGCCGGAACCCGACAGCACGATCTTCCCGACCTCGAGCACGTACCCGTAGTCGGCCCGCTTCAACGCGGCCTGCGCGTTCTGCTCGACCAGCAGGATCGTCGTACCCTGCCGCTGCAGCTCGGTCACCGTCGACATGATCCGCTTCATCATGATCGGCGACAGACCCATCGACGGCTCGTCCAGCATCAGCAGCTTCGGCCGGCTCATCATCGCCCGGCCCATCGCCAGCATCTGCTGCTCACCGCCGGAGAACGTACCGGCCGGCTGCTTGCGCCGCTCCCCCAGGATCGGGAACAGCTCGTACGCCGACTCCAGGTCGGTCTTCACGCCGCCCGGGTCCCGGCGCGAGAACGCGCCGAGCATCAGGTTCTCCTCGACCGACAGCCGCGGGAAGATCCGCCGGCCCTCGGGCGAGTGGGCCAGACCCCGGGTGACGATGTCGTGCGCCGCCACGTGGTCGATCCGCTCGCCCTGGAACCAGATCTCGCCGCCGGTCGGCCGGAGCAGACCGGAGATCGTCTTCAGCGTGGTGGTCTTGCCGGCGCCGTTGGTGCCGATCAGCGACACCACCTGCCCCTGCTCCACGGTGAAGCTGATCTTCTTCACCGCCTGGATCTTGCCGTAGGCAACTTCCAGGTCCTTGACCTCGAGCATCGCGGTCATGACGTCTCCTCCCCGGCGGCCGGGTCCTGGACGTCGTCCTGGACCTCGTCCTCGTCGTCCTCGCCGGTGCCGATGTAGGCCTCGATCACCCGCGGGTCGGACTGCACCTCGTCCGGGGTGCCCTCGATCAGGGCCTGCCCCTGGACCAGACACAGCACCCGGTCGCACAGGTTGAAGATGAACCGCATGTCGTGCTCGATCACCACGACCGACAGCCCCGAGTCCCGGATCTTGAAGATCAGGTCCATCGCCTGCCGGGTCTCCTGCGGGTTCATACCGGCCGTCGGCTCGTCCAGCAGGATGAGCTTCGGGTCGGTCGCCAGCGCCCGCGCGATCTCGAGCCGGCGCTGGTCGCCGTACGGCATGTTCCGGGCCAGGTGCTCGGTCGACCGGCCGAGGCCGACGAACTCGAGCAGCTCCTGCGCCCGGGCCCGGGTCGCCGCCTCCTCGCGCCGGAACTTCGGCCCGTGCAGCACCGAGGTGAGCGCGCCCGCGCTGGTCCGGCAGTACCGCCCGACCATCACGTTCTCCAGCGCGGTCATGTTCGCGAACAGCCGGATGTTCTGGAACGTCCGCGCCATCCCGGCCCGGACCACCGACCGCGGCTTGGGCGGCAACGGCGACAGCGGTGCAAGTGTCTGCACCGGTACGGCGTCGACCGTCTGCCCCTTCTTGGGCCGGACCGCCTTCGGTGCCTTCCGCGGCACGCCGGCGAACCGGACCTGACCGCTGGTCGGCTTGTAAAGACCGGTGAGGCAGTTGAAGAACGTCGTCTTACCGGCGCCGTTCGGGCCGATCAGACCGACGATCTCACCCTCGCGAACGGTCAGGTTGACGTCGTTCACCGCCAGCAGACCACCGAACCGCATGGTCACGCCGGAGGCTTCCAGGACCGGCTCGCCGATCGACCGCGAGGTCTCGGGCCGGGACTCGGTCACTGTCATTTCGCCTCCCCGACAGCCAGACGTTCCTCTTCCACTTCGACCGCCAGCTCTTCGTCCTCCTCGTGGAACTCCAGCTGCCTTCGTCTGCTCGCGACCAGACCCTCCGGCCGGAACCGCATCATCAGCACCAGCAGCAACCCGAACATCAGCAGCCGGTACTCCGAGAAGAACCGCAGCTTCTCCGGCAGCAGCTTCAGGATCGTTGCGCCGAGCAACACACCGGCGATGGTGCCCATACCGCCGAGCACGATCGCGGCGAGCAGGAACGCCGACTCGATGAACTGGTACTGGTCCGGGCTGACCGCGGCGTCCTGATGGGCCTTGATAGTGCCGGCCAGACCGGCCAGGAAGGCGCCGACCGCGAACGCGAGCAGCTTCAGCCCGAACACGTTCACGCCCATCGCCTCGGCGGCCTTCTCGTCCTCCCGGATCGCCACCCAGCCTCGGCCGATCCGGCTGTTGTTCAGCCGGGCGAAGACCAGGATGACGAAGCCGATCAGGATCAGCAGCAGGAAGTAGTAGTTCGAGAAGCGGCCCAGTTCGATGCCGGCGATATTGTGCTCGTCACCGAAGTTGAAACCGCCGATCTTCAGGTCCGGGATACCCGGGATGCCGTTCGGGCCGTTGGTCAGGTTCGGGCCGTTGTTGCCGTCCAGGTTGCCCATCGAGAACCGGAAGATCTCACCGAAGCCGAGCGTCACGATGGCCAGGTAGTCACCCGAGACCCGCAGCGTCGGCGTACCGATGATCAGGCCGAGGATCGCCGCGACACACGCGCCGACCAGCATCACGACCAGGAACGGCGGCTTCCATCCGACGGTGGCGAACGCCGAGTTCGACAGCACCGCGGCCGTGTAGGCGCCGGCGCCGAGGAACGCGATGTAGCCGAGGTCGAGCAGACCGGCCAGGCCGACCACGATGTTCAGGCCCATCGCGGTCGCGCCGAAGATCAGCACCTGGTTCGCGATCGACATGTTCGCGTCCGACCCGTTCTGCGTGAACGGGAACAGGAACGCCACCACGAACGCGGCCAGCGTCAGCACGTTGCGGTGCCGCTGTCCGACATGACCGACGAAGCTCATCACACCGGTCCGGAACAGCGCTGTCGCCACCACGGCGATGAACACCAGACAGAGGATGAACGACCAGGCATCCTGCAGGCCGAGTGCGTACGCCGCGGCGAACAGCACCGCGGCCATCAGCACCGCGATCGTCAGGATCTCCGCCCAGCCCGGCAGTCTGGCCTCACTCATGTCCCGCAGCTGCCGCAACGGCAGCAACCAGCCCGAGACCGCGATCAGCACGGCGCCCACGAGTGAGATGTACCCGCCGGGGTTGACGTTGATCAGGCCGTCGGACTCGGTGCCGATGGCAACCAGGATCAGCACCATGTAGAGCGTCAGCCCGGCACCGAGGGTCCGGATGCCCACCGTGGCGTCCAGCCACGCACCCAGCTTGGTCAGCGGGCCCTTCTCGGCCAGCAGCAGCACCAGCGCGAGCAGTGCGCCGATGATCGTGAGGATCTGCAGGCCGCCCGGGTAGAAGTTGATCGACAGGTCGTTCAGGATCTGGCCGTCGTAGCTCCAGGACAAGAACGATCCGACGATCAGCAGCACCACGCCGGCGATGCCCAGCGGCCACGCCATCGGGTGGCCCGGCTTGCCGGCCGGCGCTTCCGTTGCCTCCGGCACCGGAGTCTTCACATCCGTCATGCGCGGTCCACCACCCTCGCGCCGAGCAGGCCCTGCGGCCTGAAGACCAGAACCAGAATCAGGATGACGAAGGCCCACACGTCCTTCCACGTACTCCCGCCGAACTGACCCGGGATGTACTGCGTGGCCATCGCCTCGACGACACCGAGCACGAGACCGCCGACGACGGCGCCGTACACGTTCCCGATACCGCCGAGGACGGCCGCGGTGAACGCCTTCAGACCGGCCAGGAAGCCCATCCGGAAGTCGATGTTGTTGTTCTGCAGGCCCTGCGAGACGCCCGCGATCGCCGCGAGCACCGCACCGAGGGCGAACGCGACCACGATGATCCGGTCGACGTTGATACCCATCAGCCGGGCGGTGTCCGGATCCTGCGACACGGCCTGCATACCGCGGCCGAGCCGGGTCCGGTTGATGAAGAACCACAGCAGCCCGGCGCAGACCACGAGCGCCGCGACCGTGAAGATCGCGGACCGCTGGATGGTCACGCCGCCGACCTGCAACGCAGTACCCGTCACCACGTCGAGCTGCGGGAACGGGATGCGCTGCTTCGCGCTCGGCCACTCGACCTTGTTGATGAACTCCTTGAAGACGATCCAGCCGATCTCCGCGGACAACGCGGACGCGACAGCCGTGGCAGCCACGGCCTGCACGGTGATCTGGACCCGCGCGCCCTTCTTCGCGGCCCGGCCGGCCAGTACGCCGACCCCCGTGCCGATGACGGCGCCGCCGACGATCGCGGCGACGACGTACAGCGCCGTGACGTCGGGGTCGATCAGGCGTACGACGATCCACACCACGACGGCGCCGACCGCGGCACCGAGCAGCGGGGCCCGGTCGTTCCACTTGGACACCGGGTGGTTCAGGTTGACCTTGGCCAGCCGCGAACCGACGACGTACCCGATGGCGATCGCCAGACCGGCGAACACCACCGCGGTCCAGCCCGGACGCTCGTAGAACAGGCGGATGAACTCCTGCAGGAACACCGAGATGCCGATCGCGGTGATCAGCGGCGCCAGGCGTGGCGCGTTCCGCAGGGGACGGTACGCGACACGTTCCATCGACACCGCGGTACCGACCGACGCGATCATCGCTCCGATGATCATGATCGGCAGGATCCACACGCTGGTATCGCCGTTGAAGAACAACAAGTAGGTGGTCAGCGCGCCGAACGCGCCGATCATGAAGACCTCGCCGTGGGCGAAGTTGATGAGCTGCACGATGCCGTAGACGACGGTGTAACCCACCGCGATCAAGGCGTACAGCGAGCCCAAGGTCAGCCCGTTGACGAGCTGCTGGAAGAACTGGTCCACGTCGACCTCCCATCTGCCTCGGTTATGACACGCCACGGGGGTGGGAGGATCGCTCCCACCCCCGAGACATGAGGTCGACTTCGCTTACTTGTCCTCGAACGCCTTGGTCTCGACGGTGGCCCACTTGCCGCCGGCAACCTTGTAGACGGTCAGCACCTTGGACGTGGTGTCGCCGTACTGGTCGAACGAGACCTTGCCGGTGACGCCGTCGAACGAGACCTGGCTCATCGCGTCGACCGTCGCCTGACGCGCGGACTCGACGTCCTTGGCGTCCTTCAGCGAGGTCTTCAGCGCCGCGATGATCGCGTTGGCCGCGTCGAAGGAGTAACCGCCGTACGCCGCGTACGGCTCCTTGTA
The DNA here is from genome assembly GCF_040300265.1 of Kribbella sp. NPDC000426. Lineage (NCBI taxonomy): Bacteria > Bacillati > Actinomycetota > Actinomycetes > Propionibacteriales > Kribbellaceae > Kribbella > Kribbella sp. NPDC000426. Next base: position 299,280 of record NZ_JBEPDK010000008.1, on the reverse strand, counting down.
GTTCTGCGCGTTGTAGTCGGAGACGAACTTCTTCGCCGACTCCAGCGAGTCCACCGGCGCGCCGACCGAGGTGGCCAGGTCGTTGTCGGAGGTCTTACCGGCCAGGGTGATGTACTTCGGGTCGAAGATACCGTCGCCGCCCATCAGCGGGACGTTCAGACCGGCGGCCTTCATCTGCTGCGAGAGCGGACCGGCCTGCGGGTACTCACCGCCGTAGTACACGGCCTGCGGGTTGGACGGCTTGATCGCGGAGATCACGGCCTGGTAGTTCGAGTCGTCCGGGTTGATGGTCTGGGCCGCGACGACCTGACCGCCGAGCTTCTTGAACTCCTCGGTGAAGGTGCCGACCAGACCCTGGCCGTACGCCTTCTTGTCGTGGATCGTGGCGACCTTGGTGATCTTCGCGGTCTCGTACAGGTACCGGGCCGCGAACGGGCCCTGGACCGCGTCGGTCGTGCAGGTGCGGAAGTACGTCTTGTACGGCCGCTGCGGTGCGGTCTGCCAGTTGGCGCCCTGGGTCAGGCCCGGGCCGGTGTTGGCCGGCGAGACCTGGACGATGTTCTTCGGCGCGAGCACCGGCTGGACCTGCTGGCTGACGCTGGTGTTCAGCGTGCCGACCACACCGATGACGTCGGGGTCGCCGGCCAGCGCGGTGGCGGCGTTCTTACCCGGGTCCGGCTTCGCCTCGTCGTCCTTCGGCACGACCTCGAGCTTCCAGCCCGGGATCGCGTTGGAGTCGTTGGCCTGCTTCACGGCCAGCTCGACGGAGTGCTGGATACCCAGACCCAGGGCCGACAAGTCTCCGGACAGCGGCGCGATGACGCCGATCTTGGCGGTCTTCGTCGAGCCCCCGGAGCTCCCCCCGGAGTCGTTGCCACTGCGTGAGCCGCAGGCAGTCAGGGCCAACGACGCAACGATCAGCGACGCGCCGACCCTTACTACGGAACGCTGGTGCACTGTTCCTCCCATGTCTGGATAGTCCGGCAGATCTCCGGACTCCCGCGTTTGCCGCGAGCATCCGCAGGTTAGACCTCGGGCGGCTCTCCAGGCGATGTGACAGAGCGTGTGTTGTGAGGTCGTTACAGCGGTAAGCAGCATGGGTTGGAATGGTTGCTGTACCACCGCCCAGGGCGGTGAGCGGAGAGTGATTCAGTCGCTACTGCCAGCCTCGTCAACGACCAACTGCGCGACCTGGCGCATCGAAACTCTTTTGTCCATTGCGGTTTTCTGGATCCACCGGAACGAGTCCGGCTCGGACAGCCCGAACTTGGTCTGCAGGATCGACTTGGCCCGGTCCACCAGCTTGCGCGTCTCCAGCCGCTCGGCCAGGTCCGCGACCTCGCGCTCCAGCTCGGCGAGCTCGACGTACCGCGACGCGGCGATCTCGATCGCAGGCAGCAGATCGGCCTTGGAGAACGGTTTCACCAGGTACGCCATCGCGCCGGCGTCCCGCGCCCGCTCGACCAGCTCCCGCTGCGAGAACGCGGTCAGCATCAGCACCGGCGCGATCCGCTCGCCCGCGATCTTCTCCGCCGCGCTCAACCCGTCCAACTTGGGCATCTTCACATCGAGGATCACCAGATCCGGCCGCTGCTCCTCGGCCAGCCGGATCGCCTCTTCCCCGTCCCCCGCCTGCCCGACGACGTCATACCCCTCTTCCGCGAGCATCTCAGCCAGATCCATCCGAATCAGAGCCTCGTCCTCAGCGATCACCACACGCTTAGCAGTCACGCCCACACCTTAGCGACCTCACCCCTTGGCCCCCACGAACCCGTCCAACACTGCGACAGCTTCCTTCCGACTGACCGCGATCGCGTTGCGCCTGGGCTGCCGCCAGGCGATCCCCAGCAGGTCCAGCGCATCGGTGAGAATCTTGCGAATATCCTCGGACTCGTTCGAGAACATGTACCGGACGTAGTAGTACCGCTTGCCCGTCGCCGGCTTGCTCGCCCAGTTCACGAACCGGCACCCGTCCGAGTGGAACAACCCCCGCAACAACTGTTCGGGGTACTTGGCAACTATCTCCAGCTGCCACTCCACCAACTCGATCTTCCGCAAATGCTTCCGCCCCGGCCCATGCTGCGGAAACAGACAAGGCCAGTGCTTCCACCTCGCCTCGACCCGGATCGCGCCTTGTCCTCCACGGAGGCAAGGGCTCGCAGTCGGCTTCACCCGCTTGACGGTCTCCGCGATCTCATGATTGAGCTCGACGTACCTCGCGTCGTTGACGATCTGCAACGTGAACACGCCACGCCGCGCACGGGCGATCGATCCGTCCCCTAGATACCACCCCAGCAGCAATGCATAGGCCTCTTCATCCAACTCAGCGCCGTCGCACCTCGGGCACGGCGTTCCCTGAAACCCTGTCCCCCGCGGCAACCCCCGCCGCTGATACAGCCGCCGCCACCGCCGGATCGTCTTGATCGCAACACCATGCTGCGCGGCGTTCGCCCGATCACTGAATCCGGCATCGGACATCCGCAACGCCGAGTCGACCGTCTCCTGCGACCTGATGTGAGGCATGCTCAATCCTCCGCGACGGCACCGACAGTTTCGGCCCAGCGACCTTGATGCGCTAAGCTTCTGCGAGCCGAGCCCTGGTACTCCAATTTCGGCAGAGAGGGCGGATTCAAAACCCGCACAGTGTGGGTTCGAGTCCCACCCAGGGCACAAAAATCTGTCGGCGGCGGCCGCGATTCTCTTCTCATGTACGACGGGGAGACGCGGTCGATCGCACTCGCGGCGATCGGTGCCGGCGAGAGTCTCAACTCGATCAGCAAGCGCCTCGGGGTGAGTCGAGCTACGCTCCGTGACTGGCGCGACCGACCGGCACGTACGCCGTACCCGAACGATTGTCCCGTGTGCGCGAACGGGAAGCTGCCGCCGGCGCCGTACGCGCATCTGCTGGGGTTGTATCTCGGCGACGGTTGTCTCTCGAAGCACCGGCGAGACGTCTACGCCTTACGCATCGCTTGCGACGACGCCTATCCGAGACTCATCGACGAAGCAGCCTCCGCGGTAGCCGACGTCCACCCGGCTCGTCCAGTCCATCGTGTGCAGGCCGTCGGCTACACCGCCGTACTGTCCTACTGGAAACACTGGCCCTGCCTGTTCCCCCAGCACGGCCCCGGCCCCAAGCACCGCCGCAAGATCGAACTCGCGCCGTGGCAACAGCAGATCGTTGCCACCCACCCTGAACTCTTCCTCCGCGGCCTCTTCAACTCCGACGGCTGCCGAATCACCAACTGGACCACCCGCACAGTCCGCGGCGAGGTCAAACGCTACGAGTACCCCCGCTACATGTTCTCCAACGAATCCCCCGACATCATGCACCTCTGCCAGCAGTCCCTGAACCAACTATCCATCCCCTGGCGCATGCCCGCCCCAACGCCCTCTCCGTAGCCCGCCGCCCAGCAGTAGCCCACCTAGACACCTTCATCGGCCCAAAGTCCTAGGCAGACCAACCGCAACCTCCGGTCATCCACGCCGAACCCGTCCAGTCCCCGAGCCCGTGCACTTCGCCTCGCGCTTGCCCTGCACGAGCCCCAGCGAGCCGGCGGCTGCTCAATCGAGCCGGCCACATCTCTGAGATCTCTGTTTGTTTGTTGTTCTGCATGAGTCGAGGCGGGCGGTCAGGTGACCGTCCGCCTCGAGCACATCTCTAAATGTTCTTTGCTTTTGTGCTTGTTCGGAGCCCTACGGGTTCTGGCTGCGGTAGGCGGGGGCTATTCCTTCGATGGCGTCGCCCATGCGGTGGACTCGGAGGGCGTTGGTGGAGCCGGGGATGCTGGGCGGGGAGCCGGCGACGATGACTACCAGGTCGCCCTTCTGGAGTTTGCCGAGTTCGAGGAGGCGCTGGTCTACCTGGCGGACCATCTCGTCGGTGTGTTCGACGGTCGGGACGATGTGCGTCTCGATGCCCCACACCACGCTCAGCCAGGAGCTGACCGACGGGACGGGCGTGAAGGCGAGCAGCGGTACTTCGGTGCGGTACCGCGCCAGCCGCAGCGCCGTGTCACCCGACTGGGTGAACGCGATCAGGTACTTCGCGTCCAGCCGCTCGGCCACGTCCGCGGCCGCCCGGGCGATCACGCCGCCCTTGGTCTTCGGCTCCCACTCGATCGCCTGGACCCGGCTGAGGCCGTGCTCCTCGGTGGACTCCACGATCCGCGCCATCGTCTTGACGGTCTCGATCGGGAACCGGCCGACGCTGGTCTCGCCGGACAGCATGACGGCGTCCGCGCCGTCGAGTACGGCGTTCGCGACGTCGGAGGCCTCGGCCCGCGTCGGGCGCGGCGCGGAGATCATCGATTCGAGCATCTGGGTGGCGACGATGACCGGCTTCGCGTTCAGCCGGGCCTGGTCGATGATCAGCTTCTGGACCAGCGGGACCTCCTCGAGCGGGAGCTCCACGCCGAGGTCGCCACGGGCCACCATGAACCCGTCGAACGCCTCGATGATCTCGTCGAGGTTGGCGACCGCCTGCGGCTTCTCGATCTTGGCGACGACCGGGAGCCGCAGCCCCTCCTCGTCCATGATCTTGTGCACGAGCTGGATGTCGGCCGCGTCCCGGACGAACGACAGCGCGATCATGTCGGCCGGCAGGTGCAGGGCCCAGCGCAGGTCCTCGATGTCCTTCTCGGACATCGCCGGCACGCTGACCGCGACACCCGGCAGGTTGATGCCCTTGTGGTTCGACACCGGGCCGCCGACGGTGACCCGGCAGACCACGTCGGTCTCGGTCACCTCCTCGGCCACCAGCGCGATCCGGCCGTCGTCGATCAGCAGCTGGTCGCCCGGCCGCACGTCACCCGGCAGGCCTTCGTACGTCGTCCCGCAGATGGTCTGGTCGCCCGGCACCTCCCGGGTGGTGATCGTGAAGCGTTCGCCGTAGGTCAGCGTTGCCTTGCCCTCGGCGAACTCGGCCAGCCGGATCTTCGGGCCCTGCAGGTCGACCAGGATGCCGACGTTGCTTCCGGCCTCCGCCGCTGCGGTGCGGATCCGCTGGTAGATGCGCTCATGCTCGGCATGGGCACCATGGCTCAGGTTGAGCCTTGCGACGTCCATACCTGCTTGGACGAGTTCCAGGATGCGCTCCGGGGCGGCCGTAGCCGGGCCGAGCGTACAAACGATCTTTGCGCGACGCACGTCACAAAACCCTACTCCTGCAAACCACTGTGCCCGCTGGTCCACCCCCGTTACTGGACAGTTAACACCTCGTGACAACTGCCGGCAGAGCCTGAATCGTCAAGAACCCAAGGGGTTGTAGGCCCCGACGGTCACATCGCCGCTGGGTTGCGCGGTGACCGTCTGCAGGCCGACCGGCAGCCCGTTCTGGTACGTGATGAGGGTGACCTCACCCGGTTTCCGCAGCGTGTAGCCGAGCGCGAACGCGTACGCCGCTCCCCCGGTCGTCCCGTTCGTGTACGTCGTGACCTCGTGCTCGCCGACCGCCCGGGTCGTGGGACCGACCTGCCGGTGCAAATGACCGGACAGCAGCAGCGACGCACACCCGCGCTCGGCGGTGGCGGCGAACGAGGACGGGTCGTGCACGACCATCGTCGAGATCCGCTTGTCCTCCGGCTGGTCGCAGGCGACGTCCGCGAGCCGCTCCGACTGGTGCTCGATCGTCTCGTCCCCCGGGGTGTCCGCGCTCCCGAGGCCGGTCTTGGTCGGGTCGCTGTCGCCGAGGAACCGGATCCCTTCGACCTCGACCGACTTGCTGTCGAGCACAGTGAACCCGCTCTTGCGCATGAATTCCTCGACGTGGCCGCCGGCGTCGTGGTTGCCCGCCACCGCGACAACCTTGAAGTCCTTGAAGTGCTGCCGCAGCGAGTTGATGCTGAACGCTTCCCAGCTCTGCCCTGACGACGTGTCGTCACCGGCGTCGATCAGCAGCTTGGCGCCGCCGGCCTTGGCCACCTCGGACGCGAACCCGTCGATCCCGATGTTGTCGTGCCGGTCCGACACCAGCAGGGCGACCTTCTGCTCCTTGCCCGGCTGATGGATCTCCGGCGCGACGTCGGCGACCCGGTTCTTGAGCCGGCCGTACAGCTCGGTGGACTTGCGATACGTCTCGGTCAGTGTCCGGATGATCCCGACGCCGCCGGTCGTGGAGAAGCCGGACGCGACCTCGACCTTCTTCAACCGGTCGTCGAACGACATCTCCGGCAGCAGCTTGAACAACGGCTGCCACTGCGTCGGCGGTACTTCGGCCGGCCGCATCCGCCCGGGGCCGTAGATCGACGCGATCGTGATCAGCATCGCGACCAGTACGACGATGGCGCGGTGCTCGAACCGGCGTTCGTGCCGGTGGACCAGGTGCCACAGCTCTCGCCGGCGACGTACGCCGAGGGCCGTCCACAGCGTCGCGACCACGACGACCACGAGCAGGCCGGTACCGGCTCCGGCGACCGCATTGTCGACGGCCATCTGCTGGATGACCTGCTTGATCTGCCCGATCTCACCGTCGGGCTGGGACGCGATCAGCGTGTCGCGGGTGAGCAGCTCGGTGAGATTGTCGGCGTCGGTCTCCTGTACGTCGATGTTGACGCCGATCTTGCCCGGCGTGTCCGCCGGGATCCGCAACCGCGGAAGTACCGCGCCGAGGTCGAGCGTCGCGTACCCGTCGAAGGTGGGCGACACGGTCGCCGCGTGCGCGCCGATCGTGACCCGCTCGGAGTCGTTCACGAACCCGAGCAGGCCCACCACGACCGTCGTCGCCGCGAAGAGCAGGCTCAGCGCGGCCCACGGCGCCATCGCCCTGAGCCGCGCTTTCGTCACCAACCGCCCGACCACAACTACAACCTAGCGAAACTCACACGGCGAGCGGGCGTGCTGTCGGCGGGATCGGGGTCGGCAGGGTGGACGAACCGGTGAGGTGGGTGTCCACGCCGTTGGCGCAGGAGCGGCCCTCGGCGATGGCCCAGACGATCAGCGACTGACCGCGACCGGCGTCACCGCAGGCGAAGACGCCCTCGACCGAGGTCTGGTAGTCCTTGTCCCGCTTGACGTTGCCGCGCTCGTCGAGTTCGACGCCGAGCTGCTCGAGGAAGCCCTCGCGCTCCGGGCCGAGGAAGCCCATCGCCAGCAGCACCAGCTGCGCCGGGATGGTCCGCTCGGTCCCTTCGACCGGGTTGAACCGGCCCTCGGCGAACTCGACCTCGACCAGCTTCAGCCCCGAGACGTTGCCGTCGGCATCGGCCTCGAAGTTGACGGTCGAGACGGCGTACACCCGGTCGCCGCCCTCCTCGTGCGCGGACGCGACCCGGTAGATCATCGGGTACGTCGGCCAGGGCTGGTGACCCGGACGGTCGTCGCCCGGCCGCGGCATGATCTCCAGCTGGGTCACCGTGCGGGCGCCCTGCCGGTGGGCCGTACCGAGGCAGTCGGCGCCGGTGTCGCCGCCGCCGATGATCACCACGTCCTTGCCGGTCGCAACGATCTGGTCGTCGACGGTCCCGCCGAGCGCGACCCGGTTGGCCTGCGGCAGGTACTCCATCGCCTGGTGGATGCCGCCGTACTCACGACCCGGCACGGGCAGGTCGCGGGCCGCGGTGGCCCCGGTCGCGATCACGACCGCGTCGTACCGCTGCTTGAGCTGGGTGCCGGTCACGTCCACGCCGACGTTCACGCCGGAGCGGAAGACCGTGCCCTCCTCCTTCATCTGCTGGATCCGGCGGTCGACCTGCAGCTTCTCCATCTTGAACTCGGGGATGCCGTACCGCAGCAGGCCGCCCGGGGTGTCGGCGCGCTCGTAGACCGCGACCGTGTGCCCCGCACGGGTCAGCTGCTGGGCGGCGGCCAGACCGGATGGACCGGAGCCGACGACCGCGATCGTCTTGCCGGTCAGCCACTCCGGCGGCTGGGGCCGGACGTCGCCGGTCTCCCAGGCCTTGTCGATGATCGCGACCTCGACGTTCTTGATCGTCACCGGGTCCTGGTTGATGCCGAGCACGCACGACGTCTCGCACGGCGCCGGGCAGAGCCGGCCGGTGAACTCCGGGAAGTTGTTGGTCGCGTGCAGCCGCTCGATCGCGCTCGACCAGTCGTCGCGCCAGACCAGGTCGTTCCACTCCGGGATCAGGTTGCCCAGCGGGCAGCCGTTGTGGCAGAACGGGATACCGCAGTCCATACAACGGCCGGCCTGCTTGGTGATGATCGGCAGCAGCGCCTTGCCCGGTCCACCGGGGTAGACCTCTTTCCAGTCCTGCTTGCGTTCCTCCACCGGCCGCCGGTCGGCGACCTCGCGCGGGGTGGTCAGGAATCCCTTGGGATCAGCCATCAGATGGCCTCCATCATCGCTCGCGTGGTGGCGTCCTCGTCCAGCCCGTCGCGCTCGGCGGCCGCCTTGGCCGCCAGCACCCGGGCATAGTCGCGGGGCATCACCGTGGTGAACCTGGCGGCCGCGGCGGGCCAGTCGGCGAGCAGCTTGGCCGCCCGTTCCGAACCGGTCTCCTCGAAGTGCCTGCGGACCAGGTCGTGCAGCAGTTCGGACTCGTCCGTGGTGACCGGGTGGAGATCCACCAGTTCCGGGTTCACCAGGGCGTGGTCCAGGTCGATCACGTGGGCCACGCCGCCCGACATGCCGGCCGCGAAGTTCCGGCCGACCGCGCCCAGTACGACGACGCGCCCGCCGGTCATGTACTCGCAGGCGTGGTCGCCGACCGACTCGACGATCGCGGTCGCACCGGAGTTCCGCACGCAGAACCGTTGCCCGACGCCGCCGCTGATGAACAGCTCACCCGACGTCGCGCCGTACGCGATCACGTTGCCGGCGATGATCTGGTCGGCCGCGTCGAACCGGGCGCGCCGGTCCGGGCGGATGACCACCCGACCGCCGGACAGGCCCTTGCCGACGTAGTCGTTGGCGTCACCCTCGAGTCGCAGGGTGACCCCGCTCGGTACGAAGGCGGCGAACGAGTTGCCGGCCGAACCGGTGAAGGTCAGGTCGATCGTCCCGTCGGCCAGGCCGGCCGCGCGGTACCGCTTGGTGATCTCGTGGCCGAGCATCGTGCCGACGGTGCGGTTGACGTTGCGGATCGCGAGCTGCGCCCGGACCGGTTCGCCGTTCTCCAGCGCGGGCCGGCAGATCCGGATCAGCTCGTTGTCGAGCGCCTTGTCCAGGCCGTGGTTCTGCTCGACGACCTGGTGCCGCGACGCGCCGTCCGGCAGCGACGGCACGTGCAGGATCGGCGTCAGGTCGAGACCGTCGGCCTTCCAGTGGTCGACCGCGCGCTGCACGTCCAGCACCTCGGCGTGGCCGATGGCCTCGTCCAGGCTCCGGAATCCCAGCTCGGCAAGGTATTCCCGGACCTCCTCGGCGATGAACTCGAAGAAGTTCACGACGAACTCGGGCTTGCCGGAGAACCGCTCCCGCAGTACCGGGTTCTGCGTGGCGACGCCGACCGGGCAGGTGTCGAGGTGGCAGACCCGCATCATGATGCAGCCCGACACCACCAGCGGCGCGGTCGCGAAACCGAACTCCTCGGCGCCGAGCAGCGCCGCGATGATCACGTCCCGGCCGGTCTTCAGCTGTCCGTCGGTCTGTACGACGATGCGGTCGCGCAAACCGTTCAGCAGCAGGGTCTGCTGCGTCTCGGCCAGACCCAGCTCCCATGGACCGCCGGCGTGCTTGAGCGACGTCAACGGCGCCGCGCCGGTGCCGCCGTCGTGACCCGAGATCAGTACGACGTCCGCGTGAGCCTTGGAGACACCCGCGGCGATCGTGCCGACGCCGACCTCCGCCACCAGCTTCACGTGGATCCGTGCCGCCGGGTTCGCGTTCTTCAGGTCGTGGATCAGCTGCGCCAGATCCTCGATCGAGTAGATGTCGTGGTGCGGCGGCGGCGAGATCAGGCCGACACCCGGTGTCGAGTGCCGGGTGCTCGCAACCCACGGGTACACCTTCGGGCCGGGCAGCTGCCCGCCCTCGCCGGGCTTCGCGCCCTGCGCCATCTTGATCTGGATGTCGTCGGAGTTCGTCAGGTACTCCGCGGTGACGCCGAAGCGGCCCGAGGCGACCTGCTTGATCGAGCTCCGCCGCGACGGGTCGTACAGCCGGTCGGGGTCCTCGCCGCCTTCACCGGTGTTCGACTTGCCGCCGAGCTGGTTCATCGCGATCGCCAACGTCTGGTGCGCCTCCATGCTGATCGAGCCGTAGCTCATCGCACCGGTGGAGAACCGCTTGACGATCTCGCTGACCGGCTCGACCTCGTCGATCGGGATCGGCTGCCGGTCGCTGCCGCTCTGCTGATCCTTGAAGCCGAACAGGCCGCGCAGCGTCATCAGCCGCTCGGACTGCTCGTTCACCCGCGACGTGTACTGCTTGAAGATGTCGTAGCGACCGGTCCGGGTGCTGTGCTGCAGGCGGAACACCGTGTCCGGGTCGAACAGGTGCGGCTCGCCCTCACGGCGCCACTGGTACTCGCCGCCGATCTCCAGCTTGCGGTGCGCGGGCAGGATCCCGTCGGCCGGGTACGCGCGCAGGTGCCGGCGACGTACCTCCTCGGCGATCTCGTCCAGGCCGACGCCACCGATCCGCGACGACGTACCGGTGAAGTAGATGTCGACGAGGAACGGGGAGAGCCCGTTCGCCTCGAAGATCTGGGCGCCGGTGTACGACGCGACCGTCGAGACGCCCATCTTCGACATCACCTTGAGCACACCCTTGCCGAGCGACTTCACCACGTTGCGGACCGCCTGCTCGGGCTCGATGCCGGGCAGGTAGGTGCCGCGCCGGCACAGGTCCTCGACGGACTCCAGCGCCAGGTACGGGTTGATCGCGGCCGCGCCGTACCCCATCAGGAGCGCGACGTGGTGGACCTCCCGGACATCACCGGCCTCGACGACGAGACCGACCTGCGTACGGGTCTTCTCCCGCACCAGGTGGTGATGGACCGCGGCGGTCAGGAGCAGCGACGGGATCGGCGCGCTGTCCGCGTTCGAGTGCCGGTCGGACAGCACCAGGATGCGGGCGCCGTCGTTGATCGCGGCGCTGGCCTCGGCGCAGATCTCGTCGAGCCGGGTCCGGAGCGCGGTGCCGCCGTTCTCCACGTCGTACACGCCGCGCAGGACCGTGGTGGCCAGCCCGGGCATGTCGCCGTCGAGGTTGATGTGGCGGATCTTGGCCAGCTCGTCGTTGGTGATCACCGGGAACGGGATCACCACCTGCCGGCAGGACGCCGGGCTCGGGTTGAGCAGGTTCGACTCCGGGCCGAGGGACGAGGACAGCGAGGTGACGAGCTCCTCGCGGATCGCGTCCAGCGGCGGGTTCGTGACCTGGGCGAACAGCTGCGCGAAGTAGTCGAACAGCAGCCGCGGCCGGTCGCTCAGCACCGCGATGGGCGTGTCGGTGCCCATCGAGCCGATCGGCTCGGCGCCGGACTTCGCCATCGGGGTGAGGATGACGCGCAGCTCCTCCTCGGTGTACCCGAAGACCTGCTGGCGCCGGGTGACCGACGCGTGGCTGTGGACGACGTGCTCGCGCTCGTGCAGGTCCTCGAACCGGATCAGTCCGCCGTGCAGCCACTCGTCGTACGGGTGCTCGGTGGCCAGGGCGTTCTTCACCTCGGCGTCGGTGATGATCCGGTGCGCGTCGACGTCGACCAGGAAGATCCGGCCCGGCTCGAGCCGACCCTTCTCGGTCACCGTCGCCGGGTCGATGTCCAGGACACCGGCCTCGGACGCGAGGACGACGAGGCCGTCCTCGGTCACCCAGTAGCGCGAGGGGCGCAGGCCGTTGCGGTCGAGGACCGCGCCGACCTTCGTACCGTCGGAGAAGACCACCGACGCCGGGCCGTCCCACGGCTCCATCAGCGTCGAGTGGAACTCGTAGAACGCGCGGCGCTTCGGATCCATCGTGGCGGCGTTCTCCCACGCCTCCGGGATCATCATCAGCATCGCGTGCGGCAGCGAGCGGCCGCCGAGGTGCAGGAGCTCGAGTACTTCGTCGAAGGACGCGGAGTCCGAGGCGCCCGGCGTACAGATCGGGTAGAGCTGCTCGAGGTCACCCGGGATCAGGTCGCTCGACAGCAGGGCCTCGCGGGCGCGCATCCAGTTGCGGTTGCCCTGGACGGTGTTGATCTCGCCGTTGTGGGCGATGTACCGGTACGGGTGGGCCAGCGGCCAGGACGGGAACGTGTTCGTGGAGAACCGGCTGTGCACGATGCCGATCGCGGATGCGAGGTCGGGGTCGGTCAGCTCGGGGAAGAACTTGTCCAGCTGGTCGGTGGTGAGCATCCCCTTGTAGGTGATGGTCCGGCCGGACAGCGACGGGAAGTAGGTCTCGGTCTCCTTCTCGGCGCGCTTGCGCAGCCGGAACGCCATCCGCTCCAGCGCCAGGCCGAGCACGCGGCCCGCCGTCGCCGTCACGAACAGCTGCTTGAACGTCGGCATCACCGAACGCGCGGTGGCGCCGAGCAGGTCGGGCGTGGTCGGGATGTCCCGCCAGCCGACGACGCTCAGCTGCTCTTCGGCGGCAAGCTCCTCGATCCGGTTGATCGCCTTCGCGGCGTCGTCGGGATCGGCGGGCAGGAACGCGATACCGGTCGCATAGCTGTGCGGTGCGGGCAGTTCGAACTCGCACACCTTGCGGTAGAAGGCGTCCGGGACCTGCAGCAGGATGCCGGCGCCGTCGCCGGAGTCCGGTTCGGCGCCGGACGCGCCGCGATGCTCGAGATTGCGCAGGGCGGTCAAGGCCTTGGCCACGATGTCGTGGCTCGGTTCACCGGTCAGGGTCGCGACGAAGGCAACACCACAAGCGTCGTGCTCGTGCTGCCCGTCGTAGAGTCCCTCGCTCGGGAATGGGGGGCGACCATACATTCAGGGGCTCCCGTCGTCCTACGGTCAAATACAACTGGCCGCGGGACAACATTGGCCCAAGCCGGGTGTCCCGAGACTACCTCATGACGCCCACCAGATGGACTTCCCGTCCACCGCGCAACGCCTTGATGACCCACAGTAAGCAAGCGCTCACTACTAGCCTCCCATCTTCCCAGCCCACCGCCTCCGCAACCACCCAAGCCGTCTGAAATTCACCTGTTGAGACCACGAGATCCTGATAGGCCGTTGCTATGCCCTGGAAGCCCTCCCCCGACTGGCGACCCCTCACCTCCGGCACCGGCCAGGCCACCGGCGGCGTCTGGCTCACGCCAGACGGCCAGGTGGTCAAGCGCCTGCTGCCCGGCGTGGAGGATCCACGGCACCACGCCTACTGGGAGCGCCAGGCGCTGGTAGCCGAGTCCGGTGTGGTCGCCGGTACGCCGGGGCTTCGCGCGCCTGCCTGTTTGGGGGTGGAGCGTGACGCGGCGGGGATCACGCTGCGGATGGAGTACACGCCTGCCGCCTCGTGGACTGGAGAGGCTCTGGCCGAGGCTCTGGGGCGGTTCGCAGGCTGTTGTGTGGCTGAGCCGGTCTGGGGTGCTCGGGACGTGTTGCGGGACCGTCTGCGGACCGTAGAGCTGCGGGGTGGATGGACTGCGCTGACCCGAGCCGGCTTGAGTTCTCCGGCGATCGAGGAGCTGTGGGTACGGCGGGAGCCCGCGCTGGCGGTCCTGGACGGACTCCCGCGGGTGCCCACACACGGGGACGCGCATCCGGTGAACCTGCTCGGCCGAGACGGCGACGACGTGCTCGCGATCGACTGGGAGCAGTTCGGGCTGGGTCCTGCCGGGTTCGATCTCGGCTATCTGACGCTTGCGGTCCGGACGCCGCTGGACGACCTCGTGGCCGCACACGGTGGCGACGTACGGCGTGGGGCCGCGCTGGTCGCGGCCTACACCGGAGTCTCACGAGCCGCGTGGGCCCTCACACAGCCCGACCCCGGTGATCACGTCCAACGGTTGGGTTCGTTGTTGGCGGTCGTGGATGAGGCAGCTAGCCACGCCTCGTAGAAGGCCGGGTACGTCGGGAACCTGGTCGTCGTCGCGTGCTCGAGAACGGCGTCCAGCGCGGGAGGTGGCTCCGGCAGGAGAACCCGGGCGGCGCGGGCCATGACGTATGCCGTTGTGCGGGTGTCGATGGCGGCGCCCAGGGTGAGTTGTTCAGGGGCCATGAAGCGGGTAGAGCCGAACATGCGGCCCATGGTGTTGTGGTGCGGCCCGCGGACATAGGTGTCGAGGTCCATGACGGTGAGGCGGCGGCTCGTGAAGTTGTAGATCATCGCGCCGTCGTACAAGTCGCCCTCGACCCAGCCTGCGCCATCGAGCTCGGCGTGGAGTTCGTAGAGGGTGTTGAGCGCGCTCAGGATCTCCTCCGTCGGGAGGGACCTGAAGCGTTCGAGCGCCGGGCCGAGGAGGTCGCCGTCGCGCCAGTCGTAGACGAGGAGCGGTCCGGCCGGTGACTCGACCAGCGCGTGCAGGGTCGGCAGGGCGCGATGCGTGACCGAGTATGCGAGTTCGGCAGCGTTGCGGAGGAGAGTCACCCGTCCTTCGAAGTCCAGGTACGGCCGGGTGTCCGTGGGGTCGCCGGCGGTTTTGACGAAGTACCTGGCGTCGGCGGTCTGTACGCCGTACGAGACGTTTCCGGAGTCCTGGGCGGCGAAGCGGGTGAAGATGGTGCCCAGGTGGTCGAGATAGGCGGCCGGGGGGATGTCGATCGCGCCGGGGAACATCCTGTTGACCCTAGTGGAGGAACGCCATGGCACTGAGTGATTTTCCGCGGTATCCGTTGCTGTTCGGGGCTAGCCCGGTGCATCCGTTGGAGCGGTTGTCGGGGTATCTGGGTGGGGCGCAGGTGTGGGCCAAGCGGGAGGACTGCAACTCGGGGCTTGCGTACGGCGGGAACAAGACGCGCAAGCTGGAGTACCTGGTCCCGGACGCGCTCGCCCAGGGCGCCGACACGTTGGTGTCGATCGGCGGGTACCAGTCGAACCACACCCGCCAGGTCGCCGCGGTCGCCGCGAAGGTGGGGCTGAAGGCGGTACTGGTCCAGGAGAACTGGGTGAACTGGCCGGATGCGCTCAACGACCGGGTCGGCAACATTCTGCTCAGCCGGATCATGGGTGCCGAGGTGCGGCTCGACCCGGCCGGGTTCGGGATCGGGTTCAAGGACAGCTGGAAGCAGGCGCTCGAGGACGTGCAGGCCCGCGGCGGTACGCCGTACGCGATCCCGGCCGGCGCCTCGGACCACCGGCTCGGCGGGCTCGGGTTCGCGCAGTGGGCGTACGAGGTGGAGCAGCAGGAGCGCGAGCTCGGGGTCTTCTTCGACACGATCGTGGTGTGCTCGGTGACCGGGTCCACGCATGCGGGGATGATCGCCGGGTTCGCCGGGCAGGACCGGCCGCGGCGGGTGATCGGGATCGACGCGAGCGCCAAGCTGAAGGAAACGCGTGATCAGGTCGAGCGGATCGCGCGCGCGACGGCCGCGCTGATCGGGTTGGGGCGTGAGCTGCGGGACGACGAGATCACCGTGCTGGACGGGTGGGCCGGCGACGAGTACGGGATCCCGGTGCAGTCGACGCTCGACGCGATCCGGCTGACCGGGCAGCTCGAGGGGATGATCATCGACCCGGTCTACGAGGGGAAGTCGATGGCGGGGCTGATCGACCTGATCCGGAACGGCGACATCCCGAAGGACTCGACCGTCCTGTACGCCCACCTCGGCGGGCAGCCCGCGCTCAACGCCTACAGCGGCCTGTTCACCCAGTCGCAGCCGATCTGATCACCAGCCACCGGCGAAGAAGGATTCCAGGGCGGGTAGTGGATGGGCCGCGGTGGTCGCGTTCGCCACGACGATGACGGCCAGGGTCAGCGCCAGCAGCGGCACGAAGACGCCGTACGCCGCCAGCAGTCGCCTGGACCGTCGCTCCGCACGGTCCGCCCTCGCGAACCCCCGCCAGAGCAAGACCGACAGGACGACGAGCGCGAGGACCACCAGCGTGCCCTCGACGGCCATCACCGCGTGGAACTTGACGTAGTCACTGCGGATTACGTCGAGAGCGGGTGAGTTCTGGCCGTCAGCGAGGTGCTGCCTGACCTGGGCGAGGGTGTCCGGCAGCGGGCCTGAAGCCTTGGGGTTGCCGAACAGCATCGGGAGCAGGGAACCGAACGGCGCGGCCATTCCGTGGATGTTGGCCATGACGGCCGCGAGCGAGACCACGGCCAGAGCCGTGGACAGAACGCCGCTCACTGCCAGACCCGCGGCTCGGAGGCCACCGGTGCGGAGGAACGTTCGCCAGCTCAGCACGCCGAGGGCGATGAGCGCCGCCAGCAGCGCGGCGGCGAGCAGCGCCTTGGCTACGTGGTAGCGGAACCAGTAGTCGACGACCGGCTGGAGTTCGGCGCCGAAGTCGGCGTTGCCGGTCTGCCAGTACCCGACGAACGCGCTGCGGAAGGTCGCGATCAAGTTCGCCTCGCTACCGAGGCCGGCGGTCGCCCGGCTGCTCGCCAGCGCGGCGGGAGCCAGCACGAAGGCGACGACGAGTGCCGTGGTGGCGGCCGCGGCGGAGGTCAGCGCCTGCCACGGCCGGAGGAGGGTGGTCGAGGTCATGGGCACACGCTAGGCGGAGGCGCCTGGCGCGAACCATCACGCGAGATCGACTCTCGGGGTAGCGCCGGCGCTACCCCTTGGTCAGCCGATTCCGGGGCCGACGAGGGTGCCCACGAAGTAGGTGAGGGCGGCTGCGGCGGCGCCGAGGAGGAGCTGGCGGAGGCCGGAGTACCACCAGGAGCGGCTGGTGACGCGGGAGACGACCGCGCCGCAGACGAACAGGGCCGTGAGGGACAGGATCAGGGACGGTACGACGCTGCCCGCGCCGAACAGGTACGGCGCCAGCGGGATGAAGGCGCCGACCGCGAAGCAGATGAACGACGAGGCGGCCGCGATCACCGGGTTCGGGAGGTCGCCGGGGTCGATGCCGAGCTCCTCGCGGACGTGTTCCTCGAGGGCCTGGTCCGGGTTCGCGTGGAACTGCTTGGCGACCTTGCTGGCCAGGTCCGGGTCGAGGCCCTTCGCGCGGTACGTCTCGGCGAGCTCGATCTCCTCGTCGAGGGGGTGCTTCTTGATCTCCTTGCGCTCGACCTCGATCTCGGCGTGGGCGAGTTCGCGCTGGGAGGCGACGGAGGTGTACTCCCCCGCCGCCATCGAGAACGCGCCCGCGGCCAGGCCGGCCAGACCCGCCAGCACGATGAACTTCGAGCCCGAGCTGGTGCCGCCGTCCATGCCGGCGATCAGCGCGAAGTTCGACACCAGGCCGTCCATCGCGCCGAACACGGCGGGCCGGAGCCAGCCGCCGTTCACATCACGGTGCGTGTGGTCCCCGTGGTGCTCATTCGAAACCTGAGGCGTCTCAGTCACGAGACCCATCTGAATCGGCGCCGTTCTTCACGTCAACCTTCGGCTGCGGATTCGCCTCGGCAGCCGGCCCTCCGGCCGGCCCCGCCGAGCCGGCGGTGGAGTCACCAGCGGTTGTCCCGGAGGAGTCGCCGGTCGCGGTCGCGGGGTCTGCTCCCTCGGTGGAGGCGTCGGGCGCTTCGTCTGCGGGCGCGTCGGCGTCCGCCTTCGGTTCGCTCGGCTTGCCGGCGGCGGCGCCGGTGGTGATGTCTTCCTGGCCCGGGTATTTGCGGGCGCTGATGATGAACGCGGCGACGGCCAGGACGAACAGGATGAGGGCAGTCCAGACGTTCAGGCGGAGGCCGAGGAAGTGGTTCACGGTGTCGATGCGCATGTTCTCGATCCAGGCGCGGCCGGCGGTGTAGCCGGCGACGTACAGGAAGAAGGCGCGGCCGTGGCCGAGTTTGTAGCGGCGGTCGACGAGGATGACCAGGGCGACGACGCCGAGGTTCCACACCGCCTCGTAGAGGAACGTCGGGTGGAACGTGGCGAAGTCGGCGTACCCGGCGGGGCGGTGCTCCGGCGAGATCTCCAGGCCCCACGGCTTCGTGGTCGGGCGGCCGAACAGCTCCTGGTTGAAGTAGTTGCCGAACCGGCCGAACACCTGCGCCAGCGCGATCCCGGGCGCCATCGCGTCCGCGACCGCCAGGAACGGGACCTTCGCGCGCCGGCAGGCGATCCACGCGCCGAGCGCGCCGAACCCGACGGCGCCCCAGATCCCGAGCCCGCCGTGCCAGATCTTCAGCGCGTCGATCGGGTGCCGGCCCGCACCGAAGTACAGCTCGGCATCGGTCACCACGTGGTAGATCCGGGCACCGACCAGGCCGAACGGGATCGCCCAGAACATGATGTCCGCGAGCACCGGCGCGGACCCGCCGCGGGCCACCCAGCGGCGGCGGCCGAGCCAGTAACCGACGAAGATGCCGGCCAGGATGCACAACGCGTACGCGCGGATCGGAAGGCCGAGGACGTGCCAGACACCCTGGCTCGGGCTGGGGATGAACGCCGGAACCATCACGGCGGGAATCAGACTAGACATGGCAAGGGGGAACGCTACTCGACCCACCAGAGCACTGCCAGGAACGCACGGTCACGATGGGGCCTCAGCTTGCGACCGCGTCGACGGCGTTCTGCAGCCCGTCGGAGCTCAACTGGTCGGTCGGCAACTGCTTGCCGTTGACGTAAACCGTCGGCGTCCCGGTCACTCCGCGCTCGTCGGCCGCCTTGCCCACCGACTCCAGCCAGCCGGCGTAGGTGTTGTTCTGCACCGCCTGCTGGAACTTCTCGTCACCGACCCCGAGCTGCTGGCCGAGCTCGATCAGCTGGTCCGTGGTCCACGACTTCGAGAAGTCGCCGTACATCTCGTCGGCGAAGCTCAGCGCCTTGCCGTTCGCGGCGGCCGCGGCGAACGCGTTCGCCAGTCGCGGCGAGGCATCCGGGTTCACGAACTGCAGCGGCCAGTAGGTCAGCGTCGCCGTACCGTCCTGGACGAGCTTGTCGACGGTCGCGCCGGTCTGCTCCTCGAACTCCGCGCAGTGCGGGCAGCGGAAGTCGAGGTACAGGTCGATGTTGACCTTCGCGCCGGCCTTGCCGACCGTGACGCCCTTGCCCGACACACCCGGGCCGGTGATGACGGTTGGCTCCGGCCGGCCGTTCGAGCTGACCTCGACCTTGGAGTGACCGCGGTAGTACTGCACGCCAACCCCGCCGGCGAGTGCCAGGACCAGGACGATCACCACGACGATCCCGGGCGAGATCCTGCGCTTGTTCTGCTGCAGCAGCGGATTGGTGTTGCTCACGACGCGGTGGCTCCTTGCGGTCCTGGTGATTCGGATGCGACGGCGAACTTACTGACCGGGTTCAGCCACAGCCAGACGGCCAGCGCCAGCAGGCCGACGTCCCGCAGGATCTCCTGCAGGTACTTCGTCTGGCCCGCGGCCACCTGACCGCCGCCGCCGAAGCAGCCGCAGTCGATCGACAGCCCGCGCGCCCAGGCGGACGACACCGCGGCGATGAACACGATCATGAAAACACCCGCGGCGACGGCCGACGCGCGGACACCGAAGCCGACGATCAACAGCAACCCGATCGCGATCTCCAGGAACGGCAATCCCCAGCCGACCGGCTGCACCAGCGCCGACGGCAGCAGCTCGTACGCGCGGACCGCCTGGGCAGCCGTCTCCGGATCAGTGACCTTCAACGCACCGGCGACCAGCATCACAGTGCCCAGGACGAGCCGGGCGACGAGCGAGACCCACGGGAACCACACCTTCACTGGTTGTCCGCCACCAGCTTCCCGAAGTCGTGCGCCAGGTCGCCGATGGCCGCGTTGGACAGCCAGATCACGGTCGCCTTGTCGTTCTTCCCGAAGCCGATCACCTGCGCTCCGTGACCGACCTCGTACCCTCCGGAAGGAAGCTTCTGCATCCCTTCCACCGGTACGCCGACCGCCTTCGCCACGTCCTTGATCGTCGTCAGCGACCCGGTCAGCCCGGTGAACGACGGGTCGAACCGGTCCAGGTACTTGCGGATCACCGGACCGGTGTCGCGTGACGGGTCGGTGGTGATGAACAGCATCTGGATCTGGTCGCGCACCGGCTGGTCGAGCTTGGTCAGCGCGGAGGCAACGTCGGCCATCACCGTCGGGCACACGTCCGGGCAGTTCGTGTAGCCGAAGAACACCAGCGTGACCGGCTTCTTCGTCGACGTGACCAGGTTGAACGGGTTCCCGCCGGTGTCGGTCAGGGTGGTCGCGGGCATCGAGTACGGCTGGTCCAGGGTGGCGCCGCGCAACCCGTTCGGGTCCTGGCTGCTGCGGATGATCGCCCCGCCCGGATTGTCGGCCTTCTCCTGCTTGCCACTGCAGCCCGCGAGGGCGAGCAGAGCCACCGCGGCCAAGAGAAGAGCCGCGTTCTTGGTTCGACTCACGGCGGTTCTAACGTTCGACGGGGGTGCGAGGTTCCCGGCGTACACCGTCGGCCAGGTCCTCGGTCAGCGCCCGGACCCCGGCCGCGCCGTTGTCTCCCAGGGCTCTGACGAGGGCCGCGCCGACGATCACGGCGTCCGCGAAACCGGCCACCCCCGCGGCCTGGTCGCCGTTCGAGATCCCCAGTCCGACGCCGACCGGCAGCTCGGTCGCCGCCTTGACCCGCGCCACCAGCGGCGCCGCGAGCTCCGACGGCTTGTCCCGGGCGCCGGTGACACCCATCACGGCGGTCGCGTAGACGAACCCGCGGCAGGCGGCCGTCGTCATCGCGATCCGCGCGTCGGTCGACGACGGCGAGACCAGGAACACCTTGTCCAGGTCGTGCTTGTCCGCGGCCGCGATCCACTCCGCGCCCTCGTCCGGGATCAGGTCCGGCGTGATCAGGCCCGCTCCCCCGACACCGGCGAAGTCGGCCGCGAACCGGTCCACGCCGTACCGCTCGATCGGGTTCCAGTACGTCATCACCAGCACCGGGACGTCGGAGTACGCCGCGATCTTCTCGACCGTGCTGAGCACGTCGCGGGTCCGCACACCGCCCGCGAGCGCGATCTCGGTGGCGCGCTGGATCGTCACGCCGTCCATCACCGGGTCGCTGTACGGCAGGCCGAGCTCGATCACGTCCGCGCCGCCGTCGACCAGCGCCTTCAGGCCGTCGAGGGCGCCGTCGTACGTCGGATAGCCGGCCGGCAGGTACCCGATCACGGCCGCCCGGCCCGCGTCGTTCGCGGCCCGGATCGCCGTCCCGGCCTTGCCCAGAGCAACGAGCTCACTCATCGCCGGCCTCCTTGTCACCGAGGCCGAACCAGGTGGCGGCCGTGTCCATGTCCTTGTCCCCGCGGCCGGACAGGTTCACCAGAATAGTTGCCTCCGGCCCCAATTCCTTGGCGATGTCGAGCGCACCGGCGACCGCGTGCGCGGACTCGATGGCCGGGATGATGCCCTCGGTCCGCGACAGCAGCTGGAACGCGTCCATCGCCTCCGCGTCGGTGATCGGCCGGTACGACGCGCGCCCGGTCTCGGCCAGCCACGCGTGCTCGGGGCCGACGCCCGGGTAGTCCAGGCCCGCGGAGATCGAGTGCGACTCGATCGTCTGCCCGTCCTCGTCCTGCAGCAGGAACGACCGCGCACCGTGCAGTACGCCGACCTGGCCGGCCGTGATCGTCGCCGCGTGCCGACCGGTCTCGAACCCGTCGCCGCCCGGCTCGATGCCGTACAACTTCACCGACTCGTCGGGGATGAAGGCGGTGAACAGGCCGATCGCGTTCGACCCGCCGCCGACCGACGCGACCGCGGCGTCCGGCAGTTTGCCGAGCAGTTCGAGCGACTGCTCCCGGGCCTCGTCGCCGATCCCGCGGACGAAGTCGCGCACCATCGCGGGGAACGGGTGCGAGCCCGCCGCCGTACCGAGGATGTAGTGGGTCTTGTCGACGCTGGCGACCCAGTCGCGCAGCGCCTCGTTGATCGCGTCCTTCAGCGTCCGGCTGCCGGTCTTGACCGAGATCACCTCGGCGCCGAGCAGCCGCATCCGGGCCACGTTCAGCGCCTGCCGCTCGGTGTCGACCTCGCCCATGTAGACGACGCACTCCAGGCCCAGGTACGCACACGCGGTCGCCGTCGCGACGCCGTGCTGGCCGGCGCCGGTCTCGGCGATCACCCGCGGCTTGCCCATCCGCTTGGTCAGCAGCGCCTGGCCGATCGCGTTGCGGATCTTGTGCGCGCCGGTGTGGTTCAGGTCCTCGCGCTTCAGCAGGATCCGCGCGCCGGCCGCGTCGGACAGCCGGGTCGCGTCGTACAGCAGGCTCGGGGCGCCGATGTAGTCGCGCAGCATCCGCTCGAACTCACCGGTGAACTCCAGGTCGGCCATGGCTTCGCGCCAGGCCTGGGTGAGCTCGTCGAGCGGCGCGATCAGCGCCTCCGGCATGAACCTGCCGCCGAAACGGCCGAAGTGCCCGAACTGGTCGGGCAGCACAGTAGACATCCGACAAAACCTTCCGATCCCGGCCCAGACGGCTCGGGAGAGTTGCTGCCCCTACCCGTTTGGACCGGGAGGAGAGGTCTAGTGCCGCTGCTGGATGGCGGGGTGCGATCCGGCGGCGACGAGGTCGGCGACCGAGGCGCGAGGATCGCGGCCGGTCACCAGGGTTTCACCGACGAGGACGACATCGGCCCCGGCGCGCGCGAACTCGATTACATCATGCGGCCCGCGGACCCCGGACTCGGCCACCCGGACCAGCTCGGTCGGGATCGTCGGCGCGACCCGCGCGAACGTGTCCCGGTCGACCTCGAGCGTCTTCAGGTTGCGGTTGTTCACGCCGATGAGCTGAGCGCCGGCGTCCACCGCACGCCGGGTCTCCTCCTCGTCGTGCACCTCGACCAGCGGGCACAGGCCGATCGAGTGCGCACGCTCGATCAGCGAGACCAGGGCCTCCTGCTCCAGCGCCGCCGCGATCAGCAGAATCATGTCGGCGCCGGCCGCCCGGGCCTCCCACAGCTGGTACGACGACACCACGAAGTCCTTGCGCAGCACGGGCACGTCGACGCGGCCGCGGACCGCGCGCAGGTCGTCGAGGCTGCCGTTGAACCGGCGCTCTTCGGTGAGGACCGAAATCGCCGCGGCGCCGCCCAGCTCGTACTCCCCGGCCAGCGCGGCCGGGTCGGTGATCTCGGCCAGCTCGCCCTTGGACGGGCTGGACCGCTTCACCTCGGCGATCACCGCGATCCCGTCACCGCGGAACACGGGCATCGGGTCCTTGGCGTCGGGCTTGCGCTGGGCCTCCTGCTTCAGATCGTCCAGGCTGACCCGCGCCTGGCGCTCCGCAAGGTCCTCGCGGACCCCAGCGAGAATGTCGTCAAGCACAGTCATGTCCGTCCGCCCCTCAGTGGTCGCCGTCGGTCGGGACCCCGAAGCCCAGCAACGACAGCACCTTGCCGGCCAGCGCACCGAGCACCGCGATCGCGACGGAGATCCAGAACAGCACCCAGTTCGGCCCGAGCACCATGGCGATGGCGCCGAGCGTGAACGCGACCAGCACGATCACCACCGCGGTCCACGCCGCGGGGCTGTTGCCGTGCAGATCGTGCGGGGCCTCCTCGTCGATCCGACTAGCTCCTTGATCCGCCACCGTATTGTCCATAGTTGGCGCCACTCCTCCTCGTCGTCCTGTCCTATTGTGGCGGTAGCCCGCCGCGATCAGAGAGTCGGGTCCTCCCCGGCGTCGATCGCCTTCCACTGATCGGCCGGTGAGGCAGCCGGATCACGCTCGTATCGTGCAGTCGGTCGCCGCCACCGGTGCGCGGTCAGCGCGGTCAGCAGACCCGCCGCCACCAGGGCGATCCCGCCGGCCAGTGCGAACCACGGCGCCACGCCGAGAGTCTGCGTGACCTGGTCCGCGAGTACGTCGCTCAGCTCGGGCCGCAGCTGGCTCAGTTCGGCGCCGTCCGGGCGCACGGTCAAGGCAACGATGATCGCCACCGCCCCGAGCAACGCCACCAGACCGCCCAGCACCCTGCGCAGCAGCGTGCCGGCCAGCTTCGTGACCACGACCGCCACCACCGACGCCAGCGCCAGCGTGACCGGCGCCTTGGTGATCGTGTAGCCGTTGAACACCACGTCGACCCGCCCGTTGCCCGGGTTCGCCGAGACCCACGTCAGGTACCCGGACAGGCCGAGCAGCACCAGCGCCGCCAAGGCCAGGAGGTCGACCATCCGCTGCGGCTTCATACGTCGCTGAAGGTTCCCGCGACCGCGATCGCGTTCAGTACGGCGGCCGCCTTGGTCCGGCACTCGGCGTCCTCCGAGACCGGGTCGGAGTCCGCGACGATCCCGGCGCCGGCCTGCACGTACGCCGTCCCGCCGCGCAGTACCGCGGTCCGGATCGCGATCGCGGTGTCCGCGTCGCCGGCGAAGTCCAGGTAGCCGACCACGCCGCCGTACACCCCGCGCCGGGTGACCTCGAGCTTGTCGATGATCTCCATCGCCCGCGGTTTCGGGGCCCCGGACAACGTTCCGGCCGGGAACGCGGCGGTCAGCGCGTCGAACGCGGTCATACCGGCCTTGAGCTGCCCGGTGACCGTCGACTCCAGATGCATGACGTGGCTGTAGCGCCGCACGTCCATGAAGTCGACCACCTCGACCGTGCCGGGCGCGCACACCTTGCCGACATCGTTGCGGCCGAGGTCGACCAGCATCAGGTGCTCGGCGCGCTCCTTGGCGTCGGCGCGCAGCTCCTCTTCCAGCGCGTGGTCCTCCTCCGGCGTCGCGCCGCGGCGGCGGGTTCCGGCGATCGGGTGCAGGATCACCTTGTTCTCGGTGACCTTGACCAGGGCCTCCGGGCTCGAGCCGACGATGTCGAAGCCGTCGAGGCGGACCAGGTACATGTACGGGCTCGGGTTGGAGCGTCGCAGCACCCGGTAGATGTCCAGGGCGCTCGCCGTGGTCTGCAGCTCGAACCGCTGCGAGACGACGATCTGGAACGCCTCGCCGGCCCGGATCTCCTCCTTGGCGTGCTCGACGGCCTCCCGGTACTCCGCGCTGGAGCGCTGCCGGTGCGGGTCGGGCTGCGCCTGCCGGTCGGCGCGGACGACGTACGACGGGGTGGGCTGCGCGAGGTCGCGCTCCATCGCGTCGAGCCGGCGGACGGCGTCGGCATACGCCTCGTCGACGCGCTCGTCGGAGTCGTCCCAGTTGACCGCGTTCGCGATCAGCCAGATCTCGCCGGTCTCGTGGTCGAGCGCGGCCAGGTCGGTGGCGAACAGGAACGTCAGCTCGGGCAGGCCGAGGTCGTCAGTCGTTGTGTCCGGCAACCGCTCCAGGCGGCGGACGGCGTCGTACCCGAGGAAGCCGACCATGCCCCCGGTCAGTGGGGGCAGGTCGGGCAACCGCGGCGTGTGCAGGATCTCCAGGGTCTCCCGCAGCGCCTTCAGCGGGTCACCGGTCTGCGGGAGGCCGACGGGCGGGTTGCCGGTCCAGACGGCCTCGCCGTCGCGCTCGGTCAGCGTCGCGGCGGAGCGCACGCCGATGAACGAGTAGCGCGACCAGACCCCGCCGTTCTCCGCCGACTCCAGCAGGAACGTGCCCTCGCGCTCGGCCGCGAGCTTGCCGTAGACACCGATCGGCGTCTCGGCGTCGGCGAGCAGCCGGCGCGTCACCGGGATCACCCGGCGGTCCTTCGCGTACTCGCGGAAGGTCTCCAGCTCCGGAACCGTCACGCCGCCACCTCGATCTCGCCGTTCTCGAAGCAGCTGCGGGTGCCGGTGTGGCAGGCCGGCCCTTCCTGGTCGACAAGGACGAGCAGGGTGTCGGCGTCGCAGTCGACGAGGATCTGCTTCACGTGCTGACGGTGGCCGCTGGTCTCGCCCTTGACCCAGTACTCCTGCCGGCTACGCGACCAGAAGGTGCCCCGCTTCGTCTCCGCGGTACGGCGCACCGCCTCGGCGTTCATCCAGCCCACCATCAGGACCTCGCGCGTGTCGTACTGCTGCACCACTGCCGGTATCAACCCGGCCGCGTCGAAGGTCAACTCGTCGATAGTCACCGATCCATTGTCTCCGATCCGGCCGACAGCTTTTACCACGGCCTCGACCTGGGCTGACAAGATGGCGGCATGACGAGTGCGTACCCGGTGATCGACGGTCACAACGATCTGCCCATCGCGTTCTACGAGCTGTGCGACTACGACCTGGACGCACACGACCTGAGCGGGCCGGTGCCACAGCTGCACACCGACATCCCGCGGCTGCGGGCCGGGCACGTGGGCGGTCAGTTCTGGTCCCTGTGGGTGCCGCAGGACGAGCACGCAGTACGGCGTACGTTCGAGCAGCTCGACTTCGTCCACCGGTTCGTCGAGCGGTTCGCCGGCGATCTGCAACTGGCAGACACCGCCAACGACGTCGAGGCTGCGATCGCGGCCGGCAAGATCGCCTCGCTGATGGGGATGGAGGGCGGCCACTCGATCGGCGAGTCCCTCGGCGTACTGCGGGTGATGCGTTCACTGGGTGTCCGCTACATGACGCTCACCCACAACAACAACGTGTCCTGGGCCGACTCGGCCACCGACGAGCCGGTGCTGGGCGGGCTGAACGACTTCGGCGAGCAGGTCGTCCGCGAGATGAACCGGATCGGTATGCTGGTCGACCTCTCCCACGTCTCCGCGGACACGATGCGGCACGCGCTCCGCGTCACCAGTGCGCCGGTGATCTTCAGCCATTCGTCGTCCCGCGCCGTCTGCGACGTACCGCGGAACGCGCCGGACGACGTGCTCGAGACGCTCGCCGCCAACGACGGCGTCTGCATGGTCACCTTTGTCCCGTACTTCGTCTCACAGCCGTACGTCGACTGGCTCGACGGCATGCACACGCTCGCCAAGGAGCGCGGGCTGGAGGGCAAGGAGCACCGCAAGCAGGTCGAGGAGCTGTACGGCGTGCCGCGGCCGGACGTCACGCTGGCGGACGTGGTCAAGCATGTCGAACACGTCCGCGAGGTCGCGGGGATCGACCACATCGGCGTCGGCGGGGACTACGACGGTTGTCCGGACTTCCCGATCGAGCTGCCCGACGTGTCGTCGTACCCGGTGCTGCTCGGCGCGCTGGCAGACCGTGGCTGGAGCGACGACGATCTCAGGAAGCTTGCCGGAGGCAACATCCTGCGCGTGCTCCGGGCCGCGGACGACGTCGCGTCCGCTTAACCGTTGCGGTTCTGTGCCCTGATCTCGGCTTGCGGCTCGAGCCCGGCGGCCTGGTACGTCGCCACTGCTCCCTCGTTGGACGCCGGAGTACAGGTGTAGATGCTCGACGCGCCCATCTCCTGCAACGCACGGGCGCACGCGAGCACCATCGCCGTGCCGTAGCCGCGCCCACGGTGCAGCCGGTGCACGCCCATCGGCTCGATGTAGCCCGGCCGTCCCTCGCCGGCCGACCACACGGTCGCGGCCGCCACAGACTCGCCGGTCTTGTTCCGGGCGATCAGGCACCGCGCATCGGCGTACGGCACGCCGTCGGCCATCGCGAACCAGCGGTCGTCGGTGAACGTCGACCCATCGAACGAAGCCCGCTGTACGGCGGTCCGCTCGTGCGCATCCTCGGCCCCGACCACGTCGACCCGCATCCCCGGATCCGGAACCGGATCGCTCAGACTCCGCACCAACGGCACCCACGGCTTGTCCGCGTCCCACCCGTCCTTGAACAGCAGATCCTGGACGAGCGCCCCCATCGGCGTCTCGACCGCCACCTCGCCCTCGATCAGTACGCCGGCCTCCGGCGCCGACACGTCCTCGACGATCCGCCGCGCCAGCTCCTCGTCCCGCTGCAACTCCGGCGCGATCGCCATCCGCAACCAGTCCGGCTCATCAAGCATCCCCACCGCGACAATCTCCCCGCCCCGCCGCCAAACCCGCGTCGCCGCCGCCGTCGCCTCCACCCCGAACCGCCAGAACCACCCCAAATCCCCCGGATGCAACTGAACCGCGGCCCCATCCCGCTGCCACCCCCGCACCACGCCCACAACCTCGCCCAACCCACCCGTCCCCGGAGTCTCCACCTCAATCGCCATACCCCCCATCCCACACCACTCCGCATCCAGGCGCTTTGAGCACCCACCAACCAAAGTCCGCCCAAGCCTGTGGTTGGCGGGTGCTCAAGGAACCCTTGTCCACAGGCGGGCGAAGGGGCGGTGCGACGCGGGGCGGAGGTGGCGAGAATGCGGCGATGGATAGGTTGGAGAACGTCGTCCGGGAGCGGCTCCGGTTCGCGGCGAGGACCCCGGTACGGCGTGGCGTATTACGCGAACTTGGATTGGGAGACGCCGACCTCCGCCGCCTGGTGCGGCGGAAGCACCTGCACCATCACCACGGCCACTACCTCGACGGGCGCGTCGACGTACATCTCGCGGTGATCGCCTGTGCTGCAGCGGCGTACCCGGGCTCGGTGGTGAGTCATTTCAGCGCGGCGCGGCTGGCTGGACTCCGTGTGTGGACAGACGCCCGGCGGTCATCCGCAGTCCCGATCGACGCCACGTGGCTGACCTGGCCACCGACCGCGATGCGCAACCAGCGCCGCCCCGACGTCGTCGTACGACGACCTGGTCTGCCACCCGGTGACGTGTCACACCACGATCAGCTGTCCGTGACCAGCCTCGCTCGAACCGTCGTGGACCTCGCCCGGGAGCTGCCCGTCCGGGAAGCGATCGTCACGGTCGACCACGCGCTGTTCCTCGGTACGCCGGTCACCGAACTGCAGGCCGTCGTCGCCCGTCAACAGCGCTGGCCGGGGAGCCTGAACGCTCGTGCCGCGATCGACTTCGGTGATGCCAGATCCGAGTCCGTGCTCGAGTCGCTCGCCCGCAGGGCCTTTGCGGCGGCCGGACTGCCCGCACCCGAGCTGCAGGTCCAGTTCTTCGACGGTTTCGGCTGGATGCCCGAGCGGGTCGACTTCTACTGGCCCCGGTTCCGTACGGTGGCGGAGGCCGACGGACTAGCGAAGTACGAGGCGGACACGCCCGCGGAGCGACGGCGCCGGATGCGCCGGAGCCATCGCCGGGACCAGCGCCTCGCCGACCGCGGTGTCGAACTCGTCCATTTCGGCTGGGAAGACGCAGTGGCGACGTCCTCCGACCTCTCCGCACGCCTACGCGCCGCGTTCATCCGCGGCACGTCCCGCACCACCGCCGCCCCCACCTGGCGAGTCGCGCCCCGCGACCCCGCCCAGGTCGCCTGACGTTGGGCACGGGTCAACCGTCCCGGCGGCCGATTCGTGGTTGGTGGGTGCCCAAGGTTTGGTACCAGGGCGATCGGGCACGGGACGGGCTCAAGTGTTAACCGACGGATGGAGTGGCTGTGCTGACCCTGACTGAGAACGCGACGCTGGTGATCAAGAGCATCACTGGGGTCGAAGGCGCGCCGGAAGGGGCCGGGGTGCGGATCTCGCAGGAGAACCCGGCGGATCCGGCACTCGCGGTGACCACGACCGAGGCTCCGCAGCCTGGCGACCAGGTCGTCGAGGAGGCGGGTGCGCGGGTGTTCCTCGAGCACAACGCCGCGAACGCGCTCGACGACAAGATCCTGGACGCGGCGGTGGACGACAAGGGCGGTGTCGAGTTCCTGCTGGTGCCGCAGCCCGGCGCCGGTCACGAGAACGGAGCCGCTCCGACCCCCTGATTCAAGATGCGGTGCGGGCCGGCCAGGGGATCGCCTGGCCGGCCCGCGCAGCTCAACTCAGATGGCGCTGCGTTGGGCGATCCAGCTGTCGTGGAGTTGGGTGTAGACGCCGCCGGCGCCGACCAGCTCGGCGTGCGGCCCGCGCTCCACGATCTCGCCGTCGTCGAACACCAGCACCTCGTCGGCGGCCTCGGCCGTCGACAGCCGGTGTGCGATCGTCACCGACGTACGTCCGGCCATCAGTCGCTCGAGCGCCGCGTTGACCCGCACCTCGGTGCCGGGGTCGACCGCCGACGTCGCCTCGTCGAGGACGAGGAGGTCCGGGTCGGCGATGTTCGCGCGGACGAGCGCGACCAGCTGCCGCTCCCCCGCCGACAGCGACTCACCGCGCTGCCCGACCGGCGATTTCAGGCCGTCCGGTAGCGACTCCAGCCAGTCCGTCAGCCCGAGTGAATCGAACGCCGTGACCAGCTCTGCGTCGGTCACCTCGGGCCGGCCGAACCGCACGTTCTCCGCGAGTGACGCGTCGAACAGGTACCCGTCCTGCGGCACCATCACGACCCGCTCTCGCAGCGACTCGAAGGAGATCTCGCGCGCGTCCACCCCGTCGAGCTTGACCGCGCCCGACGTCGGGTCCATCAGCCGGGTCAGCAGCTTCGCGAACGTCGTCTTCCCGGACCCGGTCTCGCCGACGACCGCGACCCGCCGGTGCGGCTCGATCCGTACGCCGACGTCGCGCAGGACCAGATCGCCTTCCGGATAAGCGAAATCGACGTCCGCGAACTCGACCGTGATCGGCCCGCGGGCCTGCTTCACGCCGTCCTCGCCGGGGTCCACGACGTCGGCCGGCGTCGCGATCACGCCGAGCACGCGCCGCCAGCCGGCGAAGGCGCTCTGGGCGTCGGTCAGCACCTGCGTCGCGATCTGCACCGGGTCGGAGAACAGCGACACCAGGAACATGAACGCGAGCAGCTCGCCCAGCGTCGCCTGCTTGTCCACACCGAGCAGTACGCCGACCGTCAGCACGCCCGCGTTCGCTAGGCCGGCCGCCAGACCGCCGATCGAGAAGGTCAGACCGGTGATCGCCTGCGCCTTGGTCGCGGTCTTGCGGTAGTCCTCGATCGAGGCGTCGATGCGGTCCTGCGTCCGCTTCTCGATCGCGTACGAGCGGACCACCTGCGCGCCGACGACGGGCTCCGAGATCGCCGACAGCATCTCGCCGACCTTGGCCCGGACCACGCCGTACGCCGCCGACATCGCGCGCTGCAGGTACTTGAGGCTGGCGAACAGCGGGATGAAGCACAGCAGCACGACCAGCGCGAGCTGCCACGAGTAGAAGAACATCACCACGGTCGCGAGCGCCATCTGACCGAGGCTCACGATGAAGATGAACCCGCCGAACTGCAGGAACTGCGACACCGTGTCCACATCGGACGTGACCCGGCTGACCAGCGCGCCGCGCCGCTCGGTGCTCTGCGTCAGCACCGGCAGGTCGTGCACGTGCCGGAACGCCTTGATGCGCATCGTCGCCAGCCCGGACTCGGAGTTGATCGCGAGCCGCACGGTCGTCAGGTACGACGCTCCGGCGGTCAGGATCACACCCAGCGCACAGACCAGGCACATCCAGGCGACGTACGACATGTCCGGGCCGCCGGCACCGGACAGGCCCTTGTCGATCGTCTGCTGCACCGCGATCGGTACGACGATCCGCCCGGCCGTCATCGTCAACGCGAGAATCCCGGTCACCCACCACCCGCGGGCGAGCTCGGGCGAGACCTTCAGACCTTCCTTGAGAGTCTCCAGACCACCCGCGTTGTCACCATGATCCAACCGACTCGCTTCAGCGGCGCTCACGCCGACGCCTCCAGTTCTTCCTCGCGACGCTCGGCGTCCTTCTCGTAGGCGTCGACCAGGTCCCGGTACGCCGGTGTCGACGCCTGCAGTTCGGTGTGGGTGCCGTGGGCGAGGATCCGGCCGTCGTCCATGAACAGCACCTCGTCCGCGAGCGAGATCGTCGCTTTCCGGTACGCGATCACCAGCACGGTCGTCGCCGCCCCGGCGTCGTCGTGGACGGCGCTGCGCAACCCGGCGAGGATGCGTGCCTCGACCTGCGGGTCGACCGCGCTCGTGGCGTCGTCGAGGATCAGCAGTCGCGGCCGCCGTACCAGGGCACGGGCCAGCGCGATCCGCTGTCGCTGGCCGCCGGACAGCGTCGTACCCCGCTCGCCGACCTTGGTGTCGAGGCCGTCGGGCAGTGCCTTCACGAACCCGTCGCCCTGGGCGATCCGCAGCGCGTCCCACACGTCGTCGTCGCTGTAGTCGCCGCCGAGCGTGATGTTGCCGCGGATCGTGTCGTCGAACAGGAACGCGGTCTGCGCCACCAGCGCGACCGAGCCGGCCAGTTCGTCGCGCGCCAGGTCGCGCAGATCGATCCCGTCGACCTTGACGGCGCCCTGCTCCGGGTCCACCAGCCGCGTCAGCAGCGTGGTCAACGTGGACTTGCCCGCACCCGTCGGCCCGACGACCGCGACCGTCCGCCCGGGCTCGATCGTGAAGTCCATCCCGGCCAGTACGTCGCGCTCGGGCAGGTACCCGAACCGTACGCCGGCCACCTGCAACCGGGCCGCCTTCGCCGACGTGAGCCGGGCCTCGCCGTACTCCATGCCGCCCTCGGCGGTCAGCACGCGTTGCACCCGGTCCCAGCCAACGACCGAGCGCGGGAGCTCACCGAGCACCCAGCCGAGCGCCCGGATCGGGAACCCGATCAGCGTGAACAGGAACGCCACCTGCACGACGTCGCCGGCATCCGCACCGCCGGACCGCACCCGCCCGACGCCGACCAGCAGCACGGCGAGCACGCCGAGCCGGGGCAGACCGTCGATCACCGGGTCGAACATGCCGCGGGCCTTGTTCACCGCGATGTTCGCGTCGCGTAGCGCGTTGGTCGGGCCGCGGAAACGCTCGGTCTCGGCCGCCTCCCGGCCCAGCGTCTTCACCACGAGCGCGCCGTCGAACGACTCGTGCGCGACCTCGGAGACGTCGGCGCGGAGTTGCTGGGCGCGGGTCGCGAGCGGCTGCAGGTAGCGCTGGAAGATCACGTTCGCGATGAACACCAGCGGGAACACCAGGCAGCCGACCAGGGCCAGCCAGACGTCGGCCGCGAACATCGCGATCGTCGCGAACACCAGCATCGCGATCACGCCGATCGCCATCGGCAGCGGCGCGATCACGAACCAGGTCGACTCCACGTCGGCGTTCGCGTTCGACAGCAACATGCCGGTCGAGTGCTGGTGGTGCCACTCCAGCGGCAGCTTCAGGTACTGCCGGGTGACGCGGTTGCGGTACGTCGCCTGCAGCCGGAACTGCATCACACCGGCCCCGAGACGCCGCCCGACCACGCCGATCGCATTCAGGATCGCGATCCCGAGGAACAGCGAGATCAGCGTCAGGATCGCGCCGGTGGTCGTCTCGCCCTGCTCGAACGCCGGCCGGATAATGTGATCGGTCGACCAGCCGAGGGCCCAGCCGCCGGCCACGGTCATCGCGCCGTACAGCATGCTGGCGAGCACGGACAGCGCGAAGATGCCCGGCTCCTCCCAGATCGCGACCCGCAGCACCCCGAACCCCCGCCGGGTGACGCTGCCCTTGTCGGGGACTTTCGGCACAGGCAAGACACGCTCCAGGGCAATCAGGTGCAAACGTGGGACACAGGCATGACAACGATTGACATTCTGCCATTCCCACCCGACAACTACGATCGAGTTGTGACCGACTACAGCCGGGTAGAACGACTTGCTCTGTGTGATCTGTTCGACCAGCTCGGGCCTGCTGAGCCGACGCTCTGCGAGGGGTGGGACACCTACGACCTCGCGGTCCATCTGTACGTCCGGGAAGCCGATCCGATGGCCGGGCCGGGCATCATGATCCCCGCGCTGTCCGACACCACCGAGAGACGGATGAAGCGTGCGAAGGAGCGCTACAGCTTCGCCGAGGTCGTCGGCAAGGTCCGCAACGGCCCGCCCCCGGTCTCGATCTACGCGCTGCCGAAGCTCGGCGCCCAGTTCAACACGGCCGAGTACTTCGTCCACCACGAGGACGTCCGCCGCGCCCAACCGACGTGGGACGTGCGCGCGCTGCCCGCCGACCAGCAGGAAGGGCTGTGGAAGACGGTCCGGCTGTCGTCGAAGACGATGAACCGGAAGTCGCCGACCGGCCTGGTGCTCAGGCTGCCCGACGGTACGACGTCCGTCGCGAAGCGGCCGACAGCGCTCGGCTCGGTGACCGTGACGGGCGAGCCGGCTGAGCTGCTGCTGTTCTGCTTCGGGCGTCAGCAGGTGGCCGATGTCGAACTGGACGGTGAGGCGGAGGCTGTGGACCAGCTCCGCAACGCGTCATTCGGTGTGTGACTTCCGGCGGGCGCGCTGGACCAGGCTGCTGACGACGGTCGTCAGGATGACCAGCACGATCGCCGCCAGCACCCCCTGCCACGGCTTGTCGAAGAGCGCGTAGCCGAGCAGCCCGATCGCCATGTAGACCGCGGCCCACAGCGACGACGCGGCCAGGTCGACCACCGCGAACCGCTCCCACTTGTATCCGGCCAGTCCGGCCGCCAGCAGAACGGGCACACGACCGCCCGGGATCAAGCGGGACGTCAGCAGCACGCCGATCTCGTGATCGGACAACCTGTTCCGGAGCGCGTCGAGCGATGCGTTGTCCCGCAGCCACCCGACCCGCTTGGCCAGTCGCTCACCCCCGAAGCGGCATCCGGCGTACACGATCAGGTCGCCGACGTACGCACCGGCAGCTCCGGCGATCAGCACCCCGACCAGTCCGATCGGATTGTGGTGCGACGCCAGTACGGCGCCGGCCGACACCGCCGCGCCCGTCGGCAGCACGGGCAGCACCGCCCCGATCAACACCGCCCCGGCCAACGCGAACAAGTACCAGAGGTCGAACTTGGTGTCCCCACTCATGCAGGGACCTCGAACGATTCGCCCGGTACCAAGAGTTCCACCTTCACCGAAGGGTCCACCTCGGCCATCGCGGCCCGGAACCTGTCCCCCGGTGGCAGGAACAACTCCGGTTTGACCCAATCGAAGCCGATCGGCCAGAACGTCCCGAAATGTACCGGGACAGCCCTGGTCGCGCCGACTCGCCGCACCGCCTCGGCCGCCCGCACCGGATCGAGATGTCCCGGCCCCAGCGACGGCCCCCATCCGCCGACCGGGATCAGCGCCAGGTCCACCTGACCGGCCTCCGCCGCCAACCCGTCGTACAGATCGGTATCGCCCGCGAACCAGACACTCGGGGAGCTGTCGACGCGGTACCCCACGGCTTGCGCGGAGTACGACGACCACGGCAGCCGCCGCCCGTCGTGATGCGCGGTGACGGCGGTGATCTCGAGCGACCCGATCTTGATCTGATTGCCCGGGGCAACTTCGATGCAGCGGTCGGAGTACGCCGGTCCGCTGTCGGCGTGGATCAGCTTCGCCGCCCCGCGCGGCACCACCAGCGCAGCGTCCGGCGCTACCATCGGCAGCGAGGTGAGGTGCAGGTGGTCGGCGTGCAGGTGCGAGACCAGGACCGCGTCGCAGTGCCCGGCCTCGGGCGGCGGGTTCGGCCCGCGCCGGCGGCGCAGGTGCGCGATCCGCGACGTCAGCACCGGATCGGTCAGCAGCCGCGTGCCGTTCGCCTCGATGGTGGTAGTGGCGTGCCCCCACCAGGTAATTCGCACGCTTCAGGCCTCGACCTTCGACTCGACCGGTTCCTTGAGGTCCTTGCGGTGCCCGAGCTGCTCCAGCCAGCCGACGAGCACTTCATGGACTGCGTCGGAGCCTACGGGAGCCTCCTTCAGCTCCCAGCGCGCCGGGTGCACCAGGACCGCGTCGGTCTGCCAGCCGCCGATGCCGCCGTGGCATCCGACCAGCTCCTCGAACGCCGCGACCTCGTGCGTGTAGTCGTCCAGCCGGCTGACCACGACGAGGTCCCCGTTGTGCGCCATCTCGGCCTGCCGGAGCATCGAGGCGGCCGCCAGTTCGCCGTACGGCGCGAGCGGGTCCTCCCCCTCGACCCGGCCGGACCGCAGTACCCGGACACCGGCCTGACCGATCGCCACCGGCCCTTCGGCGAGCGAGTCGACCACGACGAACCCGATGCCGGGATGAGTGGCGAGGCCGGGGATCAGCTTCGGATGCAGCAGCTCGATCTCCTCCAGCGGCACCCGGCCGGGCGTGGTGGCGAGGTAGAGCAGTGCCAGGTTCCCGGACGCGGTGACGACCATCTGCTCGTCGGCGGCGACCGGCGGCTCGCAGTCCTTCGGACCGAGCTCGACCTCGCCGCCCTTCACGTGCAGCGCCTTCCGGGTCACCGAGCCGGCCACGCTGCGGCGCATCGACAGCTCGGTGAGGAACGCGTTCACCGGGCCCCAGCCCTCGGACTTGCCGACCGCCGCGACCGGCTCCTTGGTGGTGTCGACCAGTTCGTCGACCACCTCGGTCAGCGTCCGGCCGTACCGCTGGTGGAACGTCGAGCCCTGGCTCTGGCCATGGTCGGACAGAACGACGATCTCGTACGAGTGCGGGAGGATGTCGATGATCCGCTGGAGCGCACCGAGCACGCGGTCCAGGCCCTCGAGGGTCTGCAGCGACTCGGCCCGGGTCGGTCCGGCGTGGTGCGCGACCTCGTCGTAGTCGACGAAGTCGCAGTAGACGACCGGCGTGCCCTTGACCAGCTCGTCGGTGATCAGCGAGACGTTCAGGTCGCGGAGCAGGACGTTGGTGATCGCGCGCAGGAAGATGTACCCACCGCCGCGTTTCACCCGCGGGACCAGGTGCCGGACGCGCTGCCGCCGGGCCTGGTGCAGCTCCTTGATCATCTCCGCGACGCACAGGATCAGCCCGCGGGCGGCTCCCTGCGGGCTGGAGAAGAACCGGACGTACCCGCGGCTGCGGCTGTTCGGCAGGGCGGCGCGGCTGAACACCAGCTCGCACTTGTCCGCGTCGCCGGACCAGTTGTTGCTGATGCTGACGCCGCCGTCCGCGAGCAGGCCGCGTCCGGTCGACATCCGGCTCTCGAGCTCCGCCGCGTCCCGGCCACGGTTCGTGACCATCACCCGGCCGGTCTCCTTCTCGTACCACCGGAACGCCGGGATGTACTTCGAGCCGCCGTGCAGGATCCCTGCCTGGCTGGCCGGTGTGGTCGCCGGCACGCCGGTGTGCCACGCGAGCATCGAGTGGTTGCCGTCCCGGATCCAGCCGCCGAGGTTCGGCAGGTTGCCGGCCAGCACCATCCAGTTCAGCAGCGGCGCGGACAGCCCGTCGATCTGGATGATCAGCAGGCCGGTCTTCGGCGCGGGCTGGATCCGCCGGGCCCGGCGGTGCACGACCCGCATCACCTCGGCGACGTACGCGTCGTCACTGCCGGCGTACGCGACCCAGCCGACGAAGGCACTGATCGACGACATCCAGATCGCGACCAGCACCGGCGCCTCGACCCCGCCGTGCAGGTTGACCCCGGGGTCGACGGTGATCGCGAGGTAGACGACTCCGAACTGTGACAGCAGCCCGCCGATCAGTACGCCGAGCGACCCGATCAGCACCGCGACACCGGCCAGGATCCAGCGCATCAGCACCGAGAACACCGCCAGCAGGACGACCAGCCGGAAGATCGGCAGCCGGCCGTCGCTGCTGATCTGCGGCAGCGTCCAGAACGTGATCGTCAGCGAGATCAGCGAGGCAAGACCGCCGTACAACATCGCCTGCAGGCCACGGCCGGTACGGCGGAGGTCCAGCCACACCGGGCGCCGCCGCCGGTCGTCGTACACCTGCTCTGGTGGTTTCGCCATCGCTTGCTTCGAACTCCCCGTTCGTCTCGCTTGTGCACTACGAGACTACGGGGTACCTACTGCACTTCGAGGTAGTCCACCTCGGTGTACAGATCGCCCTTGGTCAGCCGGATCGTGTTCCAGCCGGCGTTGAGCGTGACGGACACCGAGCTCTCGTGCCAGTTGTCCCAGCCGGTGACCGGGTAGCTGACCGACCCCGCGTTGTTGCCGTTGACAACCAGGCCGTGGCTCGCGGTGGACGCCGAACCGTTGGCGTACCCGACGTGCAGGGTGTAACTGCCCGCGACCGGGGCGAAGACGGTGTTCTCGACCCAGGAGTCGGCGTAGTCGATGTACGCGACCACCTTGCCGTCCGAGGCGCCGGCGGCATTGGCGCGGACGCTGCAGTGGTTGAGCGTGCCGCGCTCAGCCTCGTACCGCACCCGGCTGCCGCGGACGACCGGGTAATCGTTCGCCCAGCCGATGTCGGCGACGTACAGATGCCGCTGGTTGCCGACCCAGCCGTGCAGGAAGATCTTGTCGCCGACGACGTCCGCACCGCCCGGCCCGCAGACCGCGTTGTCGAAGGTCGCGGTCGTCATCAACGGCCGGTACGCCGTCGTCCACGGGCCGCCGAGGCTCGTCGAGGTCGCGTACGACGTGAGGTAGTTGCAGTCGTTGTATCCGCCGCCGGAGAAGAACAGCACGTACTGGCTGCCGCGCTGGACCAGGTCCGGCGCCTCGATGACGCCGCTCGACGTGAGCATCGCGGTGTTGCCGCCGACCAGGGTCCGGCCGTTGTCCGCCGTCCTGGTGAGCCAGAGCGTCGACGGTTGGCCGATCGCGTTGCCGTCGTTCTTCCAGACCAGGTAGCGGGTGCCGTCTCCTGCGACGAACGTGTTGGGGTCGATCGCGCCGCCCTGGTCGAGCGGGCAGATGAGCGGCGTCGTACCGACCGGCTGGAACGGGCCGAGCGGCGAGGTCGCGGTGGCGACGCCGATGCACTGGTGACCGGACGCCTTGTGCCAGGCGGTGTAGGTGAGGGTGTAGGTCCCGTCGGCGTTCGGGTAGACGTCGGGTGCCCAGGTGCGGCCCGGCTGGGCCCAGTCGGCGGACGGGCCACCGGGCATCGCGTCACCGCGGATCGTCCAGGGTCCGTCGGCGCTCGGGGCGGTCGCGACCGGGACGGTGCCGCGGCCGTTGTTGGTCGAGTACGCGTACCAGGTGCCGTTCTGCTGGAACACGTCCGGATCGGGAAAGTCCTCGCCGACGATCTCGCGTGGGAAGACGGCCGACGTGGTCGCGGCGTGCACCGGCGGTGACAGGAACGCGGAGAGGCTCAGCACAGCCAGGGCAATGGTCAGAAGTCGTCGCATCGGGACTCCTCAGGTGGGGCGGATACCTGTGCGAGGAACTTTTCCATCGATTCACCTGGAACGCGACCCCTCAATCCCGCTGATCCCTGGACCCGGGGCCTTCGGAGGTGTTGACTCCCGCTAGTTGTTTTCCGCCTGGTTTGAGGGAGTGTCTCGTGAGTCATTTACCGAGAGTGTCGGGGCGCGGGTTGGTCGCCGCGGTGGCCGCCGTCGCCGCCGTGACCGGTGGCGTGGTGGGTCAGTCGGTCAGTGCGCCGGCCGCAGTACAAGAGACGGCTCTGCAGCAGCGGCTCGACGGTCTGCTGAACGACAGCCGGTACGACGGGTCGCAGGTCACGCTCGTGGTCCGCGACGCGACCACCGGCGAGACGCTGTACGACCGCAACGGCGACCAGCGGATGCTGCCCGCCTCGAACACCAAGCTGTTCACCTCGACGGCCGCGATGCACGTGCTCGGCCCGTCGTACCGCTTCCACACCGACGTACTCGCCACCGCACCCGTCCGCGGTGGGAAGCTGCGCGGTGACCTCTACCTGAAGGGGTACGGCGACCCGACCGCGCTGGAGTCGGACTACGTCGGCCTGGCCAAGCAGCTGAAGGCGGCCGGCGTCCGGCGGGTCGACGGCGACCTGATCGCGGACGACTCGTACTTCGACCACGTCCGGCTCGGTGACAGCTGGGCCTGGGACGACGAGCCGTTCTACTACAACGCCCAGATCTCCGCGCTGACGCTGGCTCCGAACACCGACTACGACTCCGGTACGGCGATCGTCGAGAGCCGCCCCGGCGCTGCCGCCGGTGCACCGGCCAGGCTGACGCTGGTCCCGGCGACCGGCGCGATCAAGCTGGTCAACACCGCGACCACCGGCGCGGCCGGGACCTCCAACACCATCAGCGTCGAGCGCGACCACGGCACCAACGTCGTCCGGGTCAGCGGCTCGATCCCGCTCGGCGCCGCGGTAGACCAGGAGTGGACGACCGTCTGGGAGCCCGAGCTGTACGCCGCCGACGTGTTCCGCCGCGCGCTCACCGCGCAAGGCATCTCGGTCAGCGGCCACATCAAGAACGCGGCCACCCCGACCGGCGCCGCCCGGCTGGCCCGGGACGAGTCGATGACCGTCGGCGAGCTGCTCACGCCGTTCCTCAAGCTGTCGAACAACATGCACGCCGAGACGCTGGTCAAGGCGATGGGCGCGGTCGCCGAGGCCGACGGCAGCTGGCCGGCCGGGCTGGACGTGGTGACCGACTACGCGAAGAGCGTCGGCGTCGACACCAGCCGGATCCGGTTGTCCGACGGCTCCGGCCTGTCCCGCAAGGTGAACGTGACCGGTGACGCGGTCACCGACATCCTGATCGCCGCCCGCAAGGAGCCGTGGTTCCAGCAGTGGTACGACGCCCTGCCGATCGCCGGCAACCCGGAACGGTTCGTCGGCGGCACACTCCGCAGCCGGATGCAGAACACCCCGGCCGCGAACAACCTGCACGGCAAGACCGGATCGCTCACCGGCGTGACGGCCTTGTCCGGCTACGTGTCCAACGCAGACGGCCGCAAACTGGTCTTCTCGATGATCAGCAACAACTACCTGTCCAGCCCCCGCGACATCGAGGACGCCGTCGGCGTCACGCTCGCCTCGTGGACAGACCACGGCACTCCCCCGGCCGCGGCCAAGACGTTGAAGACCGCCCCGGCAACCTGCGACCTGGAGTGGGACAAGGCCTGCTGAGTAACCAGCTGGTGACCGATCGTGCTGATAGAACGGCGGTGTGGGAGATCATTTCGCCGCCGCCGTTCGTCAGTTCCGGCTACGGGCCGGTCTGACCCAGGAGGTGCTGTCCGACCGTTCCGGCGTGTCGGTCAGCACGATCCGCGGGATGGAGACCGGCACCCGCCGCAACCCACAACTGGCGTCGGTACGGCGACTCGCCGCCGCGCTCGACCTGCAGCCGTCCGAACTGGACGAACTGCTGGCCGCGGCGGCGGGGGTCGCCGAGCCTGCCCCGGCCCCAGCGCCGGTCCCGCGCCAGCTGCCCGCCGCACCGACCTCGTTCGTGGGGCGGGTCGACCAGCTCGCCCAGCTGGACGCCGCGCTTCAACCCGCCGCGTCCGGCTCGGGCGGTGTGGAGATCTGTGCGCTGGTCGGGACCGGCGGCGTCGGGAAGTCCTGGCTGGCGCTGGAGTGGGCTCATCGCAGTACCGAACGCTTCCCTGACGGGCAGCTTTTCGTCGATCTTCAGGGCTTCAGCCCGGACAGCGATCCGATGGACCCTGGCGTCGCGTTGCGCGGTTTCCTTGACGCACTCGGCGTTGAACCGGACCGCATCCCACTCGCCCCGCATGCGCAAGCGGCTCTGTTCCGCAGCCTCGTGGCCGGCAAGCGGATGCTGGTCGTGCTCGACAATGCCGCCGACACGGCACAGGTCACTCCGCTGCTTCCCGGCACCGGCACCGTCGTGATCACGAGCCGCAACCAGCTGTCCGGTCTACTCACCGGACAAGGCGCGCAGCACCTGTCCGTCGACATCCTCACCGACGCCGAGGCCCATGCCCTGCTCACCGCCCGGCTCGGCGCCTCACGGCTGCGGTCCGAGTCCGTGGCGCAGGACGAACTCGTCAGCCTGTGCGGCGGCTTCCCACTGGCTCTCAGCATCATCGCCGGCCGGGCTCATCTCGACCCGCACCTGTCCCTGGCCGAGGTCGCGGACGAGTTGCGTGGCGGCACCCTCGACGTACTCGACGACACCGACCCCGCCGCGAGCCTGCCCGCGGCGCTCTCCCTGTCCTACCGTGCGCTGACCGACGACGAGGCCGAAGTGTTCGGGCTGATCGCGATCGCGCCCGGACCCGACGTCGGCCTGGCTGCCGCCGCCAGCCTCACCGGGCGCGGCCAGAGCCGGACCCGGACCGTACTGCGCAGGCTGGAGCAGGCCTCGCTCATCAGCCGGGACGCCGGCGGCCGTTACCGCATGCACGACCTGGTACGCCGGTACGCAACAACCGCCGACGACCTGACCGACGAGGCGAGGGCAACCGCGCTGCAGCGCGTACTCGACCACTACAACCACACGGCCTACGCCGGCGCCCGCCTCCTGGACACACATCGTCCACCCATCGAACTCGCCCCGCCCATCCCCGGCGTTCAGCCGGAGGAGTTGCCTGACATCCCGGCCGCGATGGACTGGTTCGAGACCGAGCACCGCAACCTGCTCGCCGCCCAGCACGCTGCCGCCACACACGGACTGCACGAGACGGCGTGGCAACTAGCCTGGGCGCTCAACGACTTCCACTACCGGCGAGGGCATCGTGACCATCAGCTCGCCGCGTGGAAGATCGCGGTCGACTCCGCGGCCCTGCTGCCCGACCCGGCCGCCCAGATCCTCACCTATCGGTGGCTCGGCCGCGCACACGTCGTGCTCGGACACCAGCAGGAAGCCGTCGAAGCGCTCAACCAAGCGCTCGCCCTGAGCGAGCAGCAGAACGACCGCGCACTGCAGGCCCAGGCGCACTACACCCTCGCGTCCGTTTCGCCCGACGGCGACAAGGCCCTGGCGCATGCCGAACGTGCACTCGAGCTCTTCCAGGGTCTCGGCCAGCCGATCAAGGAAGCTGATGCGCTCAACGCAGTCGGCTGGTTCGCCGTCCGGCTCGGCAAGTACGGCATGGCCCGCGAGCACTGCCAGGCGGCCCTCGAGCTGTACCGGCGGCATCAGGACGTGAACGGAGCGGCGCAGACTCTGGACAGCCTCGGCCTCATCGCTCACGGCACCGGCCGGCACGCCGCGGCCGTCCAGTACTACCTCGATGCCCTCGGCATCTATCGCGACCTCGACAACTCCCCCGAGATCGCCGACACGCTCGATCGGCTCGGTCGGACGTACGACGCGATGGGCGATCGCGATCAGGCCGTCGCGGTGTGGCGGGAAGCGCTGGAGCTGTACCGGCAGCACGGTCGCGACGACGAGGCCGGCCAACTGGAGGAGCGGCTCACAACCGGTCATAGATGACCGGTTCGTGCGCTGTTCGGCTGGGTGACCGTCCGACCACGATGGGTGC
The DNA here is from genome assembly GCF_040300265.1 of Kribbella sp. NPDC000426. Classification (NCBI taxonomy): domain Bacteria; kingdom Bacillati; phylum Actinomycetota; class Actinomycetes; order Propionibacteriales; family Kribbellaceae; genus Kribbella; species Kribbella sp. NPDC000426. The sequence goes on along the minus strand of NZ_JBEPDK010000008.1, from coordinate 256,565 downwards.
AGCAACCAAGAACACTCTCGTGGAAGGACATAGCCGATGACCAAGCTCCGCGCCCGACTCGCCGCCACCGCGATCGGCGGAATCGCTCTGGCCGCCTGCGCCTGGACAACGCCCGCGCTCGCGGCTCCGGCCGGCACCGCAACCACCACCGCAACCACCGCAGCAACCACCGCAGCCGTCATGGATGACGACGTCTTCGCGAATTGCCGGATCGAGTTCTACGTCCGGTGGCGGCCCGACCTCGCGACGGACGACCTCATGTACCCGTGCGAACAGTCCCAGCGACTGCGATTGGCCTGCTGGCTGTACGGCGCCGGCGGAGAGGAGTACTACAAGGTCTACACCGGCATCCCCACCCAGGAGATCGGGTACGCCTACGCGGGCTACATGAACAACGAGACCGGCGGCCTCTACCAGTGCTAATACCTTGGACAGTGCGGCGGTCGTTCACCACCATGAGTGCATGACCGCCGTACTGCCATCGTCGTACACCGTCCGTCCGCCGGCGAAGGAGGACGCGGAAGCGTTCCTCGAGCTGGTGTCGGCCTACAACACCTCGGTGGTCGGCTTCGCCGACTTCACCCTGGAGGACGCGGAGGACCAGCTCAGCGAGCCCGGGTTCGAGCCGGAGACCGACGGGTGGCTGGTGTTCGACGCCGACCGGCTGGTCGGGTACGGCGCGGTGTTCGGCAAAGGCGATCATCGGCAGGTGGACCTGGATCTGGTCACCATGGACCTCGACGTCGAGACCTATCTGCTCGAGCGGATTCTCGGGCGTACGGCGGAGTTCGCTCGCACGTACGGGCACTCCGCGGTCCAGCTGGACGCGGTCAACTACCAGGCTGATGCCGCGCGCCGGGATCGCCTTGCCGGATACGGTTTCCAGCCCGGTACGACGTTCCACCGGATGCGGATCGATCACGCCGGGCCGGTCGCCGCGCCGGAGGTTCCGGCCGGGGTGACGGTACGGCGGGGTGCGCCGGACGAGGAGAGCCGGCGCGCGGGGCACGCCGTACTGAACGAGAGTTTCGAGGGGCAGTTCGGGTTCACGCCGCGGTCGTTCGAGGAGTGGCATGCGGCGCAGGAGAACTTCTCGGCGTTCGACTGGTCGCAGCTGACGCTGCTCGAGCTCGATGGCGAGGTCGTGGCGATGCGGTCGTGCACGAACCAGTTCGTCGAGGACGAGAACTGCGGGTACATCGGCCGGCTGGGGGTGCTGGAGAGGGCGCGCGGGAAGGGCCTGGCGAAGTTCCTGCTGCGCGACCAGTTCGCACTCGACGCGGCCGCGGGCCGGGCCGGCACGATCCTCCACGTCGACACCAACAACCCGACACCCGCCCTCGGCGTGTACCTGTCGGTCGGCATGCAGGCCGTCCTGGTGATGGAGGTCCTGCGCCGCGAGGTCACCGCATGAGTCTTCCCGCGGGCTACACCTCTCGTTCGATGCTCCTCGAAGACGCGCCCCTGATCGCCGAGCGGTCCGCGGCCTACACCTCCGCCCTCCTGGGCTTCCCCAAACACAGCCCCGAAGACGTCGCCAACTACCTCCGCGACCCCGCCATCAACCTCACAACCGACGGCTGGCTGGTCCTCGACCCCAACGACCAGTTCGCCGGCTCAGCCACCGCCGTCACAACCCCCACCCACGTAAACGTAGACATCCTGAGCGAAAACCCAGCCATCCTCGATTGGCTCCTGAACCAAGCCGAAACCCGTGCCGGTGGTGAGGTTGTGGTGCGGGTGGGCGTGATTCGGCACGACACGCTGCTGCCTGAGGTGCTGCGGGCGCGCGGGTATGCAGTGGGGACTTCCGTGCAGCGGATGCGGATCGGGTTCGACGGTGCCGTGGAGGCACCCGTCACGCCCGCGGGGGTCGTCGTACGGCGGGGAGCCGTGGACGAGGCGAGCAAACGGGCGGCGCACGGGGTGTTGATGGAGGGGTTCAAGGAGCAGCCGGGTGCGTTGCCGCGGCCGTTCGACGAATGGGTGGCGTCGCGGGAGAGCCGTTCGACGTTCGACTGGTCGCAGGTGACGATCGTGGAGCTGGACGGGCAACCGGTCGGCATGACCGAGTGCAACGACAACTTCGTCAGCACCGACAACTGCGGGTACGTCGGCCGCCTCGCCGTCGTACCGGCCGCACGCGGACGCGGTCTCGCCAAGTTCCTGCTCCGTACCGCGTTCGCCACCGACGCGGCAGCCGGACGCGACGGCACGATCCTGCACGTCGACTCCAGCAACCCCACCCCCGCGGTCGCGCTCTACACCGGCGTCGGCATGCGCCCCGACCTGATCAGCGACATCTGGCAGCGAACGACCCGGCCGGCCTGAGGCAGCCACGCCCCTTCAGCACAACGCGTTCACCGGTCGTACCGGCGTACACCGTCCGGTTCCCGAGCGGTGTGTTCAGCTCGACTTGCAGAGTCGTCGGCGCGGGCCCGGGGTTGTTGCACTGGTGACCTTCGTTCTGGTCCGGCGCGATGCCGTACCGGAACGCCGCGATCCGCACCGACCCGCCGTCCTGGGACAGGATCCGCACGACCGTGTTCGGCTGGCACGGCTCGATCGCGACCTCGTCCGGTTCGACGCCGACGGTCAGCACGGAGAGGTGATCCGGATCGAGTTGCGCCGACGTCACCGCGATCTCGCCCCGGAGCAGGATCACCGTCGTACCCAGCTTGTACTGCTGCGGCGCCGGCCCGTCGACCGTGTACGTCGGCGCTTCCAGCCCGAGGGTCGGCTCGGTCCCGGCGCTCGGATACCCGAGTACGCCGGCGATCCCGGCCACGATCACGATCGCGATCACCGCGGCCGACACGACGTACCGTCGCCGCCGCAGCTCGCGGGCGGCCCGCTCGAGCTCCTCGAACGGCGGCGCCTCGTCCGGCGTCCGCTCGTCGACGTACCCGACCAGCTGGTCACGCATCCTCGAGCACCCGCCCGAGTGCCCGCCGCGCCCGCGCCAACCGCGCGTTGACCCCACCGACCGGGAGCTCCAGGTCCTGCGCGATCTGCTCGACCGGCAACTCCATCACGTCATGCAGTACGACGACCGCCCGCTGCTCCGGCGTCATCCCGGCCAACGCGGCCGCGACATCGCCGGCTGACGCATCCACCTGCACCGGACCACCGAAGAGCCGCCCCACCAACCGGGGAACCACCTCACGACGACGCAACCGGCCGACCATCGTCCGGACGGCGACCCCGCGCACCCACGCCTCCGGATCCTCGAACCGGCGGATCGCGTCCCAGCGCCCGAGCAGCCGGGCGTACGCGTCCTGCGCCACCAGCTCGGCGTCCAAGCGCGAGCCGCCGATCGACACCAGTACGCCGATCAGCCGCGGCCAGGTCTGCCGGTACAGGGCGGCGATATCCGCCCTTCGGTCGTCCACCCCCTCAGTGTCCCGCCGTACCCGGACCGGCGACAGAGGTTGCCTCCCGGAGATCTGAGAGATTACTCTCGAAACATGTCTCTCAGAAATCCGTACGGCGATTTCGAGATCACCGACCCGCAGGCGATGCGCGCGCTGGCGCATCCGGTCCGGCTCGCTGCGCTCAGCTACCTGCAGAAGAACGGCCCGGCCACAGCCACCCAACTGTCGGAGCATGTCGGCGCCTCGCCGTCCGTCACCAGCTGGCACCTCCGACATCTCGCCGGCTTCGGCCTGGTCGTCGACGGCCCGCCGCCGACCGGCTCGGACCGGCGCCAACGCTGGTGGAGCGCGGTCGCCCACGGCTTCCGGTACGCGATGCCGGACACGCCGGAAGGCGCGGAGGCCGGCCGTCTGCTCCGGGCCGAGCTGATGAACCAGGCGCTCGAGACAGCGCAGAACTGGCTCGTGGAGACCGAGCCGCACCTCGCTCCGGAGTGGAGCCGGCTAGCCGGCTCGGCGAACACGCTGCTGGTCATCACGCCCGACGAGGCCGAGGAGCTCGAGTCCGCGATCGAGCAGCTGTTCGCGCCGTACGTCCAGCGCCGCGACGCCGACCAATCCCCCGCCGATGCCCATCCGGTTCGCTACGTCCGGATCTCCTTGCCTGAAGCAACGGAATCGCAATGAGCACGCTCGCCGCCACGAGTCTCTGGCGCGACCGCCGGTTCCGGACGTTCTGGTCTGCGCAGACCGTCTCCGAGTTCGGCGACCGCATCACCGAGCTCGCGCTGCCGCTGATCGCGGTCACGCTGCTCGACGCCTCCCCCAGCCAGGTCGGTTTTCTGACCGCCGCGGTCTGGCTGCCGAACGTCGTGTCGTTGTTCATCGGCACCTGGGTCGATCATCGCCGGGACAAACGCCGGCTGATGATCATCGCCGACCTCTCCCGCAGCATCCTGCTCCTGTCGTTGCCGGTGGCGTACTGGCTCGGCGTCCTGACGCTCGGCCAGCTCTACGCGATCGCGATCCTGGCCGGTACGGCGGGAGTCCTGTTCGGGACGGCGTACGCGGCGTTCTTCGTCCGGCTGGTCGATCGGGACCAGTTCCTCGAGGCGAACACCAAGATCTCCGCGACCCGGTCGATCTCGTTCATGGGCGGACCGGCCGTCGGCGGCCTGCTGGTCCAAGCGCTGACCGCACCGGTCGCGGTTCTCGCCGATGCACTGTCGTTCGTGTTCTCGGCGGTCCAGATCAGCCGGCTGAAGGTCACGCCGGGCGCGCACGAGGAGTCCACCGAGCCGTTCCTCGAACGGGCCCGGGTCGGCATGCGCTACGTGCTGAAGCATCCATACCTGAGCCGCAGCCTGGGCGCGGCGACCACGGTCAACTTCTTCAACCTGATCGGGATGGCACTGCTGATCCTGTTCGCCAGCCGTGAGCTCGGACTGTCCGCCGGGGTCATCGGCCTGGCCTTCGGCATCGGCGCGTCGGGCGGACTGCTCGGCGCGGTCTGCGCGGCACCGCTGAGCCGGATCTTCGGCGCCGGCCGGGTGATCGCGGCCGGCGCGGTGGTGTTCCCCGGCGGGATGGCGTTCGTCCTGCTCGCGCACGGACCCGTCTGGATGCGCGCCGCCGCGCTCGCCGCGGGCGAGTTCGTGGCCGCGTTCGCGGTGATGTGCTTCGACGTACCGCTGAATTCACTGCAGGCAGCGGTCACCCACGACCACATGCGGAGCCGGGTCGTCGGCGCGTTCAGCAGTATCAACTACGGCATCAGGCCGCTCGGCGCGGTCGTCGGAGGGTTCCTCGGCACCTGGATCGGTGTCCGCGAAACCCTCCTCGTGTCCGCCGCCGGCGGCCTGCTTGCCGTGCTGTGGCTGATCGGCTCACCGATCATCCGCACCCGCGAACTGACCGGCCTGGAGCCTCCCGAGGTCTAGTCGTGCACGCTGCTGTCGACCAGGTCCTCTACGTCGACCTTGCTGACGGTCTTGCGGAGCGGGACCTCCTTGATGAACAGCACCGCGATCAGCGCGACCACGGCACACGCGGCCGCGATCAGGAAGATCCGGCCGGTCGCGTCGCCGTACGACTGCCGCACCAGCTCCGCGAGCTGCGGCGGCAGGTGACCGACGTCGAGCAGGCTCGTGCTGCCGGAACCGCCCTCCTGCAGCTTTCGCGCCGCCTCGGCACCGCCCGGACCGGCGAGCAGACCTGCCACGATCAGGCTCTTCACGTGAGCCGCCAGGACAGCGCCCAGCGCGGACACGCCGACCGCACCGCCCAGGCTGCGGAAGAACGCCACGGTCGCACTTGACGCGCCGATCTCCCGCACGTCGACGGTGTTCTGTACGGCGAGGACGAGGTTCTGCATGGTCATGCCCATACCGAGACCCATCGCCAGCATGCCGAGTCCGACGTACCAGTACGGCGAGGTGTGGTCGATCGTGCCGAGGATCAGCAAGCCGACGAGCAGCAGTACGCCGCCCGAGACCAGGTACCGCTTCCACTTGCCGTAACGCGTGATCAGCTGGCCGGAGCCCGCCGAGCCGAAGAACGATCCGAGCATCATCGGGATCGTCAGCAGACCGGCCTCGGTCGGGCTGTAGCCGCGAGCGATCTGGAAGTACTGCCCGAGGAACAGCGCGCTGCCGAACATCGCGACGCCGACGGCGAGGCTGGCGACGATCGCCAGTGCAGTGGTCCGCTCGCGGACGACCTTGAGCGGGACCAGCGGCTCCTTCACCCGGTTCTCGACCACGACCGCGAGGAACCCGACGAGCAGCGTGCCCCCGACGAACAGCGCGGACTGCAACGACATCCAGGCGAAGTCCGTGCCGGCGAAGGTCACCCACAGCAGCGGCAGGCTGGCCGCGATGCTGATCAGGACGGCGCCGACGTAGTCGATGCGGACCTCACGCTTGATCATCGGCAGGTGCAGGTACTTCTGCAGGATCACCAGGCTGACCACGGCCAGCGGGACGCAGACGTAGAAACACCAGCGCCAGCCGAGCCACGAGGTGTCGACGATGACGCCGCCGATGAGCGGACCGCTGACGGTCGCGACCGCCATCACCGCACCCATGTAGCCCGAGTACCGGCCCCGCGACCGGGGTGGGATCGCGGCGCCGATGATGGCCTGGGCCAGCGCCATCAGACCGCCCATCGCGAGGCCCTGCAGGACGCGGGCGCCGATCAGGAACGGCACGCTGTGGGACAGGCCGGCCAGCGCGGACCCGATCACGAAGACCGAGATCGCCAGCTGGACCAGCAGTTTCTTGCTCACCAGGTCCGCGAGCTTGCCCCAGATCGGGGTGGACACCGTGGTGGCCAGCAGGCTCGCGGTGAGCACCCAGGTGTACTGCGTCTGGGAGCCCTCGAGGTCGGCGATGATCGTCGGCAGGGCATTGCTGACGATCGTCGAGCTCAGCATCGCCGTGAACAGCGCGGCGAGCAGGCCGATCAGGATCTCGAGGATCTCGCGGTGGGTGAGTTCCGGCGTGCCGGGCGTGGCGCGTCGGGTCTCGGTGACAGTCATCAGTCTCCAGTCGATTGGGTGCGCCTCACGACCTGGTTGACCTCGGTGATGGCGTGCGCGATCCGCTGCATCGTCTCCGCAGCGGTGAGCAGCGCGTCGTCGTCGAGATCCGCCAGGGCGGCACGAAGGTGCTGGGTGTAGGACGAGTAGAGGGCCTCCAGCTGGGCTTTTCCGGCGGGCGCCAGGCTGACCAGCCCGACCCGGGCATCGGCCGGGTCGGGTCGACGGCTCACCAGTCCGTCGGCCTCCAGCGCCGCCACCTGCCGGCTCACCACCGACGCGTCGACGCCGAGCTTGGCCGCAATCTCCCCGCCGCGCTGCTCGCCGCCCTTGTGCAGGATCTTGAGCACACTCGCGTCGGACCGCCGCAGCCCGCTGTCGGGCATCAGATGCCGGTGTTCGATACACCGCACCGCACGGATCAGCGAACTGACCCCTTCAAGAACCTCCTGCGCCGGCACGTCCCGCTCTACCCCCGGGACGAGGGGTTGCTGAGCTAGTTGCATAACCCAACTATATACCCAAATAGTTGGTTTCCACAACCATATGCACACCCTGTGGAAAACCGCTCACCAGCAGCAACCCACCCCGAAGCAACCCACCACCACACCACCGCCCGCCACCCACCACCCGTGAACATCTCAGGGGTCAACCCCTCAGCCGGTGGGTTCGACAGCCAGATTCATGGGGCCTAACCCACGAACCGAGGGGCTGACCCCTGAGATGTCCACAGCGAGCCGGCGACCACCAACCCGGCGCCGTACGGCGTGAGCGCTCCACGAGCCGAGCCCTGCACGAGGCGAGAGCGCTGTACGAGGCGAGCGCATCTGCACGAGCCGAGCGCCGTACCGCGTGAGCGCTGCACGAGGTGAGCGCCGTACGGCGAGAGCCGTACCAGCCGAGAGCCGTACCAGCCGAGCGCCGTACCAGCCGAGCGCCGTAGGCGGCGAGACCTTAGCCGAGGTCGGTGTTTAGGCGGGCTAGGAGGCGGGCTAGGGCGGAGAGGTCGGTGGGGTTCCAGCGGTCGAGGATGGCGCGGAACTCGGTTTGGCGTTGGGTGCGCATGGCTTCGTAGCGTTCGGCGCCGGTGGTGGTGAGGCGGAGGAGGCGGGCGCGGCCGTCGTCGGGGTCGCCGACGCGTTCGATCAGGCCGAGGTTCTCCAGCTGGGTGATGCCGCGGCTGACGGTCGACTTGTCGAGGCCGAGGACCTGGGCGACGTCGGAGGCGCGGACGCCGGCGCCGCTGCCGGTGCCCATCTCGATCTGGGAGATCAGCGCGTAGCCGGCCGCATCCATTTCGGGGTGAACTCGCCGGGCCAGCCGAAGCGAGGCCGAGCGTGAACGGCGGAACAGCGCGGACAGCTCCTGCTCGATCGCCGCAACCAGCTCCTCCGACCGCTCTACTTGCATACTCACCGGACCACGATCCCGGCGTCGCGGAGGGCCTTCTTGACGTCGGCGATCCGGAAGTCGCCGAAGTGGAACACGCTGGCCGCGAGGACGGCGTCCGCGCCGGCGTGGACCGCGGGCGGGAAGTGCTCCGGCGCTCCCGCTCCCCCGCTGGCGATCAGCGGTACGTCGACCACCGCGCGCACCGCCTTGATCAGCTCCAGGTCGAACCCCTGCTTGGTCCCGTCGGCGTCCATCGAGTTCAGCAGGATCTCCCCCGCGCCCAACTCACAGCCGCGCCGCGCCCACTCGATCGCGTCCAAACCGGCCGACTTCCGTCCGCCGTGGGTCGTGACCTCGAACCCGCTCGACTGCTCCGCGGACCGTCGTACGTCGAGGGACAGCACCAGGACCTGGTTGCCGAAGCGGTGCGCGATCTCGCGGATCACCTCGGGCCGGGCGATCGCGCCGGTGTTGATGCCGACCTTGTCCGCGCCCGCGCGCAGCAGCCGGTCGACATCGGTCACCTCGCGGACGCCGCCGCCCACGGTGAGCGGGATGAACACCTGCTCGGCGGTCCGCCCGACCACGTCGTACGTCGTCTCGCGCGAACCCGACGACGCAGTGATGTCGAGGAACGTGAGCTCGTCGGCACCCTCCGCGTCGTACACCTGGGCCATCTCGACCGGGTCGCCGGCGTCGCGCAGGTCGGCGAAGTTCACGCCCTTCACGACGCGGCCCGCGTCGACGTCCAGGCAGGGGATCACTCGTACGGCAAGGCTCACGCGGAAAGGGTACCGTCAGCCGCCCAGGACCCAGACGTCGTCACGCAGGAGGACGACCGGTCCGCCGGGGGTCGTGGCGGTGACCGTCAGCCGGTCGCCGCCGACCACGACGTCGGTGTGGACGGTCGCGTTGTTCAGCCCCCGCTCGGCTCGCTCGTCCGGCGTCAACTGGATGCCGTCGGCAACGGCGAACGGGAAACTCTGCCCCCAGGCGATGTGGCTGCCGGCGTTCTCGTCGAACAAGGTGTTGTGGAAGACGATGCCCGCCTGGGCGACCTTCGAGTCCTTGTCGACCAGGGCGACCTCGCCGAGGCTGCGGGCGCCGGGGTCGACATCGAGCTGGGCCCGGACCAGGTCGGCGCCGGTCGTCGCCTCCACGTCGGTGATCCGGCCGGACTCGAAGGTGAGCCGCAGCCCCTCCACGAGTTGGCCAGCGATGACGACGGGCTTCGTCACCCGCGCGACGCCGTCCGCGCGCCGGCGATCGGGGCTGGTGAAGACCTCTTCGGTCGGGATGTTCGGCAGGTAGGCGATCCCCGCCGGATCCGTCACGGACCCGCCAGTCCAGCGGCAGTCGGGCAGCAGACCGACGGTCAGGTCGGTGCCTTCAGCGGCGTAGTGGAGCTCGGTGATCTGCAACTTGTCGAGGGCCGCAGACCGCTCAGCCAGTACGGCGGAACGCTCGCGCCACGCGGCCACCGGATCGGCCTCGTCGAGGCGCATCGCCCGAGCGACTGCGTCCGAGAGCCGGTCGACGTCGGGTTCGCCGTACACCTGCGTGGCCCAGCCGGCGTTCGGCGCGGCGATCACGGTCCAGCGCCAGCGTCCACTCATGACCGCCTGCTGCCGGGCGGACATCTCCTGCCTCCGTACGGCGGCCACGCGTGCGGGGTCGATCCCGGCGTACAGCCCCGAGTCCGGCGTGCCGGTCAGGGCGATCGTGGCGATGCCCTCCTCCACCCAGCCGCGGATGCGCTCGAGTGACCAGGGCCGGTCGGCCGACAGCGTCTCGAGGTCGGAGTGGACCAGGTCCGACCGGCGGACGTGGCCGTCGGTCCAGAGCACCTCGACCCACTTGGCGCCGGCGACGTACGCCTGCTCGACGACTGCCCGGGCGATCTCGGCCTGGGCGATATCCCCGTTCACCACGACGCCCTGGCCGGGTTGCACGTTCACGCCGACGCGGACGACCAGGTCGGCGAAGCGCTCCAGCTGTTCGTTGTCCATCTCGACTCCCACATATTCACGTTGGCGTGAACATTTGCAGATGTGCGAACATTGCGCAAGGCGTAAACCAGAAGGAGTCACGATGCAGGAGCCGCAGCCGGTCCGGGCGATCACCGACGTCGAGACGATGCGGGCCCTGTCGGACCCGACCCGGGTCGCGATCCTCCGCCTGCTGATGAGCGGCGACCGCTCCGCGCCGCCGGTGATGTCGGCCAAGGAGCTCGCGGCCGCTCTCGGCGAGCCGCAGACGAAGCTCTACCGCCATCTCAAGCAACTCGAGGCGGCCGAACTGATCCGGGTAGCGGAGACACGGCTGGTCTCAGGCATCCAGGAGCAGCGCTACCAGACCGCCCAGCTCGACTTCAGCATCAGCCGCGACCTGGTCACCGACGAGGCGGCATCCGCGGAGTTCGCCGACACTCTCTCGGCACTCTTCAGCGAGTTCCGCGCCGAACTGGTGACCAACCTGGCCGCCGGCCGGGTCCCGATCGGCGCAGAGGCTGAAACACCCCTGGGCCTGCTGGTCGGTCGCGGCATGGTCGCCAACGTCAGCCGCACCCGCGCCGCCGAGTTCCGCCGCCGACTTCTCGCCCTCCAAGCAGAGTTCGACGACCTCGAAGACGACGACCCCGACGGCATCCCCGTGCACTTGTTGATCGGCTGGTACGCCGTCACCGAGTCAACTCGAAATTAGTTGCAGTGACACTAGTGGCAATGTAACTATCGATCCTCCACATCGAGAGGACCGACATGCGCACCATGAAGTACCTGACCGGCGGCGTGATTGCCATGGCCCTGGCCGCGGGGACGATGTTCGTCGCGTCGGCGGAGGCTCAGCCGCCCAACGCGGCGTGGTCGGCTGCCTGGGCGAGCGCAATGCAGAGACCCACGGCGGCAGACGGCAACTGGAGCCAGGCCGGGTTCGACCATCAGACGATCCGGCAGACCATCCGGCTCAGCACGGGTGGCCGAAGCCTGCGGCTCCGGCTCTCGAACCTGTACGGGACGAAGCCGCTCCGGATCACGGGCATCACCGTCGCCCACACCGACCTGACGTTCCACGGCTCACGGCGTACGACGATCGCCCCCGGCCGGACTACGACGTCCGACCCCATGCCGATCGTCACCGAAGCCGGCCAGCAACTCGTGGTCTCGCTCTACGTCGACAACGCGACCGGACCAGCGACGTTCCACGAAGACGGCCTCACCACGACCTCCGCGATCGCCGGCAACCACCTCCACGACAACGCGCCCGGCACACAGACCAGCCACGCCTTCTACTACCTCACCGGCATCGACGTCACCGGCGCAGCAGGCACGGTCGTCACCTACGGCGACTCGATCACCAACGGCCACAACTCCACCGTCGGCGCCGACCACCGATACTCCGACGACCTCGCGCAGCGACTCAACAAGACCAAGCTCGCCGTAGCCAACACAGGCATCAGCGGAAACCTCTTGCTGCACGAGCTGCCCTGCTTCGGCGAGGTCGGAGTCACGAGGTTCCGGCGCGACGCGCTCGGACAGCCCGGAGTCCGCACGGTGATCGTCGAGGAAGGCGAGAACGACATCTGGGACAGCGAGTTCAACTTCGGCTGCGGCGTCACACCCAGGATCACGGCCGACCAACTCATCGCCGGCTACCGCACCATGATCGCCGCCGCCCACGCCCGCGGCGTGCGGATCATCGGCGGCACCATCACCCCGTTCAAGGCCGACTACATGAACCCGGACGACTTCGCCCGCGCCGAGGCGATCCGGACGCAGGCCAACCAGTGGATCCGGACCTCAGGCGAGTACGACGCGGTCGCGGACTTCGCCCGGGCCGTCGGGGATCCGGCCGACGAGCAGCGGATCGACCCGACCTTGGATTCCGGCGACCACCTGCACCCGAACGACGCCGGGTACGCGGCGATGGCCGTGGTTGCGTCCGAAGCACTCTCCGGACGCAACCAGCGGTAGCTACTTCCAGGCGCGGCGGCGGCCGTCGGTGGACTTCATCGGCCGGGTCGACTCCCAGACCCGGCGCCAGCGCGCCGCCTCGGGACCGGTCTGCGACGGCGACGCACCGATGGCGGCGCGGCGGCGGGACTCGTACCAGGTGGTCGACTCCTCGTCGAGGAGGGCCGAGACCGCAGCGGCGATCCGCGGCGCGAAGTCGCGGGGGCTCTCCCCCTCGGCGGCGTGCAACGGGTCGCCGTACCGGACCGTGACGGCGGGGCGGCCGGGGATCGGCCAGCCGCGGCCGCGCGGCATCGCGGCGAACGAGCCCTTGATACCGACCGGGATCACCGGCACGTCGTGCTCGACGGCGAGGTACGCCGCCCCCATCCGGAACCGCTGGATCCAGCCGTCCGGCGAGCGCGTCCCCTCCGGGAACACGACCACGTTCCACCCGTCCGCGAGCAGGTCGCCCGGGGTCGAGCTCAGGTTGCCGCCGCGGCGCTCAATCGGGAAGGTGTTGAACACGATCGCCGACCCGGCCGCCCGCCACCAGGTGTCGAAGAAGTAGTCGGCCGCCGCCGCGAACGCCGTCTTACGGCGCATCGCGTCCGGCAGCGACAGCAGCAGCAACGGCGTGTCCAGGTGCGACGAGTGGTTCGCGACGATGATCGCCGGGCCGTCGAGCTTCAGCAACGAGTCGAGTCCGCTCACCTGCGGGCTCACCTCGAAGTTCAGGACCGCGTTCAGCGGACCCTTCTGGATCAGGTCGCGAACCGCGATCGCGGCCGGCGTCCGGGCCCACTTGGTCGGGAAGACCGTGGACTCCTTCGGGATCACGTACGGCTCGGCCGACCGCGGGACCTGCGGCCGCCGGCCCCACCGCCAGCCGCGCGCGACCTGCTTCACGTCACGCGCGGTGTCCCGGCTGAACTTCACCAGGCTGGTACCCATCAGCGCACGTCCGCGAGCAGGTGCGGCGGGTTGTGCAGGTACGTGATCGACGGCGACCGGCCGACCGAGTGGCTGACCATCTCGAGCGCGTCCTGCAGCGTCGACGCGGACCGGAAGCCCATCCGCTCGACCGTCTTGCGGTTCGCGCCGACCCAGACGATGTCGCCGCAGTGGTCCAGCGCGTGGGAGATCCAGTACCACATGTAGAACGGGTGCACGCCGTGGTACGCGTACGACGTCCGGTACAGGTGGATGTACCACGGGTCCTCGGCGTACTGCTTCTCGAACTTCGCCTCGATCGTGGCCGGATCGGTGCTCTCGGCAAGCACTTCCTCGAAGAAGTCGACGTACGACGGGTGGTGCAGCTGGCTGAACTCGTAGTCGACCGGGTGGTACAGGATCACCGCGCCGTCCTTGCGGACGATCGGGTTGCCCCGGTACGAGTTGAAGTAGTACCCGAGGCCCATGCAGGCGGCCAGGATCGGGTTCATCACCGAGTTCACGTTGTACGGGCCGATGAACGGCACGCCCATGATCGCGACGTCGGACTGGCCCTGGACCTCGACCATGTGCTGGCGGTGGACGTTCTCCAGCGTCTTGTCGTGCACCGGCTCGATCTTGCCGGCGTGCACCCCGGTCAGTCCGTAGTTCGAGCGGACGTCGGTGAAGATCTTGTGCCGCAGCTTGGCCGGCGCCGCGGCGAGCGCGCGCTTGGTGCCGAGCATCGAGGCCTGGTCCTTGACCGACCACTCCCACTCGCGCTTCTGCAGGAACTCCAGCGGCCCGCCGAAGATGTCGTTGTTCAGCGTGGTCTCGATCTGGAACACCTTGACGTGCTGGGTGAGGATCTCACCCATCCGCCAGGCCGACTCGTGCATCTTCGACCGCTTGTGGTCCATGAACGACCGCGAGTGGATCATCGTGTGGCTGTTGTGGTGGTGCTTCAGCGACTTGTACGACGCCAGCCCGATCGACGTCGACTTGTGGCCGCCGTCCATCGCCACCAGGTTCACGTTCACGTAGACGAGCAGGTCCGACTCGGCCGCCCGCTTGGAGATCTCGACGTCCTCGCCGTGCCGGGTCTGGCCCAGGTGGGTCAGGTTCGCGCTGTCCTCGGCGTCGAAGTTGTAGAGCTTGCCGTCGGGGAAGAACGACCGGAACACCCGCTCGCCGACGATGTCGCGCAGCTCGTTCGGGGTGAGCCGGCGGTGCAGCGCGTTCGCCGAGATCAGCTCGACGTCGTCGACGCCGGCCTGCGCGGCCAGCTCCAGCACGGCCTCGATGATGCGCTGCCGGATGTCCGGCTTCTTCATCGGCGGCAGCGGGATCGAGATGTCGTCGAACGCGATCGTCAGCCGCATCCCGGCGCGCAGCAGCTCGGGCAGCGGCTCGGACTCGATCGGGTTGAGCAGCGCGTTCTGGATCGCTTCGTCGACGTCCCGCACCGGCGGCAGCGCCTCCGGCGGGTACACCACCCGGGTACCGAGCGGGAACCGCTCCAGCAGGAAACCCTCACCGTTGTGCACGAGCAGCGGCGGGGTCCGGTCGTCCACCTCAAGCACAAAACCTGGCCGAGACATGTTCAGAACCTCTCTCGTCGTACGTTCAGCGCCCTCATGAGGCCCTCACATCGAAAGCAACCTTGACTGTTCCCAGTCGGCCGGCGGAGTGCGCGTGGTCGAGCGCCTCACGCCAGCGGTACAGCGGGTACCGCGCGCCGACGATCCCGTCCAGCGGGGCTCGTCCGGCCAGCTCCAGCGCGGTCTCGAACGCCGGGCGGCCGTTCGGCTCCTCCCGCGCGGACGCGTAGGTGCCGGTGACCTCCAGCTCGCGGAACCACACCGGCGACAGGTCGGCGCCGCTGGCCGGCATCCCGGACAGCACCACCCGGCCGCCGGCCTTGGTGACCCGCAGGACGGTGTCGATCGAGTCCTTGCTGCCGACCGCGTCGACCGCGACGTCCACACCGCCGAGCAGGAACTCGCCCGCGCCGAAGTCCGGCTTGAGCCGGAACGCGCCGGTCGAGCGCCGTACGCCGCGGAACACCTCGTCGGGTGCGACCACGTCGCTCGCGCCGAACGCCCGCGCCAGCTCACGCTGCTTCGCGTGCTTGGCGACGACCGTGATCCGCCCGGCCTGTGTCAGCTCGCGCAACGCCAGCGTCGCAAACAGCCCGACCGCACCTGCACCACTCACCAAGACCGACTGCCCCGGCTGCACCTTCGCCCGCAACGCCGCGTGCACGGCGCCGGCGAGGGGCTCGACCAGCACAGCGCGCTCGTTGGTGAGTGCCTCAGGTACGGCGTACAGCTGACTGCGGTGGGCGACGAGCATGTTGCCCCAGCCACCGCCGGTGTCCTGGCAGAAGCCGGTCTGCAGACCCGGCTTCACATGGCCGACCGTGATCCGGTCGCACCGGTTGGTGTTCCCGGTCACGCAGTTCTCGCACGGCTCGACGCCGCGGGCCGCGCAGGTCAGCACGGAGTCCATCACGACCCGGGTGCCCTTCGGCAGGTCCTCGCAGTCGTCGAGCAGTTCGCCGACGATCTCGTGACCGGGCACGAACGGCATCGACACGACGGCGGAGAAGTACAGCTTGGTCGAGCCGGTCACCATGCCGAGGTCCGAGCCGCAGATACCGGACAGGATCGGCCGGATCCGGGCCCAGCCCGGCCGCTCGGCCTTCGGCTCGTTGATCGTGACGAGCCGCAGCGGCGCGGCCGGTCCGGTCAGGATGCCGGGGATCCGGCCGCCGACCGCCTTGGCCGCCAGGAACTTGGCCGGCGACCGGTACATCTCGAGAGCGAGCATCATCGAACGTTCACCCCAGGGAGCTCCAGACGGGACGACGTGGACGGGGTCTTCCAGTCGACGATCTGCCAGCGCGCGGCCCGGGCGGCCCGGAACAGCGACACGTCCGGCGAGACCGCGACCGGATTGCCGACGGTCTCCAGCATCGGCAGGTCCGAGTGGCTGTCGGCGTAGGCGTACGACTTGGACAGGTCGATGTTGGTCTGCCGGGCGTGGTGCTTGATCCACGCGGCCCGGGACTCACCGACCAACGGCGGACCGGACAGGAAGCCGGTGCAGCGACCGCGGTCGTCGACAGCCAGCTCGGCCGCGACGATCTCGTCGAACAACGGCTCCAGCGGCCGGGTCAGCGGCCGGACCGCGCCGGTGATCAGGATCGTCTTGTGCCCGGCGGCCCGGTGCTCGCGGATCCGTCGTACGGCGGCGCCGCTCAACCGCTCCAGCACATGCTCGGCGAGGATCTCGTCGACGATCTGGTTCAGCTCTTCCAGATCGGCGCCGGCGTACCGGCGGTAGATCGTCCGCAGGAACGTGCCGCGGTCCTTGCGCTCGGCCGCGATCAGCTTCGGCAGCTTGCGCAGCATCGCGCCGATCTCGCCGACCCGCTGCGGGCCGTCCAGCTCGGGCAGCCGCATCCACAGGTAGGTCTCGATCACGTTCGAGGACAGCAGGGTGCCGTCCATGTCGAACGCCGCGATCACCTTGGACTCCGAGGACGGCTCGACCTTCTTCAGTACGCCCGCGGACTCGGCCAGCGCCTTGTTCCGCTTCTTGCGGACGACGTCCAGCCGGCGCATCGACTCGGTGACGCTCGGGCAGTGCAGCTCCTGCAGGTAGTACTGCCAGTCGACGACCGCGGTGTCGCAGGCGAACTTCTCCTTGTCGTCGCCTTCGAGCGCGTTGTGCAGCGCGAGCACGTTGTCGTCGATGAACTGCAGCTCGGCCTGCGCGTACTCGGAGTACAGGTCCATGTAGCGCCGCAGGAAGTCGAGACGGCGCTTCTGTACGTCGAGTTCGCGCGCGTACTTGCGGACCCGCTCGCTGCGCGGCACGGTCGTGATGATCCGGTCGGCGATCTTGTGCGCCTTCTCGCCGTACCGCAGCATCGTCTCGACCGAGTCGCCGCCGGGGAACTTCCACACCGGCAGCCGGACCGCGCCGCGCTCGCCCAGGTCGAACGGGTGCTTGGAGAAGTACGCGCGGACCCCGGCGTACAGCTGCTCGAAGGTCAGCGGGTTCCGGGCGCCGGAGCCGATGTGGTAGTACTCCGGCTTGCTCAGCTCCGGCTCGGTCGCCATCACCGCGCAGATCGCGCCGACCACGTGGTCGACCGGGATGATCTCGATCACCGAGTCGGGGCTGGCCGGGAACTCCGGCAGCTCGCCGCGGCCGTACGCCAGGATCAGCGGCTCAGCCATCTTGAAGCCTTCGATCCAGCCCGGGTGCGGCGACTGCAGCGCGGACTCGATGATGGCCGGCCGGACGATCGACGTCGGCAGCTTGCCGGCGAACTCCTCGACCACGCGCTCGCCGAGCGCCTTGGTGAACGTGTAGCAGTCGGTCCAGCCGAGGCTGCGGGCCCGCTCGGTGCCGGTCTCGACCAGCTTCTTCGCAACCCACTCCATCCGGCGCCGCTCGGTGTCGGCGGCGGCGGTCAGGTGACCGGCGCGGCGGTGCAGCTTCTCGGCCTCCTTGCGGAACCTGGCCAGCATCGGCGCGGACCGGGACTGCTCCTCGATCCGGGCCTTCATCGCCATTCCGGCCTCGGCCTCGGTGCGCCAGTCGACCAGGTGCTCGACCGGGGCCTCCGGGATCGCGCCGCGCCGGCGGCCCGCGGTGTAGGCGGTGGAGATGTGCACGTAGTGGATCCGGCGGTCGGTCCCCTGCCGGCTCTCGTCGATCCGCTCGAGCAGGCTCTTGGTGCCGAGCACGTTGGTCGTGAACGCCTCGTGGATCGGCGGGTCGAAGCTGACGTCGCCGGCGCAGTGCACGACGATGTCGAGATCCGTCGGCAGCTCCGGTACGTCGGACAGGTCGCCGTCGATCACGTGGATCCGGGCCGCGGACAGCGCCTCGGCGTCGGCGTACTCGGTGCCCTCGCCATAGAACGGCTTGAAGATGTCCTTGCGGAGCAGTTGCGCCATCCGGTCCGCGCCACTCAGCGAGCCCTTCGGACGGATGATCGCGGCCACGGTGGTGCCGGGCAGCTCGCCGATGATCCGGTGCAGCAGCGCCTCACCGACGAATCCGGTGACGCCGGTGACAAGGACCTTCTTGTCCTTGAGCTTGTCTTTGAGCTTGCCGCCAGGACTCACTTGTCGCCTCCACGCGTGAGCTCGAGTGCCTCGGTCAGGGTGAACGCGCCGGCGTACAGGGCCTTGCCGACGATCACGCCTTCGACGCCGTCCGGCACCAGCGTGCTCAGAGCCCTGAGATCGTCGAGGCTCGAGACGCCGCCGGACGCGATGATCGGCTTGTCGGTGCGCGCACACAAGTCGCGGTACAGCTCCAGGTTCGGGCCTTGGAGCATGCCGTCCTTGGTGACGTCGGTGACCACGTAGCGCTCGCAGCCGGCCGCTTCCAGCCGGTCGAGCACCTCGTACAGGTCGCCGCCTTCCTTGGTCCAGCCGCGGGCGGCCAGGGTCCGGCCGCGGACGTCGAGCCCGATCGCGATCCGGTCGCCGTACTGGCCGATGATCCGGTCGCACCACTCCGGGTCCTCGAGCGCCGCAGTGCCGATGTTGACCCTTCTCGCGCCGGTCTGCAGGGCGGCTTCGAGCGAGTCGTCGTCGCGGATGCCGCCGGACAGCTCGACCTGGACGTCGAGCTTGGCGGTCACCTCGGCGAGCAGTTCCCGGTTGCTGCCGCGACCGAACGCCGCGTCCAGGTCGACCAGGTGGATCCACTCCGCGCCGGCGTCCTGCCAGGCCATTGCGGCAGCCAGCGGATCGCCGTACGACGTCTCGCTCCCGGCCTCGCCCTGCACGAGCCGAACCGCCTGCCCGTCCGCCACATCGACGGCAGGCAGCAGCACCAAATGGTCAGACATGGCCCACACCCTAGAGGGCTTCGTTGAAGGATCCGTAACCCGGACGCCTGCTGAGTCGTTCATATCCAATCTGTCTCAGCAATACCAGCAGGGTCAGTGGTCCTATCATTACGCTGGTCCGGTGGTGACTGTCGAGGAACTCGAAACCGACCCGCATCCGGCGCTGGCCGCCATCCGCCCGATCGGGTGGATCGAGCCGCTCAACAGCTGGGTGGTCACGTCGCGCGCGCTGGTGCTCACCGTACTGCGGGACCCGGAGACCTTCACCGTCGACGATCCGCGCTTCTCGACGGCACAGGTGGTCGGTCCGTCGATGCTGTCGCTCGACGGCGCTGCGCACAAGGCGCATCGTGACCCCTTCGAGTCACCGTTCGGCCTGGCCGAAACCCGGCGCCGCTTCACGGCGCCCGTCCGCCAGACCGTCGACGGCCTGATGGCCGCAATCCACGGCGATGGTCCCGATACACCGGGCGCACCGGGCGCACCGAGCGCGGGGGGCGCGGGGGGCGCGCCGGGCGCGGCGGACGCGGCGGACGCGGCGGACGCCGGCTTGCAGGGCGGTTCGGGCGGTTCGCGCCGGTCGGCGGATCTGCGGACAGGGTTGGCTGGGCCGTTGTCCGTTGCGGTGGTTGCGTTGTCGCTCGGCCTCCCGCCGGCCTCCGCGTCGACGGTGCTCGACTGGTACACGGCGATCTCCGCGTCCGTGTCCGGGGTGTCCGCCGGCCACCCGGTGACCGCCGAGGGTGGCGCGGCGTTCGCCCAGTTGCACAAACATGTTGCCGCGGGCATCGACTCGTCGGATTCGCTGATCGCCGCGGCCGCCCACGCCGGGCTCGGCGTCGACGAGGTCGTCGCGAACGCCGCCGTACTGATGTTCGGCGGCATCGAGACCACCGAGGGCATGATCACCAACGCCCTCTGGCACCTGCTGACCAACCGCGACCAGCTCGACCTCGTCCTCGCCGACCCGTCGCTGCTCCCCAACGCCATGGAGGAGTCACTCCGCCTCGAGCCGGCTGCCGCGGTGGTCGATCGCTACGCCACCCGGGACATCGAGCTGGCCGGCGCCCGGATCCGCCGTGGTGACATGGTGACCGTCTCGCTCGCCGGGGCCGGCCGCGATCCCGAGATGTTCGAGTCGCCGGACACGTTCGACGTACGCCGGTCCAACGCGCGCCGCCATCTCGCCTTCGCGAGCGGACCGCACATCTGCCTCGGCATGCATCTGACCCGCCTCGAAACGCTCACCGCGCTGGAAGCCGTCCTCCAGCTCCCCGGCCTCCGCCTCGCCGCGGACTCCCCCGCGCCGAGAGGTCTCGTCTTCCGCAAGCCGTCCGCGCTTCGCGTCAGCTGGGACGCGTAAGCACCAGCGTGGTCGCGTCGTACACCGGCATCGGCCGGTCCGGATCGCGCTCGGCGTCCGCAGCGAACCGGGCGAAACCGCGATCCATCTCGTCGGCCGGCAGATGCTCGAACGTCGACAGCGCGCGGTGGCTCAGCCGCTCGTAGCGCTCCCGCAACGTGCGCTGCTCCTCGGCAGAGATCCGTACGACGTCGTCGTCCGGAACCAGCCCGGCCTCGACCGCAAGCTCCTTCGTCGCGGCCAGCGTCAGGTACATCCGGGCATCGACCTCGCGCGCCGACGGGAAGTACTCGTACCAGAACAGGTCCGGCATCAGGTCCGCGAACTGCGTCCGTAGCAAAGCTACGCCCCCGGGCCGCAGCACCCGCCGCACCTCGCGCAGCCCCTGCACCGGATCGGTCCAGTGATGGAACGTCAGGAACATCAGCACCGCGTCAACCGATGCCTCAGGCAACGGAATCTCCTCGGCGCTGCCCTTCAGATAGCTCACGCCCGAATGCGGCTCGGCGGCCGCACGCATCCGGTCCGACGGCTCCACGCCGTACACCTTGCCCTGGAACTCCTCGGCCAGCCCGGGAGTCAGCCGACCGGTCCCGCTCCCGAGATCGAGCACATCCAACGGCCGCCGCTCCGGCAGGTGCTTCGCGAACTCCGCCGCCCATCGACGGACCTCGGTCGCCGGTATCCCACGCCCCGCGACATACACACTGCCCATCCGACCGTTGTAGTCGACCATGGCACCGACCCTATCCGTACCTAGGGACGGGTCCTCAGCCGGCGAAGAAGACGTCGTACGCGAGTCGCAGGATCAGTGCCGACACCACGACCAGGAAGATCACCCGGACGAACCGGCTGCCGCGGGCCACCGCCGTACGGGCGCCGAGGAGGCCGCCGAGCATGTTCGCCGCTCCCATGATCAGGCCGAGGCCCCACAGCGGTGCGCCGTGCAGGGCGAAGACGAGGATCGCGCCGAGGTTGGTGGCGACGTTCGCGATCTTCGCCTTGGCGCTGGCCTGCAGGAAGTTGTAGCCGAGCAGACCGACCAGGGCGAAGATCAGGAACGAGCCCGTCCCCGGTCCGACGGCGCCGTCGTAGAAGCCGATGAGTACGCCGACACCGCTCGCCGCGAGGTAGTGGTCGCGGCCGTCGAACCGCAGCGCGGTCCGGGCGCCGAGTGACGGCTTCATCGCGGTGTAGATCGCGACCAGGACCAGCAGCACCAGCACGATCGGCTTGAACCACGACATCGGGATCTTCGTCGCCACCAACGCGCCGGTCGCCGCGCCGAGCCCGGCGAGGATCGCCAGCGGCAGGACAGTCTTCTTGTCCGGCCGGACCTTCACGCCGAACGTGACCGCGCTGGTCGTCGTACCGCACAGCGACGAGATCTTGTTCGTCGACAGGATCTGCGCCGGCGACGCGTTCGGCAGACCGAGCAGCATCGCCGGAAGCTGCAGCAGTCCGCCGCCCCCGACCACGGCGTCGATCCATCCCGCCGCGAAGGCGGCGATCACCAGGAACAGCAATGTCAGCAACGAAATATCAGGCACCGCGGTACGTCCTCACGGACCCGATGATCAGGTAAGGGCGTAGTACCGCTCAACCCTTACACCGGGGAGTGAGAGGTATGACACCTGATCCTGGAGAATGGCGGGGTGAAGTTCCTACTGCTGATCCACAACAACCTCGAGGCGCTCAAGCAGTTCACAGAGCAGCAGCTGTTCGAGATGTCGGGCGGGCCGGCCGGTCTGGCCGGCATCGCGCGGGAGCTGCTGACGAGCGGAGAGCTGGTCTCGGTCCTCCGGCTCAACGACCCCGGCGCGGACGAGAAGGACGTCCAGCTCGTCGCCGGTACGCCGGTGATCTCGGACCGTCCGCTGCTGGAGACCAAGGAGTTCCTGGCCGGCGCGATGGTGCTGGACTGCGCGTCGGTGGAGCGGGCGCTGGAGATCGCGGCGCATATCCCGCTGGCGCAGTTCCGGCGGGTCGAGTTCCGTGAGATCAACCAGGACCACGAGGAGTTTCTGGCCCAGCTCGCCTTTCTCGAGCAGGGCGGATCGCTCGAGGGGGCCGGCGAATCGTGACCGGTCCCGCGGCGGGCGAGCTCGAAGCGGCGATTCGGGCCGCGGCGCCGCGGGCACTGGCGGTTCTGGTTCGCCGGTACGACGCGTTCGACCAGTGTGAGGACGCGGTCCAGGAGGCGCTCGTCGATGCGTTCGTGCAGTGGGGCGCGAACGGCGTACCGGAGCAGCCGATCGGGTGGCTGATCAGTGTCGCGGCCCGCCGGATGATGGACGGTTGGCGACGCGACAACGCACGGCGGCAGCGCGAGCTGAACGATTTCCTGCGAGCGCCGGCCGACCAGTCCGACCCCGACGAGTACCACGAGGACGCCGACGACACGGTCCGGCTCCTCGTGCTGTGCTGTCATCCCGCGTTGACTCCGGCGTCGCAGATCGCGCTGACGTTGCGCTCGGTCGGCGGCCTCACCACCGCCGAGGTGGCTGCGGCTCTGCTGGTCAGCGAGAGCACCGTCGCGCAGCGCATCAGCCGGGCGAAGCGGTTGATCAAGGACGCGCGATTCGAGCTCCCGACGGCCGAAGAGTACGACGAGCGACTGGCCGCCGTACTGCAGGTCCTCTACTTGATCTTCAACGAAGGCCACACCGCGAGCGCCGGCGATTCGTTGCAGCGCGTCGATCTGGCCGAGGAGGCGCTCCGGATCACGCGCTTGCTGTGTCGGGCCACGGGCGAAGCAGGCGAGGTGGCCGGCCTGCTCGCGTTGATGATCCTCACCCACGCGCGCCGTGACGCGCGGACCGGTCCCGGCGGCAACCTGATCCCGGCCGATCGGCAGGATCGATCCCGCTGGTACGCCGACGAGATCGCCCACGGCACGCAAATCGTCGAGGAGACGCTGCGCACCGGCGCCGTCGGGCCGTACCAGCTGGAGGCGGCGATCGCGGCCGTGCACAGCGAGGCCGACTCGGTCGAGACCACCGACTGGGAACAGATCGTCGGCCTCTACCGCATCCTCGAGAAGGTCGACCCGAGTCCGATGGTGACGCTCGGCGCGGCGGTCGCGATCGCGATGACCGAGGGCCCGGAGGCCGGCATCGCGATCGTCGAAGGGCTGGCCGAGGACCGCTACGTCGGCGAGCATCATCGCCGCCTGTCGGTCCTCGCCCACCTGCACGAACTCGCCGGCCGTCCGGACCTGGCCCGGTCGAACTACCTCGCCGCGCTGGAGCGCACCCGGAACACCGCCGAACAGAACTACCTGCGCGACCGTCTTGCCAACCTCGACACGTGATGCCGGTTCACTCCGGCTCACTCCGGCTGCGGAGCCACGCTCAGTGCGTTGCGGAACACGTTGCCGGGGTCGACCTCCTGCTTGAGCGCGGCCAGGCGGGCGCGGTGTGATTCCGGATAGCAACTGTCGACGTCCGCATCGGTCGGGTTGGACAGGAAGTTCAGGTACGCGCCGTTCGGCCGCAGGGTCTCCCAGAAGGCGTCGAAGTCCTGCGCGGCCTGTGCGTCGGGCGTTCCCATCACCACCGAGTTGACCATGAACTGCGCGTCGCGGTGCGCGAACGCGGTCGCATCCGCGGGCATCGCCCCGAACGCGCCGCCCAGTGCGCGGATCTCCATCGCCATCGCCGGGATCTGCTGACGCGCCTCGAGCAGCCGGCCGGTGAGGTCGGGCCACCACATGTCGAACAGGCCGTTGCGGATCCGCGGCCTCCAGTCCGCGGGCATCGACATGTCGGACAGGACCTCGGCGTACGGCACCTCGGCGACCTTGTCCGTCAGCAGCGTGCCGAGGTTGCGCAGCGGTTCGAGGACCGCCGGGTCGCCTGCGACGCACACCATGATGGCGACCGGGACCTGACGGTCGGCCATCATCGTCGGCGCGAGCTGCAGCGATGACGTGAGGCTTTCGGGCGCGGTCGCGGCGTACTCCGCCCAGCCGTTGAGCACCTGCTCCGTCTGGGTCCACGGGTACAGCAGGGTGCCGTAGTGCACGGTCGGCTGCCGGACGGCGGTGATGTCGTACGACGTGACCACGCCGAGGCTGCCCGCGGCGCCGCGCAGTCCCCAGAACAATTCCGGCTCGTTGACAGCGTCGACCCGGCGTACTGCGCCGTCCGCGGTGACGACCTCGGCCGACACCACGTTGTCGATCGCCAGCCCGTGCTTGCGGACCATCCAGCCGATGCCGCCGCCCGCCATCAGCCCGCCGACGCCGACGCTCGCCGTGTCCCCCGACGAGATCGCCAGCCCGAGCTTCCCGAGTCGCGCGGCCACGTCACCCCAGGCCGCCCCGGCACCCACGCGCACGACGTCGTCCGGCAACACCTTGACCTCGTCCATCGGCCGTACGTCGATCACCACACCACCGTCGTTCGTACCGAACCCCGCCGCGTTGTGCCCACCACTCCGCACGGCGACAGGCAGGTCCCGCGCCTCGGCGTACCGCAAGGCAGCCACCACATCAGCCGCCCCCGCACACCGCACCACCACCCCCGGCCGCCCCTCGGCCATCACCACCCGCGCAGCCTCGGCATACCCCGCCTCCCCCGCCACGAGGACCTCACCCCGCACAACCCCACGAAGCTCGTCGATCCCCCCACCAACCACCACAAATTCCGTCATCACCACTCCCTAGATCCGAGACACCCCCTCTGGCGCCTCACCCCTGGATCGAAACCAACCGACTTTCCTCGACACACTCGACGAAAGAATTTGGGGGTGAGATGTGGTGGGATCCACCGCACCTAGAGGGGGCGCTCCAGCAGGAGCGCAGGCACTGCGGAGGTCGCGGTCAAGTACTCGCCCAGCTCGGGATCGATCAGACCACCAAGCGCGCTGACCTTGGCCGCCTCCCGCGACAAGTTCTCAGCAATCAACGGCTCATGGTGGGCGACGCGATTACGCAGCCGGTTGAGCGCCGCAACCTTGCTGTCCACGTCCCGCTTCCGATCCGTGCCGGGCGGGAACGCCTGGTGCAGATACGGCACCCAGACCGACTTCTCGTGGGCGGACGAGCTCAGAAAACGCCAGAATCCGAATGTGAGTTCGGCAATCACCTTGCCCGGGCCCCCGCTGGGGCCGACCCGCTCACAGGCCTGCTCGAGCTGGTCGCGTTGTACAAAGCCAGCGCGCGGTGCAGGTCGCCTCCGGAGGCGTCGCGGTACTTCGCTAGCCTCGCCGCGCTCAACCAGCGGAAGACCCACGGGCCCACCGGGGGCGCTGTGGGGCCTGTGGACGCCACAGAGGCTTGTTCCTTTCGGTGATAGAATCAACAACGAAAGCCCCGGTGGACCGCTGACTCAGGTCATGTCGCCGGGGCCACGTCTTTCCCGCGGCCGGGTTCTTGCGCAGGCAGGAGCAGGCCCACGGCGTCGGGCCTCGCCATCTCGGCGGGGCCCGACGTAGTTCAGCCGCGGACGGCGGTGACCAAGTGGTCCACGACGTCGGCGAGAGGGACGTCGGTGCGGGTGTTGGTGCGGCGGTCTTTGACCTCGATGGTGCCGTCGGCGAGGCCCTTGCCTACTACGGCGATGGTGGGGACGCCGATGAGTTCGGCGTCCTTGAACTTGACGCCTGGGGAGACCTTCTCGCGGTCGTCGTAGATGACCGTCAGGCCGCGGGACTCGAGCTCCGCCGCGAGCTCGGCGGCCTTCGCGAACACCTCGGAATCCTTGCCTGTGGCAACAAGGTGGACGTCGGCAGGGGCGATCTCGCGCGGCCAGACCAGGCCGAGCTCGTCGTGGTTGCCCTCGGCGATGGCCGCGACCGCGCGGGTCACGCCCACGCCGTACGAACCCATGGTGACCGTGACGAGCTTGCCGTTCTGGTCGAGGACCTTGAGGTCGAGCGCGTCGGCGTACTTGCGGCCGAGCTGGAAGATGTGGCCCATCTCGATACCGCGCGCGGTCTCCAGCGGACCCGAACCGTCCGGCGCCTGGTCGCCGTCGCGCACCTCGGCGGCCTGGATCGTGCCGTCGGCGGTGAAGTCGCGGCCGTGCACCAGGTTGATGACGTGGAAGCCGGACTTGTCCGCACCGGTCACCCACGCCGAGCCCTCGGCAACCCGCGGGTCGAGCAGGTATCGGATGCCGGACGCGTTGTCCTTGCCCAGCACGCCGGGACCGATGTAGCCCTTCGCGAGCGACGGGTACTTCTCGAAGTCCGCCTCCTCGAACGCCGCGACCTCGGCCGGCTCCATCTGCGCGCCGAGCCGCTTCTCGTCGATCGCCCGGTCGCCGGGCACACCGATCGCCAGCGGCTCACGCGACCCGTCCGGGTGCACCAGCATCACGAGCACGTTCTTCAACGTGTCCGCGGCCGTCCACTCGCGGCCGTCGGCGCGCGCGTGCTTCGCGTTCAGCGCGTCCACGAGCGTGTCGATCGTCGGCGTGTCCGGCGTGTCCACGACCTCGGCGGCCGGTACGCCGGACGCGTCGACCGCTGCGGCCTGCGGAACCACGACCGCCTCGACGTTGGCGGCGTACCCACCCGGGGAGCGGACGAAGGTGTCCTCGCCGTTCTCCGCGATCGCGAGGAACTCCTCGGACCGCGAGCCGCCCATCGCGCCGGACATCGCCTGCACGATCACATAGTCGAACCCGAGCCGGTCGAAGATCTTGATGTACGCCTCGCGATGCTTCTCGTACGACGCGGCGAGGCCGTCGTCGTCGACATCGAACGAGTACGAGTCCTTCATCACGAACTCACGCCCGCGCAGCACGCCGGCCCGCGGCCGTGCCTCGTCGCGGTACTTGTTCTGGATCTGGTAGATCGACAGCGGCAGGTCCTTGTACGACGAGTACAGGTCCTTGACGACCAGTGTGAACATCTCCTCGTGCGTCGGGCCGAGCAGCATGTCCGCGCCCTTGCGGTCCTTCAGCCGGAAGATGTTCGGCCCGTACTCCGTCCAGCGGCCGGTGGCCTCGTAGGGCTCGCGGGGCAGCAGCGCCGGGAAGATCAGCTCCTGCGCGCCGATCGCGTCCATCTCCTCGCGGACGATCTTCTCGACGTTGCGCAGCACCCGCAGGCCCAGCGGCAGCCAGGTGTAGATGCCGGGCGCGGCGCGACGGATGTACCCGGCGCGGACGAGCAGCTTGTGGCTCGGGACCTCCGCGTCCGCCGGGTCCTCGCGAAGGGTGCGGAGGAACAGCGACGACATACGCAAAATCACGGGAGTCTCCAAGCGTGCAAAAAGTCGAGAACAGGACAACAGAGAGAATATCGGTCCGCTGGTGATGGTCTCACCACGTTATCCACAGGTCACTCCCGGGCTGCCCTGAGCGCCCACCGGATCAACGGGATCTGCAACGGCAACCGCGCATAAGCGATGGCCCGGGCCGTCGGAGAACCCTTCTTCTGCAGGTCCGCGGCCATCTGCACATTCGCCGGAAACACCGCGACCAGCAGGCCCGCGCTCATCAACCCCGCCAGCCGCCGCGTGCGCGGATGCAGCAGACCTGCCGCGCAGGCCAACTCGGCCGCGCCGGACGCGTACACGAGTTCCTTCTTGCGCGGCAGCGCTCGCGGCACGATCTGCTCGAACGGTTCCGGCTTCAGGAAATGCAAGGATCCGAGCACGCCGAACAGAACGGCCAGGCCGGTGGTGGTCTTGCTCCGCGACATGCGCCGGAGCTTACCCGACAGTAATCACGGCAACGGCCCGTACGGCGTCGCCGCGGCCCGGGCCGCGTAAACCAACGCTGGTTTCAGCAACGGCCAGAACGTCGAGGCAATACACGAGTACGCCGGCAGGAAGCCCGCGCACCACCCGCTCTTCGGACCGATCTCGAACGTGTACGACGGCACGCCACGCGTCCCGTACAACCAGTCGCTGGTCGAACCCGGGGTGAAGTACCCGATCCCGCCGTCGCCGGTGAAGACCGGATAACCCGTGACCGCACTCATTTTGTTGCCCAGGGCCACCAACGCGGCCCGGTCCGGCGCGGCATCCCGGGTGTAACCCCACGGCGCCAGAATGTCGTTGCCGTAGCTGTGCAGGGTCAGGAAGACGCCGGTCGTGCTCGCGGCGGCCCGGTCGTCCACCGCGCCCTTCGTGTCCGGAAAGATCGCGGCCAACAAGCCTTGTATCGCTACGGTCTCCGGCTCGGACGCCGGCTTCGCCCCGGGGTACATCTCGGTGCACGGACCGCCTTGGTTCGCGTCCCACTGGAACGACGAGTTCCGGTTCAGGTCGACCCCGGGGTACGACGTCAGGCAGTCGCCCGCGCTGTCGTCAACGTTCTTGCGCTGCAGCAGCGGCCGGGCCGGATCCGACGCGACGACGTCCACTCCGTCCGGATTCGCGATCGGCACCACCCACAGCTCGCGGGTGTCGAGCAGTGCGGTGATCTCGGGGTCGACGCCGTACGACGAGACGAGCAGGTCGATCCATCGGTACGCGATCTCGCCGGTCGCGATCTCGCGCGCGTGGATCTGCGCGTGCACAACCAGCTTCGGCTTCTTGCCAGTGCTGTTCAGCGCACAGTCGCCGGGCGCGAGCTTCGTGATGCAGAGGGCCTGGATGTCGTGCCCGCCCCGTCCTTGCGCCTTCAGCCACGAGTCGCCGATGTCGTACAGCTTCACCAGGTCCGGATGCGCCGCGGCCACGGCCGCATTGTGCTGCTCATGGCCGACGACGGTGTGGTACCCGCCGTAGTACGTCACCACCGGCGACGAGTAGGCCGCCGAGGAGATCAGCAGCAGGGCAAAGGTGCACAGGAACGCCGCGAGCCTTCGCATGCCGACCAGCCAACCCGACAACCGCCGTCGCCGGATCACGGAGAGTAAGCAGTATCAGAACAGAATCGTCGCGAACGTCTCGATCGTGCGGAAGCCGACCCGCTCGTACGCCGCCCGCGCCGGCAGGTTGAACGCGTTGACGTACAGCGTCACGACGGGCGCGATCTGCCGGGCCAGCTCCACCACAGCCGCCATACCTGGCGCGGCCAGGCCCCGGCCGCGGTACTCCGGATCGACCCACACGCCCTGGATCTGGCACACACCCGAACCGACCGAGCCGACCTCGGCCTTGAACACGACCCGGCCGTCCTCGATCCGCGCGAACGCACGCCCGGCCCGGATCAGCTCCGCGACCCGGGACCGGTAGAACGTCCCGTCCGGCCCGGTCTGCGGCGGTACGCCGACCTCCTCGGTGTACATCGCCACACAGGCCGGATACAGGACCGGGAGCTCGACCGGCTCCACCGCGCGGACCAGCGGATCCGGTGCGATCAGCGGCGACCCCTCGATCACCATGAACGGCTGGTCGTCCCGCACCTCGCGGGCCGGACCCCAGTGCGGCTCGAGGATGCTCCACAGCTGGTCGACCGCGCGAGCCTGCCCGAGGATCTGGAAGCAGTTCCGTCCGCGCCGCATCGCGTACGCCGCGAACGCGCGGAGCGCCGCGTCGTCCGCACCCACCGGCACCATGTTCCCGCCGGCGTGGCACAGGGCCTCCAGCGCACCCTTGTCGACGTACCCCCAGACCTCGGCGCCGCGGCGCGGGTCTAGTCCGGACGCCTGGACCAGGCTGTCGACGAACACGTTCACAACCGGATCGCGAGCGATGACCGCACGCGCCGCCGCGAGGTCACGAGGACCGAGAACCCGTACGCCCACGCGCAGAACCTAGCGGATGAACGCAGTACACGTATGCAACGGGGCCGGGTCAGGAAAGCTCGGGGTCCGCTCCGGCCGCGATCCGGCGCAGCGGCGAGGTCCAGGCGAAGATGACGCCGAGGCATCCGAACAGGCCCATCAGCACCATTCCGGTGCGCGGTCCGTACGCGTTGCCGAGCACCCCGCCGACCACTGAGCCCAGCGTCCACCCGACGCCCCACGACAGCATCCGGCCTGCTGTGTTGACCCGGCCGAGCAGCTTCTCGGGAGTCACCTGCTGGCGGTACGAGATCGCGTTGACGATCACCAGCACGTACGCCGAACCCCACACGAGCGTTGCGATCGCTGCGGCAACCCAGTCGGGTGACAACGGTGTGAGCACGCCCAGGAGCGCCGAGACCGGCAGTGCGTACAGCGTGATGGCTGCAGGCGGCATCCGCTTCAGCAACCGGGGCAGGCTGAGTGCGGCGATCAGTCCGCCGATGCCCCACGTCCCCCAGACCAGTCCGAACCGGAGCCCCGACGTACCGATGTGGAGAACACGGTCGCACCAGACCACGATCAGCGCCATGAATCCGCCGCCTGCGAACGACTGCACGCTGCCGACGATCGTCATGGTTCGTACGCCGGCGTGGCGGACCAGGTACCGCAGGCCGTCAGCGATGTCGGTCAGTACTACCCGCGGCCGGAGCGGCGGCTGACCCGCCCGGGACTCGGACATCGCCCGTACGATCCCCCGGACCGCGAACGCGGACGCTGCGAAGCTGAGCGCGTCCAGCGTGAGCAGACTGGCCGGATCGAGTACTGCGAGGGTCAGACCAGTCAACGGGGGCACGAACAGCTCGATCAGGCTCGACGCCGTCCAGACTGCGGAGTTCGCCTGCGCTACCCGGGCTCGTCCGACCAGGACTGGCAGCGCACCGAAGTTGGCACCGTCGAAGAAGGTGTAGACGGACTGCACAGTGAACGCGACCACCAGTACGTGGGCGATCGACAGCACACCGAGCAGATGCGCAACCGGCACCGAACCGACGAGCACGGCGTTCACACAGTCCGCGGTGATCATCACGCGCCGCCGGTTCCAGCGGTCTGCGAGCGCACCCGCGAACAGTCCGGTCAGCAAGTACGGCGCGGACTCCAGCGCTGTCACCAGTGCGGTCAGGACGGTCGAACCGCTGAGCCGGTAGACGAGCACCGGGAGCGCGATCGCGGTGACCATCGACCCGGTGATCGACAGCGCACGGGCCAGCCAGTACCGCCGGAAGTCCGGGTCGTCGCGCAGCCGCGCGGGCATCACTGTCGTCATGAGCGGAATCCTGCAAGTTCAGGTGCGGTCGAGGTCAATGACCATCCACATCAAATCGACGCCTAGATCGCGGTTCGGGGTCCGTTTCGCCTCGGTGAAACCTTGGGAGCGGTAGAAGCCGATCGCCTGCTCGTTCGCGACCAGCACGTCGAGGAAGAGTTCCGGCGTACCGTCCGGGAGGGCTGCGATCGCGGCGTCGAGCAGTGCTTTGCCTACGCCCTTGCGCTGCTGGTCAGGCAGTACGTAGAGCTTCCACATCACCCAGGAGTCTTCCTCGCGGCCCAGTCCGACCATGCCGAGGAGCTCGACGCCGTCAGAAGCTACGAGGGTGATGCCTTTGCTGATGCCGCGCTCGACGGCCTCTACGGACCACCACTCGGCCAGTCCGTCGGTCATGAACGCGTCCGACACCAGTCCGGCGTACGCGACCGGCCAAGTGGTCAGGCCGATCTGCCGGATCGCATCGACGTCGCTGAGCTCGGCCCGGCGTACGGCGATCATCCGTGCACCACGACCAGCTGGCCGTCCGGGTCCACGATCTCCAGTCCGTCGGCGGTGCGTGTCGCTTCATAGTCGTTCAGTCTGCGCCGGACGTCGTCCAGGGCCTCCGTCGTCGTCAGGTCCAGCCGGACGGCGAAGCCGCCATCCGTCGGCCCGAATCGCGCAGGGACCTCCATGCCGAGGCCTTCGAAGAAGCGGCGCCAGGCCGGCTCCTCTGCACCCGTGAGGTACGGCGTGACCGACCAGCGCTCGTCCGGACGCGCATCGTGCAGCTTGTACCCGTACATGTCCTCGGAACGCTCGTCGACCCAGATGACGACGCCATCCGGTCCTGTCACCGACAGAACGCGCCCGTACGCCTCGTCGAAGACAGTCGCGTCGACGAACCCCACCTGCTCCAGCCGGTCCCGCAGCTCGTCGATCTTCTCCGCCTCGAACGACAGCGTGGTCTGGCCCGGCTGTCCGCCCGTGCTACTGCTAGCCGCGTCGTGCAGCGCGACCATGCCACGACCGGTCAGCATGTCCACCCACCCGCCCCGCTCGGACTCGATCCGCGACCGCAGCCCCAGCAGCTCGAGGAACCCGCGCATCGCCTCCACGTCCGCCGTGAACCGCAGCGGTCTGATCACTGCGTTGCTCATCCCCGCGCCTCCCCATGCTTGTCCAGGTACTCCGCCAGCGCCTGCTCGACCAACGACGACAAACTCGCCCCCTCGTCGATCGCCTTGTGCTTCACCCGCCGCACCAACCCCGGCGGCAGATACACGTTGAACTGCACCTTCTTGCCACCATCATCCGCCATGGCTATATTGCTAGCATCCTAGACAGCTAACCGTCAACCGACAGGGAGATCCGACGATGAACCTCCGCTTCGACCACCTCGGCCTGCTCACCGACAGCCGCGAGAAGAACCAGGACCTGGCCGACTTCTTCGCCGGCATCCTCGGCCTGGAGATCTCCGGCACGGCGAGCGAGGGGTACGCCGAGGTGAAGGCCGGCGCGATGACGATCGCGCTGCACACCGGCGCGATGGTCGACGATTTCGGCCCGCTCGGCGGCACCCTCCTCCAGTTCAGCAGCGACGATGTCCGCGCCGACATCGAGGAGATCCGCCGCCGAGGCGGCACCGTGGTTCTCGAGCCGGTCGAGACCGACTGGGGCACGACGTCGGCGTACGTCGCCGGGCCCCATGGCGTGCTGGTCGAGCTCTACAGGTTCAACTAAACGGCGGCGAGCAGCGCGTCGTCGAGTTCCTTGACGAGTTTGGCCTTGGGGCGGGCGCCGACGACGGCCCAGATGACCTCGCCGTGGTGGAAGAGCATCAGGGTGGGCAGCGCCATCACGCGGTAGTTCGCGGCGATGGCCGGGTTCTCGTCGGCGTTCAGCTTGAGCACGGTCAGATCGTCGCGGTCGGCAGCGATCTGGGCCAAGACTGGCGCGATCTGGTGGCAGGGCGGGCACCACTCGGCCCAGAAGTCCACGAGTACGGGCTTCTCGGACCGCAGGACGACCTCGTCGAAGGCGGCCTCGTCGACGGTACGCAGTTCGCTCATAGTTGTTTCATCCTCCAGCTCTCGGCATCGGTCAGGAGGTCGGTCAGCCGGGCCCGCAGATCGGTGAGTTCCGCGATCCGCCGGTCCACGTCCGCGATCCGGGTCCGGTACGCCGTGAGCGACGCCGGGCACACGTCCGCCCGCTCGTTGCCGGCGCGCAGGCACTCGATGAACGGGTACGTCTGCTCCGCGGTCAGCCCGAGACTGAGCAACGCCTTCACCTCGCGCACCACGACCACGTCGTCCGCGTCGTACACGCGGTACCCGTTCGCCTCGCGCCGCGGCCTGAGCAGCCCCTGCGCCTCGTAGTACCGCACCGCCTTGACCGTCACACCGGCCTCGGCCGCCAGATCGCTGATCCGCATTCCGCCTCCTTCACCCCGACGCTAAACCTTGCCCCCAGGGTCAAGGTCAAGCCAGGATAGGCCGGACCGCCTCAGTGGCCGCGGAACGCCTCCTCCAGCCACCAGGACGGCTGGTCCGCAACGACCTTCGCATCCACGAGCATCGGCGCCTCGCGTGGTCCGTCGAGCCATCGCGTGACCGCGGCGAGGTCGTCGACCGTGCGTACGGTCGCGGCCTCGAAGCCGTACCCCCGCGCGATCGCGGCGATATCGGTCGGCGGGAACGTCACCGTGTCCGTCGGATGCCCGTCGGGACCGAAGTGGTGTACCTCGGCGCCGTACGCATCGTCGTTGTAGACGACCACCAGCATCGGCAGACCCAGTCGTCGGACCGTGTCGAGTTCTGCCGCACTCATCAGCGCGCCGCCGTCGCCCAATGCCGCAACCGGCAGCCGGCCCGGCTGGGCGAGCGCGGCACCGATCGCGGTCGCGAGGCCGAGGCCGATCGACTGGAACGCCTGCGTGAAGCACAGGCCGTTCTCGTCGGGCACGGCCAGATACGCGCTCGGGTAGCCCATGAAGTTGCCCGAGTCGACGGCGACCACACGCTCGGCTGGGAGTACGTCGTCGAGCGCGATGCTCAACGTCCGCGGGTCGATCCGCTCCGCAGTACTCGTGTCGTCGTACTCGACGTCCCGCCAGCGCGCGCTGCCGAGCTTGACATCCCGATAGCCAACGCGCTGCTCGCCGAATGCGCCGAGGGCGAGCTCGGCGGTGAGGCCGACGTCGCCGGTGACTCCCAGGTGGATCTCGCGATGCGCGCCGAGTGCGGACCTGTCGTCGTCGACCTGCACCACGGTCGCGTCGGGTCCGATCAGCTGGCCGTGGCGCATCGTCCACATGTTCAGGGCGCAGCCCCAGCCGACGATGAGGTCGGCGGCGCGGATCAGTTCCGCAGTACGCGGTGAGGCGAAGCCGCCTGAGATCCCGAGCGACCATGGGTTGCCGTGGAACAGGCCGTGCGCGACGGCCGAGGTCGCGAGGAGTGCGCCGGATCGCTCCGCCAACGCTTCGAGGATCTGACGATGTCCGCGAGCTCCGCGACCTGCAACGAAGACCGGCCGCTCGCAACGCCGCAGCAGGTCAGTCAGGGCGGCGACCTCGACGGCCTCCGGCACCACCGCCTCCCTCGACGGCAACGGCTGCGTGGCCGCAGGTGACGGAACCTCCAACGCCTGCGTGGGAAGCGGCACGTTCAGCAACACCGTCCTGCGTTCGCGTACGGCGGTTTCCACGGCCTCGCGCGCCTCGGCGACCGCAGTCTCCGCCGACGTGATCCGCACCGGGACCGCGCCCACCGCGCGAGCCAACGCCTCCTGGTCGACGTAGAAGTTCGACCGCGGCTCGAGGACCTCCGCCGCGACCACGACCATCGGTGTACGGCTCTTGGCCGCCTCGGCGATCCCGGTCATCGCGTTGGTCAGACCGCAGCCCTGGTGGACCGTCAGCGCGGCGACCGTCCCGCTCATCCGCGAGTACGCGTCGGCCATCGTGGCCGCACCGCCCTCGTGCCGCGCGGCGACGAAGCGCGCGCCGGCGGCGACCATCGCATTCGTCAGATGGAAGTTGCCTGACCCGACCACGCCGAACACCTGGCGGACGCCCGCGGCCACCAGCGCCCGGCCGACGGCGCCCGCGACGTTCATCAGCGTTCGACCAGCGCGAGCACCCGGGCGGGAGCGCCGGAGCCGCCGACGATCGGCAACGGTCCGGCGATGACGACGGCGCCCGTCGGCGGGAGCTGCGCGAGGTTCTGCAGTTGTGTCAGCCCGTACTTGTCGCTGCCCATCAGGTACGAGTGACACGGGAACGGTGGGTCGAACGAGTGCGCCTTCCCCGCGTCGGTGCCGACCGTCTCGACGCCCATACCGAGGACTGGCGACTCCTGCGCGACCCAGCGCGCGCACTCGGGCGACAGGCCCGGGGTGTGCGGTCCGTTCTCGTCGGCGTTGATGAATGCCTCCTGCGAGTGCGATCGGGCGTCCCAGCCCGTGCGTACGAACAGCCAGCCGCCCTTCGGGAGCGGAACGTTGTCCGCCTCCCAGGCCTTGAGGTGATCGACCTCGACGAGGAAGTCGGGATTCTTCTCCACCTCGGCGGTGAAGTCGAGCACGACGGCCGGTGCGATCAGCCGGTTCGCCGGGACCGAAGCGATGTCGGCGAGGTCCTTGCCGGTGACCCAGTGGTTCGGTGCGTCGAAGTGCGTGCCGGTGTGCTCGCCGCTGGTGAAGTTGTTCCAGTACCAGGCCGGCCCGCGGTCGTCGTACCTGCTGATCTCCTCCAGCGCGAACTGCGCCGTCTGGCCGAACTCCGGCGGAAGCTGGATCACCGGCGTCGACGCGGACAGCGGCGAGGTCAGATCCACCACCTCGATCGACCCGTCCGCGAGGGCAGTGATGAGTGCCGACAGGAGCGACGAACCGGCCATGCGGACCTCCAGCGAATGGCGTACTTGACCCAAGGCCAAGTCAGCATAGACCGCATGCTGCTCGCGACCTTTCGCTCACCGGAACTCGCTCCCGGCGGACGTGTGGTCGAACGCACCGCGGTCCGCGGAGTGCTGTTCCGCGGACCGGAGTTGCTGCTGCTCGGCTCGCGGCACGGCGACTACAAGTTCCCCGGTGGCGGCGTCGAGCTGGGCGAGTCCTTCGAAGTCGCGCTACGCCGCGAGTTCCGTGAGGAGTGCGCGTACGACGCGGTTGCCGTCGGCGCGGAGCTGGTGACGACCCGCGAGGAGGTGCCGGCCATCGACGCGGAGTACGACGTGTTCGGCATGACGTCGTACTACTTCGAATGCTCGGGCGGGACGCCGGTCGGTCAGCAGCAGCTGGAGGGCTACGAGGCCGACCTGGAACTCACGCCGCAGTGGGTGACCGTCGACGCTGCCCTGGCGGCGAACCGCGCAGTGATGGAGAGCGGCGTCGGCGTGATGCGCTGGCTGGTCCGGGAGACCGCAGTACTGGAGTGGCTCAGCGCACGTACTCGCTGACCCACTCGCCCAGCACCTTGGCGCTCGCGTCCACCAGAGCAGGCCAGTCGAGCGCTGCCTCATCCGCCGAGTCGGACACATGCTTCACGACACGGACCGGTACGCCGTACTCGCGGCACGCGTAGACGACACCGTACGCCTCCATGTCCACCAGGTGCGCCCGGTCCGCCAGCCGCTGCCGCACCACCGGATCCGTCACGAACACATCCCCCGACGCGAGCACCGTCCCGTCGCCACCGTCGATGCGCAACTCATCCTGCGGATCCAGCCCGATAGCCCGGACCGCCTGCGCATTCACGTCGTGATTGATCACCACACTGGGCAGGTAAAGCCCACCCATCCCGTCCCGCAACGCCCCGGTGGTCCCCACGTTGAGAACCACCAGATCCGACGTGTCCCGCTCCCCCAGCGCCCGACTCACCGCAACCGCCGCAGCCGTCTTACCCACCCCGGTAACCACCACCGGAATCCCCGCCGGCACATACCGAGCCTCCCCAGCGACAGCACTAACTACCAGGTACTCGGTCACCGTCAGAGCGTCCCCTTCGGCATTACCCATTCCACTGGCTGCCCAGTGACCTTCGCGATCCGGTCGTAGTCGTCGTCGTAGTGCAGAACCGTCAACCCTGCCAGTTCGGCAGTCGCAGCGATGATGAGGTCAGGCAGCCGAAACTGCCGATGCTGACTCTTCTTCGCCAGCGACCGATGGACGTTCAGGGCCCGGTCCATGGCCTCGGTGCTCACGTCCGCCCATCGCTGCCCCTGGAGATCGGCCCACAACCGTTCGTAGGTCTTCGGGTCAGGAGCATTGTTCAGGCACTCGAGGAGGGTCATCTGGCAGAACGCCAGCCGGCCTTCGACCAGCAGGCTGTCGAAGCGGTGCTTGACGTTGATGTCGCGGCCGCGCAGCACGAAAACAGAAGTGTCCGCCAGGTAGGCGGCTCCAGCCATCACGCGCTGCGCTCTTCCCGAGCGTCGATCTCCAGGCGGCTGAAGTCACGTCCCCCGCCATACCGCCAGGCCGCGTCCGAGCCGCTCACGTCCAGCTCCACCTCGTCGAGCGTGGCGATGAGGTCCTTGGCACGTTTCCGCCGGGCCAGCTCATGCAGGGCGGCGTTGATCGTCTCCACCTTGGTGTCCGTACCCAGCTCAGCGCGAGCGGCCTCGAGCCACTCGTCGTTCACGTCGACGGAGATGCGCGTCATGAGGCCAACTTTACACCAAAGTTGGCCTCATCCGCGCACCAAGAACAACGGGAATCTGGTGCAGCTCAGCTGACGCTGACGGTGGGTTCGTCGCCGGTGGCTTCCATGGTTTCGGCGATGCGCATGGCCTCTTCGATGAGGGTTTCCACGATCGCCGACTCCGGGACGGTCTTGATGACCTCGCCCTTGACGAAGATCTGGCCCTTGCCGTTGCCGGAGGCGACGCCGAGGTCGGCTTCCCGGGCCTCGCCCGGGCCGTTGACGACGCAACCCATGACGGCGACGCGGAGCGGGACCTCCATACCCTCGAGGCCGGCGGTGACCTGCTCGGCGAGCGTGTAGACGTCCACCTGGGCGCGGCCGCAGGACGGGCAGGAGACGATCTCGAGCTTGCGCTCGCGCAGGTTCAGCGACTGCAGGATCTGCAGGCCGACCTTGACCTCCTCGACCGGCGGCGCGGACAGCGATACCCGGATCGTGTCCCCGATGCCCTTCGACAGCAGCGCGCCGAACGCGACCGACGACTTGATCGTGCCCTGGAACGCCGGCCCGGCCTCGGTCACCCCGAGGTGCAGCGGCCAGTCGCCCCGCTCGGCGAGCATCTCGTAGGCCTGCACCATCACGACCGGGTCGTTGTGCTTGACCGAGATCTTGAAGTCGTGGAAGTCGTGCTCCTCGAACAGCGACGCCTCCCAGACGGCCGACTCGACCAGCGCCTCGGGCGTCGCCTTCCCGTACTTCTCCAGCAGCCGCTTGTCCAGCGAACCCGCGTTCACGCCGATGCGCAGCGACGTACCGTGGTCCTTCGCCGCCTGGGCGATCTCCTTGACCTGGTCGTCGAACTTGCGGATGTTGCCCGGGTTCACCCGGACCGCGGCGCAGCCGGCCTCGATCGCGGCGAACACGTAGCCCGGCTGGAAGTGGATGTCGGCGATCACCGGGATCTGCGAGTGCTGCGCGATCTCCGCCAGCGCGTCGGCGTCCTCCTGCCGCGGGCACGCGACCCGGACGATGTCGCAGCCCGCCGCGGTCAGCTCGGCGATCTGCTGCAGCGTCTTGTTGACGTCGTTGGTCGGCGTGGTGGTCATCGACTGCACCGAGATCGGTGCGTCGCCGCCGACCAGCACGCTGCCGACCTTGATCTGACGGGTCTTGCGGCGCGGCGCGAGGGTCGGAGGCGGCAGCGCGGGCATGCCCAGGTTGATGCTCATGATTCCTTAACCAGTGGGGGTGAGGGTCAGCCGTTGAAGAGCTTGATCGGGTTCACGATGTCGGCGATGACGAGCAGCACGCCCATCACCACGATCACGCTGGCCGCGACGTACGCGATCGGGAGCAGCTTGGCCACGTCGACGTACCCGGGGTCGGGCCGGCGGAACAGCTTGGCGAAGCCGCGCCGGATACCCTCCCAGATCGCGCCGATCATGTGACCGCCGTCCAGCGGCAGCAGCGGGATGAAGTTGAACAGGGCAAGGAACAGGTTCAGCGAGGCGAGCAGCAGGATCCCGGTGGCGATCTTCTGGCCGACGCCCAGGTCACTGGAGGCGACCTCACCGGCGACCCGGCTCGCGCCGACCACGCTCATCGGGCTGTCCTGGTCGCGCTGACCGCCGACGATCGACTTCGCGACCCCGACCAGCTTCTCCGGGAACTTGCCCAGCGCCTGCACGGTGCTGACGGTCAGCTTGCCCATCTGGTCGACGACGAAGCCGAAGCTCTGCCGCTCCACCTTCTCGGTCGGCGAGATGCCGAGGAACCCGACCGACACGAGCTTGTCGGAGGTGGCGCTCTCCTGCACCTGGTTCACGATCGTGCTGGTCTGCAGGGTCTTCTGCGCACCGTTGCGCTCGACAACGATCGTGGCCGGCTTGTCGGTGTTCGCGCGGATCAGCGGCGTGAGCTGGTCCCAGCTGGTGATCTGCGTGCCGTTGAACGAGACGATCTTGTCGCCGACCTGGAACCCGGCGACCTTGGCCGGCGACACCTTGTCGGTATCGGTGCACTTCCGGTCGGCCGTCGCCTGGTTGGCCGGGATCACGCAGTCGGTGACGGTGGAGACCGTGGTCTGCGCGACCGGCGTCCCGTAGAGCATGTAGAGCCCGCCGAACAGCACGAACGCGATCACCACGTTCACCAGCGGCCCGGAGGCCATCACGATCAGCTTCTTCCACCACACCTTCTGGTAGAAGAGCCGGCCGTCGTCCTCGGGCGAGATCGTCTCGTACTCCGCGGACCGGGCGTTCTCGACCATCGACTGGATCGGGCCGGTGTTGGCCTTGCGGATCTTCGTCGGGTCCTGGCCCTTGCCCGGCGGCAGCATCCCGATGATCCGGACGAAACCGCCGGCCGGGATCGCCTTGATGCCGTACTCCGTCTCGCCGCGTTTCGTCGACCAGATGGTCCGGCCGAAGCCGACGAAGAACTGCGTCACCTTCATCCCGAACGCCTTCGCCGGGAGCATGTGGCCCATCTCGTGCAGCGCCACGGAGATCAGGACCCCGAGGACGAACAGCACGATGCCGACGGTGGTGAGAAGCACGGTCATGCCTTCTGGTTCTCCTGGCTGCTATCGGCGGTGAGCTCACGGGCCCTGGTCCGGGCCCACGCGTCCGCGGCGAGCACGTCGTCGACGGACAGTTCCACATACGAGGGTACGTCGTGTTCGGTCACCACCCGGGCGACTGTGTCGACGATTCCGGTGAACGGCAGCCGTCCGGCCCGGAACGCCTCCACGCAGACCTCGTTGGCGGCGTTGAACACGGCCGGCGCCGTACCGCCCCGGGTGCCCGCCTCGCGGGCCAGACCGACCGACGGGAACTCGGCGTCGTCGACCGGCTGGAACGTCCAGGTGCTCGCCTCGGTGAAGTTCCACGGCGGCGAAGCGTCCGCTATCCGGTCAGGCCAGCCGAGCGCGAGCCCGATCGGCACGGTCATCGTCGGTACGCCGACCTGCGCGATCGTCGCGCCGTCGAAGAACTCGACCATCGAGTGGATCGCCTGCTGCCGGTGGATCACGACGTCGATCCGGTCCATCGGGATGCCGAAGAGCAGATGCGCCTCGATCAGCTCCAGGCCCTTGTTGACCAGCGTCGCGGAGTTGATCGTGACGACCGGGCCCATCGCGAAGTTCGGGTGGGCAAGGGCTTGCTCGACCGTGACGTTCGCGAGCTCGCTGCGGGGACGACCGAGGAACGGGCCGCCGCTCGCGGTCAGCAGGAGCTTGCGGACCTCGTTCGGCGTACCGCCACGCAGGCATTGGGCGATCGCGCTGTGTTCGGAGTCGACCGCGACGATCTGCCCGGGCTTGGCCCGCCGCGTCACGATCGGGCCACCGACCACCAGCGACTCCTTGTTCGCCAGCGCCAGCGTGTTCCCGGCGTCCAGGGCGGCCAGCGTCGCGTGCAGGCCGACCGAGCCGTTGATCCCGTTGAGAACCACGTCACACGGCATCGCGGCAAGCTCGCTGGAGGCATCCGGCCCGGTGACGATCTTCGGGATCCGGAACTCGCCCTGCGCGTACCCCTTCCGCTGCGCCTCGGCGTAGAACGCCAGCTGCAGGTCCTGCGCGACCGTGGCCTTCGCCACCGCGACGACCTCGACATCGAACTCGAGCGCCTGCTCGGCCAGCAGCCCGACGTTGTCGCCGCCGGCAGACAGTGCGAGCACGCGGAAGCGGTCCCGGTTGCGACCGATCAGCTCGAGCGCCGTAGTGCCGATCGAGCCGGTCGAACCGAGGATGACGACGCTGCGTGAGTTCACGACGCCATTCTTCCAGGTCCGGGTCCGGATGGGGGTCCGGGTGCGGTCAGCCGAGGTACAGGCGGAAGGGCATGGCGCCGAGCCGGATCTCGTCGCCGTCGCCGACCATCGCGGTCTCGATCCGCACGCCGTTCACCGACGTCCCGTTGGTGGAGCCGAGATCCCGCAGTTCGTAGCCGGTCGCGTCGATCCGCAGCAGCTCGGCGTGATGACGGCTGATCTCCTGGCGGTCGATGATCACGTCGCAGTCCGGCGCGCGGCCGATGCGGACCAGATCGAGCAGCGGTACGACGTCGCCGTCCTCGCCCACGAGCACCGGCTGCGGCCCGGTCTCCAGGGCCGTCGCGATCTCGCCGACCCCGGCGGTACGGATCGACAGCGAGACGATCAGGTCGTCGCCCTTGTCCACGTGCAGGTTGTGCTGGGCGCTGTACCCCTGCAGCAGCTCGGCGTGCTCGTCGATGACCACAGCGGACACGTGGTAGTAACCGGGCGGCAGTTGGGCGTACGCCGCTGCGCCGAGCGACGTGGTGAGCACCACGGCGTCGTACTCGCGGTGGGTGATGTCGGTGATCGTGATGAGGACGGGGTTGTTGGCAGTGAGGTGCGCCTCGGCGCCGGTGTCGCCCGGAGTGAACTCGACTGTCAGCAGCGGCGTCGGCCGGCTCTCGTCAAGCCCGACCAGTCGGTCGACCGCGGGCACGGTGCCGGTCGGGATGTCGAGCGGCACATATTGACCGTGTGAGCGCACCAGGAGGTCGAGCTGTGGCCTCGCGACTCCGTTGCGGCGGGCCAGCAGGTACGCGTTGACCATGCCCTTGCCGAAGATGAAGGACACGTCCCCCACCACGGCACGCACGAATCCGCTGATCGGCTCCATCTGCACCCCCACAGTGCATCAGTATCCAGGAATCACGACTCCGGTACGGCGGTGTCCGGTGTGCCGCGTACGGTGGCCCGGTGCCGACTTCCGTGCTGATGATCGAGAACGACGAGGGCAGCGGTCCGGGCAAGCTGCTCGGCTGGCTCGAGGACCGTGGCATCACTCCCGTGGTCGTCCGGGCGTGGGACGGCGAGCCGGTGCCCACGACCGTGGACGGCCATGCGGGGCTGATCATGCTCGGCGGCGGGATGCTGCCTGACGAGGACGAGCGGTCGCCATGGCTGCCGGCGGAGCGCGCGCTGCTGCGGGACTCACACGGCCGGGTGCCTGTGCTCGGGATCTGCTTGGGCGGTCAGTTGCTGGCGCATACGTTCGGCGGCGAGGTGAAGGGGAAGTACGGGCTGCCCGAGAAGGGTGTGACGTCGCTGACAGTTCTGCCGGCCGCCGCGGACGACCCGCTGGTCGGTGAGCTGCCGTCGACGGTGTGGGCGGTTGAGAGTCACCAGGACCAGATCACGCGGCTGCCGGCGGACGCCGTACTGCTGATGTCCAGTGAGCGGTGCCCGAACCAGATGCTGCGGGTCGGAGACCGGAGCTGGGGTGTGCAGTTCCACCCGGAGGTCGCGGCCGATCGCGTACGCCGGTGGAACCCGGAGCGGCTGCGGTCGATGGGGTTCGATCCGGATGCCGTGGTCGCGGATGCCGAGAGGTACGCGGAGGAGCTGGACAAGACCTGGTCGGCCGTCGTCGGGAGATTCCTGTCGTTCTGCTCGGACCGGTAGCGGCGCTACCTTTGGTCGCATGAGTCTGGAGCAGCCGCCGCCCGGTCACCGGGCATCCGACAACGACCGCGAACGAGCCGCCGCCGTGGTCCAGGAAGCGCATACCGACGGGCGGCTGGACTTCGAGGAACTGGACGAACGGCTGACCCAGGTCTACTCGGCCAAGACGCAGCTGGAACTGCGCAACGCGACCGCCGACCTGATGCCGGTCGCCCACGGCAGCTCCCAGGAGCTGACCCTCCGCGCGCGGCACAGCGCACAGAAGC
Organism: Kribbella sp. NPDC000426; assembly: GCF_040300265.1. Lineage (NCBI taxonomy): Bacteria > Bacillati > Actinomycetota > Actinomycetes > Propionibacteriales > Kribbellaceae > Kribbella > Kribbella sp. NPDC000426. The sequence continues at coordinate 212,835 of NZ_JBEPDK010000008.1, read as the reverse complement.
GCGAAGGCGCCTGGGTCGTGCCCGAACGCCTGACCGCGATCGCCGAACACTCGTCGGTCAAGCTCGACTTCACCGACGCCGTCGTCCACTGGGCCGACATCCACGTCGACGCCCAGGCCATCCACAGCTCGGTGATCATGGTGATCCCCGAAGGCTGGAGCGTCGACATCGACCAGGTCGAGGCCAACCACAGCAGCGCCAAGAACAAGGCGGTCGCACCTCGTCCCGGCGGAGTCCGCCTGCACGTCACCGGCCGAGCCCACCACGCCAGCGTCGTAGTCCGCCACCCCCGCAAACGCCACTGGTGGTGGCCTTGGTACAGCAAGTGAGTTCGCTGCCGTACGAGCAGTCGTACGTCGGCACGCTCCGAAGGCACGTCGGCGACCAACGCCTGATCACGCCAGGGCCGCGAGCCGTGATCGTGAACGAAGCCGGCGACGTGCTCCTGGTACGCCGCACCGACGACGACACCTGGGTGATGCCGGCAGGCGGCCTCGAGCTGGGCGAGTCGATCCAGGACGCGCTGGTTCGCGAGGTGCAAGAGGAGACCGGGCTGATCGTCGAGGCGGCCACGCCGATCGCGCTGTACACCGGTCCGCAGTACTGGTTCACGAACGCCTACGGCGGGCAGCACCAGATGTTCGCAGTGGTCTTCCGCGTCGACCGCTGGAGCGGCTCACTGCTCGCTGAGACTGACGAGACCCGTGATGCGCGGTTCTTCGCGCGTGAGGACCTGCCTCCGCTCCGGCCGGTGTATCAGGAGACGCTTGCCGACCTGGAGGCCTTCGACGGGACGCTGATCCTGAAATAGGCATGTGGCCTTCCACACCACCGCGTCGCCGCATCTACCGGCTAGCGTGAGCACATGGGTGCTTCTCTGGATCTTGTCGACGTCGACTCTTTGCTGAGTGAGGAAGAGGTTGATGTCCGGGCGGCTGCTCGGCGGTTTGCGGATGAGCGGTTGCGGCCGGCGTTGCCGGAGTGGTTCGAGACGGCTTCGATTCCGGCGCGGGAGTTGGCGAAGGAGCTGGGTGCGCTCGGGTTTCTCGGGATGCACCTGACCGGGTACGGGTGTGCGGGGCTGGGCCCGGTCGCGTACGGGCTTGCCTGCTTGGAGATCGAGGCGGCCGACTCGGGGATGCGGTCGCTCGTGTCCGTGCAAGGTTCGCTGGCGATGTACGCGATCTGGAAGTACGGCAGCGACGAGCAGAAGAACGAATGGCTCCCGCGGATGTCCGCGGGTGAGGCGATCGGCTGCTTCGGGCTGACCGAGCCCGACTTCGGCTCGAACCCGGCCGGCATGCGCACCAACGCCCGCCGCGACGGCGACGACTGGGTACTGAACGGCTCGAAGATGTGGATCACCAACGGTTCCGTCGCCGACGTCGCGGTGGTCTGGGCGCGGACCGACGACGGCGTCCGCGGCTTCGTCGTACCGACGTCGACGCCCGGCTTCTCGGCGCCGGAGATCAAGCAGAAGATGTCGCTGCGTGCGTCCGTCACCTCCGAGCTGGTGCTCTCGGACGTCCGGCTGCCCGGCTCAGCTTTGTTGCCCGAGGCACGCGGTTTGTCCGGCCCGCTCGGCTGCCTGAACGAGGCCCGGTTCGGCATCATCTTCGGCGCGATGGGCGCGGCCCGCGACTGCCTCGAGACCGCGATCGCGTACGCCGGTGAGCGGATCGTCTTCGACAAGCCGCTCACGGGGTACCAGCTGACCCAGGCCAAGCTCGCCGACATGGCGGTCGAGCTGAACAAGGGCATCCTGCTCGCCGTGCACCTCGGCCGCTTGAAGGAGAAGGGCACGCTGCGCCCCGAGCAGGTGTCGGTCGGCAAGCTCAACAACGTCCGCGAGGCGATCGCGATCGCGCGCGAATGCCGCACGATCCTCGCCGCCAACGGCATCAGCGGCGAGTACCCGATCATGCGGCACGCCAACAACCTCGAGTCGGTGCTCACCTACGAAGGCACGTCCGAGGTCCACCAGCTCGTCATCGGCCAGGCGCTGACCGGGCAGTCCGCCTTCCGCTGACGCATACCTCGCGTCGTTCCTGGGCACAGGGAGTGAGCTCAGTTACTCCGTGTTCATGGAAGGAGCAGGTATGCGGATCGGGGCCGGGATCGCACTCGTCGTGATCGGCGCTGTCCTGGCGTTCGCCGTACGGGACACGTCCGACACGTTCAACCTGACCGCCCTGGGGATCATCATCATGCTCGGCGGAGCCGCCGGCATCTGGCTGTCGTACCGCCTCGCCAACCAACGCCGACGCACCGACCGCCCAGTCATCGACCCGGAGGTCGAGCGCCAGTACCGCACGGCCCCGCCGGAGCGCGTCGCCGACGAGCCGATCGACGTCACCCCGACTCACCACCGGCGACCGAGCAGGTAGTCGCGCTCGTCGGCGTGAGCCGGGTGCACCATGAATTCATGGACCGCAACCGTGAACTGCTCGAACGCCTGTGGAGCCCCGACAGCGAGCTCGCGCTCTCGCCGGAGGCCGAGCACGAGATGCGCACGGAGGACTACGTCCTGGAGATGCCGCAGTCCGGCGAACGCATCGTCGGGCGGGACCCCATGCGCGCGATGCAGCAGGAGTACCCGAACCCGCCGTCGATCCAGATCCTCCGCATCACCGGCTCCGGCGACAACTTCGTCCTCCTCGGCCGGTCGGACTACGGCGGCGAGGTGTACTACGTGGCGAACGTCGTCGAGTTCCGCGACGGGCGGATCGCTCGCGAGACCCGGATCTACGGGGCTCCGTTCGACCCGCCGGCGTGGCGGGCGAAGTACGTTACTTCGCCACCTCGGTAGCCCTTGACTCGCGGACGACGGTCACCCGGATCTGGCCCGGGTACGTGAGCTCCTCCTCGACCTGCTTCGCGATGTCGCGGGCCATCACCTGCGCCGCGATGTCGTCGACCGCGTCCGGCAGGACCATCACCCGGATCTCGCGGCCGGCCTGCATCGCGAACACCTTCTCGACGCCGTCGTGGTGCATCGCGATCTCCTCGAGGCGTTCGAGCCGCTGGACGTAGGCCTCCAACGACTCCCGCCGTGCGCCGGGCCGGCCGCCGCTGACCGCGTCCGCGGCCTGCGTCAGCACCGCCTCGACGGTCCGCACCTCGACCTCGTTGTGGTGCGCCTCGATGCAGTGCACGACGTCGTCGTTCTCGCCGTACTTGCGGGCCAGCTCGGCGCCGACGATCGCGTGGCTGCCCTCCGACTCGTGCGTGAGCGCCTTGCCGATGTCGTGCAGGAACGCGCCACGCTTGCACAGCTTGGGATCCAGCCCGAGCTCGGCCGCCATCATCCCGGCGATGTGCGCGGACTCGATCAGGTGCTTGAGCACGTTCTGTCCGTACGACGTGCGGTAGCGCAGCAGCCCCATCGTCCGGACGAGCTCCGGGTGGAGGTCCGTGATCCCGACGTCGGCCATCGCGTCCTCGGCGGCCCGCTCGCACAGCTCGGCGACCTCGCCCTTGCTGCGCTCGTAGATCTCCTCGATCCGGCTCGGGTGGATCCGCCCGTCGAGCACCAGCGAGTCCAGGGTCAGCCGCGCCGTCTCCCGGCGTACCGGATCGAAGCAGGACAGCAGGACCGCTTCGGGGGTGTCGTCGATGATCAGGTTCACGCCGGTGGTCTGTTCGAACGACCGGATGTTGCGGCCCTCGCGACCGATGATCCGGCCCTTCATGTCGTCACTCGGCAGGTGTACGACGGACACCACCGACTCGCTCGTTTGCTCGGACGCCAGCCGTTGCACCGCGCCGGTGATGATCTTGCGGGCCTTGATCTCGCCCTCGTCCTGAGCCTGCCGCTCGATCTCGCGAACGATCGTGTGGGCGTGCCGCTTGGCCTCGTCCTCGATCGACGCAACCAGCTCGGCCCGCGCCTGCTCGGTGGTCAGGTTCGCGACGCCTTCGAGGATCCGGCGGCGCTCGTTCTCGAGATCCTTGATCTCGTTCTTGCGCTGGTCCAGCTCGGCCAGCTGCGCGGTCAGCTCGGTCTGGCGTTCCTCCATCGCGCGGTGCTGCTCGTCGGCCCGCTCCTCGCGCTCGGTCAGCCGGTGGTCGCGGCGCTCCATCTCGAGACGTTGCTCGCGCAGGTCGTCCCGGATCGACTGCGCCTCGGCTTCGGCTTCCCGCCGTACGTCGGACGCCCGCCGCTCGGCATCACGGCGCACCTCGGACGCCCGGTCCTCGGCGCTGCGGCGGATCTCCTCGCTGCGTTGCTCGGCCGCCTCGGCCCGCGTCCGCAGTACGGCGGCATCTTCCTCAGCCTGCCGGCGGACCAGCTCTGCCGCGGACTTCGCACCGGCGGCGAGCTGCGCGGCCTCGAGTTGGGCGGTCGAATTGTCGGCGGCTTTCCGGCGGGAGAGGGTCAGGCCGATCCAGGCCAGCAGTCCTGCGATCAGCAATCCGATCAGGGCCAGGCCAACCGACATCGCGGTCATCGGCGTCTCCCCTCTCCTTCGAGTCCCGCGGCGGGACTGTGGCCGTCTGTCGAAGGGACTTCGCCACCGGTACGGCTGAAGGCGCCACCGGGGTCCGGCGGCTTTCGGGGTACGGCAGGGCCGGTGCCACCCGGGTGGGGCGGTACCGGTTCTCTACCGTTGCGACGGTACGGCTGTGCAACTCCGTCGATGCCGCGCGGTGCGGCTTTCCGGTGTTGCCTGCTTCGCTTGCTCACCGTGAGTCGCCGCCGACAACGCGGAGATCGCGGTAACGCCGCTCGCGCCCTTGCCGGCTTGGTGACCGTCCGGGTTTTGCGTGCGGTGCCGTCTATCGACAGCGCCTGGCGCCGTCGTCCTTCCTTCAGCTCAGTCGAGCGTGGTTGCGTCTTTTTGCCGGTCAGTCGGCCGTTTCACCCGACTCGCCGATGGTTATATCCGCCACCGATGCAGTGGTTTCATCCCTTCTTGATCCTGAGGCTAAGCGCGGCCCATCACGCGGTCAAGACGGACACTCGCCCGTCACCCGCGGGATGAGACCACTCCGGGCACTGGACTACTCCACAACGGACATAGGTGTACGACGGAGTCTTCAGCACCCGCGGCGCTTGGAACGGCCGCGGGGCTGCAGATGTGGATCTGGTCAGCTGGCGGGGCCGTCCGCGGGCCTGTCGGGCTGCGCGCTCTCCGCCGTACCTGCGGTGGTGGACTCCGAGGTCGTGTCCGCGGGTGCCTGATCCGCCTGGGCCGCCTGGCCCGGCTCGTCTGTGCCCTGCTTGTCGACGAACGTCCCGACCTTCTGCTGGACCGCGTCGACCTTCTCCGCGTACTTCCCGCCGGTCTGCTTGTCGATCATGTCGCCGGCCTTCTCGACGCCGGCTTTGATCTTGTCCGGGTTCTGCTTGACGACATTCCGGAGCCAGTTCTTCGCCTGTTCCTGGAAATCGTTCATTGCACCCTCCGCGGTGTCTGGGGCGGATCGACGGAAAATCCCAGCCTACGGACCGGTCCAAATACCAGTCCTACCTCGGATAACACACCGTCGTACCGCACCCGTCAACGCCCCTCGCCGCTCACCGGACCCGAAACCGGTTCACTCTGCGTCACCGCCCGTCGAGGTGTGCCTTCGCGACGTTCGCCGGGGCGTACACCAGCCACCCGTCGAGCAGTGCTTCGCGGAGCGCCTGTTCCGGCACCTTGTCGAGCTCGACGAGGACCGCGGCGTACCCGTTGAAATGCGGGATCGTGAAGAACCCGTCGCCGGCGCGGGCGGTCAGCACGGCCTCCTTCTCGGCCAGGTCCTCGACCTTGATCGCCAGGATCGGCCCGTCGGGCGGCGTCTCGTCGCCGTACCGCTTGAGGTCCGCCTTGCTGAACGGCCGCTCCCACGCGTACCCCTTGCCGCCGACCGCCCAGGTCCGACGGCCGTGCTTCGTCGTCTCGACGGTCTCCGGCAACTGACCGACCAACCGCTCCACGTCTTCCAGGCTCGCCATGTCGCCGACGCTACCCCCGGGAGACGTGCAGTGACGTGCGGTGGACGTGCAAACAGCCGGGCAATCGACGTGATTGCCCGGCTGCCGGCGTACCTCAGAGGCGGTGGCGACCGCCGCGCTCCTGATGCGGGACGACCTGCGTCGAGGTCGGGAACGTCGGAGCGGGCAGCTGCGCGGCTTCGTACGTCGCCAGGTTCAGCTGGGCGCCCGTCTCGGGCAGCGCCGGCGGCTTGCTGACGTGGTCGTGACGGAACACCGAGGTGAGGTCACCGAACGTCTTGCGACGCCACTGGCTGATGTTCGGCTCTTGTACGCCGGTGAGCTTCTCGAGGAACTGCAGCACCGACGTGTGGTCGAACTTCTGGCTGCTGATCCAACCACCCGCGGTCCACGGCGAGACCACGATGCACGGCACCCGGAACCCGCCGCCGATCGGCAGGCCGAGCGCGTACTCGTCCGGCGTTCCGACCGGAGCGGTCGGCGGTACGACGTGGTCGAACAGGCCGTCGTTCTCGTCGTAGTTCAGGATGAAGACCGTCTTCTTCCAGACGTCCGGGTTGGCGGCGATCGCGGCGATCTTCGACGCGACGAAGTCGGCCCCGGCGGCCGGCATCTCCTTCGGGTGCTCGGAGACGCCGCCGGCCGTCATCAGCCACGACACGGTCGGGAGCTTGTCGTGCAGGGCGTCGTACTCGAATTGGCCGAGCGACGACACCTTCATGCCCTTGTCGTACAACGGCGTACCGGGTGTGGCGTCCTGGAACTGCTTGAAGTGCGGGAGCATGTTGTAACTGCTCAGACCCACCTGGTCCTGGTACACGTTCCAGCTGACACCGGCGGCCTCGAGGCGTTCGGCGTACGTCGTCCAGCGGTACGCGCCGTTCGGCAGGGAGTTCGACGTGATCGGGCCGCCGAGCGTGCCGCCCGGGTCGATCATGCCGGTCTGCCAGTACAGGCGGTTCGGCCAGGTCGGGCCCTGGACCGAGCAGTGGTACTGGTCGCAGATCGTGAACGCGTCGGCGAGCGCGTACTGGAACGGGATGTCATCGCGGGTGTAGTACCCCATCACGTACGGCCCGTTGGCTTTGTCGGCGGCCCGGTGCGCAGGCAGCCAGGCGTCCATCTTGCCGCCGTTCCAGGCCTGGTGCTGGACCGAGTACGCGTGGCTCGTCGACGGGATGGCCTGCGAGTTGGTCGAGTGGGTGTCGAGGTGGAACGGCAGCATGTAGCCGTCCGGGTTCTCGGTGTCGGGCTGGTAGAAGACGTTGCGCCCGGTGGACAGCTTGATCGCGTGCGGGTCGTCGAATCCGGCCACTCCCGACAGCGTGCCGAAGTAGTGGTCGAAGCTGCGGTTCTCCTGCATGAGCATCACAACGTGCTTGATGTCGCCGAGCCGCGCCGGGCGCGGCGGCGGGGAGGCGAGGGCCTTCTGGACACTCGCGGGCATCAACGCGGCCGCGGCACCAAGGCTCGCGGTGGCCGCAGCGCCGCCGAGAAAGCGGCGGCGGGTGAAGTCAGACATTGGGCGGAACCTCTCGAAGTAGGCGGTGATTCCGTCAAGAACCTTCCGCCCACAAAGTGACCGCCGTCCGGCGCGCTGCCCAACACTGCCGGACCAGTTCCCGAGCACGACCTTTAGCAAAGGTAAACAGCTTCGGCTCACCTACGCCGGCTCACCTACGCCGGTTGGCCTGCTGCCGCCCAGAGCCAGGGGCCGGTGCATCGTGTGAATCCGGCGTGCAGGTAGAACTCGGCGGCCTCTTCGTCGATGGCCGAGACGAAGACCACCTCGGCGCCCAACGCCTCAAGCCAGGACTTGCATTGCGCGAGCAAGGCCGCGCCGGTCCCAGAGCCGCGGCTCGCTGGATGTACCACGAGCTCCTCGACGACGCCGCACGGCTCGTGCCCGTAGTCGACGAACGTCGCTACCAGCACGCCGACAATCTCGTCTCCATCGCCATCGCCATCGCCGGCGACGAAGGTGCGGGCTTGCTGGCGGATCTCGGGCAGGGTTGTCGCGTCTGCAGCCTCACCGTGCAACTCGCGAAGCAGCCGCTGGATCCCGGCGCGATCCGCCGCGGTTGCCTCACGCACTTCGTCCGTCATTCAGGGCCTATGCCGGATGAATCGATGAGCGGGAACTCGTCGTGCGAAGCGTCCAGCTCCTCCTTCACGATGCTCATCGCCATGCCACCCGGATACCCCTTCCGCGCAAGCATCCCGAGCAAGCGTCGCATCGCCACCTGCCGCTCGAGCGAACGCATCGACCGCAGCTTCCGCCGTACCAGCTGCCTCGCGGTCTCTTCTTCCTGCTCCGGCTCCAACTCCTCGAGCGCGTCCCGGGCCAGCTCTTCATCCACGCCCCGCCGCCGAAGCTCCTGCGCCAGTGCACGCTTTCCCAACCCACGCCCACGATGCCGCGACTCCACCCACGCGTTCGCGAACGCGGCGTCGTCGATCAGCCCGACCTCCGTGAACCGATCCAGCACCTCATCAGCCACGTCGTCCGGAATCTCCCTCTCCGCCAACACGTCAGCCAACTCAGCCCGAGTCCGCGGCTGCCCCGTCAACTTGTCCAGCAAAATCGTCCGAGCCACCGAAGCCGGATCAGCATCCTCCTCCATCGCCGCGTCCCCCACCCGCTCCGGCTCCTCACTCCCCCACCTCTTCCGCCCCCGCCCAAACCCCCGCCCAACCGTCCGCCGCCCCCGACCCCGCTCACCAGACCGCTCACCCTCCACCGAGCCGTCCCCACGACTCGCCCCACTCCCGCCCGACGCACCCCCGCTCGTACGCACTGGACGATCCACAGACCCCGCACGATCCGGCGTACCCGATCCGTCACCCGCGCGGTATCCACCGGCACGTACTGCGCCACCGGGCGAACCGTCGCGCCCCACCGAACAAGGTTCGCCTACCGGCGTGCTGTCATCCGCGCTCGCGTCACCCGCACGGCCGCCACCCACACCAGCGTCACCCGCGCGGCCGCCACCCACACCGGCATCACCCGCCTGAGCGCCACTCGTACCAGCGTCACCAGCACCGGCGTCGTCCGCGCGCGCTTGACCCGCCCGCGCACTACCCGCGTCGGCGTCATCGGCATGTGCGTTGTCCGGCGCGACCTCAGCCGACCGCGCTCGCGCAGGCGTCGCGCTCTCGGACGCGGAGGAGTTGGCGCGTGGCGTGGGCTGGTCTGCGTCAGGCACACGCTCTGCGGGAGATGTGCGGCTTGCCGGAGCTGCAGGACTTGGCGAGGCGCTGGTGGGCGATTCGGTGGCAGTTGGCGAGTCCGCGTCGGCCCAAGGGTCAGACTGTTCTGGTGGCGTACCTAGGTCTGCGCCCCGTGCAGGCGCGTCGTCCGCGAACGCACGTGCTTCAGCCAACCGATCGGCCGCCCGCGTCTCGAACGTACGAGCAGAGCGCTCGTCCGGCTCACCCCAAGGATCAGCAGCGCTCGCCCCCGACGCTCGACCCGTCGCACCCCGACGCTTCGCCGGCCGAGTCTTCGTCTGCTCGTCCTGCTCGTCCCAGGGGTCAACTGTGCCGACAGTTCGCCGGATAGAGCCCGTACGCCGGCGGGAACTGCCGTCCCACTCTGACTCGTCCTCGCCCACGAAGTCGTCCACATCGGACCCGCCCCGACGCGCACTCGACGTACGAGAACGCCCCGAGCCCAGACCAGAACCACGAGCTACACCGAGGTCGTCCCCCCGACCTCGCTCAGCACGACCAGCACCACCCACACGCTCGGCACCGCCAGCGCGCTCGATACCACCGGCACGCTCGGCGCCGCCAGCAGCACGCTCGGCACCACTGCCACGCTCAGCACGATCGGAACGGCGGCCGGACCCCGAGCGCTGGCTCGGGGTGTTGGAAGCCGTCGAGGCGTCTGTGCCGGCCGCAAGGAGTTTGCGGGCCAGGGCGAGGCGTTCGTCGTGGGGTAGAGACAGTGCCGCGGGGGCAGCGTCGTCGGCAGCTGTGGGCTGCCGGGGGACGCTGCCGCCCGCGGTGGGTCGTCGATCAGAAGTCGACATCGACCTCGGCCGTGGCGGCCTCGCCGGCCGGCTGGTCAAGGGTCGGGCCGATGCCCATCTTCTCCTTGATCTTCTTCTCCAGCTCGTTGGCCAGATCGGGGTTGTCGCGCAGGAAGTTCCGCGCATTCTCCCGGCCCTGGCCGAGCTGGTCGCTCTCGTAGGTGAACCAGGCGCCGGCCTTGCGGACGAAGCCTTGATCCACGCCGAGGTCGAGCAGGCTGCCCTCGCGGCTGATGCCCTGGCCGTAGATGATGTCGAACTCGGCCTGCTTGAACGGCGGGGCCACCTTGTTCTTCACGACCTTGACCCGAGTCCGGTTGCCGACCACGTCGGTACCGTCCTTCAGCGACTCGATCCGGCGCACGTCCAGCCGCACCGACGCGTAGAACTTCAGCGCCTTACCACCGGTCGTGGTCTCGGGGGAGCCGAACATCACGCCGATCTTCTCGCGCAGCTGGTTGATGAAGATCGCGGTCGTGTTGGTCCCGCTGACCGCACCGGTCATCTTCCGCAGCGCCTGGCTCATCAGCCGGGCCTGCAGACCGACGTGGCTGTCGCCCATCTCGCCCTCGATCTCGGCCCGCGGCACCAGCGCGGCCACCGAGTCGATCACGACGATGTCGATCGCGCCGGAGCGAACCAGCATGTCGGCGATCTCCAGCGCCTGCTCACCGGAGTCGGGCTGCGAGACCAGCAGCGCGTCGGTGTCGACGCCCAGCTTCCGCGCATACTCCGGGTCGAGCGCGTGCTCGGCGTCGATGAACGCCGCGATCCCGCCGGCCCGCTGCGCGTTCGCGACCGCATGCAGGGCGACCGTCGTCTTACCGGAGGACTCCGGACCGTAGATCTCCACCACGCGACCGCGCGGCAGACCACCGATCCCGAGGGCGATGTCGAGCGAGATCGACCCGGTCGGGATGACCTCGATCGGCGGCCTGTTCTGCTCCCCCAACCGCATGACCGAACCCTTGCCACACTGCCGCTCGATCTGCGTCAGCGCGGTCGCAAGCGCCTTCTCGCGATCGGCCACCGCGCGCTCCGCACTCGCTGCACCCGCCATGTGAATGCCACCTGACCCATCTCATAATCGGGGCCGCTTCCCAGCCGCCCGGAGGACTTCTCGTGTCGCCAGAGAAGGTATCCATCACGTCGGACAGTTTTCGTCGCCACTTCCGAATCTGTGGACAACTCGGCCGTCCGCCACACCTTCCGCGCACCAAAGTATCCCGAACACGTGTTCGAATCACAACTGACACGCCGAAGCTGCCCCGGCAACCGGTCTGACCCGCCGGATCCCTACCCTTGCGGGCGTGAGCGACCGTCCCGACGTGCCCGATTCCGCCGTGATCCTGGCACTCAGCCGGGTCGAGTTCGGGATCGACACCGTACTCGATGCGCTCCGCACCCCGGACCCGTTCGGCGTCCGCAGCATCCTGACGGAGTACTCGGCTCAGGAGCAGCCCAACCTGGCCGAGAAGGCCCTGATCCTCGCGATCGACCGGCTGCTCAAGATGAGGGTGCCCGGGCACACGGAGTGGCCAAAGCTGCCGCTCGCCACGCGCTGTGACTGGTGGGTGGAGCGGCTGGGCGGATTCGCCGCGGTCGTCGCGGCGCTCCCCCGGATCAGCGGCGCGGCCGCCGACCGGCTCCCGATCAAGGACACCCTCGGCGCAGCAGTACAGGCCATGGTGATCGGCGCGATCTGCCGCGAGTACGGCGTGGAGGCACACGCGGACCGTACTGCGGTCATCGCACGCGTTCTGACCGACCGTCCGATCACGCCGGACGAAGTACTCAAGTACGACGACCCCACCGCGGCCGGACAGGACGTGGCGAAGCAGCTCGGTCTCGGCGACGAGTCCGAGGAGGCGGGACTGCGCCACGGCATCCGTCTGCTCTGGCGGATCAGCAAACTGTTCGGCGGGCTCGGCGATGTGTTCGAGGAACGTCCACGCGGCAGCCTCGGCGCCCGGTTCGTCGGCAAGCTGCCGGGCATCGGCGTGGTCGGCGGGTACTTCGACGAGCGCAAGGCCATCCGCAAAGCGGCGTACGAGGCGGCCGATCTGCTCGCCGGCAGCGCGTTCCGGGTCAAACCTGTCTGAAGGGCTGGGACCGGCCACCGCAGTACTGGGATGATCTGCGCATGACTGGGATCGTCATCGCACGACCGGACGAGAGCTGGCCCTCGCAGTACGAGAAGACCGCGCACACGATCGGCGGGCTGCTCGGCGAGCTGGCCCAGCGGATCGATCACATCGGCTCCACCTCGGTACCCCGCCTGCCGGCCAAGGACATCCTGGACATCCAGGTCACAGTCGGCACGGAGCCGGAGCTGGATGAGGTGGCAGAGCGCATGGTCGCCGCAGACTGGGAGCTACGCCCGCCGCGGCGCGACCATCCGGTGCCAGGTCTGCCCTCCGAGGACATGCAGTGGGTGAAGCGCATGCTGGTCGAGCCGATGTACCGGCGCCGGGTCAATCTGCACATCCGGGTGGCCGGTCGCGCCAACCAGCGGTACGCGCTCCTGTTCCGCGACTACCTGCGCAGTCATCCGGAGACGGCGCGCGCGTACGCCGTCTTCAAGCAGCACGCGGCCGCGCTCCGGCTTGAGATCGGCGACTACTCCGATCTCAAGGACCCGGTCTGCGACCTCATCTATCTACCAGCCGAGGAATGGGCGTCCCGCACCGGATGGACCGTCTAGCACGTTAGTTGCCTAGGGCATCAGCGTTCGCTGGCCGGCAGGTTCAGGTGCGCCCACACGGCACGCCAGACCACCTTCGCGGCCTCGCCGTCGGCCAGTGCCTCGACGACCGTACGGCCGCCGAGCTCCTGTACCACTTGGGTCTCGGCCCAGGTCCGTGCATACGCCGGGCCGAGATGGTGATCCATCCGCGCCCAGAACTCCGTCAGTCTCATTCCTGCCCGTCATCGTTCCTCGGCGGCGGTCCCCAACCGCCCTGCTGCCCCGGCGGGGGTCCCGAAGGACCACCCTGCTGCGGCGGCTGCTGACCGTACTGACCAGGCTGCCCCTGGCCCGGCTGCTGTCCCCAGCCGCCAGGGCCCCGCTGCGGCGGCTGTCCCTGCTGAGGCGGCTGCTGCTGACCCGGCTGCGGACCCCACTGCCCCGGCTGAGGCTGCCCAGGGTACTGCGGCTGACCAGGCTGGCCGCCGTACGGCGGCTGCCCCTGCTGCGGCTGACCCGGATACTGCCCCGGCTGGCCGCCGTACTGACCAGGCTGACCCGGCTGACCTTGCGGACCGCCGTACGGCCCCGGCTGGCCCGGGTACTGCCCACCAGGACCAGGCTGCTGCCCGTACCCGGGCTGACCCGCGTACTGCCCGGGACCGCCGTACTGACCCGGCTGGCCCGGGTACTGCCCCGGGTACGGCCGTCCGTACCCCTGCTGCCCCTTGCGCCGGCGGCTGCGCAGTACGAAGAACACCACTGCGGCGATTGCCAGCAGCACCAGCACGATGATCAGAATCAGGGCCCACGTCGGGAATCCGCCGCCCGCCTCGGACGTCAGCGAGATCTTGCCGAGCTGGTCGAGGCTGTCGTACGTCGCCGTGCGGCCGCTGATCTTCGCGCCGTCGTCGTGCTCGAGGATCTTGCCCGGCATGGTGATCTTGAAGTTCACCTCGGGCTGGGTGCCGGAGGGGATGTTGCCGAGGTTGCCGGCCTTGACCGTCACCGTGACCTTGTCGCCGTCCTTGCGGAAGCTGACGCCGTCGCCGCTCGAGCTGCCCATCTTGTCGAACGGCACGCTCTCGAAGGTGCAGTTGGACCCGACGTACTTGTCGTCCTCGAACGAGTTGCAGTTGACCCCTTCGGTGGTCGTCTGCTTGATGCCGCTCTCGATCTGCTGGCGGACCTTGTCGAGGGACTGGCCACTGGACTGCAGCAGCTGCTTGTCGACCCCGATCTTCATGGTGCCCGAGACCGTCTCGTTCGACCCGACCTTCAGGTCGGCGTCGAGCTTGACGCACCCGGTCAGAGCGACCAGGCAGGCCACGACGACGAGCGCTGCGCGTACGCGGTTGATCATGTCGCCGATCATTCCAGACGACGGGGACAACCTCTGCACCGGACGGAAAGCGTCTCCTCACCGTCTGCCACGAAACGGCTCGTGAAAACTGTCGGCGGGACCCGGCAAGATGGTCAGCGTGAAGAAGACCAGCGCGTTGAGCCGGTTCTCGCCCGCGACCCGGGCGTGGTTCGGCGACGTCTTCGAGGCGGCCACCCCGGCCCAGCTCGAGGCGTGGGACGCCATCACCGCGGGCCGGGACGCGCTGGTGGTCGCCCCGACGGGGTCAGGCAAGACGCTGGCAGCCTTCCTCTGGGCCCTCGACCGCCTGGCCACGACGCCGCCGCCCGACGATCCGAAGCTGCGCTGCCGGGTGCTGTACGTATCGCCGCTGAAGGCGCTCGCGGTCGACGTCGAGCGCAACCTCCGCGCGCCGCTGATCGGCATCCGCGAGACGGCGCGCCGGCTCGGCGAGGCGCCGATCGACGTCGAGGTCGCGGTGCGTTCGGGCGACACTCCCGCCGGCGAGCGACGACGGTTCGCGACGCGGCCTTCCGACGTACTGATCACCACCCCCGAATCACTGTTCCTGTTGCTGACCTCGCAGGGCCGAGAGTCATTGCGCGGGGTTGAGACAGTCATCGTCGACGAGGTGCACGCGGTCGCCGGGACCAAGCGGGGCGCCCATCTGGCGCTCACACTCGAGCGGCTCGACACGTTGTTGCCGAAGCCGGCGCAGCGGATCGGTCTGTCCGCGACTGTGCGGCCGGTGGAGGAGGTCGCGAGATTCCTTGGTGGCGAGCGGCCGGTGACTGTGGTGCAGCCCAAGTTCACCAAGCAGTGGGATCTGAGCGTTGTCGTCCCGGTCGAGGACATGGCCCAGCTGGCCGCGACGGAGGTCGAGACCTCCGGATCCGCGGCCGGTCCGCAGCAGCATGCCTCGATCTGGCCGCATGTCGAGGAGCACGTCTTCGATCTGATCTCCCAGCACAAGTCGACGATCGTCTTCTCCAATTCGCGTCGGCTGGCCGAGCGGCTGACCGCCCGGCTCAACGAGATCGCCGCCGAGCGAGCCGAGCTGGAGCTGCCCGAGTTGGGCTCGCCGGCTCAGCTGATGGCGCAGTCGGGTGGCTCGCTCGCGGCGCCTCCGTTGATCGCGCGAGCCCACCACGGCTCGGTCAGCAAGGAGCAGCGTGCGCTGATCGAGGCCGATCTGAAGTCGGGTCGGCTGCCTTGCGTGGTCGCGACCAGCAGCCTCGAGCTCGGCATCGACATGGGCGCTGTCGATCTGGTCATCCAGGTCGAGGCGCCGCCTTCCGTCGCGAGCGGATTGCAGCGCGTAGGTCGCGCCGGTCACCAGGTCGGAGCCGTGTCGCGCGGCGTGCTGTTCCCGAAGTTCCGCGGCGATCTGATCGACACGGCCGTCGTGGTGCAGCGGATGCGCGACGGGATGATCGAGAGCCTGCACATCCCGGCCAACCCGCTCGACGTCCTGGCTCAGCAGATCGTCTCGATCGTCGCGCTCGACTCGATCGACGTCGACGAACTGTTCGCGCTGGTACGGCGGTGTGCGCCGTTCGCCACGTTGCCGCGATCGGCGTACGACGGGGTCCTCGACATGCTCTCGGGCCGGTATCCGTCGGACGAGTTCGCGGAGCTGCGACCGCGGATCGTGTTCGACCGGGTCAGCGGCGAGATCTCCGGTCGGCCGGGCGCGCAACGGCTTGCGGTGACGAGCGGTGGGACCATCCCGGACCGTGGTCTGTTCGGGGTGTTCCTGGTCGGTGAGTCGACGAATCATCGCGTCGGCGAGCTCGACGAGGAGATGGTGTACGAGTCGCGCGTCGGAGATGTGTTCACGCTCGGCGCGTCGAGCTGGCGGATCGAGGACATCACCCACGACCGCGTGCTCGTCTCCCCCGCGCCGGGTCAGCCGGGCAGGTTGCCGTTCTGGAAGGGCGATGCGGTCGGGCGGCCCGCCGAGCTCGGTGCGGCGACGGGTGCGTTCGTTCGCAAGATGGCGTCGTTGCCGGCCAGTAAGGCGATCGAGCGTGCGCGGACCGCGGGCCTGGATGAGTTCGCGGCCAACAACCTCGTGTCGTACCTCGCCGAGCAGCGCGACGCCACGAGCCGAGTGCCGGACGACGTGACGATTGTTGTGGAGCGGTTCCGTGACGAGCTGGGCGACTGGCGCGTCTGCGTGCATTCGCCGTACGGCGGTCAGGTCCACGGCCCGTGGGCGCTCGCGATCGCGGCACGGCTCCGGGATCGGTACGGGATGGACGCGCAGTCGGTCTCGGGCGACGACGGGATCGTGTTGCGGCTGCCGGAGACGGATGAGGCGCCGCCGGGTGCGGATCTTGTGCTGTTCGATCCGCAGGACATCGAGGATCTGGTGACCACCGAGGTCGGCGGCTCGGCCTTGTTCGCAGCGCGGTTCCGGGAGTGTGCCGCGCGGGCGTTGTTGCTGCCGCGGCGTAACCCGGGGCGCCGATCACCGCTGTGGCAGCAGCGGCAGCGCGCCTCGCAGCTGTTGAGTGTGGCAAGCAAGTTCGGGTCGTTTCCGATCGTGCTCGAGACGTTGCGCGAGGTGCTGCAGGAGGTCTACGACCTGCCGGCGTTGAAGGATCTGCTGACCGGGATCAGCGAGCGCCGGATCTCGGTCGTCGAGGTCGAGACGTCGGAAGCATCGCCCTTCGCGAAGTCCCTGCTCTTCGGCTATGTGGGCGCGTTCATGTACGAGGGCGACAGCCCGCTCGCAGAGAAGCGCGCGGCCGCGCTGTCGCTCGATCAGAGCTTGCTGGCCGAGCTGCTCGGGCGGACCGAGCTGCGCGAGCTACTCGACGCTGAGGTTGTGCTTCGGACCGAGGCCGAGCTGCAGCGACTGGCCGAGGATCGTCGAGCGCGCGACGCGGAAGGACTGTTCGACGTACTGCGGATGGTCGGCCCGCTCTCGTTGCCGGAAGCAACGCAACGGTGCGTCGACGGTTCGGATGCCGAGTCTTGGCTGACCTCGTTGGCGGCCGCTCGCCGGGTGGTGCGAGTGCGGATCGCAGGTGAGCACCGGTGGGCAGTGGTCGAGGACGTGGCGCGATTGCGGGACGCGCTCGGCGTGCCGTTGCCGCCTGGGGTCGCGGAGGCACACGCCGAGCCGGTCGCCGATCCGCTCGGCGATCTGGTGTCTCGCTACGCCCGGACGCATGGGCCGTTCCGGGCGATCGATCTGGCGACACATCTCGGGATCGGGGTTGCTGTCGTCAGCGAAGCCTTGCGCCGGCTGGGTGCGGCTGGACGAGTCGTCGAGGGCGAGTTCCTGCCGGGCGGGATCGCGCTCGAGTGGTGTGACAGCGAGGTCCTCCGACTGTTGCGGCGGCGATCTCTTGCTGCCTTGCGTAAGGAGGTCGAGCCGGTTGATCCATCCGCGCTGGCCCGCTTCCTGCCGGCCTGGCAAGGGATCACGAGCAGTCGCGGCCGCGGGTACGACGTACTGCTCGGAGCGGTCGAGCAACTAGCAGGATGTGCGGTGCCGGCGTCGGCGTTGGAGTCGATTGTGCTGCCCTCACGCGTGCCTGGGTATCAGCCGTCGATGCTGGACGAGTTGACTGCGACCGGGGAAGTCGTGTGGGCTGGTTCGGGTTCGTTGCCCGGGACAGACGGCTGGGTGTCGCTTCATCTCGCGGACAACTGCGACCTGACGCTGCCCGATCCAGATCCTGACCTCGAGTTGGGTGAGACGCACCAGGCTGTGCTCGACGCCTTGTCTGGCGGTGGCGCGTTCTTCTTCCGGCAGCTGAGCGATGCGGTCGGATCCGCCTCTGGTGTAGTGGACGACGAGACAATGGTCAGCGTTCTCTGGGATCTTGCCTGGGCCGGGTATCTGACCAACGACACCCTCACGCCGGTCCGCTCGCTCGTCGGTGGCGGGCGAGGCAGTCATCGAACACGTCGTACGACGCCACGCGCGCGGCCCGGTCGTCCGATGCGTCCTGGGCGGCCGTCGATGCCCGCGCGGAGTGGTCCACCGACGGCGGGTGGGCGATGGTCTTTGCTTCCGGAGCGCAGCTCGGATGCGACCCGGCGGGCGCATGCTGCTGCGGAAACCCTGCTGGATCGCTATGGGATCGTCACGCGTGGTTCGGTGATCACCGAGCGGACGCCGGGTGGTTTCGCGGCTGTCTACAAGGTGCTCAGCGCGTTCGAGGAATCCGGGCGGTGCCGACGCGGGTACTTCGTTGCCGGGCTCGGGGCCGCTCAGTTCGCGCTGCCCGGGGCAGTGGACCGGTTGCGCGCGCTTGCGGAGCTTCCGGCTCCAGTCTCACCAGCGTCTGACGGCCCTTTCGGTCCTCCCGGACGCTTCGGACCTGGTGGCGCCCGACCCGGCGGTGGGAGCCGTGGCCGCAAGGACGAGGAGTTGAATGCGCGAGCCGTCGTACTCGCGGCTTCCGACCCTGCAAATCCTTACGGCGCTGCCCTGCCGTGGCCCGAGCGAGAGAGCGCCGGGGGTCATCGCCCGGGCCGGAAGGCTGGTGCGTTGGTCGTGATGGTCGACGGACAGCTGATCGTGTACGTCGAGCGCGGCGGGCGGACTGTGCTGAGCTTCACCGAGGATCCAGACCTGCTCCAGCCGGCGGTCGATGCTCTGGCGTTGTCGATCCGGGACGGTCAGCTTGGCAAGCTGAGCGTCGAGACGGCGGATGGTGAGCAGGTGCGGCATACGGCGTTCGGTGATGCGCTTGCCAAGGCCGGCTTCCATGCGACTCCGCGCGGTCTCCGTCTGCGGGCTTGATACCAGGAGCGATCGGTCATGCCTGAAGGAGACACCGTCTGGCGAGCCTGTAAGCGGCTGAACCAGGCGCTCGCAGGACAGGAGCTCGTGCGTACGGACTTCCGGGTGCCGTCGCTCGCGACGACCGACCTGAGCGGGCGGACAGTGCTCGAGGTCGTTGCGCGTGGCAAGCACATCCTGATGCGGCTCTCGGGCGGATTGACGCTGCACAGCCATTTCCGGATGGACGGCAGCTGGCATCTGTACCGGCCGGGTGAGCGGTGGCACGGCGGGCCTGATCATCAGATCCGCGCGGTCCTCGAAACCGCGCCCTGGACAGCAGTCGGGTATCGGCTTCCGGTCCTCGACCTCGTCGCGACCGACGACGAGAACAGCGTCGTCGGCCACCTCGGGCCCGACCTGCTCTCACCCTCGTTCGACCGTGCTCTCGCCATCGCCAACCTCGAATCCGATCCCGGGCGGACCGTCAGCGAGGCGCTGCTCGACCAGCGGAACCTCGCCGGCATCGGCAACTTCTATCGCACCGAGGTCTGTTTCCTCCTAGGTCTGCACCCGTGGCGCCCGATCTCGGCCGTCGATGTCCCCGCAGCCGTCGACCTCAGCCGGAAGCTGCTCAAGGCGAATGTCCGCAACGGCACCCAGGTCAGCACCGGCATCGACCGGCCCGGGCAACGCTCGTGGGTGTTCGAACGTGCCGGCAAACCCTGTCACCGCTGCGGTGCGACGATCCTGACCGGATCACTCGGCGAACCGACCCGCGAACGGGTCACGTACTGGTGCCCGGCCTGCCAACCCGAGAGCTGACCAGTCAGAACTGGCCTGTGGACAACCCCGGCGGCCGGCAAGAACACGGATATCTTCTCTGACACATCGAACAAATGTTCGATCGAGAGGAGACGGCAATGTGCGACCGGTGCGGCGGTGTGAGCGACGAGCAGATCTCGCGACAGATCGAGGACAACATCCGGACCTTCGGCTGGACGATGCAGTATGTCGAGGGCGACGGCGCCCGCAATCCGGCTTTCGGATGCACGCTGGGGCTGAGCCTCTACCGGCATCCAGAGATCATCGTCTTCGATCCTGAGCCGTGCTGGGCCTATCTCGGGCTCAAACCGCTCGCTTGGGCCGTGATGGGCGGCGCGGTGTTCGACGAGGGCGACGACCTCTCCGGCTTCTTCCCGCCGCCGGAGACAGCGCAGCTCCTCCGGTTTCCCGATTCGATCCATCACCTGTACACGGCGAACCAGATGTTCCGGCAACCTGGCGATCCGCCGTTGCCCGCGCTGCAACTGCTCTGGCCCACGCGCGTGGCCTTGATCCAGCCGCGCAACAGCAACCCCACTCCGGGCGGGAGCGGGCGATGACCAGGGGCTCAGGCCGCGGAGGCCACAACCTCCGGCTCGATGCTCGGGTGCGCCAGGACCAGCGCCTCTTCGCGGGCCAGATCCTCGCTCACCTCGGCGAAGACCGTCGACAGCGGCACATCGAGCGCCGTGCAGATAGCTGCCAGCAACTCGCTGGAGGCTTCCTTCTGGCCGCGCTCGACCTCGGACAGGTAGCCGAGGCTGACGCGAGCGTCAGCGGACACCTCGCGGAGAGTGCGCCCCTGGCGCAGCCGCTTGCGCCGCAGCACGTCGCCCAGCAGGCCACGAACCAGCACCATGAGGTTTCTCCCTTCCGCCTGTCCGGCCGTGTCTACTCGCACGGTAGCTCGGCCGTAGGAACCAACGGTACCTGTTGCTGGGTCACTACCCCTCGCAATGTCCACCTTCGGTGCGCCGCGCCAGTCTGCCTTACCTGTCACCATGCTGGTCCCAACACCCCGTTCAGTCGAGTTCTTCCGCCACAACGGCGGCTCCGAGTTCGAGGACGGCCTGCACGCTCCCCCGGCGTACTGCCGCTCGGTCACCGGACAACTGCAGCTTGCGCACCTGCACGGACCCGGGTCCGGCCGCGGCGACGTACACCGTGCCGGCCTCGATGCCCGCCTGCGGGTCGGGACCGGCCACACCGGTCGTGGCGAGCCCGTAGTCCGCCTCCAGACGCTCCCGTACGCCGGTGGCCAATGCAGCAGCCGTGTCCGGGTGGACCGGGCCCACAGCAGCCAGCAGATCCTCGGGCACGCCGGCGAGCTTGGCCTTCAGGTCGGTCGCGTAGACGACCACGCCACCCCGATACACAGCCGACACCCCCGGCACATCCGTCAGAACCGCCCCGACCATCCCACCTGTCAACGACTCAGCGGTGGCAAGCGTCACGCGACGCTCCATCAACAGGCCCACCAACCGCCCGACCGCCGCTTCAAGCTCGTCCTCGGCCACCCGAAACCTCCTGCCCTTCTGATCCCTACACATCGCATTGTTGAACAAGATCCAGCCTGAGACGACCGCGCCACCGGCTCCGGTGCGGGTGACTGGCTACGGGTGGGCGGTCCGCTACGAGTCGGCCAGCCACGCCAGCATCTGGCCTCGCAGCCAGCAGCGGCCTACCGCTTCGGTGTGCAGGGTCGAGTGGTCGAAGAGCGCGAGGCCGATGATGCTGTGGCCGGATGCCGGTCGGTCGCCGAAGGTCGGGATCGCCGGCGCGACTCCAACCCCTTCCACCGACACCCAGGCGACCGGCCGGTTCGTGGCCGCTGCGTCGAGACGCTGCATGCAGCGCAGGCGGCTCTCGAGCGGAAGGTCCGAGAGTGCCCACGTCGTGGTGACCACGGGTAGGGCGTCTGCCGGCACTTGGGCGATGGCGTCCGGGAGGAGTTCGACTTTGTCACCCCGCATCAAGAACGGAGGCGCCGAGGCTGCCAATTCCAGCTCACCTTCGAGCCTTGCCATCCGGTCCGGTTGGTCGGGAGGCACACAAGCACGCAGCCACCCGGCCTCGTCCGGGTCCCGCGTATCAATCGGCTCCAGGTCGATGCCGATCCGCACAACGACCTCAGGCAGTGCGTTAGTCGGGACGGCCCGCTCCCCCACGACCGACGCCGCTGCCTGGACGGGAGACGACGGGTCGCCCAGCGACTGCGCGTTGTCATAGTTGATGCCGGCACGATCGACGTTCAGGTTGAACCCAGCCGCGCAACCCACGTCGATCAGCCCAACGGCGCCTATGCCGGCCCTCCGCGCGACCTCGGCAATTGCCGGGTACAACACCGCGTGGTTGCCAAGGACATTCGCCCGGACCTTCCGCTGCCCGACGACCGCGACAACCGCGTCCTTCATCTCCACCACCGCCCGAACCGCAGCTTCCACAGCGAGATCCATGTGCTCGGGCACGCCCCTACTCGCGGTCGTATCGGAGCCCGCAGCTACAACCGCAGTGGGAGCTGCTTCACCGGAGCCCGCGGCGGGGCTTGCTTTGTCGGGGCCTGCGGCGGTTGGCGAGGCGAGGGCTTTGTCGGAGGCCGCGGCTGGTGGTGGGGCGGTGGTGGCTGGCTCGTCTGAGGTCGCGGCTGCCGCGGAGGTGACGGCTACGGAGGTGACGGCTACGGAGGCGGCGGCTGCGGAGGTGGCGGCTGCTTGGTAGGCGGTGGTTAGGGGTGGGGATTGGTTGGTGAGGGCTAGGTGGTGGAGGGCGGCGAGGATGAGGAGTGGGGTTTGTTTGCGGGTGGGGGCGGTCTCGATTGCGTGGAGGGCTTCGGGGGATTCGCTGAGGGCTAGGGCGATGCGCTCGTAGAGAGGCGAGATTTTGGGGGCGTCGACCTGTGCGAAACGGCGGTAGGTCTGTGCGAGCTTGCTGGTCTGGGCAGGAGGTCTCGCACTTCCAGCTGTTGGCCTTGGCACCTCAGCGAGTTTAGTCAGCCCGGTGGCCGCGGGACCCGGCGTACGGGAACGGGGTTATGGGAGGGGGCGTTTGGCGGCGGCGCGGAGGCGGAGGGCTCGGCCTACGTAGTCGATGCCGGTAATGATGGTGACGAGTACGGCGGCGGCCATGATCGTGACGGCGGTCCAGTGGAGGATTTTGAGGTCCTGCCACGGGAGGAGGTACAGGCCGAGGGCGATCGCCTGGAGGACGGTCTTGAGCTTGCCGCCGCGGCTGGCGGGCATGACGCCGTGGCGGATCACCCAGAAGCGGAGGGCGGTGACGCCCCATTCGCGGACCATCACCACGATGGTTACCCACCATGGGAGTTCGCCCAGGTACGAGAGGCCGAGGAAGGCTGCTCCGGTGAGGGCCTTGTCGGCGATGGGGTCGGCGATCTTGCCGAAGTTGGTGACGAGGTTCCAGCGGCGGGCGATGTCGCCGTCGAAGCGGTCGGTCACGATCGCGACGACAAAGGCGGCCGTAGCGAGCAGGCGGTTGCTGTCGGTGTGACCGCCTTCGCGGAGCAGGAGCCAGACGAACAGCGGTACCAGGACCAGCCGCAGGACCGTGAGCGCGTTGGGCACGTTCCAGGCGCTGGGCGCGTGGAGGTGCCCGCCTGCTGCGCGCGGTGCCGGGTTCGTCGGCGGGTTGCTCACGCGGTCAGGTTAGCTGCCGGACGGCCGTCCGGGGTGCTCACGAGCGCGGCGAACTCGGCGATCAGGTCGACACCGTCGCTCGCCACCACCTTCGCAGACACCAGATCGCCGACCCGCACCCCGTCCGGGAGCCCGGTAACCGTCGTCGATCCATCCACCTCAGGCCCCTGATGAGCAGCCCGCCCCTCACCAGTCCGCCCAGCCGCAGAAAGCCCATCCAGACCCTGCTCAACCTCGTCGACGTCTTCCTCGTCCGACTCGGCTTCGGTTGCGTCGGTGGATTCGATGAGGACTTCGAGGAGTTCGCCGACGCGGGATTCGGCTCGGGCGGAGGTTAGGTCCTCGGCGAGGCGGGTGACTCGGTCGAGGCGGGCGGCGATGGTGTCTTCGTCGAGTTTGCCGTCGTAGGTTTCGGCTTCGGTGCCGTCCTCGTCGGAGTAGCCGAAGACGCCGATCGCGTCGAGGCCGGCACGGGACAGGAAGTCGCAGAGGATGTCGACGTCTTCCTCGGTCTCGCCCGGGAAGCCGACGATGACGTTGCTGCGGATGCCGGCCGTCGGGGCGGTGGCGCGGACCTGGGCGATCAGTTCGAGGAAGCGCTCGGAGTCGCCGAAGCGGCGCATCCGGCGCAGCAGCGGGCCGGAGGCGTGCTGGAACGACAGGTCGAAGTACGGGACGACGCCCGGGGTGGAGGTCATCGCGCTGATCAGCGTCGGGCGCATCTCGGCGGGCTGCAGGTACGAAACCCGGACGCGGATGATGCCGGGCACCTGGGCGATCTCGCCGACGAGGGTCTCCAGCAGACGAAGGTCGCCGAGGTCCTTGCCGTACGAGGTGGAGTTCTCGGAGACGAGGAAGAGTTCGCGTACGCCGTTGTCCGCGAGCCACTCGGCCTCACGCAGTACTTCGGCGGGGCGGCGGGACATGAACGCGCCGCGGAACATCGGGATCGCGCAGAACGCGCAGCGGCGGTCGCAGCCGGAGGCGAGCTTCAGCGGTGCCATCGGGCCGCCGTCGAGACGCCGGCGCATGACGCGGGGGCCGCTGGCAGGAGCGGTCGCGAGGTCGGGGGCGTCGATCTTCAGCTCTTCCGGTGCACCGGTGACGAAACGTCCCTTGAGCCCGGCGGGCTGGTCGGAAGCGGCGTTCAGGGCACCGTTCGTCGGTCTCAGCTGCTCGGGGATGTGGTCGCCGAGGCGGGCCGCGTCGCCGGTGCCTCCCGCGCGCCGATCGGCGTGGGCGGTGCCCTCGCTGGCGCCTCCGGCGGCGACGGGGGCGGCCTGTCCCGGGCCGGCCGGCTGGTCCGTGCTGGCCGGCCGGTGTGCGGTGGCTGGCTGGTCTGCAGTGGGTCGGTCGCCGTGGCCTGGGACGGCTGGAGCGGGAGCCGAGTGGCGGTCGGCGGGGGCGAGCGGGAGGAGCTTGCGGCGGTCGCGCGGTACGTGCGGCTGGTGCTTGTTGCCGGCGAGGATCGAGCGGAGGCGCTCCGAGATGTCGGTGTAGTCGTCGAAGCTCAGGACCGCGTCGGTTTCCGGCAGGGCTTCGGCCAGCTGGTCGCCGTACCGCTCGGCGAGGCAGCCGACCGCGACGACGGCCTGCGTACGGCCGGAGTCCTTGTAGTCGGCGGCGGCCAGGAGGGTGTCGACGGAGTCCTTCTTCGCGGCCTCGACGAATCCGCAGGTGTTCACTACCACCGTGTCCGCCTCAGCGGCGTCGTCGACCAATCGGAAACCACCGGCTTCGAGCCGGCCGGCCAGTTCCTCGGAGTCGACATCGTTGCGGGCACAGCCCAGCGTGACCAGGGCGACGGTGGTGGGTGGCGTATTCATCACTACGAGTATGACGCGCCGTGCAGTCCCCCACCTAACTCACCAACCGATCTCACAGCCACCGCAGCCCCGCTCACACCGAAGAGGGGGTGGTCAGGAGGCGGGGCCGGTTTTGGTGAGGGTGCCGTTGGGGTGGGCGGTGAACTTGGTGAGTTTGGTGTTCAGGCGTTTGCCGTTGAGGACGACAATCAGGTTGCTGGGGTTGGTGACTGTCACGCGGATGTCGCCGGAGCTGGTCACGGATTGGGCGATACCGGGAGTCAGGCGGCCCTGGAACAGGCGGCGGTTCTTCTTGTCGCGGACGGTCAGGTAGGTGCCGGAGTTCTTCGCCGTCAGCGTCAGCGCGGTCTTCAGCACCGGCGGCTTGGCGGTTGTCGGCTTCGTCGTGGGCTTGACCGTCGGCTGGGGCGTCGCCTTCGGGGTCGGCGTCGTGACCGTTGCCGTGGTGACGGCGGTCTTCGATGCGTTCGCCTCGATGTCGCTGGGCAGCGTGAACAGCCGCACCATCCCCCAGCCCATCAGGATGACGAGGATCGCGCCGACCACGATCGCCCAGCGCGGCCGGGCGGGACGGAGCGTGGGTCCCTTGGCCGCGGCGCGTTCCTCGCGGCGGGACTTCTCCTCCTCGACGGCGTGCTCGGCGTCGAAGGCGGCGATCAACGGTGCAGGGTCGGCCTTGACCACGCGGGCGATCGAGCGGATGTGTCCGCGGGCGTAGAAGTTCCCGCCACAGCGGGAGAAATCGTCGGCCTCCATGGCGATCAGCAGCCCGGTTCTGATCCGGGTCGCAGCGCTCAGCTGCTCGATCGTCATGTCGGCCCGCTCCCGGGCCGCCGTGAGATCGCTGCCGATGCTCACGTCCCCACCATCCTTCCGTTCGTCCGATCACCTGGGCGGATTGCCGACGTCACTGCCCGGACCGCCGACATCAAGTCAACGGCCTTGGTACGACGGGGTCACGCGCGAGTCAGAGTTGTTCCCTGACCGGGCATCTGGCATCCGCGAGCATGTGCAACGCCTGCACCACTGCCCCGTTCGACGGCCGGGCCGTCAACCCGAACGGTATCGCGAGTGAGGATCCCGTCAGTCGACGGTTGGCATCAGTTGTCTTGCGGGTCGAACTCGGCATCGCGCCGAGGATCGGCCCAGGATCCTGCAGATGTACGGCGATCCGCCCGTCGTCGAGCGGATGCCGGCGCTGCAGCACCGTCACCTCTTCGATGTCTTCCCACCGGGTGCCGATCCATTCGTTGCCGATCCGCAGCCGGATGCCGACGTCGTCGGCCACGAGCATGTCCCCCACCGTCAGCGCGCGGGCGCAGATCACCGCGAGTACGGCGAAGGCCGCCGCGGCGATCCAGCGCAGGATCCCGGTCGGACTCGTGGACGCCGAGGCGGCGAAGCCGAGCGCGACCAGCCCCGCGCCGACGGCCAGCCCGCCATGCACCTTCTGGGAGGCGCTGACGGTGAACGGCACCGGCTTAGGGTCGACGTCGAATCGATCCTGCCTGGGCAGTGCGCTCGCGGCGGTCACGATGTCACTCTCCTCGGAGGGTGGTGATGAAGTCCTCTAGGTCGTCAGGCTTGACCAGGACGTCCCTGGCCTTCGAACCTTCACTGGGACCGACGACGCCGCGGCTCTCCAGGATGTCCATCAGCCGGCCGGCCTTGGCGAAACCGACGCGGAGCTTACGCTGCAACATCGACGTCGAGCCGAACTGGGTGGAAACGATCAACTCGGCGGCCTGCACCACCAGGTCGAGATCGTCGCCGATCTCGTCGTCGAGATCCTTGCTCGGTCCGGCCGCGACCGTGACGTCCTCGCGGTACGTCGGCTCGAGCTGCGTCTTGCAGTGCTCGACCACGGCGCGGATCTCGGCCTCGTCGACCCACGATCCCTGGATACGCATCGGCTTGCTCGCGCCCATCGGCAGGAACAGACCGTCACCCTGGCCGACCAGCTTCTCCGCACCCGGCTGGTCGAGGATGACGCGGCTGTCGGCCAGCGACGAGGTCGCGAACGCGAGCCGGGACGGCACGTTCGCCTTGATCAGACCGGTGACGACGTCCACCGACGGTCGCTGCGTGGCGAGCACCAGGTGGATGCCGGCCGCACGCGCCAGCTGGGTGATCCGGACGATCGAGTCCTCGACGTCGCGCGGCGCGACCATCATCAGGTCGGCGAGCTCGTCGACGATCACCAGCAGATACGGGTACGGCGTCAGCACCCGCTCGGACCCCGGCGGCGGCTTCACCTTGCCGCCGCGGACCGCCTTGTTGAAGTCGTCGACGTGCCGGAACCCGAACGCCGCGAGGTCGTCGTACCGCATGTCCATCTCGCGGACGACCCACTGCAGCGCCTCGGCCGCCTTCTTGGCGTTGGTGATGATCGGCGTGATCAGGTGCGGGATGCCCTCGTAGTTGTTCAGCTCGACCCGCTTGGGGTCGACCAGGATCATCCGCACCTCGTCGGGCGTGGCGCGCATCAGGATCGATGTGATCAGCGAGTTGACGAACGACGACTTGCCCGAGCCGGTCGCGCCGGCGACCAGCAGGTGCGGCATCTTCGCCATGTTCGCGACGACGAACCCGCCTTCGACGTCCTTGCCCAGGCCGGCCACCATCGGGTGGTGGTCGTTGCGGGCGGTCGCGCTGCGGACCACGTCGCCGAGGCTGACGGTCTCCTTGTCGGTGTTCGGGATCTCGATACCGATCGCGGACTTGCCCGGGATCGGCGACAGGATCCGTACGTCGGCCGACGCCACCGCGTAGGCGATGTTCTTCGACAGCGCGGTGACCTTCTCGACCTTCACCGCCGAGCCGAGCTCGACCTCGTACCGCGTGACTGTCGGGCCGCGGGTGTAGCCGGTGACCTGCGCGTCGATACCGAACTGCTCGAACACCTCGGTCAGCCGGTCGACGACCTGATCGGACGCCTTCGTGCGCGCCTTGTGCACCGAGCCGGGCTTGAGCATCTGCCCGTCGGGCAGCGTGTACGTGATGTCGCCGGACAGGCTCAGCTGCTCGACGCGCTGCGGCAGCGGGGTGTGCGGCGGCGGCTCCGGCGGCGGTGCGGACGGCTTACTCGGAGCCGGTTCGAAGGCGGGCTCAGAGGAGGCAGCGGCTTCGGCGCTGTCGACGTCGTACGCGTCCTCTTCCACCGGCTGGGCCTTGGCCTTGCGCCCGCGCTTGCCGATCTCGCGGCCCTCGAGCACGGGCGAGTCGTACGGCTTGACCGTCGGCTCGCCGTCCTCCTCCAGCTCGGCCTTGGCACGGCGCTGCTTGCGCGTCAGCCGGACGGTGTCGTCGGTCGGCGCGGCCGCCACGGACGGCGCGTCCTCCGGCAGCGCAGTACGTCCCATCAGTACGTCGAAGGCCGCGCGGAACCGCAGCGGGATCGCGTACACCGGCGTACCGGTGATGACCAGCGCGCCGAAGATCGAGAGCAGGACCAGCAGCGGCGCAGCGACGTACTGCGTGAGCAGGTCCGACAGGAGCGAGGAGATGAAGTACCCGATCGCGCCGCCCGCTGCACTCAGCGGACCGTCGGCCGGGTTGCTGGGCCGGGGCAGACCGTTGGCGATGTGGATCAGGCCGAGCACGCCGAGGCAGACCGCGGTCCACCCGATCACCTGGCGACCTGCGGGTCCGTTGTGGTCCGGGTGACGCAGCGTGCGGATGGCGATGAGCAGCAGCATCAACGGCAGGGCCCAGCCGAGCATGCCGATGCTGCCACCGACCACGGTGCGTACGCCGTTGCCGACCGCGCCCGGCAGGTCCCACCAGACCGCAGCGGCCACCACGACCGCCAGGCCGATCAGGAACAGGCCGGCGCCGTCACGGCGATGCTCCGGCTCCAGGTCGCGGGCGCTGTGACCGATCCCCCGCACCATGCTGCCGAGCAGATGGGCGATGCCGATCCAGATCTTCACCACCCCGCGGCACAGCGCCAGCATGGCGGCCGCGAACGGGCCCGGTCCGCTGTTTTTGGGCGTGCTGGTCCGCGCAGCGGATGATCCACCGCGCTTCGTGCTCTGCCCACGCTTCTGGGCACCGGACGGACGGGAGCGTCCACCAGCAGCCGAACGAGCCGTGCTCGGCCGTTTGGCTGCCGACTTCTGCGCCCGCGCCGGGGAAGACGTGCGGGTCGCCATATTGATCAGGCTACCCCGATAACCCCTTGAGTCCCACGTGTCACACGCCGATCACGCTGCCCCATCCGTAGCGTCACAGCGTGACCACGCGCCTGCGGAAGCGGAGCAGGTGCCAGCCGACGACGTACGTCGCGACCGCGGCGAGCCCGCCGGATACGAGACCGGAGAGCCCGAGGCGAACGGCGGTTTCGCCGCTCAGATCGCCCTCGGCACGGCCGATCTCGACGATGGCGCCGGCGGCGGCCAGCAGGAGCCCGACGACGACCACTGCGTACCGAGCCCAGGGCGCGACGAGGTCACCGGGAGTGATCGACGGCGTCGTACGGCGGTACCAGCGGTAGAGCCAGATCGCGAGGACGAGGCAGCCGCCGAGGGTGCTGACGTACTGGAGGATCCGGTTGACGTCCCAGGCCGGGGTCACCGCGGCGCGGAAGACGCCCGGGAAGTGGCGGACGAAGTAGCCGTCTCCGTGGGTGAAGGAATCCCAGACGACATGGGTGAGCGCACCGATGACAGCCGAGACCACCACCCAGAGGGCGCTGGGGGAAACAGACGGAGGCAGGCGGGCGGCGAGCGGCGCGGGAGCCAGGGCGATCAGAGGGCGCTTCAGTACGAGGTGATAGATCCCGAGGAGAACCAGCGCGATCACCAGGTCCAGCCAGAACGCTGACGTGAACTCGTGCGTGAGCGTCAGCGTGAAGTTGCCGTTGATGTACCGCGTGGCGAACCGGTAGATCGGGCCGACGTACAGCAGGTCGGGGGCAACCGCACCGGCGACCAGGGCCGAGGCAACGAACGGGCGTCTGATCAGCGGGAGAACGGCTGCGGGATGCGCGAGAGTGAACGGCACCTCCTGAACCTTAGGCGCCCGTAGTGCCGTCGAGTTGCTCTCGCAAGAGGTCGGCGTGACCGCAGTGCCGGCCGTACTCACCGATCAGATGGATGTAGATCATCCGCAGCGTCGACTCCGTCCCGCCGAAGGTGAAGCAGTCGTCCAGCGAGTGGTCGGCCGCGGCCTCGTCGGAGAGCTTCCACTCCGCGATCAGCGCTTCGTACGCCGCCTGCGCGTCGGCCGGGTCGATCCGCTCGAAGTCCGCGTCCTTCCCGAGCTCGGGCGCGAACAGCGGCTCGGCAGGTGTCTCGGCGAAGTGGATGCGGAACCAGATCCGCTCGACCTTGGTGAGGTGCCGGATCAGACCGAGCAGCGACAGGTTCGACGGCGGCGACGGCCGCTCGGCCAACTGCTCGGCGGTCAGTCCGGCGCACTTGAACAGCAGCGTGGTGCGGTAGAAGTCCAGGTATCCCTGCAGCAGCTCGCGTTCGGGCGCGGTCAGCGAACCATCAGGTCGCTCGACGGCAGGTGCTCTCCAGGTCATGCGAATCCTCACGTGTCCACGATGTGTTCGTCAATCTCACCACGTGAGATAGCCAGTGGCGGTCGCCGTAGCCCGTTCGTTACCGTACTGGACAGGTCATGAGTGTCAGCGACAAGCCCCGGCTAGCTGGCCGGCAACCCTCCTCCGCGGTGGGGTGCCCCGGGTGAAGACCAGGCCGTGCGGATACCCCGCTCGGCAAGTGCGGACTTCCTGGGAGCAGCAGCATGTCGATCTTGTCCATCCTCGAGCCTGCCAGTACGACGACGCCCCGGCTCACCGTGGCGCACCGAAGCACCGGCAGCATCCCCGCCACGGTCGGATCGGACCTGCTGGTCCCGCTGGCCGACGGCCGGGTGACGGACTACGCGAACTTCGACCATGGTGCGAGCGCGCCGTGTCTGGAGTCGGTGCGGGCCAGCGTGGAGGCGGCGCTGCCGTCGTACGCGTCGGTGCACCGTGGCAACGGATACGCGTCGCGCATCACCACCCAGTGGTACGAGCGGGCCCGCCAGGAGGTGCACTCCTTCGTCGGGGCGCGCGAGGACGACCAGGTGATCTTCACCCGGCAGACCACCGACGCGCTGAACCTGCTGGCGCGTGCGGTGCCGGCGGACGCGACCGTGATCGTGTTCGAGTCCGAGCACCACGCCGCGCTGCTCCCCTGGCCGGCCGAGCGGACTGTTCGCCTCAAGGCTCCGGCCAGCCAGACCGAGGCCGTATCGACTGTCGCCGACGCGCTCCGTGAGGCTCCCGAAGGCCCGCGGCTCGTGGTGATCACCGGCGCCTCGAACGTCACCGGTGAGATCTTCCCGATCGCGGACATCGCCAAGGTGGCCAAGGCCCACGGCGCGCGGGTCTGTCTCGACGCGGCCCAGCTGGCGCCGCACCGTACGGTCGACATCTCCACCCTCGATGTCGACTGGGTCGCGCTGTCCGGTCACAAGCTCTACGCGCCGTACGGTGCCGGCGCGCTGATCGGCCGCTCCGACTGGCTCGACGCCGCGGACCCCTACCTGTACGGCGGCGGCGCGACGCATGCCGTCACCGAGGACACCGTGGTGTGGACGACCGGCCCGGCGCGGCACGAGGGCGGCTCCCCCAACGTCATCGGCGCCATCGCGCTGGCGAGCGCCTGCGCGGCGATCAGCAAGCATCGCGACGCCATCGAGCAACACGAGCGCAGCCTGCTGGCCCGTCTGCGGACCGGGCTCGCGCAGATCGACAACGTCACGACGTACTCGATCTTCGGTGAGGACGCGGACCGCGTCGGCACCGTCTGCTTCACGATCGCCGGTCTGACCTCGACACTCGTCTCCGCAGCGCTCAGCGCGGAGTACGGCGTCGGCGTCCGCGACGGCAAGTTCTGCGCGCACCCGCTGGTCGGCCACCTCCTCGCCGACTCCCCCGAGCACGGTACGGCGGTCCGCGCCAGCCTCGGTCTCGGGACGACGCGTGAGCACGTCGACCGCCTCGTCAACGCAGTACGCACGCTGGCCACCAGTGGTCCGCGGGCGGAGTACGCGGAGACCGCGCACGGCTGTCAGCCGTCCGACGATCCCCGCGACCTCCAGGCCCCGCGCATCTGGTAGTCCAGCCCTCCTCCTACTGCTCAGGAGGTTCGAGACCTACGTGGTGAGCAGCGAACGCCAGTAGGTCCGCCCACTCAGCCGCGATCATCGCGGCAGGTTTGCCGAAGCCATGGCCGGTGTTGACCTCCACCCGAGTCAAGACGGGCTGCGGACCGGCCTGGGCATGCTGCAGGGCCGCGATGAACTTGTGACTGTGCAACGGAACCACCCGATCGTCGTGGTCACCTGTGACCACGAGCGTCGCCGGGTACGCCGTGCCCTCGCTGACGCGATGCAGCGGCGAGTACGCCAACAGGTCCTCGAACTGCTCCGGATCGTCGGGCAGACCGAAGTCGGACGCCCACGCCGCGCCCACAGTGAACTTGTGGAAGCGCAGCATGTCGAGCACCCCGACACCGGGCAGTGCGACCGCGAAGAGGTCCGGCCGCTGGGTCATGACCGCTCCGACGAGCAGTCCGCCGTTGCTGCGACCGTGGACGGCCAGCTGCGCCGGAGTGGTGACGCCGGTGTCGCGCAGGTGCTCGGCGACCGCGATGAAGTCGTCGAACACGTTCTGCTTGTTCTTCAACCGGCCGGCGTCGTGCCACTCGGTCCCGTACTCGCCACCTCCACGCAGGTTGGCAATGACCAGCACTCCCCCAGCTGCAAGCCACGCCGGCCAGCCAGGCCGGTAGTCGGCCTGGATCGGGATGCGGAACCCGCCGTACCCCCACATCAGCGTCGGACGCGGAGTGGAGAAATCGAGGTCGGACCGGGTGATCAGGAAGTACGGCACGTCGCGACCGGCAGCGATCCGGCGCGTCACGGTGACCTGCGGCGGCGTGAATCCACCGGAGCCGCGGACCAGCTCCGGGAGCGCACGCACGTCGCCTGAGCCCGATGAGACGACGTACGACAGCGTGGGGTCGGTGGTCGTCGACAGACCGATGAACAGCTCGTCGTACTCCGGTCCGGCGTGCAGGTCGACCACGCCACCACCGGGTACGTCGACCACCCGAGCGCCGGACCCGTCCAACCCGTAGAGCGTCAGCACGGGCTGGGCGTCGACCAGTGTCAGCGTGGCCAGGCCATCCGCAGTACCGCGGACCGCTTGCAGCGTCGCCTCACCCTCGGGGATGAGGTCGGCGAACTCACCGTCCAGCGACGAGAGCACCACCCGGCCACGCGAGGCGTCGCGGTCGGTCCGCAGTACGAGCTGTTCGCCGGACATGCGTACGAAGGCGATCTCGTCGGCGAACTTGTCCACAACCTTCACCGGCTCGCCCAGGCCGTCCGAGGTGATCGGGTAGACCCAGAGCCGGGTCGCAGGATCGGTCCCCTCACTGATGTGCACGACGAGGTACCGGTCGTCCTCCGACACCTCTGGACCGATGAAGATCTGGTCCTCACCGGGGAAGCTCAGCACGAGCTCGTCCTCGGACTGCGGTGTGCCGACCTTGTGCAGCGTCAGCCGCCCACCGGACAGCGACTTGGTCTCGGTCCCCTCACTGCGCCCACTGGTCGGGTAGTGCAGGTAGAGGTACGCCGAGCTGTCCGGCAACCAGACCGCCTCGGAGAACTTGGCCTCCGACACCACGTCGTCGACCTGCTCGCCGCTCGCGATGTCGAGCAGCCGGAACGTCGTCCAGTCGCTGCCGCTCTCGTTGATGCCGTACGCGAAGTACTTGCCGTCCGGGCTGACCGTGAACGAGCCGAGCGAGTCGGTGCCGTCCTCGGACAGGGTGTTCGGGTCGATCAGCACCCGGCCGCCGGACAGCAGTTCGTCGAGCGACTCGGCGACGTAGATGACGTCCTGGGCCTGCGTACCGTCGTTGCGGCCGACGAAGTACCAGCCGGCCTTCTTGGTGGGGACGCCGGCGCGCGGACGCGCGAGGATCGCGGACATCGTGGTCTGGAACCACGCGCGTTCCGGATAGCCGGACAGCTCGGCCTCGGTGAACTCGTTCTGCCTGCGGACCCAGTCCTGGGTGTCGGGTGAGTCAGGATCTTCAAGCCAGCGATACGGGTCGGCGATGTCCCGACCGTGCAGTGTCTCGACCACATCGTCGCGGCGGCTCTCGGGATAAGCGGTCATGGGCCTAAACCTAACCTGCGTGCGGAAGGGAGCGGAGTCGGTCACACTGCGAGCGTGAGCGATCGCGTAGCTGACCAGTTGCTGCGTGCGGCCGCCGTGGCCGGTGAGCGCGTGCGGCTCCACATCCTTGCGCGGGTTCTCGACGAGCCGAGCGGTGACGTGCTGATTGCGGTGGACACGCTGGTGCGCACCGGTGCACTCGTGGCGGCGCCGGACGTGGCTGAGGTCTGGTTCGCTGACGAGGCCGCCCGGCGGGAGGTCGAGAGCCAGTTGCCGCTGGCGGAGCGGGCCGACCTGCATCGGCGTACGGCGGAGGCACTGGAGCTGGAGGCCGGGAGCGACCCGGGCGAGATCGTTCGGCACTGGAAGGCCGCCGCGGACCGCGCCCAAGTGCAGCTCCGGCTGGCGGCCGCATGTGTGCGGGCCGGCGATCTCGTGGCAGCCCATGCGGCTGTGCGAGCGGTAGTGGCGAGAGCGCGTTCGGAGCGGGCTGATGACCTGCTGGCGGAGGCGGCCGTAGTACTGGAGCCGATCGGGCAGTCCGCGTGGGACGGCGACATCTACCAGTGGTGCGCCGAGGCGCTAACCGCACCGGAGCTGTCACCTCGGGCGCGCATCCACCTGCTCGCTCGGCAGGCACAGGCAGCCAGCTACCTCGGCCGGTGGCGTGAGGCTCGCACTGCGAGCAGCGACGCGCTGGACCAGGCCGAGACGGTCGGCGAAGCAGATCTGCTCGCCGAAGCACTCACCGCTCGTCAGCTCGCCACCAGTGGACCCGATGACGTCGACGAGCTGGCCGCCGCCGCACAGCGGATGATCAAACTCGGTACGACGACCGGCTCGGCCGACACCGAGCTGCGTGGGCGGCTGTGGCGGGTGGATGCGCTCTGGTACGCCGGGGACCTGGCCGCGATCGCAGCTGAGGTAGGGCAGATCGCGAGCTGCGCCGGGCGCACAAGCGGGCCGAATGGCCGGTGGCACGTGCTGATCACCAGGGCGGCGCTCGCACTCGCCCGAGCCGAGTTCGACGAGACCGAGACGTTGCTCGACGACGCGGTTGCCGAGTTCCGGCGTATCGGTCACCCGGCCGCACAGGGCGCCGACGTCGCGTTCAAGATCCTCCTGGCTCACCACCGCGGCCAGGCGGACGAGCTGCTGGATGCAGCGGCGTGGCAGTTCGGGACAGATGTTCGCTGGGACCTGTCTGCCCGATTGTCCCGAGCGTTCGTGCTCGTCGATGCGGGCCGGCTGGACGAGGCGGCCGCGCTCTACCAGCGGTGCGGTCGTCCGGACACCTGGCAGGAGTGGCGTGCTGCCGAGCTGTTGCTAGACGCCGTGGCTGCACGGGTCGCAGCAGCGCTGGGCGTTGCGGACGACGTACGGCACTTCCAGGCTCGGCTGGAGCGCAGGCGCGGCCTGTACGTCGTGGGTGGCGCGGGCGGGACCAACTTCCTCGGGCCGGTCGAGCTTGTGCTCGGCATCTGCTCTGCGGCCCTCGGTGACCGGGACAGTGCGGTCGCAGATCTGCGGGCAGCTGCTGCACGAAGCCGGGCGATCGGCGCGCCCGGCTTCGCCGTCGAGGCGGCCTGTCTGCTGGCTGAGGTCTCCAACGACGCCTCCGGAGTTGCCAAGGAGACTCTGCCGTTGGCCAGGGTTCTAGGGATGACGCCCTGGGTGAATCGGCTGGAGCGGGTCGCCGCACCAGACAGCCCGCTGAGCCCGCGTGAGCACGAGGTCGCGCGACTCGTCGCCGACGGACTCAGCAACCGCGCGATCGCCGCAGCCCTCGTCATCTCCGAGCGGACGGCCCAGAACCACGTCCAGCACGTGCTCGGCAAGCTCGGCTTCGTGAACCGGGCGCAGGTCGCAGCCTGGGTCGCCGGCCGACGCAGTAGTGAGTAGCAAATGAGCAATTCACACGATGCGCGCCCAACACCTCCGGCCCGACGCTGATGCCATGGACAACCTCTGGAACCAGGTCGCAACGGAGTACCTCGGCCTCAGACCCGCCGACGGGCTCCTGCAGCGCACCGAGGCCGCCCGCAGACCGCGTCCCGGTCCGCCACGAGTCGACCTGTACGTCGATCCCGTCTGCCCGTACACCTGGCTGGTCGCCTGCTGG
Organism: Kribbella sp. NPDC000426; assembly: GCF_040300265.1. Lineage (NCBI taxonomy): Bacteria > Bacillati > Actinomycetota > Actinomycetes > Propionibacteriales > Kribbellaceae > Kribbella > Kribbella sp. NPDC000426. The sequence continues at coordinate 176,445 of NZ_JBEPDK010000008.1, read as the reverse complement.
CTCCGAGAGGTCGCCGAGCAACGCGATCTGCACCTCCGGTACCACGTGATGAGCCTGCGCATGCTGAACGAAGACCGCGTCGTCGACGACGGCTACCGTCGTACGATCGCGGCATCCGGCGGCCCCTCCCGCGTCGCGACCGCCGTCGTGACCGCCTACGGACCAAGGGCCTTCCAGACCTGGCACGACGCGTTCGGCGACCGGATCTTCGACCACTGGCGTTACCCGACACCAGCGGAGTACCGCACGGCGTCGACCGAGGCCCTCGCCGCAGCCGGTCTGCCGACGATGCTGGCCGACGCCGCCGACAGTCCGCAGTACGACGAGGAGCTGCGGCGGAGCCACGACGAGGGAACGGTGCCTGTCGGCCCGGACAGCGGCACGCCGATCATCCACCTCGACGGGATCGCCTTCTTCGGACCCGTACTGAATGCCGTCCCGCGCGGAGATCGCGCGCTCCGGCTGTTCGACGGCCTGCGCCTGGTTGCCGGATGCAACGACTTCTACGAGCTCAAACGCACCCGCACGACGCCTCCAGCTGTGCATTACGAAAGGGCGCACTCATGACCGACGACGAACTCTGGGCCGCCATCGACGCGCAACGGCTCCGTACGACGGACCTCCTCGAAACCCTCGACCCCGACGACTGGGCCCGCCGGTCGCTGTGCGAAGGCTGGACCGTACGCGACGTCGCCGCCCATCTCACCCAGCAGCAGATGACGATCACCAACGGACTCCGTACTGCGCTACGTCACCCGGGCAGCCTGAACCACATGATCCACGCCTCGGTCCGCGAGCGCTCGGCGCAGCCGACCGAGCAACTCATCGCCGGCATCCGCGCCATGGTCGGCTCCCGCCGCCACAACGTCGGTGTCACGCCGCTGGAGACCCTGATCGACATCGTCGTGCACGGCCAGGACATCGCCGTACCGCTGGGCCGATCGCTGTCGGTCCCCACCGACGTCGCAGCCCTGGCCGCCGACCGCGTCTGGAGCTACCAGGCGTCCAGACGCGGCCGACGGATGGCGAAGGTCTTCAAACCCATGCCGTACGACGGCTGCCGGCTCGTCGCGACCGACATCGATTGGGCCGTCGGCGAGGGTGCCGAGATCCGCGGCCCGGTGCTCTCGATCCTGCTCATGCTGACCGGGCGCGACGTCGTACTGCCCCAGCTCAAAGGGCCGAGCTGAGCGTCGTACTCACCCGCTCCGGTGGGCGGCATCCCGCACAGGCACCGGAGCCGGGCGAGCACGACGGGCCCTCTCAGTGGTGGGCCGGGGTGATGTCCTTGTTCCACAACACCTCACCGAAGAGGTTGCGGAGCGAGACCGAGAAGACTCCGGTCCGCGGGTCGATCCTGGTGTGACCGAAGAACTGGTTGCCGCTGGCCGGCGACTGGCTCGGGAAGTCGGCCGCCTTGACGAACACCGCCTCCGGGCCGAAGGTCGGGTCGAGCGCGTTCGGGCCGAACGCACCCGCGTTGATCGGACCGGCGACGATCTCCCAGAACGGGTCGAAGTCGGTGAACGTCGCGCGGGCCGGGTCGTAGTGGTGCGCGGCGGCGTAGTGCACGTCGGCGGTCAGCCAGATCGCGTTCCGCACCTTGCGCTTCTTGAACTGGCTCAGCACCCACGCGATCTCGTGCTCGCGGCCGCCGGGAGCACCGGGCAGACCGTTCGCGACCGCCTCGATCAGGTCGCCGTCCGGCACCAGCAGACCGAGCGGCATATCGCTGGCGATGACCTTCCAGGTCGCCCGCGACGCCGCGACCTCGCGCACCAGCCAGGCGGCCTGCTCGGCGCCGAGCATCGCGACCGGGCCGACGGTCGACGGCACCGGGTTCGCGCCGCGGTACGTGCGCATGTCCAGGCAGAAAACGTCGAGCAGGGGGCCGTAGCTCACCTTGCGGTAGATCCGGTCACGCCCGGACACGTGCTCCATCGGCAGGTACTCGAGGAACGCCTTCTTCGCCCGGGCGGCGAGCACGTCGACCCGCTTCTCGGTGTACCGGTCGTCGGTGAGGATCTCGCCCGGGTACCAGTTGTTCAGCGTCTCGTGGTCGTCCCACTGCGCGACCAGCGGTACGTCGGCGTACAGCGAGCGCACGTTGGTGTCCATCAGGTTGTACTTGTACCGGCCGCGGTACTCGGCCAGCGTCTCGGCGACCTTCGAGACCTCCTCGGTCACGACGTTCTTCCACACGGTGCCGTCGGCAACTTTCAGCTCGGCCGCGAGCGGGCCGTCGGCGTAGATGTTGTCGCCGGAGTGCAGGAAGAAGTCCGGCCGGGTCTCGTGCATCGCCTTGTACGCGATCATCCCGCCGAGCTCCGGGTTGATGCCGTACCCCTGGCCCGCGGTGTCGCCGGTGAACACGAACGACACCGGCCGGTTGCGGCCCGGGGTGGTGAACGAGCCGTCGAGCGTCTGGCCGATCCGGCCGCTCGCGTCCTCGAAGCCGAGGCGGTAGTCGTACCGCTGGCCCGGCCGCAGACCGCGGAGCGGGAGCCGCGCGGTGAAGTCGTCGTCGGCCGAGGTCTTCGGGCCGCGCAGGTGGATCGCCCGGTCGAACCGGCCGCTGCTCGTCAGCTGTACGACGAGCCGGCCGGGCCGGTCGGCCTTCGACCACACGACCGCCGACGACGGCGTCACATCGGCACTCGCGATGCCTGACGGCAGCGTGGGCCGGTCGCGGCGGACCAGGTTCGGGGCCGCGGAGGCCATCCCGGGTACGGCGAGGGAGGCTCCGGCAACCGTGGATGCGGCCAGGAGCTGGCGGCGACTCAGATTCATGACCCGAAGGTGCGCTCCGCTGATGACGGTCAGGTGAAAGCCGGGCGAACTGGGCGTCAAATCACCCACGCCGCGCCGTCGGCTTGTGTGTCGCCACCCGGCGTGGTTCCGTTGGTGCCTCAACACCTCCCATGACCTTCTTCGTTTCGCTGCCCTGGGGGCCGGTAGCGCATCGACCGATGCACTGCCGGAAGCGGAGTTTCTCATGTCACAACTGCTTGCCGAAGACCATGACCCCTTACGGGCTCAACACAAGTACACGCACCTCTACACCGACCTGCTGCGGACCGTCCGGGAGCTGGGTCTGCTCAAGCGCCGCCGGAAGTACTACCTGACCCGCATCGGGCTGGTGCTCGGTGCGTTCGTGGCCGTCTGGGTCGGCGTCGGACTGCTGGGCAACTCGTGGTTCCAGCTCCTGATGGCCGGCGCCCTCGCGCTCGTGCTGACCCAGGTCGCGTTCCTGAGCCACGACAGCGCGCACCGGCAGATCTTCGACTCCGCCAGGTGGAACGACTGGACCGCGCGCCTGCTGGCCGGCGGAGTCATCGGCATCAGCGCGAGCTGGTGGCGGTCGAAGCACAACCGGCACCATTCCGGACCGAACCAGTTGAAACGCGATCCGGACATCGACATCGGCGTCATCGCGTTCACGCCCGAGCACGCGGCCCGTCGCACCGGCTTCCAGGCTTGGCTGACCCGTCGCCAGGGCTGGCTGTTCTTCCCGCTGCTGACGCTCGAGGGCCTGAGCCTGTACGTCGCCGGCATGCAGCACCTGTTCCGCCGTTCGGCCACCAGGGTGGAGCGGATCGAGGCCGCGATCGTGGTCACCCGCGTCGCCGCGTACCTGACCGTCCTGTTCTACCTCCTCCCGCTCGGCAAGGCCGGCGCGTTCCTCGGGCTGCAACTCGCCGTCTTCGGCGTCTGCCTCGGCGGATCGTTCGCGCCGAACCACAAGGGCATGCCGCTCGTCCCGGCGTCGATGCGGCTGGACTTCCTCCGCCGCCAGGTGCTGATGTCGCGCAACATCCGCGGCGGCATCCTCACCGACTTCGCGATGGGCGGGCTGAACTACCAGATCGAGCACCACCTGTTCCCGAGCATGCCGCGACCGACGCTGCGGCGGGTCCAGCCGATCGTCCGCGAGTACTGCGAGCTGCACGGGGTGAAGTACACCGAGGTGAGCCTGCTCTCGTCGTACCGGATCGTCGTCGACTACCTGAACAACGTCGGTCTGCGGGCTCGCGATCCCTTCCAGTGCCCACTCGTCGCCACGTATCGGGGGTAGCACTTTGCCAAGCAGACCTCGCCGGGCCATCTGGCCGCTCGTCCGGCGTCATGCCCCGACCTCACCCTGGCCATCGTGAGCGCGCAGCAGCAGTACGTGAGCATGTACACGGATCTTCTCCGGACCGTGCGCGAGCTCGGCCTGTTCCGGCGCCGTCAGGGGTACTACTTCACCCGGATCGGCATCGTCGGCGGCGCCCTGCTCGGGGTGGTCGCCGGCATGATTCTGCTCGGCAACACCTGGCACCAGCTCTGGCTCGCGGCCGCGCTGGCGCTCGTCCTGGTGCAGGTGGCGTTCCTCAGCCACGACAGCGCGCATCGGCAGATCTTCCATTCGAACGCGCGCAACGACTGGACCGCGCGCATCCTGGCCGGCGGCGTTCTGGGCATGAGTGCGAGCTGGTGGCGCAGCAAGCACAACAAGCATCACGCCGCGCCCAACCAGGCCGACCGTGACCCCGACGTCCAGCTCAAGGTGCTCGCGTTCACCCCGGAGGCGGTGGTCGAACGCGGACCGATCGGGCGGTGGCTCGCCGCGCGCCAAGGCTGGTTCTTCTTCCCGCTCCTCACCCTCGAGGGCGTAGGCCTGCACGCCTCGAGCCTGCGGCACCTGCTCCGCAAGGACGCAAGCCGGGCGGACCGCGTCGACGCGATCGTGATCGCATCCCGCATCACGGCGTACGTCGCAGCGCTCTACCTGCTGCTGCCCGCCGGGAAGGCCACCGCGTTCCTCGGGCTGCAGCTCGCCGTGTTCGGGGTCTGCCTCGGCGCCGCGTTCGCCCCGAACCACAAGGGCATGCCGATCGTCCCGGCCGGCTCGAAGATCGACTTCCTCCGCCGGCAGGTGCTGATGTCGCGCAACATCCGCGGCGGCATCCTCACCGACTTCGCAATGGGCGGGCTCAACTACCAGATCGAGCACCATCTGTTCCCGAGCATGCCGCGACCGACGCTCCGGCGGGTCCAGCCGATCGTCCGCGAGTACTGCGAACTCCAGGGCATCGCGTACTCCGAGGTCGGCCTGTTCGCGTCGTACCGGATCGTCGTCGACTACCTGAACAACGTCGGCCTGCGCGCCCGCGACCCGTTCGACTGCCCGCTGGCGGCACAGCTGCGGTCAAGCGGGCGGAATCTCGCCTGAGCCCCGGATCGTCAGCTTCACCGGGACCCGGACCGTGCGGCCGGGCCGGTGGGGCTCCGGGAGCCGCTCGGTCATCAGCTGGATCGCGGTCCGCGCCATCACGTCGGCCGACTGCGCGACCGCGGTCAGGCCCGGGCTGAGCAGATCACCCAGCGCCAGGTCGTCGAACGACACCAGCGCGACCTGGTCGCGCCGGCCGGCCAGACCCCGCAGTACCTCCGCCGTCGTCATGTTGTTTGCCGACAGTAACGCGGTCGCCGGCTCGGCCCGGTCCAGTACGGCAGAGAGCGTGATGCCGATGCCCTCGGTCGTCGGCTCGGACAGGTGGACCAGGTCCTCGTCCACGTCGATCCGGTGCCGGGCCATCGCCGACCGGTACGCGACCACGCGCTCCCGGGCGGTGAAGATCCGCTCGTCGTCACCGAGGTACGCGATCCGGCGATGCCCCTGCCGGACCAGGTGGTCGATCGCCTGGTCGATGCCGCCGGCGTTGTCCGCAAGTACGGCGTCGGCCTCGATGCCGTGGGCCGGACGGTCGATCGTGACGACCGCCATCCCCGCGTCCACGTGCGGCGCGAGGTACTCCTGGGTCTCGCCGATCGGCGCCATGATCAGCGCGTCGGGCCGGCGGGCGACGAACTCGAGACAGACGTCCTTCTCCCGCTCCGGGTCCTCGTCGGTCAGCCCGATCATCACCACCGAGCCGGACGACCGCGCCCACAGCTCGACCGCGCGGCCGAGCGAGGCGAAGAACGGGTCGCCGATGTCGCGGATGACGACCGCGATCGTCCCGGTCTTGCCGCGGCGCAGCATCCGGGCGGACTCGTTCGGCGTGTAGTTCAGGTCCTTGATCGCGGCCTGGACTTTCGCCGTCAGCTCAGGGCTGACGTTCGGTTCCTCGTTCACCACCCGGGAGACGGTCTTCAGTGCGACCCCCGCCCGGGCGGCGACCTCCTTCATCGTGGGCCGGCGCTGACCCGTCCCGTTCACCCCGCTGACACTCATCGCCGGCCCACCCTTTCGTCGTCGCGCAGAGGTTACACCGGGTGACTAGCTCTCCACCACGACCGGAATGATCATCGGGCGGCGGCGGTGGGTGTCGCTGACCCACTTGCCGACCACCCGGCGGATCACCTGCTGCAGCTGGTACATGTCGTCGACACCGCTGCCGATCGCCTTCTCGATCTCGGCCTCGATCTTCGGCTTCAGGTCGTCGAAGACCGTGTCGTCCTCGGCGAACCCGCGGGCCTGGATCTCCGGACCCGCGGTCAGCTTGCCGGTGACCGAGTCCATCACCGCGATGACCGAGATGAAGCCCTCGTCACCGAGGATCCGGCGGTCCTTCAGCGAGGTCTCGGTGATGTCGCCGACGGTGGAGCCGTCGACGAACACGTACCCGCAGTCGACCTTGCCCGCCACCACGGCCTTGCGGTCGATCAGGTCGACCACCACGCCGTCCTCGACGACGACCACGTTCTCCCGCGGTACGCCGGTCTGCACCGCCAGGTCGGCGTTCGCGTGCAGGTGCCGGACCTCGCCGTGCACCGGCATCACGTTGCGCGGCTTGACGATGTTGTAGCAGTACAGGAGCTCGCCGGCGCTGGCGTGACCGGACACGTGCACGAGCGCGTTGCCCTTGTGGATCACGTTCGCACCGTGCCGGATCAGGCCGTTGATCACCCGGTACACCGAGTTCTCGTTGCCGGGGATCAGCGACGACGCCAGTACGACGGTGTCGCCGGGCTGCAGGTGTACGACGTTGTGGTCGTTGGCCGCGATCCGGGACAGCGCCGACATCGGCTCGCCCTGCGAACCGGTCGACACCAGCACGACCCGCTCCGGCGGGTAGTCGTCGAGCTCGCGCATGTCGATCAGCGTGTCGCCGGGGACGTTCAGGAAGCCCAGGTCCCGGGCCACGCCCATGTTGCGGACCATCGAGCGACCGACGTACGCGACCTTGCGGTTGTGCTTCACGGCCGCGTCCATCACCTGCTGCACCCGGTGCACGTGCGAGGCGAAGCAGGCGACGATGATCCGCTGGTTCTTCGCCTTTGTGAAGACCCGGTCCAGCACCGGCGCGATGTCGCGCTCGTGGGTGGTGAAGCCGGGCACCTCGGAGTTCGTGGAGTCGACCATGAACAGGTCGACGCCCTCCTCGCCGAGCCGCGCGAACGCGCGCAGGTCGGTGATCCGGTTGTCCAGCGGCAACTGGTCCATCTTGAAGTCGCCGGTGTGCAGCACGACGCCGGCCGGCGTCTTGATCGCGACCGCGAGCGCGTCCGGGATCGAGTGGTTGACCGCGACGAACTCGCAGACGAACGGGCCGATCTGCAGGGTCTCCCCCTCGGCCACGATCTGCTGCGGCACGTTGCGGTGCCGGTGCTCCTTCAGCTTGCCCTCGAGCAGCGCGAGCGTGAGCTGCGATCCCACCACCGGGATGTCGCCCCGCTCACGCAGCAGGTAGGGCAACCCGCCGATGTGGTCCTCGTGGCCGTGCGTCAGAACGACCGCGACGACGTCGTCGAGCCGGTCCCGGATCGGCTCGAAGTCCGGCAGGATCAGGTCCACGCCGGGCTGGTTCTCGTCCGGGAACAGTACGCCGCAGTCCACGATCAGCAGCTTGCCGTCGTACTCGAACACGGTCATGTTGCGGCCGACCTCGCCGAGGCCGCCGAGCGGGATCACCCGCAAAGCGCCCGGAGTCAGAGGTCCGGGCGCGTCGAGATCTGGATGGGGATGGCTCATGCAATCAGTCCTGCCGTCTTGAGGTCGGTGGTGAGCCAGTCCACTTGCTCGGCGGTCGCCTCAACCAGCGGCAACCGGAGTGTCGCGTGCTCGATGACGCCGGCCAGCTTGAGCGCGGCCTTCACCATGATGGCGCCCTGGGTCCTGGTCATGATCGTCTCGACGGCGGGCACCAGCCGTCGATCAATCTCTTGTGCCGTGGCGAGGTCGCCGGCCACCACGGCGTCGATCAGCTGCCGGTACTCGCGGCTCGCGACGTGGGCGACCACGCTCGCGATACCAACCTCGCCGATCGCCAGCGAGGCGAGATTCAGCTCGTCGGCACCGCAGTAGTAGAACAGATCGGTGTTCGCGAGCACCTTGGTGGTCCCGGCGATGTCGCCCTTGGCATCCTTCACCGCGACGATCCGCGGGTGCTCGGCGAGCGCGATCAGGGTCTCGGTCTTGATCGGCACCCCGGACCGCGCGGGGATGTCGTACAGCATGTTCGGCAGGCCGGTGGCGTCGGCGACCGCGGTGAAGTGCGCGCGCAGCCCGTCCTGCGGAGGCTTGTTGTAGTACGGCGTGACGACCAGCAGGCCGTCGGCGCCGGCGGCCTCGGCCTGCTTGGCGCACTCGATCGTGTGCGCGGTGTCGTTGGTGCCGACGCCGGCGACGAGCTTGACGCGGTCGCCGACGGCTTCGCGGACCGCCTGGATGATCTGGACCTTCTCCTGGTCCGAGGTGGTCGGCGCCTCGCCGGTGGTCCCGTTCAGCACCAGGGCGTCGTTTCCACCGTCCACCAGGTGCTTGGCGACCTTCTGGGCAGAGTCGAGATCGAGGGACCCGTCGGGCCGGAACGGCGTGATCATCGCGGTCGTCAGACGGCCGAACGGCAACGTCGACGAGGGCGTGGATTCTGGCGAGGACATGGCCCTCAGATTACCGCTCCCAAGCCCTGGAGAAATGGGTAGGCCTGGTGGCTGTCCGCTCGGGGGTCCGGGCAGCCACCAGGCTCACTCGTCCTATCGGGCCCGGCCCAGTAGTCGTTACAGCTTCTTCGAAAAAAGTCCGGAAAAACTTCTGCAAATACTCTGCGTGATCGAACGACCGCATTCCGTCCAACTATTGTGACTTCTGATGCATTATTCTCACCGGCGTGTCGACACCCACTCCCGCCGCCCGGCAGAGCCTCATTATGGTCTGCTCCACAATGGCTTCCGCAATGCCGGTGATCACTGTTGTGCTCTGGTTCGTTCTCGCGACCGATGGCATCGGGGACTTTCCGGCCAGCTGGGCGCCGCTCGTGGTGCTTGCGGCGGCCGTCGGCGCGTATTCGGTGTGTGAACTAGTCGGCTTCCGTGCTGCGCCACTCGACGGGTCGCTGGCCGGCTCTACGGCTCGCTCGGCGGCCGAGGTCGAGGCGGAATCGTGGCGGCGGTTCACGACGTCCACCTTCACGCGGTTCGCGGTGTGCGAGGCGGTGTTCCTGGTGTCGGTCGCGTTGGCGTTCGTGGTCGAGAGCTTCTGGGTCGTGCTGATCGGCCTAGTACTCGCGTTGCCGCTGTTCTTCCTGGAGGCGTGGCCCGGCGTGCGGAACCAGCGCCGGTTCGCGGCGGCGCTGGAGTCTCGCGGCATGCCGTCGTACCTGGGCGGTCGGCTTCAGGACTGACCGGCGATCCAGATCTGGGTCGCGTCGAAGAGGTTGCGCAGTACGGGGATCGCGCCGGGGAGGAGCAGTACGCCGGCGATCACCAGGATCGGAACGATGACGCCGTGCTCGACCCAACTCCCGGTGCGGAAGCGGAGGGGGCGTGGGAGGCGGAGCTCGTACCAAGTCTCGCCACGGATCGGCAGCGGCCACAGCCACGGGCATCCGGAACGGGTCAGGCTGTCGCCGAGGCAATGGACGAACATGCCGAGCGCCACCGCGACCCCGATCCAGCCGCCGATCTGCGTCAGGCCCGCCTGTATTGCGTCTGCTGCGCCTGTGCCGGGGAGGGCCGTGCCTACAACCGACCAGCCTGCTGCAGCGAGGACGGCGAGGATGATCCAGTCGCCGAGTGCGTCGGCTGCCAGCACCAGACCGGTCACCGCGACCGCCAGCACGGCCCACTTCCCACGGTCACCGAGGCTGGCAGCCAGAAACCCGAGCAGGACGGCTGCGGCGACGGTGTGGGTCGCGTGGCGGTGCTTACCTGTGCTCTGTTCGTCGCGCGGGCCTTTGGTCAGGTTGTAGAGGACACCTGAGAACGCCCTCACTGCTCGTGAGATCAGCTCGGTGATCGGACCGAGCAGCCGTGAGGCGCTGGCACCTGGGTGATCGAGGTCCGGCAGCAATGCATACCCAGCGGTCGCTGCGGCGAACGGCACGACCTCCGCCACCGACGTCAGCCCCACCAACGGCGCCACCGCCAACCCGGCACACCACCCCGACAACGCATGCGACCGCCCCATCATTTCGACGCCTCACTCCCCTCACTCGCCCCCATCCTCCCCCACCCACCCCACCAGCCCCACCAGCCACGCGGACCCCGACCGAACAGAGGGAAGATCAACGAGGGAAGTCCGGGCCGTACGGCGGCAGTCCGGCGAACATGCGCACGTCCGCGGAGGAGGCCGTACGACGGACGCCCAACAGACACCCGCGTACGGCGACAACCGCTCCTCGCACCGGACGCGCGAGGGTACGACGGACATTCGCGCCGTACGACGAAGGTTCGGCAGACACTGGGCGGCGGAGGTTCGCGGGTACGGCGGACACTTTGCAGACACACGCTCCTCCAACGACGGCCTGCGCCATACGGCGGAAGTCGAGCACAGAACGCGCACGGCCTACGACTTCGCGGCTGTGCCGTACGACGTTCTTCCGCGCACATCCGCCCTGCCGCGCAGTTGCCGTCGTACGACGGCGCCTCTGCTGTCAGACGCTCGTCCGCACGTCGGCGGCTTTCCGCCGTACGCCGGCTGGCCCCGTCCGACCTCCGCCGTACGACCGCGTCCTTCTACACCTCTGTCATACGAGCGCTGATGCCTCGCTCGGCCTCCGACGTACGACCTCCGCCACACCTCCTCCGCGCGTGCGGCTTCCGCCGTACGCGCGACCGGCATTATCCGACTTCCGCCGTACGACGTCCGCCCGCTCGATCGCTGCCGTACGACGTGGCTCGCCGCACAGCTGTCGTCGGGCCACTCGGCCTAAGCGGTGCCCCCCGAGGCTCTGTCGTGCGACCAGCTGTCGCGCTCGATGTCGCAGTACGAATGCATCTCTCCCCCTCCGCCGCACGTACGCTCGCGCCTCGCTCGGCTTCGCAGTACGACGTCCGCCACGCCTCCTCCGCGTTCGCGGATTCCGCCGTACGTCCGCCCGAGCCCGTCCGGCTGTCCGCCGTACGACCGCAGGTGCTTACCGCCTATCCCCGGCGCGCAGCTGAGGGGTTGGCCCCTGGGTTGGGAGTGGGAGGGCGCTTTGCATAATCATGCAGGAGGGTGCATACTTTTCCTGTGTCCAAGGTGCTTACTTCTTTGCCGGTCGGTGAGCGGGTCGGGATTGCCTTTTCTGGGGGTCTCGACACGTCGGTTGCGGTTGCGTGGATGCGGGACAAGGGTGCGATCCCGTGCACGTACACCGCCGATCTCGGGCAGGCCGACGAGCCTGACATCGAGTCGGTGCCGGGGCGTGCCACGGCGTACGGCGCGGAGATCACCCGGCTGGTGGACTGCCGTACGGCGATGGTCGAGGAAGGGCTCGCGGCGCTGGCGTGCGGCGCGTTCCACATCCGGTCGGGCGGGCGGACGTACTTCAACACCACCCCGATCGGCCGGGCCGTGACCGGCACGCTGCTGGTCCGGGCGATGCTGGACGACGACGTGCAGATCTGGGGCGACGGGTCGACGTTCAAGGGCAACGACATCGAGCGCTTCTACCGGTACGGCCTGCTGGCGAACCCGCAGCTGCGGATCTACAAGCCGTGGCTGGACGCGCAGTTCGTGCACGAGCTCGGCGGGCGGAAAGAGATGTCCGAGTGGCTCGTCACGCACGACCTGCCGTACCGGGACAGCACCGAGAAGGCGTACTCGACCGACGCGAACATCTGGGGCGCGACGCACGAGGCCAAGACGCTCGAGCACCTCGACACCGGGCTCGAGACCGTCGACCCGATCATGGGCGTGAAGCACTGGGACCCGTCGGTCGTGATCGAGACCGAGGACGTGACGATCGGGTTCGAGCAGGGCCGGCCGGTGACGATCAACGGCAAGGAGTTCGGCTCCGCGGTCGACCTGGTGCTCGAGGCGAACGCGATCGGCGGCCGGCACGGTCTGGGGATGTCGGACCAGATCGAGAACCGGGTCATCGAGGCGAAGAGCCGGGGCATCTACGAGGCGCCGGGGATGGCGCTGCTGCACGCGGCGTACGAGCGGCTGGTCAACGCGATCCACAACGAGGACACGCTCGCGAGCTACCACACCGAGGGGCGCAAGCTCGGCCGGCTGATGTACGAAGGTCGTTGGCTGGACCCACAATCGCTGATGATCCGGGAGTCGCTGCAACGCTGGGTCGGTACGGCGGTCACCGGGCACGTCACGCTCCGGCTCCGGCGGGGTGAGGACTACTCGATCCTCGACACCACCGGTCCCGCGCTCAGCTACCACCCGGACAAGCTGTCGATGGAGCGGATCGAGGACTCCGCGTTCGGCCCGGTCGACCGGATCGGTCAGCTGACGATGCGGAACCTGGACATCGCCGACTCCCGCTCGAAGCTGGAGCAGTACGCCGGTCTCGGCATGTTCGGCAGCTCCAACCCCGCGCTGGCCTCCTCCACCGACCTCATCGGCGAGCTCCCGACCGGCGGCGCCGAAGCCATCGCCTCCCGCGGCGAAGCAACCGAGGAGGACGAACTCCTCGACCGCGCCGCAATGGAGTCCGGCACCGACTGACCCCTGGTCCCGGCGAAGCATCCCTGAGCGCCACGCCGCGGCGGAGGACCCCGACCACCAAGTCGCGGTGAAGGCCCCTCGATTGCCGAGTCGTGGCAAACGGCTCGGCCGTCGATCGCCGAGTCGTGGCGAACGGTTCGGCCCCCGATCGTCGAGTCGTGGATTGTGGTTGCGCTGGGCGACCATAATTCACGACTCGGCAGCGAAGGTCAGTCGCGCTGCTCCGTGGGCCGGCAGCGGCGACCGCGCCCAGCTCCGTGAACCCGGCAGCACGCCACGCCGGTCACCGGCGATCGCGCGGCGAGGCGACCGCCTGCAGCTCCCTGGGCCTGGGAGCGCACCGCGCCGGGGACCGACGGTCGCGCGGCGAGGCGACCGCGTGCAGCTCGGTGGGCCTGGGAGCGCGGCGCGCCGATGACCCGCGGCTGGGCGGCAGGGCCGATCGCCTGCAGCTCCGTGGGCCCTGGGAGCGCGGCGCGCCGATGACCCGCGGCTGCGCGGCAGGGCCGATCGCCTGCAGCTCCGTGGGCCTGGGAGCGCGGCGCGCCGATGACCCGCGGCTGCGCGGCAGGGCCGATCGCCTGCAGCTCCGTGGGCCTGGGGGCGGGCCGCGTCGGTGACCGGCAGTTGGGCGGCGGGGGCACTCGTCTGCGGATCCTTGGGCTTGGGAGCGGGCCGCGGGGTGACCAGCGGTTGGGTGGCGGTGGTTAGTCGCGTGCAGGTCCCTGGGCTTGGGGGCGCGTGGAGCGGGTGGCTGACGGTTGGGCGGTGGTGGTGGACTCGTGGGTGGACTCACTGGCTGACTGAGGTGCGGGGCGGGTGGTGGGTGAGACGATGCCGGCGCCGGCGTGGCGTTGGACGTCGGCCAGTTCTTGGAAGTGGGCTCGTGTGATGGCGCCGCTCATGACCAGGCGGGCCTCGTTGCCTGCCTCGTGTGCGACGGTCTCGTACTCGCCGCGCAGGACGCGGTCAGCTGCGCGGCCGGCCAGTCGACCGAGCTGGCCGTCGCCGGCTTCGACCGTCAGGCGAGCGTCGACCCGGGTGGCAATGGCGAGGGCCGCTCGTCCCGCGGTCGCTGTCCGATCGTCTGCCGGCACACGCTCGAAGTGCCGGCTGGAATTCATGGTCGCCTCGACGACCCGCTGCAACCGCTCCCCGGGCCCGGCGGCCGCCAACTGGCCGGAGAGCTCCGCCGCCGGCCGGCCCGACGGCCCCAGGTCGTGGACGATCGCGTCGAGGAACGCGGGACGCAGCGAGCCCTCGACCGATGCGATGAACTGGCGTTCCTGCGGGCTGATCGGCTGGGGCGCGGGGATGGGTTCGGTCATGCGACCGGAGTGAATCAGGTCTCGGGGTCAGGCGTCGAAGTCCAGCGTGACGGCGGGCGTGGTCGGGTGGGACTGGCAGGTGAGGACGTACCCGGCGCGGATCTCGTCAGGTTCGAGGGCCCAGTTGGTGTCCATGGTCACCGACCCCTCCAGGACCTTGGCCCGACAGGTGCCGCAGACGCCGCCCTTGCAGGCGAAGGGTGCGTCGGAGCGTACAGCGAGGGTCGCGTCGAGCACCGCCTTCGAGTGCTCGCCCAGCGGGAACGTTGAGCGGCGGCCGTCGAGGATGATCGTGACCTGCGCGGCGTCCTCGTCCACAGCCGTTTCCTCGACCGGAGCCTTCGGGGCTTCGTCGCCGACGTGGAACAGCTCGGCGTGAACGTGCTCGCGCGGCACTCCCTCACCCAGCAACAGTTCCTGCGCGCTGACCACGAGAGCGTACGGCCCGCACAGGAACCACTCGTCGACCGAGTCCAGCGGCAGGATCGTCGCGAACATCCGCTTCAGCCGGTCTGCGTCGATGCGCCCGCTGAACAGCTCGACCTCGGTCGTCTCGCGGGACAGCACATGGACGAGGTGGAGGCGTTCGGCGTACCGGTCCTTCAGGTCGGCCAGCTCGTCGGCGAACATCACCGACCCGGCGGTCCGGTTGCCGTAGAGCAGGGTGACCCGGCTGGACGACTCGACCGCGAGGATCGTCGCGACGAGTGAGAGCACCGGTGTGATGCCACTGCCCGCGGCGACGAACGCGTAGTGCTTGGTCTGCGCGGGATCGAGAGTCGTGCCGAACCGGCCGAGCGGTGTCATCACCTCGAGTTCGTCGCCGACCTTCAGCTCCTGTGCGGCGTACGCCGAGAACTCGCCGCCCGGGATCCGCTTGACACCGATCCGCAGTACGCCGGAATCGGCCGGCGAGCAGATCGAATAGCTGCGACGGATCTCCTCGCCGCGGCGCCGGATCGTCAGATGCTGGCCCGCGGTGAACTCGTACTCCCCTGCTAGCTCCGGCGGTACGGCGAACGTGATCGCGACCGAGTCGTCGGTGATCGCGTCGATCGCGGCCACCTTCAGCGGGTGGAAGGTCGCACGGCGGCGGGGGGCGACGGTCGTCGTCATCAGATCGCCTTGAAGTGGTCGAAGGGTTCGCGACAGGTGTTGCAGCGCCACAGAGACTTGCAGGAGGTGGAGCCGAAGTGGCTGAGCTCTGTCGTGTCCGGCGAACCGCACAACGGGCACCGAACGCTCAACCGCAGCATCACCGGCCCCGACCCGGCGGACACAGAAGGCGGGGCGATGCCGTACTCGGTCAGCTTGGTCTTACCGGCGTCCGTCATCCAGTCCGTGGTCCAGGCCGGCGACAGGACGGTTTCAACTCGACCGTCGACATTCAGCGACCGAAGCGTCAGCTCCACCTCGTGGCGGATCAGATCCATGGCCGGGCAGCCGGAGTACGTCGGGGTGATCGTCACGACGACCTCGCCCCCTTCGTGGCGGACGCCGCGGAGCACCCCGAGGTCGGCGATCGTCAGCACCGGGACCTCAGGATCCGCAACCTCGCCCACCGCCTCGAGGATCGCCGCGTCGGTCACCATGTCGCACCCGGGTGGGATCGCGCGACGTGCTGAAGCTCGGCGAGCAGGTAACCCATGTGCTCGGTGTGACGCCCCAACCGCCCGCCGGTGTGCTGGTACGACGACGAAGGACGCTCGCAAGTGGACTCGTCGACAACAGCCAGCACGCGATCAAGCCAAGCATCGCGAAGCGTCGATGGGTCGACGGCCACAGACAAACCCTGCACCAACGAATCAGACTCGAACAGCTCGGCCGTGTAGGGCCACAGCGCGTCCAGACCGGCCTGCATGCGGCGGTGGCTCTCGTCGGTCCCGTCGCCCAGCCGCAACACCCATTGCGTCGCGTGGTCGACGTGGTAGGCGACCTCCTTGACCGCCTTCCCCGCCACCCCGGCCAGCGTCTCGTCGGCGCTCGACCGCAGCTCGTCGTACAGCAGTTGCTGGTACGTCGCGAAGTACAGCAACCGCGCCATCGCGAATCCGAAGTCCCCGTTCGGCAGTTCGCACAGCTGCACGTTCAGGAACTCGCGCTCGTCGCGGAAGTACGCGAGCTCGTCCTCGGTGCGCCCGTCGAGCGACCCGGCGTACTGCAGCAGCGATCGCGCCTGGCCGAGCTGGTCGAGTCCGATGTTGCCGAGGGCAACGTCTTCTTCGAGCTGCGGAGCGGCCGCGATCCACTCGGCGGTGCGCTGCGCCGAGATCAGCGCATCGTCACCGAGCCGGAGGGCGTAGACGAACAGGTCGTTCACAGGTGCTCGACACCTTCCGGGACCTCGTAGAAGGTCGGGTGCCGGTACACCTTGTCGCCGGCCGGGTCGAAGAACTCGTCCTTCTCGTCCGGCGACGACGCGGTGATGTCGGCGGCGCGCACCACCCAGATCGACACGCCCTCCTGCCGGCGCGTGTAGACGTCGCGCGCGTTCCGCAGGGCCATCGTCGCGTCCGGCGCATGCAAGCTGCCGACATGCGTGTGCGACAACCCGCGACGCGAACGAACGAAGACCTCCCACAGTGGCTCGATCATGCGGCCCGGGCCTCCTTCTTCGCAGCGTAAGCTGCCGCGGCCTCACGCACCCATGCGCCGTCCTCGTGCGCCTTCACACGATGCGACAGCCGCTGCTGGTTGCAGGGGCCGTTGCCCTTCACCACGTCGTACAGCTCGGTGTAGTCGGGCTCGGTGAACCGGTAGTGCCCGTCCTCGAGCATCAGTCCGTCATCGGGCACCCGCAGTCCGAGTACGTCGGCCTGCGGGACGGTCATGTCGACGAACCGCTGCCGCAGCTCGTCGTTGCTGTGCCGCTTGATCCCCCATGCCATCGACTGCTCGGAGTGTGTCGACGCGGTGTCCGGCGGACCGAACATCATCAGCGACGGCCACCACCAGCGGTCGAGCGCGTCCTGGGCCATCGCTTTCTGCTCGGGCGTCCCGTTGCACAGCGTGTAGAGGATCTCGAACCCCTGCCGCTGGTGGAACGACTCCTCCTTGCACACCCGCACCATCGCCCGCGCGTACGGACCGTAGGAGCAGCGGCACAGCGGGACCTGGTTCACGATCGCGGCGCCGTCGACCAGCCAGCCGATCGCGCCGATGTCGGCCCAGGTCAGGGTCGGGTAGTTGAAGATGCTGGAGTACTTCTGCCGGCCGGTGTGCAGCAGGTCGAGCAGATCCGCCCGGTCCACGCCGAGCGTCTCGGCGGCGGCGTACAGATAGAGGCCGTGGCCGGCCTCGTCCTGCACCTTGGCCATCAGGATCGCCTTGCGGCGCAGCGACGGCGCGCGACTGATCCAGTTGCCCTCGGGCTGCATGCCGATGATCTCGGAGTGCGCGTGCTGCGCGATCTGCCGGATCAGGGTCTTGCGGTACCCGTCCGGCATCGCGTCCCGCGGCTCGATCCGGCCGTCGGCGTCGATGGTCGCCTGGAAGTCCATACCCGCAGCATATGTGACACTTTTCGCCCGAATCAACAACAAGTGTCACAAAGGTGGTCGTAGGCCCACCCCCGGAGTGGGGTCAGGACGCTGGGTGCGGCGCCCTGCGGCCGGGAGGATCGAGGTAACAGTTCAAGACCTAAACAGTTTTGGAGATCCCCCCGTGACTACCACCATCACCGCCCCGGTCGCCGATCACCGCGGCCCGGTCACCGGCAAGGAACGTGCCCTCGCACCCGACCTGATCCGCGGCGCGATGCTGCTGCTGATCGGCCTCGCCAACAGCGCCAACTTCGCCTTCGCCGGCCAGCCCGGCGTGGAGAGCGCGCCGCACGGCTTCGAGCGCATCCTGAACTTCCTCAAACTCACCTTCGTCGACGCCCGGGCGTATCCGGTCTTCGCGGTGATGTTCGGCTACGGCCTGGTCCAGCTCGCCCGCCGGCAACGGACCTCCGGCGCGACGCCGGGCGCCGTACGGCGGATCCTGCTCAAGCGCAACGGCTGGCTGGTCGCGTTCGGACTGCTGCACGCGACGCTGCTGTACTTCGGTGACTTCCTCGGTGCGTACGGCGTCGTCGGCATCATCTGCGCCCTGTTCCTGCTGAACCGCGGGGACAAGTTTCACCGCATCGTCCTCGTCATCTGGGCGTTCATGGCCGTCGAGGTCGTCGTCTTCGCGGCCAAGGCGATGCTTGCCGTCGTCAACAGTTCCGGTCCCGCCCACGCGCTGACCAACGAGCCGAACCCGTCGCTGGCCGCCACGTCGTACTTCGCGAGCCTGGTCGACCGGCTGCACGAGTACCCGGCCCACTTCGCCAGCGTGCTGGGCTTCATCGTCATCGTGTGGCTGGGTATCTGGGCCGCCCGCAAGCAGATCCTCGAGAACCCGGCCGCCCACCGGACTCTGCTCACCCGCGTGGCCGTCGGCGGTCTCGGCATCACCGTCCTCGGCGGCCTGCCGCTCGCCTTCGTCGGCGCCGGCTGGCTGCACGTCGACGAATCCGCGGTCGGCGCACTCAGCTACCTGTCCCACGTCAGCGGCATGTTCGGCGGACCCGGGTACGTCGCGCTCTTCGGTCTCCTCGTTGCCCGGATCCACAAACTCTCGCTGCCGATCCGCGCGATGTCCGCACTCGGCCAGCGATCGCTGTCGGGCTACCTCTTCCAGTCGGTGTGGTGGACGGTCCTGCTCGCGCCGTTCGCGCTCGACCTGCGGTTCGGGAGTACGGCGTACACCGCGGCGCTGGTCGCGATCGGGGTCTGGCTCATCTCCGTCGCCGGCGCCTACGCGATGAGCCGGCGTTCCTACCGCGGGCCGGCCGAGACCCTGCTGCGGCGGCTCGTGTACTGACTTGGGAAGATGAGAGCCATGAGCGACTTCGGCGTACCGGAACCCGCCAACCTCTCCGATCTGTCCGGACAATCCGGCGAGACCCCGGTGGCCGAGACCAGCGTGCGGCTCGCGCTGCCGGCGGAGGCGAACGCGATCGGCGAGATCCAGGTCGCGGCCTGGCGGTCGGCGTACGCCGGACTGCTGCCGGCCGATGTCCTCGCCGACCTCAATCCGGCGCAGTTCGCGGCCCAGTGGCGGGCCGCGCTGCTCGCGCCGGGTGAGGCACGCAACCGGGTGATGGTCGCACTGGCCGGCCGCGAGCTGGTCGGCTTCGCGGCCATCACGCCGTCGGACGACCCGGACGCCGACCCGCAGCGGGACGCGGTGATCGCCGAGCTCGCAGTACAGCCGGACGCGACCCGGGCCGGCCACGGCTCCCGGCTGCTGAACGCCGTCGTCGACACGATCCGCGCCGACGGCTTCAGCCGGCTGACCGTCTGGGTCAACTCCACCGACGACGTTCTTCGCGCCTTCTACACCGAAGCCGGCTGGGCTCCCGACGGCGCGCACCGCGAACTGGATCTGTACGGCGACGAGTCGGTCCGCATCAAGCAGATCCGGCTGCACACCGACCCGGGCGCCGCGTAACCCGCATAGCAGTTCACCGATCGGCGACGAGCCGGGGGTGGTGCTCGACCGCGTGACGCGGACATGACAGGTTGTCACGGTCCGATCACGTAACGCCATCCGCTGGAGTTCTGCATGAAGTACCTGACCCTGGCTGCCGGCCTGGGCATTTCCGCTGCTGTCGTTCTCGTCGTGCCGGGGTCCGGGGCCACCGCGTCGATGCAGGCGGCGCAGATGGAGACCGTTGTCGACAAGCCGCACCAGGTGGCGAACAAGTACCTCGAGCAGAAGCCCGACTGGATCCAGTGCGGTGAGGCCGAGTTCCGCACGTACTGCGCGAAGATCACCGTCCCGCGCGACTGGGCCAACCAGTACTCCGGGAACGACCTCCAGATCGCGGTCAGCAAGGTCGCACCGGCCAATTCGTCCCCCGCCCATCCCCCGAGCCGCGTCGTGTTCGGCAACCCGGGCGGACCGGGTGGCGCCGGCCTCGGCATGGCGCCGTACCTCGCGAGCCAGGCGCCGCTGGCCAAGGACCACCTCACGGTCGGCTTCGACCCGCGCGGCACGGGCGGAAGCACCAACGTCAGCTGTGACGGCAGCCCCGGCTACACGATGGACGCCCGCGACCGCGACCCCGCGAACCAGGCCCTGATCTCCGAGGCCTCGGCCATGGTCAAGCCGTACTGCGACCGTCAGTCCCGCGGGCTCCTCCCCTACATCACCACCGCGCAGACCGTGCAGGACATGGACCTGATCCGGCAGTTGCTCGGCTTCGACAAGATCGACTACGTCGGGTATTCCGGCGGCACCTGGCTCGGCGCGTACTACCAGACCTACTTCCCCGACCACGTCGGCCGCTTCGTGCTCGACTCGAACACGGACTTCACCGGGACCTGGTTCGACACGTTCGTCAGCCAGCCGCAGGCGTTCGAGCGCCGGTTCCGTGCGGACTTCGCGCCGTGGGCAGCGAAGTACGACGACCAATTGCACCTCGGTTCGTCACCCGGTGAAGTCATCCGGACCTACGAGCGGTTGCGGCGGGCGTTGAAGGAGCGGCCGGCGGTCGAGGAGTTCCTGGACGCGGCGGTCCAGGTGACGTACGACGAGAACGCGTTGGACATGATGGTGTCGAACGATATGTATACAAAGCTCGACTTCTATTCACTTGCGATCGATATCGCATTTATCCGGGACCTTTCCGCGGCCCAGGCAAAAGGCGGTCCGCAGGCCGCGCAGCGCCAGGTCGACGGGTTGTCACTCGCTCGCCAGCAGCAGCTCGTGCAGCGCGCGAACCGGGCGCCGGTCGGGCTCCGGACGTTCGGCCCGGTCGGCCCGGTTGGCACGGTCGACTCCGAGGGCGCGACGTTCAACGCGATCACCTGCAACGACACCCCGTGGCCGCAAGGCCCGGAGGCCGGCGCGCAGCTGGCGGCCCGCCTCGGTCCGCATTTCCCGCTGATCGGCTGGACGATGACCGAGAACCCGTGCTTCTACTGGAACCGCCCGAACCTCACCATGCCGACGCCCACCGGCAAAGGCTTGCCCACAACGCTGATGGTGCAGTCGGTGCACGACCCCGCCACCAACTACGGCCTCGCCGTCTCGGCCCACAGCCGGTACGCCGGTTCGCGACTGCTGACCGTCACCAACGAAGGCGACCACGGCGTGTACGGCGGCGTGAACCGGTGCGCGGACCGGATCGTCAACGCGTTCCTCACCACCGGGAAGGCGCCGGCCAAGGACGTCAGCTGCGCCGGCGAAGGCATCCCGGCGCCGGACAAACTGATGCCGGGCCTCGACGGGGCCGGTGACGGCTACCGCAAGGAAACTCCTTTACGGCGGATCGCCGGATTCACTAAAGCAGTTTCCGGATATCTGCACTGAATTGCCTACGCACGGACAGATTCCGGTCACCATCGGCGAATTCCGGCCGCTGCTTTCGTTGTCAGTACATATTTGTCAGGGCGATGTCAGGGTTGCGTCCCTGTCTGACACAGCGTGATCACGACAACCTTGAGTCAGCGCGGAGGAGCCGGTCGTCGACTGGGAGGGCTCGATGACTGTGACCATCGCGGACGTGGCTTCGGCCGGCTGTGAGGTGGGGGGACTGCCTGGGGGGTCAGACAGAAAGGCACAGCCGGCCGGGTCACGAACACGCGCCCGCGCCTCCAGATCCCTCGCGGGGTACCGTCGATCCCCCAGGTCGTGGTGCCTCGCGAGGCATGTCCAGCGTCAGGTCAGAGTCGGCGAGCCGGCTGCAGCGCCACCGGGTGGCGGGTAACCGTCGGCGACCGCGGCCAGCGGCACGGCCCGGCCGGCCGACCAGGCGGTCCGGAAGGCCCGCCGTTCCAGCGCCGCTTCGACGGCGGCTCGCGTCCCCTCGCAGTCGGCCTTCTCGATCACGGGTACGGGCGCGCGGATGACCTCGCGGACCCCGTCCGCGGCGCCGAGCAGGAACGCGGCGTACTCGCTCCGCTCCCGCTGCTGTGCGACCGCTGCCAGTTCCTCGAGCACACTGGCCGACCGCCACCGATCGCCCAGGTCGCGATGCTCGGCGAGGCTCTCGTCCAGCAGGTGTACGGCGCGCTCGGTGTAGCCGCGCCGCCGCTCGATGATGCCGAGCTGGTTCAGCGACCAGGCCACCCCCTCGCGGTACCCGAGCCGCTGCGACAGCGCGAGGCTCTCCTGCAGCAGGTCCTCCGCCTCGACCAGCTCACCGCGGTACTGCGCGATCGCGCCGAGACTGATCAACGACCAGGCGAGGCCTTCGCCGTCGCCGACGATCCGGAACGCGTCGCGGGCACGCTGGCAGCGGCGCGCGCCGATGTCCAGGTCGCCGCGCAGCCAGGCCACGAAGCCGAGGTGGTTGTGCGCCCACGCCATCCCGGCGCGGTCGCCGAGGCTCTCGTACAGGTCGTAGCTCTCGCAGTGCAGATCCTCCGCGGCACCGTAGTCACCGCGTTCGCGGGCAACGCCACCGAGGCGCTGCAGCACCAGCGCAGTGCCGGCTGCATCGTCCAGCTCCTTGTACTGACGCAGCGCGGTCTGCAGGCGGTCGGTCGCGACGTCGTACTCGCACTGGAGGAAGGCCAGCGTCCCGGCGCCGAGATTTGCTTTCGCGCATGCCGGCGAGAGCTCAGCCATCAGGTCGGCCGGCAACGAGTCTCCGAGCGCCAATGCCCGCTCCAACCAGCGACTGCCCTCGGCGTAGTGACCGTGCATCGAGCAGAACAGCCACAGGCCGGCAGACAAACGCAGTGCGGCCGCGGGCGAACTGGTCCGCAACGCCCACGCCATCGCGGCGCGCAGGTTGTCGAGCTCGTTCTCCAGCCGGTCGAGCCATTCCTCCTGTGCGGGACCTCGCAGCTGTCCCTCGGCGTCTTCGGCCAGCGTGATGTAGAACTGCGCGTGCCGCTCGGCCGCTTCGTCCGTCCGGCCGGCATCCACCAGCCGGTCGGCCGCGAACTCCCGGATCACTGCGAGCATGTAGTACCGCGTGACGCCGCGTCGCCGGGCTACCCGGATCAACGACTTGTCGACCAGCCGTCCGGTCAGGTCGAGCGCTTCGGCCCGCTCCAACGGCCCGGGATGTGCCTGCCCGGACATGACGGTCGCGGCCGCGTTCAGCGTCCACCCGCCGACGAAGACCGACAGCTGGGCGAACACGTCCCGCTCGGCCGGCGTGAGCAGGGCATGGCTCCACTCGATCGCGCCGTACATCGACTGCTGGCGTGGTGACGCGGTGCGCGAGCCCCCGGCCAGGATGCCGAACGACGTCTCGAGCTCGGAGGCCAGTTCCTCGATCGTCATCACGTTCGTCCGCGCGGCGGCCAGCTCGATCGCGAGCGGCATGCCTTCGAGGCGGCGTACGACGCGGGCGACCTGGTCGAGTTGCCCCGTCGTGTCGTACCCGCGTGCTGTGGCGCGCTCGACGAAGAGCCGGACTGCTTCCGATGTCTCCAGTTGGTCCTCGTCGTGCGGCAGCGAGAGCGCGGGTACGACGTACACGCTCTCGCCGGGGAGCCGGAGGAGCTCGCGGCTCGACGCCAGGATCGACAGGTTCGGGCAATACTCCAAGAGGGCGGCGCTGATCTGGCCGACCGTTGCCACCACGTGCGAGCAGTTGTCGAAGACCAGCAGCATGGCACTCCGGCCGATCTGCTCAGCGATCTCCTCGATCAGGCGCGTGCTCTCCAGCGGATGCAGGCCCACGGACGAAGCGACCGCCGGTACGACGCCGGCCGGGTCGGTCAGCGCAGCGAGCGGCACCCAGCAGATGCCGTCCTGGAAGCTGTCCGCGACCTCGTTCGCCACCGCGAGCGTCAGTCTGGTCTTGCCGACCCCGCCCGGCCCGGTCAACGTAAGCAAACGCGTGATTCGCTGCCCCAGCAGGCGACTCGTCGCGCTCAGCTCGGTCGCCCGCCCGATCAGTTCGTTCGTCGGCGCGGGCGGCTGCCGCATCGGCGTCCGGGTGGTGTCCGCCTCTTTGCGGGCGGCCGCGGTGAGCCGGGAGCGGTCGGGATCACCGAGCCGCAGCGCGTCCGCGAGCAGGCGCAACGTGTGCGCCCGCGGCGCTCGCCGCCGGCCCCGCTCCAACGCCGCGATCGCGTCGACGCTCAGTCCGGCTCGTTCGGCCAGTGCCTCCTGCGACAGCCCGGCTTCCCGCCGGTGCCGACGCAACAGGCCGCCGAATCCGGCCCCCTGCACGTCGTCCGAGCCGCGACGAGACCCTTCTGATGGCACAGGACGGCCCCACCCAGTCTCCGACCTTTACGTGGCGGCTGCCACGTACCTTCCTGAAAATATCGCGTTCCGCACCCGGTTGTCAGTCATTCGGGCAGTTCACAGCCAACTCACACGTAACTCACGGCGTCCTGGCGTGCTGTGAGATCGCGGCCCGCATGGTCGCGCGGGCCCGCTTGCGGTCCCCCGCCGCGTCGTACGCCGTCGACAACCGGAACCACACGCGCCAGTCGTCGGGGGCCGCTTCCGCCTCGGCCTTGTACTTCCCGAAGGCCTCGTCCGCGGCCGCTCGATCGATCCGCCCGGACGGCCGCCGGGGCAGATCGTCGACCGGCAGACCACCCGACGCCTCCAGTTCACGGGCCAGTACTTCGGTCTGCCGCCCGAACTGCAGCTCCCGCCAGACCAGGTAGGCACCGAGGAACGGGATGACGAGGACGGCGATCCCCAGCACGATCGCGACCGGATCACCGGTCCCGATCAGCAGCACCCCGCGCCAGCCGAGCAGGACGGCGTACGCGACGAAAACGATCGCGAGCAGGATCGCCGTCCGCTTTGCCGTCATCTAGGCGAGGTCCATGAAGTGTTCGAGGCCGACGGTCAGGCCGGGGGTGCTGCCGATCCGGCGCACGCCGAGGAGGACACCGGCCATGAACGACGTGCGGGCCATCGAGTCGTGGCGGATCGTCAGCGTCTCCCCCTCGTCGCCGAGCAGGACCTCCTGGTGCGCGATCAGACCCCGGAGCCGGACGCCGTGCACGCGGATCCCGTCGACGTCCGCGCCGCGGGCGCCGTCGAGGGCGGTCGTGGTTGCGTCCGGGATCGGCTTGGACCCGGCCTCGCGACGCGCGTCGGCGATGAGCTCTGCCGTCCGCCGGGCCGTGCCGGACGGGGCGTCGACCTTGTCGGGGTGGTGCAGCTCGACGATCTCGACCGACTCGTAGTACGGCGCTGCCTTCGCGGCGAACTGCATCATCAGCACGGCGCCGATCGAGAAGTTCGGCGCGATCAGTACGCCGGTGGACGGGCTGCCGGCGAGCTGCGAGCGCAGCGTGGCCAGCCGCTCCTCGTCGAACCCGGTGGTGCCGACGACCGCGTTGATGCCGTGCTCGATGCACCAGGCGAGGTTGCCCATCACGACCTCGGGCCGGGTGAAGTCGACGACCACCTCGGCACCGGCCTTGGTCAGCTCGTCGAGCTCGTCGCCCTGGTCGAGACGGGCGACCAGCTCACAGTCGGCGGCCTCCTCGACCGCGAGGCACGTCTGAGCGCCCATCTTGCCTTTGGCTCCCAGCACACCGACCTTGATCATGCGCACCCTTCCTGTCCGGATCTACCCGGAACAGGATCTCATCCGCGGCTCCGGGGGCCCCGCTCGGCCTTGGGCACCCAGACCTGCAGCCCCATCGTCTGCGCAGGCGGTGCCAGCTGCCGGTAGTCGGCGTGGAAGTCCAGCCCGCAGGACTGCAGCGCGGTGATCTCCGAATCCGAGATCTGCCGGTTCAGGATGATCAGCGGCGCTCGCTCCGGACGGCCCTTCCGGCAGACCTCCTCGATGCCCGCCGCGGTCCGGGCGCGCTCGGCCGGCGCGATCCAGGCCTCGCCGAGCGGCCGCCCGCCGAGGATCAGCACCAGGCCGGCCATCTTGTCGAACGCCAGCATCGGCCGCCCGCCCGGCTCGGTGTACGGGCGGAGCTCGTCGGCCAGCTTGCTGTAGTTCTCCGCGGCGTCCGGCGTCAGGTACAGCCCCTTCAGCGCAGGCAGCTTCGACGCCGCGGTCAGCTGTGAGTGCCCGGCCGAACGGTACGGATACCGGAACAATCCGGTGTAGGCGATCGAGGCGGTCGCGACCAGCGATCCGACCAGCACGAGTCCGAGCGTCACCCGTGCCGCGATCGGCGTGGCCCAGATCCCGGTCAGCACCGCGATCATCACCGCGGCCCAGGCGGCGAACGCGTTGAACCCGATCGTGTAGAGCGCGGTGTTCGTCCCGAACGCCTGCACCAGCGGCAGCAGCACCAGCACGGCCAGGATCACCCACGTACGCGTGTTCTCCCGGCTCAGCCGCGAGCATTCCGTGACCCCGAACCGGTGCGCGACCACGGCACCCGCGGCGGCAACGACGGCGACGAGTACGGCGGCCAGCAGCGTCACGGCGTACGTCGCGGTGTGCTGCGATCCGCCGACCGCGGCGTCGTCGACGACAACTCGTCGTACGGACACGATCAGGGCGAGCAGCACCAGGACCGCGGCGGTGATCCGGAGCCAGCGCCAGCGGGCGATGACCGTCAGCGCGGTCGCGAGCAGCAGGAGACCGTGGTCGACGAGGGTCTGACCGAGCAGTTTGATGCCACTCGACCAGTAGAACTGCAGCAGCTCGGTCGGCGAGTACGACGTACCCGCGATGAACTTGTTCACGGTCAGGATGCCCGGCACCGCCACATTCAGCCGGACCACGAACAGCTGGACGACGAGCGCCACCACGGCCATCCCGCCCAGGGCGAAAAGGATGCCTCGGGCAACGGCTCGCCAGCCCTGGCCGGCCAGCACCACCACGGCGGCGATGACGATCAGCCCGATCACCACGACCGAGGTCCACTTCGCCAGCACCATCAGGCCGATCACCAGGCCCGCCACGACCGGCACCCAGAACGGCACCGGATCACCGCGGTCGACCGCCGTCGCCATCCACAGCACGCAGGACATCAAGGTCAGCGCGCCGAGCAGGACGACATCGTTGTACCCGGGCGACAGCGGCAGCCAGGCGTAACACATCCCGCCCGCGGCCAGGATGATCGCCATCCCGGCCAGCTCCCACAGCTTCGTCGCCGGCATCCCCGGCCGCCGCCCGCGCAACCAGCGCATGAAGCTGTAGCCGAAGATCAGATGGACGACGACCACCGTGAACAGCCGGAACAGCCGGAGCCTGCCGATGTCGTACCCGAACCACTCGAAGATCGGCCCGTACAGGTACTGCACGCCGGTCAGCGCGAGCGGATTGCTGTCCCACCACCGATAGGACAGCAGGTAGTAGCCCTCGTCGGTGATGTCGAAGCCCTCGTTGGCGGCCCGGCCCGCGGTCAGGATCCACCACGCCGCCAGCCCGGCGGCGACCACGATCACCCCTACGAGCAGCACTGTTCGCCTGCTCGCCGAGGAAACACCCACGGCCGCCACCCTAGGCCATCACTCCACGGCTATTGCTCACGCCGGGGCGTAGGCGATCTGCGCATCCTCGGCGAAGTGGCACGAAACCGTCTGCCCGGACCCGATCTGCCGCAGCTCGGGTACGTCGGTGCTGCACCTCGCCTCGGCCCGCAGGCAGCGGGTGTGGAACCGGCATCCGGACGGCGGCATCACCGGCGACGGCGGGTCACCGGCCAGTACGATCCGCTCCCGGCCCTTCCGGGCCAGCCCGGGCTCCGCGGACAGCAGCGCCTGCGTGTACGGGTGCGCGGGGGCGTCGTACACCTGCTGGTGCTCGCCGAGCTCGGCGACCTTGCCGAGGTACATCACCGCGACCCGGTCGGAGACGTGCCGGACCACGGACAGGTCGTGGGCGACGAAGATGATGCTGAGACCAAGCTCACGCTGGAGCCGCATCAACAGGTTCACCACCTGCGCCTGGACCGACAGGTCGAGTGCCGACACCGGCTCGTCGCAGAGCAGTACGTCGGGGTTGAGCGCGATCGCCCGTGCGATCCCGATCCGCTGCCGCTGGCCGCCGGAGAACTGGTGCGGGAACTTCGTCTCGTCCTCCGGCCGCAGCCCGACCAGCTCGAGCAGCTCCCGGACCTTGGCCTGGACGTCGATGCCCTTGCCGACGTCGGGGTGCACCAGGAACGGCTCGCCGACGATCTCGCCGACGCGCATCCGCGGGTTCAAGCTCGAGTACGGGTCCTGGAAGACCACCTGGACGTTGCGCCGCCAGCGCCGCAGCTCGCTGCCCTTCAGCTTGCTGACGTCCACGCCGTTGTACTCGATCTGGCCCGCGGTCGGCTTCTCCAGGGCGGCGAGCAGCCGGACCAGCGTGGACTTCCCGCAACCGGACTCGCCGACGATGCCGAGCGACTCGCCCTTGCGCAGTGTCAGGTCGACGCCGTCGACCGCGCGGACGAGGGTCTTGGCGCCGAAGTTCAGCGCCGGGCTGATGTCGTAGTGCTTCACGACATTCGTTGCCACCAGCAACTCGCTGGCCATCAGACCGCCTCCTTCTCGGCGAGCGTCGTACGGCGGATGCAGGCGGCGTCGCGCCCCGGTCCGACGGTGAGCAACGGCGGTACCTCGGTCGCGCAGTCGTCGATCGCGATCGGGCACCGGGTCCGGAACGCGCAGCCGGACGGGATCGCCCGCAGCGACGGCGGCGTACCCGGGATCGTCGGCAGCTCCTGGCCCTTGAGGTCGGCCGAGGGCATCGAGCCCAGAAGCCCTTCGGTATAAGGGTGAACGGGGTACTCGAGCGCCTCGGCCGTTGCGGCGCGCTCGACGACGTGCCCGGCGTACATCACCACCACGTTGTCGGCGACATCGGAGACCACGCCAAGGTCGTGAGTGATCAGTACGACGCCCATCTGCCGCTCGGCCTGCAGCTCCGCGATCAGCTCGAGGATCTGCGCCTGCACGGTCACGTCGAGCGCCGTGGTCGGCTCGTCGGCGATCAGTACGTCGGGGTCCAGCGCAAGCGCCATCGCCAGCATCACGCGCTGCCGCATGCCGCCGGAGAACTCGTGCGGGTAGTCGTTGACCCGCTTGGCCGCGGCCGGGATCCGCACCTGGTCGAGCATCTCCGCGGCCTTCTTGAGCGCGTCCCGCTTCGACAGCCCGCGGTGCACGCGGTAGCACTCCGCGATCTGGGTGCCGACCGATTGGACCGGGTTCAGCGCCGACAACGAGTCCTGGAACACCATCGTGATCCGGTCCCCGACGATCTTGCGCCGTTCCTTGGTCGTCATCTGGATCAGGTCGGCGCCGCGGTACTCCGCCGTACCGCTCAGGATCCGGCCCGGCGGCATCTCGAGGATCCCGGTCAGCGCCTGGGTCGACACGCTCTTGCCGGACCCCGACTCCCCCAGGATCGCCAGCGTCTCACCCGCCCGCACCTGCCAGGACACGCCGTCGACCGCCCGGACCGGCCCGCGTGGAGTGTCGAACTCGACCGTAAGGTCTTCGACCTTGAGGAGAACTTCGCCAGTCATATGTGCAGTCATCGCAGCAGCTTCGGGTCGAGGGCGTCCCGGATCGAGTCGCCGATGATCATGAACGAGATCGTCATCGTGGAGATGAACAACGCCGGCCAGATGAACAGGTGCGGCGTATCGCGGTACGACGCGGCCACGCCGAACTGCGAACCCCACGAGATCGACGGCGGTTGCAGACCGACGCCGAGGAAGGTCAGCGCGGCCTCCAGACCGACCATGCCGCCGATGCCGAGCGTGGTCATCGCCAGCAGCGGCGCCATCGCGTTCGGGAACACGTGTTTGCGCAGGATCCGGACCGGTGGCACGCCGATCGACCGAGCCGCCAGCACGTACTCGCGGTTGCGGACCGAGAACACCGTCGCCCGCATCAGCCGCATACCGCCCGGCCAGCCGATCAGGAAGATGACGCCGACGATGATCCAGATGCTCCTGTTCTGCACGGAGTTCAGGATCACGATCAGCACCACGATGCCGGGGATCGAGAACAGTACGTCGGCCGTCCGCGAGATCAGGCCGTCGACGAAACCGGGGAAGTACCCGGCCAGCAGACCGAGCGAGCCGGCCAGGATGAACACGCCGAAGCTCGCGCAGATGCTCACCAGCACCGACGGGCGGGCGCCGTAGATGACGTTGGCGAAGTAGTCGCAGCCCTGGATGTCGAAGCCGAACGGATGTCCCGGGCCGCGGCCCTGCCGGCTCTTGGCGAGCTCGCAGAACCGCGGATCGGCGGAGGTGAACAGCTTCGGCACCGCGGCCATCGTGAAGAACGCCAGCAGCAGCAAGCTGCACAGTACGAACTGCGGCTTGCGCAGCAGCGCCCGCAGGAGTTCGCGGTTGGACAAGGTGCGGCCGTCGCCGAGCTCCTGCGCCTCGGCGCCGACGGCCGCGGTGATCTGTTGGACGTCAGACATTGCGCACCCTCGGATCCAGGACGCCGTACAGCACGTCGACCAGCAGGTTGATCACGATGAACGAGATGAAGGCGAGCGTCGACAGCAGCACCACGACCCCGCCTTCCTTCAGCTTGATCGCCTGGAACATGAACTGGCCGAGCCCGGGCAGGTTGAAGATGGATTCGGTGATGATCGCGCCGCCGAACATGCCGGCCAGGTCGAGCCCGATGAACGTGACCACCGGGAGCAGCGCGTTCGGCAGGATGTGCCGCCACAGCACCCGCTGCTCCCCCAGTCCCTTGGCCCGCGCGGTCTTCACGAAGTCCGCGTTGACCGTTTCCACGATCGACGTCCGCAGCAGCCGGGCCAGCCCGGCGAAGCCGAGGACGCCGATCACCAACGCGGGCAGCAGGTACGACCTCGGGAACCCTTCCAGCACACCCGACACCGGGAACCACTTCAGCTCGACCCCGAACAGGTACTGCGCGGCGAAGTAGGCCACCAGCCCGGGGACCGCGAGCAGCACCAAGGTCGTCAGCAGCAGCGACCGGTCGGCCCAGCCGTTGCGCTTGAACCCGGCGTAGATCCCGAAGAACAGCCCGAGCGTCCACTGGAACGCGTTCGCGAGCAGCGTCAGCTTGAGCGTCACCGGGATCCGCAACCGGAGCTGATCGGCGATGTCGGCTCCGGCGAACGTCGAACCGAAGTGGCCGGTGAGGATGTCCTTCATGCTCAGCAGGTACTGGACGATGAAGGGGTCGTCGAGGTGGAACTGGGCCCGTTTGGCCGCCAGCACGGCCGCCGGGATCGGCTTGTCGCCGGCCAGTTCCCGCAGGGGGTCTCCGGGCATCGCGAAGACGAGCGCGTAGACCCCCAGCGTGACGACCAGTCCGATCGGGATCGCCGCGAGCACGCGGCGAGCGACGAAACGGATCACTTGAACGTGGCCCAGAGTGCCGAGACGCCGACGTACTTGGACACCCGGGGCTCGATCTTGGCCGAGTGCAGGTACGCGTTCGACTTGGTGTACAGCGGGATCAGCGGCATGTCCTCGAGCGCGATGTCCTCGGCCTGCTGGTACAGCTTGATCGCCTTGTCCTGGTCCGGCTCGGCGTCGCCCTTGGCCAGCAGGGCGTCGAGCGCCGGGTTGCTGTAGCCGGCGAAGTTCGCGTCACCGTTGGACTTGAACATCGGCGTCAGGTAGTCCTCGATCGACGGGTAGTCGTGACCCCAGCCGCCGAACCGCAGACCGTCGAGCTTGCGGCTGTCGGCCAGCTCGGTGATCTCCGAACCCTGCTTGCCGGTGTACTTCACCTGCAGGCCGAGGTTCTGCCGCAGCATGTTGCCGATCGCCTCGGCGAAGATCTGCCCGGTCGCGGACGTCGTGCTGTAGCTGATGTTGACCACACCGGAGAAGCCGCCGGCCGCGGCCAGGTCCGCCTTCGCCTTGGTGGCGTCGAAGTCGCAGTACTTGCAGGCGTTGTCGCGGTAGCCGTTGATGTCCGGCGCGATCAGGCCCTTGGCCGGGTCGGACAGCCCGACGAGGTCCGCGAACGCCTTACGGTCGATCGCCTCCGAGAACGCGTGCCGCAGCTTCGGGTTCTTGTACCGCGCGTCCCAGGCCGGGAACACCAGGTAGTTCGCGCCGGAGCTGACGCTGGTCACCCACTGGTCGGGGGCGTCGGTCTTGAAGCTCTTCACCTTGGTCGACGGCACGTCGGTGAAGTCGACGTTGCCGGCCAGGAACTCGTTGTACGCCGTGTCCGCGTTCGGGATGAACCGGTACGTGATCGAGTCGGCCTCGGGCGCGGCCGAAGCCTTGTAGCCGTCCCACTTGGCCAGCTTGATGTCGTCACCGGCGTTCCAGTCGGCGGCGAGCTTGTACGGGCCGTTGCCGATCGGCTTGCGCTTGTAGGCGTCCGGGTTCTTCCGGACCTCCTCCGGCAGCGGGGCCAGGCCGAGGTACTGCAGGGTCAGACCGAACTGCGAGAACGGCACCTTGAGCTTCACGGTGAAGGTCAGGTCGTCGACCTGCTTGAGGCCGCTCAGCGTCTTCACCGCGGTCGGCTTCGGCGTCGCACCGTCCGCCGTCGGCGGGTTCAGCGCGTCGTACCCGTCGACCTTGGAGAAGAAGCCGTTGTTCTTCCA
Source organism: Kribbella sp. NPDC000426 (assembly GCF_040300265.1). Lineage (NCBI taxonomy): Bacteria > Bacillati > Actinomycetota > Actinomycetes > Propionibacteriales > Kribbellaceae > Kribbella > Kribbella sp. NPDC000426. The sequence goes on along the minus strand of NZ_JBEPDK010000008.1, from coordinate 143,795 downwards.
GGCGTTCGAGCCCTCGGCGGTCATGTTCCAGCTGTCGACGTAGTCCTTCGCGGTGACCGGCTGGCCGTTCTGGAAGGTGTTGCCGGGCTTCAGCTTGATCGTCCAGGTCTGGCTGGTCTTGTCCGGCGTGACCGAGTCGGCCATCACGTTCTGCAGCTTGCCCGTGTTCGGGTCGGTGGTCACCAGCGGGGCGAACATCGCCATCGCGATCTGGATCCCGGGGCTGCCGTTCTCGTTCAGCGGGTTGATGTAGTCCAGCGGGTCGGCCGCGATCGCGATCACCTCGCTCTTGCTGCCGGAGCTGCCACCGCTGCTGCTCTTGCCGTCTCCACATGAGGCGAGTACCAGCGTTAAGCCGAGCACCGCCCCCACTACCCCAGTCAGACGTCGCACGGTCAAACCAACTTCCTCGGCGGGAGGGCCGCTAGGCGGGCGGAACAAGCGTCATGGTGGCTGGTCGAAACTGCGCATGTCAACGTTGTCAGGCACAAAGCGGCGGCGCGTAACGTAGGCGTTACTTTGCCAAGACCTCAGATGACCAGCCGTTCCTTGCGGAGCGAGCCCTCACTTAATCAGATCAGTCCGTCGGAGTCATCAGATGACAGGAGAGATCACAGCAATTTGGCCATGTGCTCACAAATGCGCAGTCCAGCACTGCGCCGAGTATTCGAACGCCTGCACGCAGTCATTCCTGCTGAGCCGCGAACAGCTTCGCGAAGCGTCCGGTTTGCCGCGCCGCCAGTTCGGGGTAGGTTCCCTGCTGCACCACCGTGCCGCCGTCGATGACGTAGATGCGATCCATCTCACGCAGCGTCCAGGCCCGGTGCGAGACCACGATCGTGATCCGTTCTTCCTTCGTACGGCGAAGTTCCGCGAAGATCTCGCGCTCTGCCTCCGCGTCGATCGCCGACGTCGGTTCGTCCAGGATCCAGACACCCGCAGCACGCAGCCGGATCCGGGACAGCGCGAGTCGTTGCCATTGACCACCGGAGATCCCGGTCCCACCCCACTGCTGACCCAGCTGGGTGTTGAGCGGCAGCCCGGCGGCGAACGTGTCCGCGAGGGCGGTCCGCACTGCTTCGTCGTTGACCGGATCGGGCGAACCGAGGGCAACCGCATCGCGGAGGCTGAACTCGAAGCGGCCGAATTCCTGCACCAGCAGGCCGAAGTACGCGAGCCGCTCCGCCTCGGTCAGGTTTGCCGCGTCCTTGCCGTCGATCAGCACCTGTCCGCAGTCCGGGGTCAGACTGCCGACGAGCAGGTTGATGGCGGTCGACTTCCCCGCGCCGTTGACGCCGACCAGCGCGACGAGTTCGCCACGGCGCGCCTCGATGCTGACGTCGCGCAGTACGGGCACGTCGCCGTACCTGAAGCTGACGTGCTCGAGGGCGACAGACTCGACCTGCGCTACGACGGCCTGGCGTTCGGCGGGCGGCACGCTGTGGACGAAACGCCTGTAGATCAAGGCTTGTGGGGCCGCGGTGACGATGCTGCCGAACGCGTACCCGCACTGGCGGATCGCGTTGAGACCAGTGATCGTGCCGGCAACCGCCGCGGCAGCCGCTCCCCCGTTCGCGCCACCGCCGACCAAGGCGACCAGCGCTCCGCCGAACAGCATCACAGTGACCACCGCTGCGGCCAGCTCGAAGTTCATCGCGGTCCTGATCATCCGATCGAGCACGTACGTCGCTTGCGTCCGGCTACCGGCGATCAGATCGGCGACCTTCCACCCGGATCCGAGCACGGCGAGCTCCGTGCCCGAGCGCTGCTGGATCAGCTGTTCGGTCGCATACGCCGCCGCGCGCTCGTGCTCGCCGACGCGCGGCCACCCCTTCGCCTCCATCCGCGAGATCAGCGTGAACGCGAGCACGGTCGGCGCCAGCGCAGCGAGCACGAGAAGCCCGGACAGCAGGTTGATCGACGCGATCGTGATGCACAGCAGCACCGATGTGACACCAGCGCTCAGCACCTGCACCGGTTTCCCCGCGATGTCGCTCATCGGATGCGTCGCCGCTTGGCCGGCCTCGAGATCCCTGACCACGTCGGGCTCAGCCAGCCGACTCGGACTCAGCCGCGCCGCGGCCCGCGCCAGCTCGACGCGGTAGTCGAGCCGCAGGTGCAGCATCATCCGCTGACCGGCGATGTTCGACACCTGGGTCAGCGGATACATCGCACCGACCACGAAGGTCAGCCCGAGCAGCGGCCCCCAGGTCCCGCCGCCGTCGACCAGCGCCCGGATCAGCACAACCTGGGCACCCGGCAGAACAGCCAGCACCAGTTGCAATCCGCAGTACGTGGCCAGCCAGCCGGGAGCCACCCGGACGGCATCGACCAACGAATCGCGGGCAGTACGGAACGCGTCCAGCACGAGGATCCTCTTTCACGCAGACAGGCCGGGGCCGCGCCGGGTGTCCGGCGCCGCTCACCGCAGCCGTCAAATGCGTGTCATCCCCGAATCGGGCCCCGCCCGCTCGATGGGATCCAGTGGCAGATCACGTGGTGATGCGGCCGACCCTATCGGGGCGGAAGCAGCTGTGTCACGAGCGCGTCCGCGGTCCACTGCTCCCAGCCGGCCGGTGACCAGCCCCGGCGGGTCGTGAAGAACTGGTACATCTCCGGGCTCTGCAGAGCGAGCGCGACATCGGTCGCCATCGCGACGTCGAGGCCGTCGCGCAGCGGCGTCTTGCCGGCCAGGGCAGCGATGAACCGCTCCATCACCACGGCCCGCTGGGCGTTGTTGGTCATCCACAGCTCATGGATCTCGGGATCCCCCGGCGCGGCATGCGCGACGACCTGGAGAACCGGCGCGACCCGCTCGTAGATCTCGCGGGCGATGCCCGCCAGCTCCTGCAACTGCGCGACCGGATCAGGGTTGTCGATGGCGGCCAGCACGCGGGGCCGCTCCAGCGTCGGCACCGGCTCGTCGTCACCGGCGATCGCGACGTCGAGCAGCTCGCTGAGCAGCGCACGCTTGGTGCGGAAGGTGAAGTACAGCGTCTGCACCGCCATCCCGGCTTCGTCGGCGATCGCCTGCATCGAGGTCGCGGAGTACCCCCGGCTGGTGAACAGGGTCTGCGCGGCCGTCCGCATCCGCTGCCGGTTGGCCTGCGCCTTCTCCGCTCTCACGCTCATGCCGACAGGTTACCAGTTGACTAGAGCGAGCCACTAGTGATTCGCTAGAGCAACACTCTAGTGAAATCGGAGCACTGATGACCGAGACCCTTTCCGCGCCGACCGGCCTGCGCCGGCAACTCCGCACCACCGCACGACTGACCGCGTTCATCGGCGGGCCGGTGTTCTGGCTCGGGACGCTGCTGCACCCGGCCCGGGACGGTTGGAGCATCGCGAACGTCGGCGAGCGGTACGGGCTGACCCACGACGTCCAGGCGGCCGGCCTGGCGCTGCAGATCGTCTGCCTGGCCAGCATGATTGCGCTGGGCAACCAAGTCGCCCGCCGCCGCGACCTCGGCGCCTGGTACGCCGCGCTGGTCGGCACGCTGCTCTGGTTCGCGCTGATCATCTTCGACGGCTCGCACAACCCGGTGCGGGCGGAGTACGCGCCGAGCATGGTGCACGAGCCTGTAGATCTCGACACCCCGGCGGCGCTGATCGTGTTCCCGGCGTTGCTCGTCTTCCCGCTGGCCTATCTCTGGCTCGGCTGGACCCTGCGGCACCGGCTCCGGCTTACCGGCGTGCTGCTGGGCGTCGGCGCGCTGGCCTACACGCTCGGCGGGCTGTTCATCTTCACGTCGGGTCCGAGGTTCGGCCTGATCCAGATCTTCGAGGTTGCCGGCGCGACCGTGTACGCCGTCGGCTACATCCTCCTCGGGCGGCGAGCATGAACCTCATCGAGTCCCTGCTGTCACCGGCAGGCCGGGCCGACCCGTTCCCCTTGTACGCCGAGGCGCACCGCCTCGGTCCGGTGCTGCCGATCGCCGACACCGTCTTCGTGATCGTCGGCTATACGGCGGTCAACGAAGTACTGCGGAATCCCGGCTTCGGGATCCGGACCGATCCGTCGAGCCGGCCGGCGCTGGAGATGATGCAGCGATCGATCCTTCGGACGAACCCGCCGGATCACGGGCGGATGCGGTCGCTGATCTCGCAGGTCTTCACGCCTCGCCGCGTCGCGGCCCTGCAACCGGCGATCGAGGCCGCGGTGGACGATCTGCTCGACAGTCTCCCGACGACGGTGGACTTCATGGACCGGTTCGCTTTCCAGCTGCCGGTCACGGTCATCTGCGAGCTGCTCGGCGTACCGGCCTCCGAGCGGGACCGCTTCCGGCCGCTCGCGTCCGACCTGACGGCGGCGCTGGAGCTCACCGAGGCGTCGGACGAGGCCGCGGACGCGGCGGCGCGGGAGCTGGGCGAGTACTTCGTCGGCCTCATCCGCGATCCAGCGCCCGACAGCCTGGTCAGCGCGCTCGTCGCCGCACGTGATGCGGACGACGGACGGCTGTCCGACGAGGAGCTCCTCGCGAACCTGATCCTGCTGCTCGTGGCCGGCTTCGAGACGACGACAGACCTACTCGGGAACGGCCTCGCGATCCTGCTCGACCAGCCGGAGCTCGGCTCAGACCCCGCGGCCTTCGTCGAGGAGGTACTGCGGTACGACTCCCCCGTTCAGGTAACGACCCGCGTTGCCCGCACGGACGGGCTGTCGGCGGCGGACGTCTCGATACCCGCAGGCAGCGATCTCATCCTGCTGCTCGGTGCCGCGAACCGCGATCCGGCACGTTTCCCGCAGCCTGATCGCTTCGATCCGGCGCGTGCCGACAACAAGCCGCTGAGTTTCGGCGCCGGCGCGCACATCTGCCTGGGCAACAGCCTGGCCCGCCTCGAGGCGACGACAGCCTTCGCCCGCCTGCTCGACCGCTTCCCGACGATCTCGCCGGCCGGCCCGGCCACCCGCCGCGATCGCCTCGTACTGCGTGGCTACCAGACGCTGCCGATCCGGCTCAGTTCGGCGGGATGTTCTGATTCAGATGGAAGAGGTTTCCAGGGTCGTACTTCTGCTTGAGCGCCTGCAGCCGGTCGTACGTCGTCGCGCCGTACGCCGAGCGGATCCGATCGGTGCCCTCGTCGGTGAGGAAGTTGACGTAGACACCTGCCTGGTGCGGCTCCAGCGCCCGCGACGACTCCCGGACCCATGCGCGCTGCGCGTCGAAGCCGTCCGGACCGAGGGTCGCACCAACGAAGTTGAACGCGTGCCCGTGCGAGCGACCGCCGTACGCCGTGCTGTCCGGGTCGACGCGCGCGATCGCGCCGCCGAGATGGAAGATCGGGAACAGCGAGTACGGCGAGTCGATCGCCTGCCCGCGCTCGACTGCGATGTCGATCACCTCGTCGGTCAGCTCGTCGACGTCGCACGCGCGGGTGTAGTACCAGCGCCCGCGCGGGAAGCTCGGGTCGAGCATCGACTGGAGGCTCAAGAACGGACGGGCGGTGCACAGATCCAGCATCGGCGGCGCGAACGCCTTCAGCGGGGCAACCACTCGCTCCCCGTCCTCGACGGATCCGGCGTAGCTCACGACCACGACGACGGCCGGCCGGGCGTGGAGCTCGGACGGGATCGTCGGCAGAGAGGGCAGACACCGGTGCACGACCGCGGTGGTCAGCTCGTCCGGCACCTCGGCGATCCAGTCGCGGTAGAAGCGCAGTACCTCCGGAGACTGGTCCATCGGCCAGGCGACGATCCCGGCGTACACCGTCGGGCCGACCGGGTGGAGCTGGAACTCGAACTCGGTGACGATGCCGAAGTTCCCGCCACCGCCCCGGATGCCCCAGAACAGCTCGGCGTTGATGTCCGCGCTCGCTGTCAGCAGCTCGCCGTCTGCCGTGACAACGTCGACCGAGAGCAGGTTGTCGATCGTCAGCCCGTACTTCCGCATCAGCCAGCCGATCCCGCCGCCGAGCGTCAGCCCCGGCAGACCCGTATGCGTGACGATCCCGGCCGGCGTGGCCAGCCCGAACTCCTGCGTCTCCCGATCGAGCTCCCCCAGCAGGACGCCGGCCTGCGCGCGAGCCGTACGCCGTACCGGATCGACGCGGATCCCCTTCAGCAGGCTCAGATCAACCACGATCCCGCCGTCACACGTGGAGTGGCCCGGGAAGCTGTGCCCACCGCCCCGGACCGCGACCGGCCCGCCGGTACGACGGGCGTAGGCGAGCGCACTCCGAATATCGGCGACCCCGGTACACCGTGCGATCACCCCGGGCCGACGATCGATCGACCCGTTCCACACCTTGCGGTACTCGTCGTACGACGGATCGCCCGGATGGATCAGCTCACCCCGGAAGTCCTCGACCGTGCCCATGACCTGCCCCCAAGCCTCCCCCAGGCCATCTGTCAGTCTGCCACCAGGACCTCAGACGGTGAAGGCGGTGGTGTCTTCGTCGAACGGGCCCATCACGGTCAGGGCGGGGGTGCCGGCGTACAGCTCGGCGGCCAGCGCGGTGACGTCGTCGAGGGTGACCGAGTCGATGCGGTGCAGGATCTCGTCGACCGTGGGCAGTTCGCCGTAGACCAGCTCCGCCTTGGCGATGCGGGTCATCTTGGCGCCGGTGTCCTCGAGGCCCATCACCACCGAGCCGCGCATCTGCCCCTTGCCGCGGAGCAGCTCGTCCGGCGTGATGTTGCCGCGGGCAATCGACTCGAGCTCGCCGCGGATCACGTCGAGCACCTCGGGGGCCTTCTTCGGCAGGCACCCGGCGTACACGCCGACCATGCCGGAGTCGGCGTACGCCGAGCCGAACGTGAACACCGAGTAGGCCAGGCCGCGCTTCTCCCGCACTTCCTGGAACAGCCGCGACGACATCCCGCCGCCGACGATCCCGTGCAGCACGCCGGCGATGTAGCGGCGCTCGTCGCTCCGGACCAGGCCGGGCATACCGAGCACCAGATGAGCCTGCTCGACGTCGCGATGGTGCACCTGCACACCGCCGTACGTCGGGACGCGCTTGGCGGGACCGCGCCGGATCGCGACCGGCTCAGCCTCGGCAGTGACCCAATGACGCTCGAACGCCTTGCGTACCAGGCGGACGACCTCGGTGTGGTCGACGTTGCCGGCGACCGAGACCACGATGTTCGACGGCTTGTAGCGCCGCCGGTACCAGCCGACGACCTGCTGACGGGACAGGCCGGCCACCGATTCCGGCGTACCGGTGATCGAACGGCCCAGCGGGGACTTGCCCCACAGCTGCTCGGCGAACAGGTCGTGGATGTGGTCCGACGTCTCGTCGGCGTGCATCGCGATCTCTTCGTCGATGACGTCGCGCTCGCTCTCCACGTCCGCGCCGGTCAGCGTGGCGGAGGTGATCATGTCGCAGATGACGTCGACCGCGAGCGGCAGGTCGGAGTCGAGCACCCGCGAGTAGTAGCAGGTGTACTCCTTGCCGGTGAACGCGTTCATCTCACCGCCGACCGCGTCGATCGCGGCCGAGATCTCCAGCGCGTCACGGCGCTCGGTGCCCTTGAACAGCAGGTGCTCGAGGAAGTGTGTGGCGCCGGCCAGCTGAACTGGTTCGTCCCGGGAGCCGACGCCGACCCAGAGTCCGAACGTCACCGATCGGAAGCCTGGGACGGACTGGGACAGCACACGAAGCCCGGAGGGCAGGACGGTCCGTTTGACCGGACCGCCCGCCTCCGGGCTCAGCAGTGTGCTGGTGATCGCACGAGTCACTCGGCCGCGGACTCGGCCTTCTTCTCGTCGTCCTTCTTCTCGTCGCCCTCGATCACCGGGATCAGCGAGAGCTTGCCGCGGTCGTCGATCTCGGCGATCTCGACCTGCAGCTTCTGGCCGACCGAGAGCACGTCCTCGACGGCCTCGACCCGCTTGCCGCCGGCCAGCGGACGCAGCTTGCTGATGTGCAGCAGGCCGTCCTTGCCCGGCAGCAGGCTGATGAACGCACCGAAGTTGGTCGTCTTCACGACCGTGCCCAGGTAGCGCTCGCCCTTCTCCGGCATCGTCGGGTTCGCGATCGCGTTGATCGCGGCCCGGGCGGCCTCGGCCGACGGACCGTCGGTCGCGCCGATGTACACGGTGCCGTCGTCCTCGATCGAGATGTCGGCGCCGGTGTCCTCGGTGATCTGGTTGATCATCTTGCCCTTCGGGCCGATGACCTCGCCGATCTTGTCGACCGGGACCTTCACCGAGATGACCCGCGGGGCGAACTCGCTCATCTCACCCGGCGCGTCGATGGCCTTGGCCATCACGTCCAGGATCGTCAGGCGGGCGTCCTTGGCCTGGGTCAGCGCACCGGCCAGCACGCTGGCCGGGATGCCGTCCAGCTTGGTGTCCAGCTGCAGCGCGGTGACGAAGTCCTTCGTACCGGCGACCTTGAAGTCCATGTCGCCGAACGCGTCCTCCGCGCCCAGGATGTCGGTCAGCGCGACGTACTGCGTCTCGCCGTCGATCTCGCCCGAGATCAGGCCCATCGCGATACCGGCGACCGGCGCCTTCAGCGGCACACCGGCCGACAGCAGCGACAGCGTCGAGGCGCAGACCGAACCCATCGAGGTCGAGCCGTTCGAGCCGATCGCCTCGGACACCTGACGCAGCGCGTACGGGAAGTCCTCGCGCGACGGCAGCACCGGCACCAGGGCCCGCTCGGCCAGCGCGCCGTGACCGATCTCGCGGCGCTTCGGCGAACCCACCCGGCCGGTCTCACCGGTCGAGTACGGCGGGAAGTTGTAGTTGTGCATGTAGCGCTTGCGGGTCTCCGGGGAGAGCGTGTCCAGCTGCTGCTCCATCCGGAGCATGTTCAGCGTGGTGACACCCAGGATCTGGGTCTCGCCGCGCTCGAACAGCGCCGAGCCGTGCACGCGCGGGAGCACCCGCACCTGCGCCTTGAGCGGCCGGATGTCGGCCAGCCCGCGGCCGTCGATGCGGATCTTGTCCTTGAGCACCCGCTGCCGGACCAGCTTCTTGGTCAGCGAGCGGAAGGCTGCGGACAGCTCCTTCTCGCGGCCCTCGAAGTCGGCGGCCAGCTTGTCCACGGTCGCGGCCTTGACCGCGTCGGTGGCGTCGTCACGCTCGTGCTTGCCGGCGATCGTCAGCGCCTGGGCGAGCTCCTCGCTCGCCGAGGCCTCGACCGCGGCGAACGCGTCGTCGGCGTAGTCCGGGAAGACCGGGAACTCGCCGGTCGGCTTCGCGGCCCGGGCGGCGAGGTCGGCCTGCGCCTCGACCAGGGTCTTGATGAACGCCTTGGAGGCCTCGAGGCCCTGGGCCACGATCTCCTCGGTCGGCGCCTGGACGCCCGCGGCGACCTTGTCGAAGGTGCCCGGGGTCGACTCGGCCTCGACCATCATGATCGCAACGTCGCCGGTCTCGGTGACCCGGCCCGCGACCACCATGTCGAAGACCGCGTCCTCGAGCTCGGTGTGGGTCGGGAACGCCACCCACTGGCCCTCGATCAGCGCGACGCGGACGCCGCCGATCGGGCCGGAGAACGGCAGGCCGGCCAGCTGGGTCGACATCGAGGCCGCGTTGATCGCGAGCACGTCGTACAGCTTGTCCGGGTTCAGCGCCAGGACCGTGATGACGACCTGGATCTCGTTCCGCAGGCCGGACACGAACGACGGCCGCAGCGGGCGGTCGATCAGCCGGCAGGTCAGGATCGCCTCTTCGGACGGGCGGCCCTCGCGGCGGAAGAACGAGCCGGGGATCCGGCCCGCGGCGTACATCCGCTCCTCGACGTCCACCGTCAGCGGGAAGAAGTCGAACTGGTCCTTGGGCTTCTTGCTGGCCGTGGTGGCCGACAGCACCATCGTGTCGCCGTCGAGGTAGGCAGCCGCGGAGCCCGCGGCCTGCTGGGCCAGCCGGCCCGTCTCGAAGCGGATGGTGCGGGTGCCGAAGCTGCCGTTGTCGATGACGGCCTCAGCGAATTCGGCGCCCTCCATGGGCGCACTTGTGGATCCCGACACGGGATACCCCTCTCTCACAGTGTGACGACTGCGAGGCGCGAGCTGCCGGGGTGCCGGTCTTCGATCGAGGCCCGCGGAAGCTACCTTCCGAAAGCCACTACCGAGGACCGGTCGTCCTCCCGCCACGCGCTTCGCGTCGCCTCGTACGTCTTGCTCCGGTATTCAGTTGTAGGCCCGCGTCCCCGTCATATCAGGGCGCGGATACGCCAGGAGCGGCCACCCAGGTTTCGGGGGCCGCTCCTCGCGAGGTCATCGGCGAAGGCCGAGCCGCTCGATCAAGGACCGGTAGCGGTTGATGTCCTTCTTCGCCAGGTAGTTCAGCAGCCGGCGGCGCTGGCCGACGAGCAGCAGCAGGCCACGACGGCTGTGGTGGTCGTGCTTGTGCTCCTTCAGGTGCTCGGTGAGGTGTGCGATGCGGTGCGTCAGCAGCGCGACCTGGACCTCGGGGGACCCGGTGTCACCCTCGGTCAGGGCGTACTCACCCATGATCTTCTTCTTCGTTGCGGCATCAACAGATGACACAGGTTTCCTCTCGATTTCCCGTTGCGCGGCGCACCGGGGCATTCTTCACCCGAGCACTCTCTGTCCGCGGCCGTTCAGACGGCAGCAGCCAGCGTATCAGTCCGTGGACGCGTCACCCTAATCCCTGGCCAGCAGGGTGCGGGCGCCGTCGACGTCGGCCTTCATCTGGACCAGCAGGTCGTCGATCGTGTCGAAGCGGATCTGCGTGCCGCGCAGCCGGGCCACGAAGTCGATCGCGACGTTCGCGCCGTACAGCTCGAGGTCGTCGCGGTCCAGCACGTACGACTCGACGCGGCGGTCGACGCCGTCGAAGGTCGGGTTGCTGCCGACGCTGATCGCCGCGGGCAGCGGGTCCGGGTACGCCGGAGCGCCGGGCGCCGGTGTCAGTACCGTCAGCCACCCGGCGTACACGCCGTCCTGCGGCACCGCGGAACCCGGGTCGGCCGGGATGTTGGCGGTCGGGTAGCCGAGCTCACGGCCGCGCTTGTCGCCCTCGATGACCACACCGGTGACCCGGAACGGCCGGCCCAGCGCCTCCGCGGCCGCCTCGACGTCACCGTCGGCGAGCTGCTGACGCACGTACGTCGACGACCACGGCTGCTGCTCCCCCGCCAGACTCAGTCCCTCGACCTGGAAGCCGTACTGCGCGCCCGCCTGGACGAGCGTGTCGACGTGTCCGGCCGCCTTGTGGCCGAAGCGGAAGTTCTCACCGACCACGACCGCTTTCGCGTGCAGCGCGGTGACCAGCACCCGGTCGATGAACTCCTCCGGCGGCCAGCCCGACACCTCCTTGGTGAACGGGAGGATCAGCACCGCGTCGGCGCCGTGCCGGCCGAGCAGCTCGGCGCGCTGCTCGGGCTCGCTGAGCATCAGCGGCGCGTGGTCGGGCCGCAGTACCCGCATCGGGTGCGGGTCGAAGGTGAGCGCGACGACCGGCAGGCCGCCCAGCTCGGCGGCCCGCGCCTTGGCGTGCGCGAGCACCTCCTGGTGACCGCGGTGCACACCGTCGAAGTTGCCGATCGTGACGACCGTCGGCCCGAAATCCGGGCTCACCTGGTCCAATCCGTGCCAGACACGCATGGCAGCAGGATTCCATGGTCGCCCCGGTTCCGTCCCACCGGCCCGCAGATCACCCCTTGTAATCGTGCGGTAACTCAACTTAAGGTGGGCGGCGCACACCGGTGGGCACTGGTGAGTCCTGGGGAGGTCTCGTGAAGCTACGTCGTCTGCTTGCTGCCTGCACGGCGTTCGTGCTGCTCGGCAGCATTCCGGTTGCCATTCCGGTTGCCGCCTCGGCCGCGCCGCGCTTCACGCACTACGTCGCGCTCGGCGACTCGTACACCTCGGCGCCGTTCGTGCCGCTGCCGGACCTGCTGTCGCTCGGCTGCGTCCGGTCGTACAACAACTATCCGAAGCTGCTCGCGGCCGCGCTGCACGTGCCGCTGACCGATGTGAGCTGCGGCGGCGCCGACACGACCAACATGCTGCAGCCGCAGAGCACCGTGCTCGGCACGGCCGCACCGCAGTTCGACGCCCTGACCCCGGACACGGACCTTGTGACGGTCGGCATCGGCGGGAACGACTTCGGCGTGTTCGGCAGCATCATCGACACCTGCCCCGGGCTGCGAGCCTCGGACCCCACCGGCGCGCCGTGCAAGGCGCACTTCACGGTCGACGGCGTGGACACGCTGCGGGCCAAGATCGCCCAGACCCAGACCCGGATCGCGGTCGTTGTCCAGGGCATCAAAGCGCGCTCCCCGAAGGCGAAGATCCTGCTGATCGGCTACCCGAAGATCGCGCCCGAGCATGGCACCTGCCCGTCGGTGCTGCCGTTCGCGGACGGCGACTACACCTACCTGTACTCGATCGAGCAGGCATTGAACGCGGCCGTCTCCAACGCTGCCGCGGCGGGCGGAGCGACGTACGTCGACACCTTCGGGCCGTCGACCGGACACGACGCCTGCGCGCCGGACGGGCAGGCGTGGATCCAGGGCAAGGACATCAACCTGCTCCGGGCCTTCAACTACCACCCGCGCTACGAGGGCGAAGCCGGTATGGCCGCCCTCACCTACAAGACGCTGACCGGTGCGCCCGCCACGGTGACCGCGACCGAGCAGGCCACGTGGGCCGCCAAGGCGCGCACCCTGGCGAAGGAAGCAGCAGCGTCTCCCCAGGCCCTCGAGGCCTCCCTGAACCGCGTACGGACCAGCGCGCAACGCTGACCCTTTCCAATCCGTACTGCGGACTCCGGGCCGGGCCACCTCACGCGTGGCTCGGCCCGGTGGTTTCTTCCAGCAGTTCTGTCAACGCTTGTCCCAGCGGCAGGTTGACCCGCTGGGCCGCGTACGGGTCGCCGCGGGTCAGGCCCTGGTTGATGATCAGCACCGGCTTCCCCGACTTGGCCGCGTGCCGGACGAAGCGGAAACCCGACATCACCGTGAGGGACGAGCCCAGGACGAGGACGGCGTTCGCGTCGTCGATCAGCCGGTAGCAGCGCTCGACGCGAGGCCTGGGCACGTTCTCGCCGAAGAAGACGACATCAGGTTTGAGGACGCCGCCGCAGTTGGTGCAGTCGACCAGCCGGAACGTCCCGACCGCCTCGGCCGGGAGCTCCGCGTCGCCGTCGGGGTTGATCCTGGTGACCTCGGCCTCGAAGTCCGGGTTCGCGTCCTTCAGCCGGCGGTCCAGGGCCTCGCGGGCCGACGTCGTACCGCAGCTCAGGCAGATGACGCGGTCGAGGTTGCCGTGCAGTTCGATCACGTCGCGGGCGCCGGCCGCCTGGTGGAGGCCGTCGACGTTCTGGGTGATGACGCCGCTGAGGAAGCCACGGGCCTGGAGTGCGGCGACCGCCCGGTGGCCGTCGTTCGGGGCGGCGCGGGCGATCGTGCGCCAGCCGAGGTGGCTGCGCGCCCAGTACCGCTGTCGCCCGGATTCGCTCGCCACGAAGTCGCCGTACGTCATCGGGGTGTGCGTCCGCAGGCTGCCGCTCTCGCCGCGGTAGTCCGGGATGCCGGACTCGGTGGAGATGCCGGCTCCGCTCAGTACGACGACTCCGCCGGCGGCCACGGTCTGCGCGACCGGCCCGATGTCCGTCGACCCGGGCTCCAATGCCAGCACCTCAGGCCCAGGGGCCCATGCCAAGGTCGGACGAGAACGCACCACTCCAGCGTACGTGCTGAGTCGAGGCTGCTCAGTCGACGCGTGGCGGTCCGGCTTTGAGCCTGCGCTCGGCGGCTTGCCGGACGGCGTCGCGATCCATCGACGACCAGTCCGCGTCAATCCACCAGGTGGCGCCTGCCTCGAACCACGGACGGACGGTGTCAGCGGCGGCGGCCGGATCGTCAGCGCTTGTGTTGCCTTCGGCGACGACGTCGTAGCCGTCCATGGTCAGGTCGTGCGCGGCGCGCTCCCGGCGGATCCAGGCGATGCCCTCTGCCAGCAGCTCCGGCGTCAACTCGGCCGGCTCGTCAGTCGGCCGGCGGATCGGTGCGTAGTTCGGCAGCCAGCCGTCCTGGAGCGCGGCTCGGCGCATCGACTTCGGTCGCGGCCAGCCGCCGACCATCCAGATCGGCACCCGGGGCTGCTGCACCGGAGGCGGTGGCGCGGGTGGATTCAGGTCCGGGAGCTTCCTGGCCCGGTAGTGCTTGCCGGAGTATTCGAAGGGTTCGTCGCGCCACAGGTGCGGCAGCATCTCCAGCGTCTCGTCCATCAGCTCGGCGCGCACCTTCCGGCCCGGGTCGTCCTCGAACAACCAGAACCGGTCGTCCCCGGTGACGCCCAGACCGGCCGCGAGGATCACCCGCCCGTTGCTGAGGTTGTCCACGGTCGAGACCTGTCCCGCGAGATCCCACGGTTTTCGCCGTGGCACCGGTGTGAGCATCGTGCCGAGCCGGATCTGCCGGGTCGTCATCGCCGCGGCGCCGAGCATCACCCAGGCGTCGATCCCCCAGATCGACTCCCAGACGAAGAACCCGTCCCACCCGTTGTCCTCGGCGATCACCGCCAGCTCAGCGGCATCGCGTGCGTCGCCGTACGCCATCACGAATCCGTTTTTCATGCTTCAGCACGCTACGGGACCGCGCCGACAGTTCTCAGCTGACGAAGACGGCGGTGGGTTTCGCGATCGGGCCGTGGGGCTCGTACAGGGCGAGGAAGGTGCCGGTGGGGTCGAACATGGCGGTCTGGCCGGGGTCGAGGTCGAGGCCCGGCAGCGGGCGGCCGGTACGGATGGCTGCCGTCTGTGACTCGTCGGCGTCGTACCGCGGGAAGGTGCCAGCGGCAACGTCCGCGATCGGCAGCCAGTCGAAGGACTCGGCCAGCGACTCCAGGCTGTGGGCGGCCTCGATGCCGAACGAGCCCACCCGGGTCCGGCGCAGCGCGGTCAGATGACCGCCGACGCCGAGCTCGGCGCCCAGGTCACGGGCCAGCGCCCGGATGTAGGTGCCGCTGGAGCAGTCGACCGACACGTCGACGTCGATCGCGTCGGCGCCGACCCGGACGTCGAGGATGTCGTACCGCGAGACCGTGACCGCGCGGGCCTTGAGCGCGACCTCCTCGCCGGCCCGGACGCGTTCGTACGCACGCTTGCCGTCGACCTTGATCGCGGAGACCTTCGACGGCACCTGCGAGATCTCCCCGCGGAACCCGTCGACCGCAGCCGAGATGGCCTCGGCGGTCACTCCGTCGACCGGGAACGTCGACACGACTTCGCCCTCGGCGTCGTCCGTGGTCGTGGTCGCGCCGAGGCGGATCGTCGCGTCGTACGACTTGTCCGCCAGCTGGAGATGACCGAGCAGCCGGGTGGCGCGGTTGAGGCCGACGACCAGTACGCCGGTCGCCATCGGGTCCAACGTGCCGGCGTGACCCACCTTGCGGGTGCCCGCCAACCGGCGGATCCGGGCGACGACGGTGTGCGAGGTCAATCCACCCGGCTTGTCGACGACGACGATCCCGTCGGAGGCCGGGGTGAAGTCAGCCACTCAGTCCTCGTCGTCCTCGTCGTCGTGACGCGGCTGCTTGTACGGATCGGCCTCGCCGGCCGGCTTGGCACCCGCGGCGGCCTTGGCCACCTCGGCATCGGCCTCGCGGGCCTTGGCCAGCAGCTCCTCGATCTGCCCGGCGTTCTCCGGTACGGCGTCCAGGAAGAACGCCACGCTCGGGGTGTGCCGCAACCCGAGCGCCTTGCCGACCTCGCTGCGGATCAGGCCGCGGGCGGACTCCAGCGCGGCCGCGGTGGACGCGCGGGCCTGCTCGTCGCCGTACACCGTGTAGAAGATGCTGGCCTCGCGCAGGTCACCGGTCAGCCGGGCATCCGTCACCGTGACGAAGCCCAGCCGCGGGTCCTTGACCCGGCGCTCGAGCAGCTCCGCGACGAGCACCTGGATCCGGTCGGCCAGCTGCTTCGCCCTTGCTTCACCCATCAGGGCTCACTCCCTCATTCATGAGTACGTCCGGGGAGACGCTGTGTGCTACAGGCTCCCCGGACGTTACTCCGACGGCCCGGACCTCCCGGCCCGGGCCGTCACCGAACTATCAGCTGCGCGGCTTCTCGCGGAGCTCGAACGCCTCGACGACGTCACCGATCTTGATGTCGTTGAAGTTGTTGATGGTCAGACCGCACTCGAAGCCCTCGCGGACCTCGGACGCGTCGTCCTTGAACCTCTTCAGCGACGACAGCTCGGTGTTGTCGACGACCACCGCGCCGTCCCGGATCAACCGGACCTTGGCGTTGCGGCGGATCAGCCCACTGGTCACCCAGCAACCGGCGATGTTGCCCACCTTCGAGGAGCGGAAGATCTCCCGGATCTCGGCCTGGCCGAGGGTGGCCTCCTCGTAGATCGGCTTGAGCATGCCCTTCAGGGCGGCCTCGATGTCGTCGATCGCCGAGTAGATGACCGAGTAGTACCGGACATCCACGCCCTCGCGCTCGGCCAGGTCACCGGCCTTGCCCGCCGGCCGCACGTTGAAGCCGATGATGACGGCGTTCGACGCGATGGCCAGGTTGACGTCGTTCTCGTTGATCGCACCGACACCGCGGTCGATGATCCGCAAGGACACCTCGTCGCCGACCTCGATCCGGACCAGCGCGTCTTCCAGCGCCTCGACCGAACCGGACACGTCGCCCTTGAGGATCAGCAGCAGCTCCTGGGTCTCGCCCTTCTCCATCGAGGCCATGAAGTCCTCGAGGGTACGGCGGGCGCGACGCTTGGCGTTGGCGGCCGCGCGGGCACGGGCTTCTCGCTTCTCGGCGATCTGCCGGGCCCGGCGGTCGTCGTCGACGACCAGGAACTTGTCGCCCGCACCCGGTACCGCGGTCAGACCGAGCACCAGGACCGGACGCGACGGGGTCGCCTCCTCGACGTTGTTGCCGTGCTCGTCGAGCATGGCCCGGACCCGGCCGTACGCCGGACCGACCACCATCGAGTCGCCGACCCGGAGCGTGCCGCGCTGCACCAGCACGGTCGCCACCGGACCACGGCCCTTGTCGAGGTTCGCCTCGATCGCGATGCCCTCGGCGTGCATCTTCGGGTTGGCCCGCAGGTCGAGCGCCGCGTCCGCGGTCAGCACGACACCTTCGAGCAGCCCGTCGATGTTGATCCGGGACTTCGCCGAGACGTCGACGAACATCGTGTCGCCGCCGTACTCCTCCGGCACCAGGCCGTACTCGGTCAGCTGACCGCGCACCTTGGCCGGGTCCGCACTCGGGACGTCGATCTTGTTCACCGCGACCACGATCGGGACGTTCGCCGCCCGGGCGTGGTTCAGCGCCTCGATCGTCTGCGGCATCACGCCGTCGTCGGCCGCGACCACCAGGATGACGATGTCGGTGGCCTGCGCACCACGGGCACGCATGGCGGTGAACGCCTCGTGACCCGGGGTGTCGACGAAGGTGATGGCCCGCTGCTCGCCGTCCACCTCGGTCGTCACCTGGTACGCACCGATGTGCTGCGTGATACCGCCGGCTTCCTTGGCAACGACGTTCGCCATCCGGATCGCGTCCAGCAGCTTGGTCTTACCGTGGTCGACGTGACCCATCACGGTCACCACCGGCGGCCGCGGCGCCAAGTCGTCCTCGTCGCCCTCGTCGGAACCGAAGTCGATGTCGAACGACTGCAGCAGCTCGCGGTCCTCGTCCTCGGGCGAGACCAGCTGGACGTCGTAGTTCAGCTCGGTGCCGAGCAGTTCCAGCGTCTCCTCGTTGACCGACTGGGTCGCGGTCACCATCTCGCCGAGGTGGAACAGCACCTGGACGAGCGACGCCGGGTCGACTCCGACCTTCTCGGCGAAGTCCGTCAGCGACGCGCCGGCAGGAAGCCGCACGACCTCGCCGTCACCGTGCTTGACGCGGACGCCGCCGACCGCCGGGGCCTGCATGTTGTCGAATTCCTGGCGCTTCGCGCGCTTCGACTTGCGGCCACGACGGGCCGGACCACCCGGACGACCGAAGGCGCCCTGTGTCCCGCCACGACCCCGGTTGCCCGGGCCCGGACGGCCACCGCCGCCACCGGGCGGGCCGCTGGGGCCGCCACCCGGACGGAAGCCGCCGCCGGCGCCGCCGCCACCACCGCGCGGACCCGCACCGGGACCGCCGCCGGGACGACCGCCGCCTCCGCCGCGGCCACCGCCACCGCCGCCACCAGGACCGCTCGGGCGGCCGGTGAACGTGCCGGCAGAAGACTTCGGCATCATCGCCGGGTTGGGGCGCGGAGCGCCGGGCACGCCACTCGGGCGCGGCCGGTCGTTACCACCGCGGTTGCGGTCGTCGCCGCCACGGCCCTGCGGCGGGCGCGGGGCCATCCCGGCCGGGCTCGGAGCGCCCTGCCGGTCGGAACCGCCGCCGCCCTGGCCCGGACGCGCGCCACCGCGCTGCATGCCCTGGGTCGAGCTGAACGGGTTGTTGCCCGGACGCGGAGCACCCGGACGCGGACCGCCGCCCTGGCCGCCCTGACGGGGCGCACCGGGACGCGGGGCACCCGGACGGGGCGCACCCGGACGCGGAGCAGAACCCTGACCACCCGGACGCGGAGCGCCGCCCTGGCCACCCGGACGCGGAGCGCCCGGAGTCGCCGGACGCGGACCCGGACGAACCGCGGAGTCGCCACCCGAACGACGGGGGGCAGGCGCCGGGGCTTCCGGAGCCGACTGCGATGCCGCGGCGGCCGGAGCCTCGAACGACGGGGTCGCCGGGGACGCCGGGGTCTCGGCCTTCGCCGCCGGAGCTTCGGCGACCGGTGCGGCCTCGGCCGGAGCGGCCTCGACCGGCGCGGACTGGCGCGGACCCGGCTTCGGGCCCGGACGCGGCCCCGGACGGGCGCCCGGAGCCGGAGCGGCCTTCGCCGGGGCAGACTGAGCTGCCGGCGCGGACTCGGCCACCGGCGTGGACTCGGCCCGCACCGGAGCCGGAGCTTCGGCCGCCGGAGCAGGAGCCGACTCGGCGACAGGCGCGGGGCGCTCCGCTGGAGCCTTCGGGGTGGCCGGCTGCGCCGGCTTCTGTGCCGGAGCGGCAGGCGCGACCGGTGCGGTCGCCTGCGGCGCGGCAGACGTGCTTGCGGCGGCCTTCTTGGCCGCGCGCTTCTTCGGCGGGTTCTTCTCGAACTCCTCCGCCAACCGTCGTACGACGGGTGCCTCGATCGTCGAGGACGCCGATCGGACGAACTCTCCCATGTCGTTCAGCCTGGTCAGAACGACCTTGCTGGTAACTCCGAGCTCTTTCGCGAGCTCGTAGACCCGGACCTTTGCCACTACTCTCCC
This sequence comes from Kribbella sp. NPDC000426, assembly GCF_040300265.1. Taxonomy (NCBI): domain Bacteria; kingdom Bacillati; phylum Actinomycetota; class Actinomycetes; order Propionibacteriales; family Kribbellaceae; genus Kribbella; species Kribbella sp. NPDC000426. The sequence continues at coordinate 124,597 of NZ_JBEPDK010000008.1, read as the reverse complement.
TCTGGTCCGAGCCTGGGGCGCGGACCGTTAGTTGACGTACATGCTCATCGCATTGCACTCATCGTTCGACACTCATCGAGTGGTCATGAGTCGATGACCCGCCTTCATGTCGGTCACACGATCCGGTCAGATCGTGCGTACATCTTGATTATCACGGTGTGCGACGTACTCGCGCAGCCCAGTCACGTCGAGCGGTCCCGGGACCTTGAAGGCCCGTGGGAACGCCTTGCGCCGGACGGCGAGCTCGAAGCACTCGGTCGTGGGGTGCAGGTGCGCCCCGCGGCCAGGTGCCCGATGCGCGGGATCCGGGAGGACCGTGAGACTTCCTGGTCCTCCGGACACCGTCATCCGCAGCAGGTCAACCGGGCTGGACCGCTTCCGGCACCCGATACAGGTGCGCTCCTGAACCTTGCCAGGACGCGCGTCTGTCACTTCTTCCTCAGGGTGTGGTTGCGACTCAGTCGACGGACCGAGAGATCAGTCTACCAACTTGGTCTCAGGCGTCACATCGGTATCCGGCCGGATGTCGATCCGCCAGCCGGTGAGCCGGGCCGCGAGGCGGGCGTTCTGCCCTTCCTTGCCGATCGCCAGCGACAGCTGGTAGTCGGGGACGACGACGCGCGCGGCACGGGCCGCCGCGTCGACCACCTCGACAGACGTAACCTGCGCCGGGGACAGCGCATTCCCGACGAACGTCGCCGGGTCGTCGCTGTGGTCGATGATGTCGATCTTCTCGCCGTGCAGCTCGTGCATGATGTTGCGCACCCGCTGCCCCATCGGCCCGATGCAGGCGCCCTTGCCGTTCACCGACGGGTTCAGCGTCCGGACGGCGATCTTGGTCCGGTGGCCGGCCTCGCGCGCGATCGCGGTGATCTCGACGGTTCCGTCGGCGATCTCCGGGACCTCGAGCGCGAACAGCTTCTTGACCAGGTTCGGGTGGGTCCGGCTGACCGTGATCTGCGGGCCCTTGAAACCCTTCCGGACGCCGACGACGTACACCCGCAGGCGGGAGCCGTGCTCGTACTTCTCCCCCGGCACCTGCTCGGGGGCCGGCAGCACGGCCTCGATCTTGCCGAGGTCGACCATCACCGAGCGCGGGTCGCGGCCCTGCTGGACGACGCCGGAGACGATGTCGCCCTCCTTGCCGGAGAACTCGCCGTACCGGACCTCGTCCTCGGCGTCGCGCAGCCGCTGCAGGATGATCTGCTTGGCCGTGGTGGCCGCGATCCGGCCGAAGTCGGCCGGGGTGTCGTCGTACTCGCGGGCCGGCGTGCCGTCCTCGGCCAGCTCGCGCGCGTACACGGTCACGTGCCCGGTCTTGCGGTCCAGCTCGACCCGGGCGTGCTGCTGGGCTCCCTCGGTCCGGTGGTACGCGACCAGCAGCGCCGCCTCGATCGCCTCGACGACGACCTCGAGGGCGATGTCCTTCTCCCGTTCGAGCGACCGCAGTACGGCCATGTCGATGTCCATGTCAGTTCTCCTCCACCGTGCCGTCGGCAGGTGTCTCAGTGTCGTTGCCGGCAACCCGGTTGAACTCGATCTGGACCTTGGCCTTGGCCACGTCGGCGTACGCGACGGTGCGCGCCTTGCCGTTCACGTCCAGCTCGGCCGCCTCGTCGGAGGCGGACTTGATCCGGCCGGTCACCTTGGCGCCCGAGTTCAGCGTGACGGCGACCAGGCGCTTCACGTTGCGGCGCCAGTGCCGGGGCAGGGTCAGCGGGCGGTCGACGCCGGGGCTCGAGACCTCCAGGGTGTACGCGCCGTCGCCCATGATGTCGTCGGCGTCGAGCGCCTTGGAGATGGCCCGGGTCACGTCCGCGACGTCGTCGAGGCTGATCCCGCCGTCGCGGTCGACGAGCACGCGCAGCAACCGGCGGCGGCCGGCCGGGGTGACGTCCGCCTCCTCCAGGTCGCAGCCGAACTGCTCGACGATCGGCCGCAGGAAGTTCTCGAGGCTCGTGGTGTCCGTGTGGTCTGGCTTTCGGCTCACAGGTTGACCTGCCTCTCTCTCCAGTTGTGCACCCGTTCCAGCCCCCGGCGGTCGCGCCAAGGGCAGTAGCCCACCATATCCGGCCGGTCCGATGATCCGGGTCACCGGCTCGTCCCAGGCAGGTGTCGGCGCGTCACCGGGTATCGTTCCGGCGTGCTCGAACGCCGCCTGACCCGACGCGCCGCCGTCGTGACCGCCGTCCTCGTACCCGGCGCTGTCGCGCTGACCGGTTGCAAGGACGACGCCGCCGCCGGGTCCGGTACGCCGGGTGCCGTCAACGGCGGGCCGTCGTCCTCGAAAGGCCCGGCCGAGGAGACTCCGACCGTGGATCCGGCGGTCGTCGCGGCACTCACGGTGGCGGCGACCCAGGTGACTCAATTGTCCCAGCTCTACGCAAACCTGAGCCGCAAGTTCCCCGCGCTGCGGGCCCAGCTCGCGGCGGGTGCGAAGTACCACGTCAGTCATCTCGCGAAGCTGAAGGAGACCGAGGGCGTAGCGGCCAAGGCTGCGAAGGCAGTTGCCGTGCCCACCTCCTCCGTGGCCGCACTGACGACGCTCGCCAAGCAGGAGGCGATCGTGGCAGCCACGAGCGCCGCGGCGGCCGCCAAGCTGTCCGGCGCACCGGCCCGCCTGCTCGCCGAGATCGCTGCCGCCCAGACCCAGCTGAGCACCACGCTGACCCCGCCGAAGAACAAGGACAAGTCGTGAACCAGGTGGAAGCCCTGCAGGCCGCCCTCGCCGGTGAGCACGCGGCGTTGTACGGCGTGGGCGTGGCCGGCGGCAAGCTCAACGGCGCCCGCTTCCAGGAGGCGACCGACACGTTCGCGCGGCATCGCGACAACCGCGATCACCTGAGCGCGCTGCTCGTCGCCGCCGGCGAGACCCCGGTCGCGGCCGAAGCGGCGTACGACCTGCCGCAAGCGGTCACCAATGCCGCCACGGCCACCGCGCTGGTCCTGTACATCGAGCGCCGGATCGCCCCGGTGTACGGCGACCTCGTCGAGGCCGCCGAACAACCCGCTGTGCGCGCGTGGGCGATCGAGACGCTGCTCGACACTGCGAGCAGCCAGCTCACCTGGGGCGGCGCACCGGTCGCCTTCCCGGGCGCGACGGCCTAACGGCGGCGACGCCAGGGCCCGGTGACCGCGTACGTGATGCCGGGGTTGTAGACGTTGAAGAACATCGTCCGGCCGTCGGCGGAGAAGCCGACACCGGACAGTTCGCCGTACGTCGGCTCCTCGGGCGTGCCCAGGTTGACGCGGTTGCGAGCGAATTTGAACACCTGGCCGTCCTCGGTGGTGCCGAGGATGTGCTGCTCGCCGAGTCCGTCCTCACACATCATCAGCCCGCCGTACGGCGACATCGTGATGTTGTCCGGGGCGTCGAACTCCGGGTCGTCGGAGCCCGGCTTCGGCCGGGTGAAGATCACCTCGAGGCGCAGCGTCCGCTTGCGCGGGTCGAGCCGCCAGACCTGCCCGTCGTGGTCCACCTTCGGCCCCAGCTCGGTCCGCGCGAACGACGAGACGAAGTACACGCACCGGTCCAGGTCGCCCCACCAGCAGCCTTCGAGCTTGTAGCCGCCGGTGATCGGCTTGGCGTAGTCCTGCGCACGGACAGACTCGGTCGTCGCCAGCGGATCCGGGACCTTCACCCACTGCACGTCGTGGAACTCGGCGCCGGCCTCCTGGACCACCGACAGGTCCGGCAGGCCGGGGATGTGCATCGCCTGCAACTCACCGCCGGCCCGCAGCGTCCCCCAGCCGCCGCGCGGGCGGTTCGGTAGGAAGCGGTAGAAGCCGCCGAGCGGCGCGACGAACGCGTCCTCGGTCTCGTAGACGATCCCTGTGCGCGGATCGATCGCAACCGCCTCGTGCTGGAAGCGGCCCATGGCGGTCAGTGCGACCGGGCCGGCGTTGCGGCGGTCGTCGTACGGGTCGACCTCGAAGATGAAGCCGTGGTCCTTGGTGTAGCCGCTCTCACCGGCCTTGAGCTCGGTCTCCTCGCAGGTCAGCCAGGTGCGCCACGGCGTGTGGCCGCCGGAGCAGTTGATCGCCGTACCGCCGAGGCTGACGAACTCCTTGCCGGTGGCGTTGTGCCGGTCCACGACCAGCGTGCTCGTGCCCCCGGCGCCGGCTGGGTCGTAGGTCCGCTCGGCCGGGGCGACCACCTTGATCGCCGACGTGGGACTGCACTCGTGGTTGCGGACCAGGCGGGATCCGCCGTCGCGATCGGGGAAGACGCCCATCCCGTCGAACCGGCTCGGCGTCTTCAGCCCGTCCGGGCGTACGACGCCTTCGCGGGACAGGATCCGGTAGCTGAACCCGCGCGGCAGGTCGAGCATGCCGTCCGGGTCCTCGACCAGGGGGCCGTAGCCGATCTTCGGTCCGGACGTGCCGAGCGCGGGCTGTGACGTGTAGAGGGCGTCCACCGAGCCGGCGACGCTGACCGCGACACCGGCAGCTGCCGCTCGGCCGACGAACTGACGCCTGGACAGGGAGTTGGACATGGGGCGGCCTCCTAGCTCGATGACAAGCAGTGGTGACCTGTGAACGTACGGTAAACAACAACCGAACGGCAAGTGAACGAGGGTCACTCGTTCACAGCGAGCGGACCCAGTTCTCCAGGAGAGCGGCGCCGGCGTCGCCGGACTTCTCGGGGTGGAACTGCGTCGCGGTGAGCGGGCCGTTCTCGACGGCGGCGACGAAGCGGTCTCCGCCGTACGTCGTCCAGGTGACCAGCGGGGACACCGACTCGCGGGTGTCGACGAGCTCCCAACGGCGGACGCCGTACGAGTGCACGAAGTAGAAGCGGTCCTTCTCGATGCCCTCGAACAGCGTGCTGCCGGACGGTACGTCGACCGTGTTCCAGCCCATGTGCGGGACCGGCTGATCCTCCTCGGGCTGCAGCCGCTCGACGGTGCCGGGCCACTGGTCGCAGCCGTCGGTCTCGACACCGTGCTCGATACCGCGCCCGAACAGGATCTGCATGCCGACGCAGATGCCGAGCACCGGCCGGCCGCCGGTCAGCCGGCGGTCGACCACGACATCACCGCGCACTGCGGTCAGACCCGTCATGCAGGCCTCGAACGCGCCGACTCCCGGAACCAGCAGACCGTCGGCGTTGCAGGCCTGATCGAAGTCCGAGGTCACGGTCACGTCGGCGCCGACGCGTTGCAGCGCCCGCTCCCCCGACCGGATGTTCCCCGAGCCGTAGTCGAGCAGGACGACCTTCTTGCTCACAGAGCGCCCTTTGTCGACGGGATGCCAGGCTGCCGCGGGTCGAGCTCGGCGGCGGCCCGCAACGCGCGGGCGAACGCCTTGAACTGCGCCTCGACGATGTGGTGCGGGTCGCGACCGGACAGCACCCGGATGTGGATGCAGATCGCGGCGTTGAACGCGAGCGTCTCGAACACGTGCTGGGTCAGCGAGCCGGCGTAGTCGCCGCCGATGATCGCGTAGACCTGGCCGTCCGGCTCGCCGGTGTGCACGCAGTACGGCCGGCCGGACAGGTCGACCGTGCAGTGCACGAGCGCCTCGTCCAGCGGGACGGTCGCGTCGCCGAAGCGCCGGATGCCGCGCTTGTCGCCGAGCGCTTCCTTCAGGGCCTGGCCGATGCCGATCGCGGTGTCCTCGACGGTGTGGTGCGCGTCGATCTCGAGGTCGCCGACCGTGTTCACGTGCAGGTCGAGCAGCGCGTGCTTGGCCAGCGCGTTGAGCATGTGGTCGTAGAATCCGACGCCGGTCGAGATGTCGGCCCGCCCGGTGCCGTCGAGATCGAGCTCGACCAGGACCTTCGACTCGCTGGTCTCGCGATCGATCCGCGCTGTGCGACTCATGATTGCCTTCCCGTGTCCGTCTTGAGGATGCGTTCCAGTGACGCGCGGAACGCGGCCATCTCCTCGCCGGTGCCGATCGAGACCCGCAGCCAGCCGTCCGGCCCGGTCTCGCGGATCAGTACACCGTCGTCGAGCAACGCCTGCCAGACCGCGTGCCGGTCGGCGAACGTGCCGAACAGCACGAAGTTCGCATCCGAGTCGACCGCGCGCAAACCCTGCGCACGCAGCCAGTCGACGGTCTCGTCGCGCTCGACCCGGAGCTGCTCGACCCGGCCGAGCAGCTCGTCGGAGTGCCGCAACGCGGCCCGCGCGACCGCCTGCGTCACCGCGGACAGGTGGTACGGCAGCCGGACGATCCGCAGCGCGTCGACGAACTGCTTGCTCGCGGCAAGGTATCCGACCCGCCCGCCGGCCATCGCGAACGCCTTCGACATCGTCCGCGCGACGGCCAGATTCGGGTACGACGGCAGCAGCGACACTGCACTGGGCGTGCCGGCGCGGCGGAACTCGGCGTACGCCTCGTCGACCACAAGCACCGAACCCAGCGCCGCGGTCCGGGCGGCGATCGCTTCGACCACCTCGATCGGCAGCGCCGTCCCGGTCGGGTTGTTGGGCGAGGCAAGCAACACGACCGACGGGTGGTGCCGGGAGATCGCGGCCAGCGCCTTGCTCTGGTCGAGGGTGAAGTCCTCGGCCCGGCGGCCGGCCACCCAGGCCGTGTTCGTGTCCCGGGCGTACTCCGGATACATCGAGTACGTCGGGGCGAACGACAGCGCCGTCCGGCCCGGGCCGCCGAAGGCCTGCAGGATGTGCAGCATGACCTCGTTGGACCCGTTCGCCGCCCAGATCTGCTCGGGGGCGAGCTGGGCGCCGGACTCGCGGGCCAGGTACGCCGCGAGGTCCGCGCGCAGGTCCAGGAACTCGCGGTCCGGGTAGCGGTTCATCCCGCGGGCCGCGACCGCCACGGCGGCGGCGATGTCCGCGACCGTCTCCTCGCTCGCCGGATACGGGTTCTCGTTGACGTTGAGGAGCACGGGTACGTCGAGTTGCGGGGCGCCGTACGGCTCGAAGCTCTTCAGCTCGTCGCGGATCGGCAGCCCGTCGAAACGGCCCATCAGTGCTCTCCGGGGAATCGGGCGGAAACGGCGGCGCCGTGGGCCGGGAGGTCCTCGGCGTGAGCGAGCGCGAGCACGTGGCCGGCGACCTCGTGCAGCGCGTCGCGGGAGTAGTTGACGACGTGGACCGCTTTCAGGAAGCTGCGCACGGACAGTCCGGACGAGTGGCAGGCGCAACCGGCTGTCGGGAGGACGTGGTTGGACCCGGCGCAGTAGTCGCCGAGCGAGACCGGCGACCAGCCGCCGACGAAGATCGCGCCGGCGTTGGTGATCAGCCCGGCCCGCTCCTCCGCGTCGACGGTCTGGATCTCGAGGTGCTCGGCGGCGTACGCATCGACGACCGCGGTGCCCTGGTCGAGGTCGTCGACCAGGACGACGGCCGACTGCTGACCGGTCAGGGCCTCGGTGACACGCTCGTGGTGCTTGGTCTGCGCGACCTGGGTCGGCAGCTCGGCCTCGACCGCGGCGGCGAGGGCCTCGCTCGGGGTGACGAGGACGCTGGCGGCCATCGGGTCGTGCTCGGCCTGGCTGATCAGGTCGGCGGCGACGTGCTTCGGATCGGCGGTGTCGTCGGCCAGGATCGCGATCTCGGTCGGGCCGGCCTCGGAGTCGATGCCGACCTCGCCCAGCAGCGCGCGCTTGGCGGCGACGACGTAGATGTTGCCCGGACCCGTGATCAGGTTGACCTTGCGGCAGCCGTCGAACCCGTACGCGAAACCGGCGATCGCCTGGGCGCCGCCCATCGCATACACCTCGTCGATCCCGAGCAACGCGCACACTGCCAGCACCGTCGGGTGCGGCAGGCCGCCGAACTCCTTCTGGGGCGGCGATGCAACAGCAAGCGACGGCACGCCGGCCACCTGTGCCGGGACGACGTTCATGACGACCGACGACGCGAGCGGCGCGCGGCCGCCCGGGACGTAGAGGCCCACCCGCTGGACCGGGACGAACCGCTGGGTCACCCGCCCGCCGGGTGCGGGCTCGGAGGCGATGTCGGCGGTGAGCTCGTCCTCGCTGACCTCGCGGACGCGGCGGATCGACTCCTCGAAGGCGCTGCGCACCTGCGGGTCGAGCTCCTCGAGCGCGGTCTTCAGCGCCTCGGCCGGGACCCGGATGTCCTCGACGCGCACATGGTCGAACTTCTCACCGAACTCCCTGATCGCCTCGAGGCCGCGATGGCGGACGTCCAGGCAGATGGGTCGGACGACGTCGAGAGCCTTCTCGACGTCGAACACGGCTCGGGGGACCAGGGCATCGAGGTCAAGGACCTCACCAGCAGCCACTCGGCCCCGCAGGTCGACGCGGCGAATCATGGGGCTCAGTCTAGTTGGGCGCCCCCTCCCGGCCCGACCGGTATCCACAACCCGGCCGGACCAGGAGGCTCGCCGCACCAGCCTCAGCGGAAGCGGATCGCGTCCGTGACGGTCTGCTCGGTCCGGTTGCCGTCACCGTCGATCACGGTGGCCCGCAGCGACACCGAATCCGCGACCGGCGCCGGGAACCGGGCGACGTACCGGCCCGCCGCCGTACGGATCAGCTTGACCGGCTTCCACTCCGACCCCGCGCCGGCGGCGTACTGGACGGTGAAGGCGTCGATCTGCGGCAGGGATGCGCCCGGCTGGGGGTCGATCGCCACCGGCATCGTGACCGTCGGCGTCCGCGGGGTGAGGTTGTGGTCGTCGACCACCGGCCGGTACCGGACGCCGAGAGCCGGGAGCACGTCGACCCTGCCGGTGGCCGCCGAGCGGAAGGTCCAGGCGTAGTCGACCTTGGTGCTGAACCGGGACGTCGCGTGCCGGTCGAGCGTGCTGACGAGCTTGAACGTCGCCGCCTCCGGCACCAGGTCGACGGGGTTGGCGAAGCCGAACTGGCCGTCGGAGTCCGATAGCAGCACGCCGTCACGATAGAGCTTGGTACTGCGGCAATCCTGGCCGGCCACGAATGCCCCGCCACCTGACCCGCCACCGGCATCAGCCAGCGGGTCGACCACGATCGCCATCACCTCGTTGCCGCGGACCGCCTGCACAGGCGCCGGGGAGAACACAGCGGCGTTGAAGTTCTCCCGGTAGTCGCGTCCGGCCTGGTACGGATCCGCGGAGCGGGACACCTCCGTCACCGGCGTGTCCGGAGCGTCGGGCTCGATCTCGTCGATGGTGGTGTTGACCGGACTTCGCGGGCTGTCGCCGGGGCCGGGATCGCGGAACATCTGCCGCTCGGCCGGCAGGTCGTAGCGGATCCGCTCGGCGTATCCCCAACCCCAGCCGGTGGAGACGAGGCCCGGCCGGTCGGACGTGGCACTGAAGGTCTGGTCGATCCGCGCCATCTTCGCCGGGTCCAGTGTTCGCCGCTCCCCGGTCGGGAACCGGCCGTCCAGCTTGTCCAGCTGGACGAACAGGTACGGCGAGTCGTCGAAGGTCCCGTCCGGGTTCCGGCGGGCCCAGGTGGTGCTCAGGTTACCGACGACGCCCGGCGCCGGCGGCCCGACCTGAGCGGTGAACAGGGCGGCCGGATCGTCGAAGCCGTAGGCCAGGCCGAAGTACCAGTCGTCCGGCATCGTCAATCCGGCCGTCCCGACCACAAGCCCGGCCTCCGGCCGGGGTACCGATACCTGGATCGGGCGGGTTGTGCTGGCGTCCATGACGACGGTGGTGTCGGCGCCCAGGTGCAGCATCGGCCGGACCATCCGGTAAACGGCCGGCTCGTCATGCCCCGGCCGGGGTACGTCGAGTTCGGTGCTGAGCATGTAGTCGTTCTCGGGCAACCGGACCTTGACCGTGCCACTCGGGTCTTGCAGCTCGGTCGGCCAGTCGTCCCGGGTGAAGGCCAGCGTCGATGCGTCCGGGGCGGGCTTTCCGTCCGGGCCGATGTGCTCGATCGTCAGCGTGTACGTCCCGATCTCCTTGTAGATCGCGATCGTCGTACTCACGGTCCGTCCGGCCGCCGTCGCGACGACCCGTCCGCTGTAGTGGCCCGTCGGGCCGGCGTTGTCGGTGGCGAGCGTGACCGGCACCCCGGCCGTAGCGCCGGCCGGAATGGTGACGGTGGTCGCACCGAGCCGTACGGCGCCCGCGGGTGCCGGGTGTCCCTGTGGATCCTGCAGAGTCGCGGTCAGGCTCAGCTCGACCGGGTCCTTGCCGTCGTTGCGGTAGCTGAGCGTCTTGGTGACGGGCTGGTCGTCGTCGTGCGGGAAGGACGCCGTACCGAAGGACAGCGAGTTCGTCTCCGGTACGACGGTCGCCGAGATCGCGTTCGCAACGTCGACACGTCCGTTGCCCTGCTCGAACGTGGACTGGCCGTCGATCTGCTTGGCGGTGGCGGCGAGCTGCGCCTTCAGCTTCGGCGCGGTCCAGTCCGGGTGCTGCTGGGCCAGGATCGCGGCCGAGCCGGTGACGTGCGGCGTTGCCATCGACGTACCGTCCAGCGAGGTGTAGTAGTCGCCGACCGGTACGCCGATCTCGCTGCCCTTGGCCCGGGCGGCGACGATCCCGACCCCGGGCGCCGTCAGATCCGGCTTCACCGAGCCGTCCAGGCCCGGTCCGCGGCTGGAGAAGTAGGCCAGCTGGTTCTGCTTGTCGACGGCGCCGACCGTGAGCGCGCCGGCCGCGCTGCCCGGCGACTCGATGGTCTGCGCGCCGAACTCCCCCGAGTTGCCTGCGGCAATGACGAACAGCGCGCCGGTCTGCTCGGTGAGCCGGTTGACCGCCTCCTCCACCGGGTCGATGTCCGGGGTGTCGCCGCCGCCGATGCTGACGTTGACGACCTTGGCCTTGACTTCGGTGGCGGCCCATTCCATCCCGGCGATCATGCTGGACTCCGAGCATCCGTTCAGCTCGCAGACCTTCGCGTCGTACAGCTTGGCGCCAGGGGCGACGCCCTTGTACTTGCCGCCCGATGCAGCGCCGCTGCCCGCGATGGTGCTCGCCACGTGGGTTCCGTGGCCGAGCTGGTCGCCGTCCGGGTCCTGGCTGAAGTTCCGCTCGCCGGCCAGGGCGGCCTTCAGATCGGGGTGGCTCGCATCGATACCGCTGTCGACGACCGCTACCGGTACGCCGGCACCGGTGTACCCGGCCTGCCAGGCGACGGGGGCGCCGATCTGCGGGACGGACTGGTCGAGCGTCGGCTGCAGCTTGCGGTCGAGCCAGATCTTCTCGATACCGTCCGCGGAACGAGCGCTGGTCAGGTGCGGCCGGAAACTCGCGGTACTGTCCTTGCCGAGCTTCACCGCGGCCCCGTCGACCACTGGCAGCTGCCGGGTCACCGCAGCGCCTGCGAGCGCAGTCGTCCTGGCCTGCCGGTTGTAGGTGACGATCAGCGGGATCTCCTTGGTCCTGCTGTCGTCCAGACCCTGCCGGATCTGACCCTCGACGTCGAACAGCGCCCGGTCCAGCTTGCCGCTCGCAACGTCGTGCGCCACGTCCGACGGGATCACGTAAAGGTGATCCTTGCCGGTGCGCTGCTCGAACCGCACCTTTCGCCCGGCGCCGGGGGTGATCCGCACCTCGCCGTTCCGGCCGATCGTGACGCGGTCGCCGGTCAGCAGGGTCACCTGCCCCGGTGGCAGCGCGGCCCGCTTGGTTGCCTTCGGCGACGGCCGGCTCACCTCCCCGGCCTGTGCGGGCGGCAGTGTGGTGAGGCCGGCCAGTCCCGCCAGCAGGGCGGCCACCACTACGCCGGCCCGGACGATCGATGGTCGTCGGTTGTGCATCCGTTCCTCCCAGGTCGTGACGTTGGTCAACCCGGAAGACGCCTGGCTCGGCGAATCGCTGCACGGCGCCCGAATCCGCGCCGTACCGGTGTCGGCACCGGCCGTGGTCGCGGCGTTCGTCCATTAGGCTCCGTTGTATGGACTCCCGCCTGCCGTTGCTCACTGTCGACACGGTGATCTTTCCCGGGCTGGTGCTCCCGATTCCGGTGACCGACGTCCAGGGCCGCGCGGTGGTCCGCGACCTGGTCGAGAACGGCGGCGAGCTGGTGTGCGGGGCGCTCGCCGTCCGGGACGGGTACGAGCTGGGTGAGCGGGTCTTCCGGTCGCTGTACGGGACCGGCTGCGCGGCGACGATCTCCGAGATCACGCTCGACGCCGACGACGACGGCCCGGTCGAGGTGACGCTGACCGGCAACCGGCGCTTCAAGGTCGCCGAGCTCGACGGCAGCGGCGACTACCTGGTCGCGGACGTCGAGTGGCTGACCGACGAACTCGGCGACGACCCGCTCGGTACGGCGATGGTCGCGGTCAAGCGGTTCCGCAAGTACGCCGAGGCGGTCAGCGAGATCAGCCGCCCCGGCCTGCACCTGGGCGAGCTGCCCGACGACCCCAGCACGCTGTCCTACCTGATGTCCGCGGCCATGAAGCTGATGACCCCCGACCGCCAGAAACTCCTCGAGGCCGACGACGTCACCACCCGCCTGGCCCAACTCGTAGGCCTCATCGACAACGAACTGTCCGCCATCGCCGCCCTCCCCTCCCTCCCCGCCTACGACCTGATCAGCTGGTCCACCCTCTCCCCCAACTGACATTTCGAAGGCTCTCCAACTGAAGCCGACCTGGCCCCTGCGTCCCTAGACTCCGATCGAGGTGTGCCTAGGGAGGAGTGGGGCGATGTATGTCTTGATCACGGGTGGGACCAGCGGGATCGGGTTGGCCGGGGCTCGGGGGTTGGTGGGGCAGGGGGCTCGGGTCGGGTTGGTGGCTCGGGATCGGGAGAAGGCGGAGCGGGTTGCGCGGGAGCTGGGTGGGGCGGATGTGTTCGAGGCGGATCTGACCTCGCAGGCGTCGATCCGGGAGATGATCCGGGACGTCCGGGGCCGCGCGCCGGCGATCGACGTACTCGTGAACAACGCCGGCGCGATCTTCGGCAGCCGTCAGGTGTCGGCCGACGGGATCGAGCTGACGTGGGCGCTGAACGTGGTCGCGCCGTACCTGATCACCACTCTGCTCGTCGGTCACCTCTCCCCCTGGGCGCGGGTGATCGGGACCGCGTCGGACGAGCACGAGCGGGCGAAACAGATCGACTTCGACGACCTCGGCGGCGAGCGGTACTTCTCCTCGTCGGCCAAGCTGACCGGCGGTTCGCTGCGGCGGTACGGCGAGACCAAGCTCGCGCTGATCCTGCTGAGCTCGGAGCTGGCCAAGCGGATCCCGATGATCCGCACCTACACGTTCGAGCCGGGCCTGATCGCGACCGGGTTCAACCTCAACAACGGCCGCCTGATGAAGCTGATGATGGCGATGACCAAACCGTTCGCCCGCACCCCGGAGCAGGGCGCGGAGACCCTCGTCTGGCTGGCCACCTCGCCCGATGTCGCCGACGAGACCGGCCTGTACTACTCCCGCGAACGCCGTACCGATCCCTCTGCCGCCGCGCAGGACCCCGTCGCCGCGGCGCGACTGTGGGAGACGCTGGAGCGACAGACCACGCTACCGAAATGAATCCCAGCACGGTATGGTCTTGGTATGAGCAAACAGATCACGGTCAGGCTGCCCGACGACCTGGTCGACTTCATGGACGAGCTCGTCGCCACCGACAAGGCGACGAGCCGGGCGTCGGTGGTCGCCCGGGCGATGGAGCGTGAACGCCGCCGCGAGCTGGCCGCCCGCGACCTCGCGATCCTGAGCGAACACGGTGGGTACGACGACCTCGACGGCCTCGCCACCGCCGCCTCCGGCACCGTCCTCAGCGACCTCGACTGATGCGTTCGATCCACATCGCCCGGCTCGACAAACCGCGGCCGGTCGTGGTGCTGACCCGCGAACTGATCCGCCCGCGCCTGACGAACGTCACCGTCGCCCCGATCACCAGCACGATCCGCGGCCTGTCGACCGAGGTCCTGGTCGGCCCGGACAACGGCCTCGATCACCCGAGTGCGATCTCCTGCGACAACATCCAGACCATCCCCAAGGCGCAGCTCGGTCGGCTGATCGGTCACCTGCACCCCGACCAGGAGCCGCTCCTGGCCGAGGCGATCAACCTGGCATTCGATCTGGAGCTCTGACCAGCACCGCTCAAGGCCTCGTCGTACAGGAAGTCCGCGAAACCTGCGGTGAGATCCAGACCGGTCAGACCCTGGACGAACAGGAACTGCCCCTGCGGGTTCAGCTCGAGCCAGACCGGCCGGTCGTCGGTGTCCAGCTTGAGGTCGACCACCCCCATCCGCAGGTCCAGCAACTCCAGCACCCGCGCCAGCGCGCGCTCGACCTCCGGCTCCAGCGCCACCGGCGAGATCGGTACGTCGAGATTGCGCCGCCAGTCGAGGTCCGGCGAATCGATGGCCACGGCGTACGACGTCGTACCGCAGCACAACACGCGCAGGTGCCGCGTCCCGGGCACGTACTGCTGGAAGATCGTCGGGCAGAGCCGCAGCGCGTCGTCGTCGGCCAGATGCTCGGGCGTCACCGGCAGCGTGTAGAGCTGACTGCTCGGTGTACCGCGGACCGCCTTGAGAACCACCTGCCCGTCGAGCATCGAGCAGAAGTGCCGGATCTCAGCCGGGTCCTGGCTGACCAGCGTTCGCGGTACGACGAACCCGGCGTCCGCGGCCGCACGCAACTGGATCAGCTTGTTCTCGGCCCGCCGGGTCGCGTCCGGGTGACTCACCCAGCGCCCGCCGAACTCGTTGCGCAAGGCCCCCATCAGGGTGCTCGCACAGCTCGCGTCGACGACCTCGCGATGGGCGGCGTCGGCCAGCTCCCGGCCGGCCCGCTGGGGATGGTTCCAGCGCCGGAACCAGATCGCGTCGCAGCCGGCCAGATCGAGCCGGCCGCCGTCGCGCGTCGGCACCGACGTACCGAAACCTGGTTCGGTCGACCAGCTCAGTCCGCCGGGCCGGTCCGCCATCGAGTCCACCTCGACGACCTCGCACAGCGCGCCGCGGTTGCGGCGGAGGTGCGCCTGGATCACCAAGGCATGCAGATCGTCGGTGAACGTCAGCACCGCGATCGATGGCTCAGCCATCTACTCGGCCAGGTAGTCGCAGTCGTCCATGCAGTCGTTCGGCAGCGTTGCGGACAGGCACTCCGACCCGCCGCCGTTGCGCGCGAACTCCACCGGGAGTCCGACACTGTCGCGGACGTGCTGCTCCCACTCGTGCAGCTTGTCCGTCGGCACCAGATCGAACCGGGACGGCTGGTACATGAAGACCACCGGTTGCTTACCCGCGTTGGGTTCCGTCATCGCCCCGGCCCTTCACTCGTGCCAGTCGGAGTCGTCGGCGCAGATCTGGCCGTTGCCGCAGTTCGACCACGACGCGGATCGCAGCAGCAGGTCGCGCTCGAACCCGTCCGTGTTCAGGCCGAAGCCCTCCTGGACGGTGCGTTCCCACTCCGCCAGCCGCTCCGGCGTGACCGCCTCGAAGTTCGTCGGCTGGAACATGAACACCGCCGGCTTGCGCCCCTCGTCGAGCGCAGCACGGAATCGTTCCTCCCGCTCGTCCCCCATGACCCCTCCCCAGGTCAGGCATCCCCTGGCGACCAAGCTACGCCTGGCCGCCGGACCGCCACAATGCGTGGGATCAGCCGAGCTTGGAGACGTCCCGGACGGCGCCGCGGTCCGCGCTGGTCGCCATCGCGGCGTACGCCCGGAGCGCGGCGGAGACCTTGCGCTCGCGGTTCTTCGGCGCGTAGACACCGCCGAGAGCGTCCCGGCGCGCGGTCAGCTCGGCCTCGTCGACCAGCAGCTCGATCGAACGGCCGGGGATGTCGATGCGGATCTGGTCGCCGTCCTGGACCAGGGCGATCGTGCCGCCGGACGCGGCCTCGGGCGACGCGTGCCCGATCGAGAGTCCCGACGTACCGCCGGAGAAGCGGCCGTCGGTGACCAGCGCACAGACCTTGCCCAGACCGCGGCCCTTGAGGAACGACGTCGGGTACAGCATCTCCTGCATCCCCGGCCCGCCCTTCGGGCCTTCGTACCGGATCACGACGACGTCGCCCGGCTGCACCTGCTTGGCCAGGATCTTCTCGACGGCCTCTTCCTGCGACTCGCACACGACCGCGGGTCCCTGGAATGTCCAGATCGACTCGTCCACACCGGCCGTCTTCACGACACAGCCGTCGACGGCCAGGTTGCCCTTCAGGACAGCGAGACCGCCGTCCTTGGAGTACGCGTGCTCGAGATCGCGGATGCAGCCGCCGGCCGCGTCGGTGTCGAGGGTGTCCCACCGCTCGGACTGCGAGAAGGCCGTTGCGGAACGCTTGCAGCCCGGGGCCGCGTGCCACAGCTCGACCGCCTCCGGCGACGGGGAACCGCCGCGCAGGTCCCAGGTCTTCAGCCACTCGTCGATCGAGTCGCTGTGCACGGTGTGGATGTTCTCGTTCAGCAGGCCGGCGCGGTGCAGCTCACCGAGGATGGCGGGGATGCCTCCGGCGCGGTGCACGTCCTCCATGTAGTACGTGCCCTGCGGGGCGACGTTCGGCGCGACCTTCGCCAGGCACGGGACCCGGCGGGACACCGCGTTGATGTCGTCGAGGTCGAAGTCGACCTCGGCCTCCTGGGCGGCGGCCAGCAGGTGCAGGATCGTGTTGGTCGAGCCGCCCATCGCGATGTCCAGGGCCATCGCGTTCCCGAACGCGTCCTTGGTGGCGATGTTCCGCGGCAGCACGGTCGCGTCGTCGTTGTCGTAGTACCGCTTGGTGATCTGTACGACGGTCTCGCCGGCCTTCTCGTACAGCGCACGCCGGGCGGTGTGGGTCGCCAGCACGGATCCGTTGCCCGGGAGCGACAGGCCGATCGCCTCGGTCAGGCAGTTCATCGAGTTCGCGGTGAACATGCCCGAACAAGAACCACAGGTCGGGCAGGCGTTCTCCTCGATCCGCAGGATGTCGGCGTCGGAGACGTTCTCGTTGACGGCCTCGGACATCGCGTCGATCAGGTCGAGCTTGCGGACCGTGCCGTCGACCAGCGTGGCGCGGCCGGCCTCCATCGGGCCGCCGGAGACGAACACGGTCGGGATGTTCAGCCGGAGCGCGGCGTTCAGCATGCCCGGGGTGATCTTGTCGCAGTTCGAGATGCAGACCAGCGCGTCCGCGCAGTGCGCCTCGACCATGTACTCGACCGAGTCCGCGATCAGGTCCCGCGACGGCAGGCTGTAGAGCATGCCGCCGTGGCCCATCGCGATCCCGTCGTCGACGGCGATCGTGTTGAACTCGCGGGCGATACCGCCGGCCGCGTGGATGGCCGCGGAGACGATCCGGCCGACCGGGGCGAGGTGGGTGTGACCGGGGACGAACTCGGTGAAGCTGTTCGCGACCGCGATGATCGGCTTGCCGAAGTCCTCACGGGCTACCCCGGAGGCCTGCATGAGCGCGCGGGCGCCCGCCATGTTGCGGCCGTGGGTGACGGTACGGGACCTCAGAGCAGGCACGACGACATCTCCTCGCAGTAGAACGATGCACTTGATGTTGCCACGCCCGTCCGAATCGCGGTACGCGGGTCCCGGATCGTGGAGCAGATGATTCTGTCGGAGGCGCGTTCTAGCCTGAGTTCATGGCAGGGACGGGGCACCACACGCGGCCGGTGCACCCTGCCCTGCGGCCGTATGTCGGGGACCTCACCGGCTACGCGTCGTACGGCGAGCCGCTCGAGCTGCATCGCGGTCTGCCGTCGCGGTGCATGACTCTGGTCATCACGCTGGACGAGCCGCTCGGTGTCGCGTGGCCGGGTCAGCCGGTCGACAAGTTCGACGCCCTCGCCGGTGGGCTGCACTCCACCGCGGTGCACATCGGCCAGACCGCCAGCCGGGCCGGCGTCCAGGTCTCGCTCACTCCCCCGGCGGCCCGCGAGCTGCTCGGGCTGCCACCGGGCCGGCTCGCCTCGATCGTGATCGGTCTCGACGAGTTGTTCGGCCGGTCGGCGCGTGAACTGACCGAGCAGCTGCGCGAGGAGCCGAGCTGGGACGGACGATTCGCGTTGATCGAGAGCTTGTTGCTGCAACAGCTCGGCCGGCACAACGCGGGCACGGCACAGCCGGAGGTCGACTGGGCCTGGCAGCGACTCTGCGCGTCGCACGGAGCGATCAGCGTCCAGCAGCTCGCCACCGAGGTCAGCTGGAGCCGCCGCCACCTCACCGACCGGTTCACCCGCGAGCTCGGCCTGGCCCCCAAGGTCGCCGCCCGCGTTTTACGTTTCGAACGCGTCACCGCACACCTCCGCCACCACCCGAAAACCCGCCTCGCCGACCTTTCCGCCGCAGCCGGTTACGCCGACCAGGCCCACCTGACGCGCGAGTTCCAGTCGATCGCGGGTTGCTCGCCGCGCCAATGGATGACCGAGGAGCTCCCAAACCTTCAAGACTTCATCCCGGCCGGGGCGCGAGTCTCGGAGGTATGAACACTGCGACAGAGAAGAACGTGATCGGCGTCTGGCCGGGCCTGCACTACCGGGACGGGCAGGCAGCATTGAAGTTCCTCACCGAAGGCCTCGGCTTCACCGTCGTCGCGTCGTACCAAGGCGCCGCGGAGGGGTCGATCGCGCACGCGGAGCTGTCCTGGCCCACCGGCGGCGGGATCATGCTGGGCTCGGCCGACGCGAAGACCGAGCCGGACGAGTTCACCGCACTGACCGACCAGCGGCAGTCGGTCTATCTCGTGCACGACGATCCTGACAGTCTGATCGGCCATGCGATCGGCGCGGGTGCGGTCGTCGTTCGCGGACTGGAGGACACCGATTACGGATCGCGCGGATTCACCGTGCGCGATTTCGAGGGAAATCTGTGGAGTGTCGGCACGTATGCGGGCGAGATCGGCCGGTAATCCACAGGCTGCGGAGACGGAGTCGGCATCTGTCGGTTGATCTCATTAGACTCGCCGGGGTGAGCGAGACAACCGGACTGCCTGACTCCGAAGCCCTGCAAGTGCTGCGGCGCGTGTTCGGGTATGACGCCTTTCGCGGTCAGCAGGCCGAGATCATCGACACCGTGGTCGCGGGCGGCGACGCGCTGGTGCTGATGCCGACCGGTGGCGGGAAGTCGTTGTGCTACCAGATCCCGGCGCTGGTGCGGTCCGGTGTCGGAGTGGTGATCTCGCCGCTGATCGCGTTGATGCAGGACCAGGTCGACGCGCTCACGGCACTCGGCGTACGCGCCGGATTCCTCAACTCCACCCAGGACTTCGACCAGCGGCGCGAGGTCGAGCAGGCGTTCCTCGCCGGCGAGCTCGACCTGCTGTACCTCGCGCCCGAGCGCCTGCGGGTCGACTCGACCGTGCGGCTGCTCGACCAGGGCAAGATCGCGTTGTTCGCGATCGACGAGGCGCACTGTGTGTCCCAGTGGGGCCACGACTTCCGGCCCGACTACCTGATGCTGTCGGAGCTGCACGAGCGCTGGCCCGACGTACCGCGGATCGCGTTGACCGCGACGGCGACCGAGGCGACCCACAAAGAAATCGCGACCCGGCTCAACCTGTCCGAGGCCAAGCACTTCGTCGCGAGCTTCGACCGGCCGAACATCCAGTACCGGATCGTTCCGAAGGACAACCCGCAGCGGCAACTGCTCGACCTGCTGCGGACCGAGCACGCCGGCGACGCGGGCATCGTCTACTGCCTGTCCCGTAACAGCGTCGAGAAGACCGCGGCCTTCCTGACCCAGAACGGGATCGAGGCCGTGCCGTACCACGCCGGCCTCGACAGCCGGACCCGCGCGGACAACCAGTCGCGTTTCCTCCGTGAGGACGGCTTGGTCGTGGTCGCGACGATCGCGTTCGGGATGGGGATCGACAAGCCGGACGTCCGGTTCGTCGCGCATCTCGATCTGCCGAAGTCGGTCGAGGGCTACTACCAGGAGACCGGCCGCGCCGGGCGGGACGGACTGCCGTCGACGGCCTGGCTCGCGTACGGCCTGCAGGACGTCGTCCAGCAGCGGAAGATGATCGACACGTCCGAGGGCGACCTCGCGCATCGGCGACGGCTCGGCTCACACCTCGACGCGATGCTCGCGCTGTGCGAGACCGTGCAGTGCCGGCGCTCACAACTCCTGGCGTACTTCGGGCAGCACGGCGACAAGTGTGGGAACTGCGACACGTGCCTGACTCCGCCCGAGTCCTGGGACGGGACGATCGCGGCGCAGAAGCTGCTGTCGACGGTGTACCGGCTGCAGCACGAGCGCGGCCAGAAGTTCGGCGCCGGGCAACTGGTCGACATCCTGCTCGGCAAGGAGACAGACAAGGTCAAGCAGTTCCGCCACAACGAGTTGACCGTCTTCGGGATCGGCACCGAGTTGAAGGACACCGAGTGGCGCGGCGTGGTCCGGCAGTTGCTAGCGCTGCGGCTGCTGGCCGTCGAGGGTGACTACGGCACGCTCGTGCTCACCGAGGAGAGCGGTGAGGTGCTCGGCCGTCGACGTGAGGTGATGATGCGTCGCGAGCCCGAACGGGTCCGCTCGTCGTCCCGGTCGTCCGGCGGGAAGAAGGCGGCCGTCGACCTCGCACCCGAGGCAGCGCCGGTCTTCGAGCGGTTGCGTGCTTGGCGGGGCGCGGTGGCGAAGGAGCAGGGCGTCCCGGCGTACGTGATCTTCCACGACGCGACGCTGCGGCAGATCGCGACCGACCTGCCGTCGTCGCTGGCCGAGCTGGGCAGGATCAGCGGCGTCGGCGAGAACAAGCTGGCCAAGTACGGCGACGGCGTACTGGAGACCCTGGCCGCGGACTGATGTCGAATCCACAGGGTTCTCTTCGACGCGAAGGCAGAGGGTGCGGATCGGCCGCACCGTCGAGCTAGGGAGAACGCTCATGTCTTCAGCTGTGTTGTTGATGTCGATGTCCGCCGACGGCTACATCGCCGGTCCGAACGACGGTGTAGGGAACCCGGGCGGCGACGACTTCATGCGATTGCACCAGTGGTACCTCAACGAGGACGGCGATGTCGGCCGGCCCGCGGGTGAAGCCGCCGTGATCTGGGACGAGCTGCAGGAGACCGGCGCGGTCGTGGTCGGCCGGCGGACCGGCGAGCAGGTCGACTTCTACGGCGGCGACCACCACGGCGTACCGATCTTCGTCGTCACCAGCGACCCGGCCGCGACCTCGCCGTACGAGAAGGTGACGTTCGTGGGCGACGTCGAGACCGCGATCGCCCGCGCGAAGGAAGCTGCCGGCGACAAGGACGTGCTGGTCCACGGCGCGGTCACCGCACAGAAGGCGCTGGCGGCCGGCGTACTCGACGAGCTGCAGATCGACCAGGTCCCGGTCCTGTTCGGCGGCGGCATGCGACTGTTCGACGCACTACCCGAGCGCGTCGAACTCGAAATCGCCCGCGTCATCGACACCCCCCAGGCAACCCACATCCGCTACCGCGTCCGCCGCTCGTAGTCCTCGCGGGCGACTGGGTCAGGGCGTCCAAGCCACGTTCGGTGCGAGGGCGGCGAAGTCGTGGATTAGGTGGGAGCGGCGTGTCGAGGGCCAGGCCAGGCAGACGGTGTTGGGGGTGAGGTCGGCGACCGGGACGGCGACGACGTCGGAGCGTTGGTAGAAGGTGGCGACCGACAGCGGGATGATCGAGATGCCGCGGCCGGCGGCGACGTGTTCGAGCTTCTCCTCGACGCTGCGCATCACCGGGATCGGCTTCGCAGTGCGGGTGCGGAGTTCGAGTGCGATGTCGCGCCATTCGGGTACGGCGTCCGGGTCCTGCAGCAGGTGCTCGTCGGCGAGATCGGTGATGTCGATGACGGGCTTGCCGGCGAGGCGGTGATCGGCCGGGAGCATCGCGACCCGCGGTTCCTCGAACAGCGGGCGTACGGTCAACCCGGCCTGGTCGATCGGCAGCCGGACGATGCTCACGTCGACCCGCCCGTCCTGCAGTACGTCGACCTGGTCGTTCCACGTGGTCCGGATCAGCTCGACCTCGATGCCGGGGTGGGCCCCGCCGAACGCCCGGACCGCCTCGGTCACGGTGAGCCCCGGCATGAAGCCGATCGTGAACGTCTTCGGTCCCTGCGCCGCCTGAGCCACCCGCCGACGCGTCGCATCCGCCGCGGACAGCAGGGGACGCGCATCGTCGAGCAGTTGCCGCCCGGCCGGGGTCAGCTCGGTGGCGCGCTTCGTGCGCACGAACAGCTGCGCCCTGAGCTCGCCCTCGAGCGCCCGGATCTGCCGCGACAGCACCGGCTGCGCGATGTGCAGCCGCTCCGCCGCCCGGCCGAAGTGCAGTTCTTCGGCGACGGCCACGAAGTACCGGAGCTTGCGGAGATCGAGATCCATAATACCTTCAGGGTATTACAGCGGCCCGAACAGGTCTTGGACGACGGCCGCCCGACGACCGCATCGTGGAAGGGAATCCCCCACCACGAAAGGTCTTGCCATGTCCTTGCAGAACCAGCGCGTCGTCGTCCTCGGCGGTACGTCGGGTATCGGCCTCGCCACCGCCCGGCTCGCTGCCGCCGACGGCGCGACCGTGATCGTTGCCTCTAGCAACCCCGAGTCGGTGAAGCGCGCACTCGAATCGCTGCCGGACTCGGCGTCCGGTGAAGCCGTCGACCTCACCGACTCTGCCGCCGTCGCCGCCTTCTTTCACGGGAAAGAAGCCTTCGACCACTTGGTGTTCACGGCCGGCGAAGCGCTGACCCTGCTCGAGATCGACTCACTCGACCTCGGCAAAGCCAGGCAGGCGTTCGAGCTGCGGTACTTCGCCGCTCTGGGCGCCGTCAGCGCGGCCGCAGCCAAGATCCGGTCGGGCGGCTCCGTCGTACTCACCACCGGAGCCGCCGGCGATCGCCCCGGCCCGGGCTGGTCGGTGGCCGCGAGCATCTGCGGCGCGATCGACTCCGCCGTACGGGCGTTGGCACTCGAGCTCGCGCCGATCCGCGTCAACGCCGTCAAACCAGGTGTCGTGCGTACGCCGCTGTGGCGCGGCGGCCTCGACTACGACGAGACCGCGCGCCACCTGCCCGTCGGGCGCGTCGGCGAACCCGAGGACGTCGCGGCGGCGTACGTCTACCTGATGAACCAGCCCTACGCGACCGGCTCGATCGTCTCGGTCGACGGCGGCCACGTGCTCGTCTGAATCAGACGCCGGAGATGTAGAGCCGGTTTCCGTCCTGGTCGCGGAGGCTGAACATCGGCGGGATGCCCGGCCACTCGAGCAGTTCGTCGGTGTCCACGCCGGCGTCGAGGAAATGCTGGTGGGCGGCCTTCGCATCGGGGCTGCCCATCCGGATCCCGGTGTCGACGCCGGCCGGGTTGCCGTCCGACGCCGGTACGAGCGCGATGCTCGCTGAGGATCCGGCTGGCGCGACGACAATCCAGCGGCCGCCGAGCTGCGGCAGCGGCGCGTCCATCAGGACCTCGAAGCCCAGCGTCTCGGTATAGAACGCGACGGCCCGGTCCTGGTCGGTCACCGGTACGCCGACGGTGCGGATCTCGCTGATGTGGTTCATGGTCGTCTCCTTGTCGTGAAGAGGTGCTTTCACTCAGGAGGTAGATCCCGATCCCGGCTTTTCGACATCACCCGGCGAAGAATTCAGCCAATGACGGGCGGCGGTGACGAGTGCGGCCACGCCGATCTCGATCGTCGGACTCGGGACCGGGTGGTAATGCGGCGAGTGGTTGGACGGAAGATCGGCCACAACCCGGACGATCTCCTCCATCGTCTGCGCACCCGCGAACTCGGCCGGGTCGGCGCCGCCGAGCAGCCAGTAGACGATCGGCGCGTCGACGGCCTGGGCAAGCACACCGACATCCTCGCTGCCCGTGATCAGGCCCGGGTCGACCACCCGTCCGGCACCGACGACAGACTCCAGCACCTGCTGCGTGCGTTCGGTGGCGGCGGCATCGTTGATCACGGCAGGCACGGCCTCGAGCCGCTCGACGGTCGGCGGACGCGGTGCCCCGGCGGCCTGCGCCTCCGCGGCAACGATGCGCTCGATCGCTCCGAGCACCCGGTCGCGAACCTGCTCGGAGTAGCTGCGGACACTCAGCAGCAACTCGGCGGTGTCCGGGATGATGTTGGCCTTCGTGCCGGCGTTGATCGCACCGACCGTCAGTACGGCGGTGTCGTTGCCGGCCACCTCCCGGGAAACCACGGTGTGCAGCCGGACCGTTGTCGTCGCGGCGAGCAGGACCGGATCGACCGTCGCCTCCGGACGGGAGCCGTGACCGCCGACGCCGAACAGCGTGACCCGCAGCGTGTCGGCGGACGCGAACGACGGCCCGGGCCGCAACCCCAGCGTGCCCGCCGGGATCGGGGCCACGTGCTGCCCGAGAACGATGTCGGGCTTCGGCACCTTCTCGTACAAGCCGTCGTTGACCATGTCCTGAGCGCCGGCGCCGATCTCCTCGGCCGGCTGGAACACGACCACCAGCGTCCCGGCCCAGGCGTCCCGGGCAGCGGCCAGCTCGAGCGCAGCCCCGAGCAGGCAGGTGACATGCATGTCGTGGCCGCAGGCATGCATGACGCCGTCGACCGTGCTCGCGTACGGCAGACCCGTTTCTTCGGCGACCGGCAAGGCGTCCATGTCGGCCCGCAGCAACACCGTCGGCCCGGCGCCCTGACTCAGTACCCCGGCGACACCGGCTCCGCCGACGCCTTCGTGGACGTCGAACCCCTGCTCACGCAACCAGTCCGCGACGATCCCCGCCGTACGGCGTTCGTCCCCGGACAGCTCCGGGTGGGCGTGCAGGTCCTCGTAGGTCAACCGCAACCGTGCTGCCAGGTCCCCGTCCATATCCGCACTGTAGACGATCACAAACAAGCCCCGGGCCGTCCAGCGACGGACGACCCGGGGCTTTTCAGTTGGTGGCTACTTCGCGACGACCCGCAGGCTGAACTCGGCCTGACCGTCGCCGGTCGAGCGGGTGACGATGCCGGCCGAGCGGAGCGCGGCCAGGTCCTTGTCGTCGGCGAACCGCTGACTGATCGAGCCGATCGAGGCGAAGTCGACGTACCCGATCATCAGCGCGCCCTTGGTGTCGGGCAGCGCCTGCTTGAAGTTGTCCGTGCTGCCGAGGTTGCCGCCCTGCAGCACCTGGTCGGCGTACTCCTTGCTGGTCGAGACCACCAGCGTGTCGTCGTCCTTCGCGGTCTCGATCGGGATGTTCGCCGACGAACGCTGCCGCAGCAGCGATGTCAGCTTCTGCACCACCGGCTCGGCCTTCGCCGGGTCGGTCTCCATCCGGGCCGCGATCTTCGGCCCGTTGGCGGTGTCCTTGTCCATGGCGACCGCGAGGTTCTTCCCGGCCAGGCTCTTCAGGTCGTCCGGCAGGTTCAGGCCGGTCTCCTCGGCGATCCGGTCGAGCATCGGCTTGAGGTTCTCGCCGCCCGCCTTCTGCACCTGCTGCCACGCGGTGTCGATCAGGTTGTCGCCGCCGGAGATCGCGATCGCGCCGGCCGTGCTGTCCGGCAGCTTCGAGATCAGGTCGGCGGCGTCGGCGCCGGAGTTCACCTTGATGCTCTTGTCGCCCTGGCCGATGCCCTTCAGCTCGACGTACGACGCGTCGAACCGCAGCGCGACCGCCGTCGTGGCGTCGCCGAGGCCGGCGATCTGCCCGGAGTCGACCTTGCCGGTGATCGAGGCGATGCCCTTCACGTCCGCCCAACCCGACAGGAAGCCCTGCTCGCCGAGCTTGTCCATGTCCGCGCTGAACTTGGCGTTCTTGGTCAGCGGGTTGCCCTTGGCGGTCGCGACCGCCGCGTCGACGGTCGCCTGGTCGTCGGACAGCAGCATGTAGCCGTCGCTGAACGCACGGCCGGGCTTCTTGTCCTCGTTCGCCAGCAGCTTGTCCATGCCCTTGTTCGCGGCGTCCTGGTTCTTCACCTGGAGCGCGACCACGACGTCCGGCTCGCGCTTGCCCTCGGCCGGCGGGAGCGCGGCGATACCGGCCCGGTCACCCAGCCACGGCTTGATGTCCTTGTCGTAGTCGACGTCGGCGAGGTCGTCTCCCGATGACTTCTTGATCTGCTCGAACAGCTTCTGCCGCAGATCGTCCTTGTCGCCGGTCAGGCCGAGCTTGTCCTTCACCGACGGGAACTTCATCATGAACCGGATCGCCGCGACCTTCTGGCCCGCGGACGGGTTCAGGTCGACCCGGGCGTACGCAACCGCGGTGCCCGGCAGGACGTCGGCCGGCTGCTTACCGCCGGCAAGCTTGCCGTAGGCAAAGATTCCGCCGCCGGCCACGACCAGGACCATCGCGAGGGCGGCGATGATCGGGATCACCTTGCCGCGCTTCTTCTTCGGCTCCGGCTGCCACTGCGGCTGCCCGCCGTACCCGGGGCCTTGCGGCGGCTGTCCGCCGATGTGCATCTGCTCGTACGACCCCTGACCAGGCTGACCCGGCTGACCGTACTGCGGCTGCCCCTGCTGCGGCCCGCCGTACTGCGGCTGACCCTGCTGCTGCTGGTACCCCTGCTGCTGCCCGTACTGCGGCGCCTGCTGCGGGCCCGGCCGGTAACCCGGCTGCGGCTGCCCCTGCTGCTGCGGCGGACCCGGCGGCCGACCCTGCTGCGGCCAAGGGTTCTGACCGGGCGGTGGACCGTACTGCGGACCGCCGGCGCCTGGGTACTGCGGGTTGGGGGGTTGGTTCTGGTCGGACATATGCTCCCTCGCTGGCTCCGGTGGCCTCACCCGCCGGACCTGCAAAGGCTAGTGGACCGGGGGCGCAGGGTCTGACGCAGCAGGTTGCGAAGTGGTTGCAACCGGAGTAACAGGGTCAGCTCGCCAGGTCGCGGCCGCGATCACGGCACACGCCAGCGCGGCGCCGACCAGCCAGGCGGCCGCCGGCGTCCAGGTATGCAACTCGAGCGGAGCCGCCACCAGATCACCCGGCCGGGCAGCCCGCAGCCGCGGCTCGATCGCGTCGTGCCCGAGCAGCATGCCGACACCCCAGCAGACACCGGAACCCAAGCAGGCGCCGAGGGCAACAATCGCGACCGACCACGGACCGTAGTTCCGCAGCCACCAGAACAGCGCACCGCCGAGCACCAGCGCGGCGAGGAACCCGATCGCGGTGAACGTCCCGTCCGGCCCGAAGATCCGGGTCATCTGCTCCTCGCCCAGCGCACCGCCCTGCTCGTCCACGGTGTACTGCGCCAGCGGCGAGAACTCCTGCCACGCCCAGCCCGCGACGACGCCGGCCACGAGGAACACCGCCACTGTTACCAGCACGGCCTTCGCCCACGGCAGCGGCCGCTCCTCCACCGGCGGCGCGCCGA
Source organism: Kribbella sp. NPDC000426 (assembly GCF_040300265.1). Taxonomy (NCBI): domain Bacteria; kingdom Bacillati; phylum Actinomycetota; class Actinomycetes; order Propionibacteriales; family Kribbellaceae; genus Kribbella; species Kribbella sp. NPDC000426. Next base: position 97,528 of record NZ_JBEPDK010000008.1, on the reverse strand, counting down.
ACGGATTACTCGACGGCGGCGCCACGTACGGCGAAGGCTGGAACGACTCTTGACTCACGCCGACAGTGTGCCGCATCGGTTCCAGCGCCGATCAGCTGGCCAGGCAGGATGGGCCGAGGAGTGCCTTCAGGTCGGCCATCAGGGACGCTGTCGGGGTGACGCGGTACTGGTCCGCGATTCGCCAGATCTCGGTCTTCTGGCGCGCCTGCAGCTTCAGCTGCACCTCGGTCATCCCTGGATGCGACTTCAGCACGTCCCGCAGTTGCGTGACGACCGGCGGCGTACAGCGGTTGGCCGCCATTGTGATCACGACCGGTCCGCTCGGGCCTTCGGTCAGGTCGGGTACGACGACCTCGTCACCGCTCAGCTCGAGCCGGTCCTCGCGGCGACGCACCCGGCCCTTCATCAGGATGATCGCGTCGTTGGTGAGCAGGTGCGCGTGCAGCTGGTACGCCGAGGAGAACATCATCACCTCGATCGAACCTTCGAGGTCCTCGATCGTGACGATCGCGTAGATGTCGCCGCGCTTGTTCACCTTGCGCTGGACCGCGGTCACCAGGCCGCCGATCGTGACCCGGCTGCCGTCCGGCCGGTCCTCGTCGGCGAGCAGCTGACCGATCGTGCAGTCGCTGCCGTTGGTGAGCACATGCTCGACGCCGAACAGCGGGTGGTCGGACACGTACAGCCCCAGCATGTCGCGCTCGTGCGCCAGCTTGGTCGCCTTGTCCCACTCCTCGATCTCGGGGACGGTGACGGTCAGGCGGCTGTTGCCCTCGCCCTCGTCGGCCTCGTCGTCACCCATCGAGAACAGGTCGAACTGGCCGTGCGCCTCGTTCCGCTTGAGGTCGATGGCTTCGTCGACGGCCTGCTCGTGCACCGCGACGACCGCGCGCCGGGCGTGCCCCATCGAGTCGAACGAACCGGCCTTGGACAGCGACTCGATCACGCGCTTGTTGCAGACCGGCAGCGACACCTTGTCGATGAAGTCGACGAAGTCGGTGAACCGGCCCTTGTCCTCGCGGGCCGCGACGATCTCGGCCACGACGTTCACCCCGACGTTGCGGATCGCGGACAGACCGAAGCGGATGTCGGTGCCGACCGGGGTGAAGTTCGAGTCGGATTCGTTGACGTCCGGCGGCAGCACCTTGATGCCCATCCGGCGGCACTCGTTCAGGTAGATGGCCATCTTGTCCTTGTCGTCCTTCACCGACGTCAGGACGGCGGCCATGTACTCCGCCGGGTAGTTGGCCTTCATGTACGCGGTCCAGTACGAGACCAGGCCGTACGCCGCGGAGTGCGCCTTGTTGAACGCGTAGTCGGAGAACGGGAGCAGGATGTCCCACAGCGCCTTGATCGACGCGTCGGAGTACCCGTTCGCCTTCATGCCCTCGGAGAAGCCGACGTACTCCGCGTCGAGGACCTCGCGCTTCTTCTTACCCATCGCGCGGCGGAGCAGGTCCGCCTTGCCGAGCGAGTAGCCGGCCAGGCGCTGGGCGATCTCCATCACCTGCTCCTGGTACACGATCAGGCCGTAGGTGATGCCCAGCACCGGCTCGAGCGCCTCGGCCAGCTCGGGGTGCGGGTAGCTGATCTCCTGCGCGCCGTTCTTGCGCAGCGCGTAGTTGGTGTGGCTGTTCGCGCCCATCGGGCCCGGGCGGTACAGCGCGGTACTCGCGGAGATGTCCTCGAAGTTGTCCGGCTTCATCAGCCGCAGCAGCGCCCGCATCGGGCCGCCGTCGAACTGGAAGACGCCGAGCGTGTCGCCGCGGGCGAGCAGGTCGTACGTCGGTTTGTCGTCGAGGTCCTTGCTCAGCTTGTCGAGGTCGACCGTGATGCCGTGCGCGGCCTCGATGTTCTTGACCGCGTCGTCCATGATCGTCAGGTTGCGCAGGCCGAGGAAGTCCATCTTGACCAGGCCGAGCGTCTCGCAGCTCGGGTAGTCGAACTGGGTGATGATCTGGCCGTCCTGCTCGCGGCGCATGATCGGGATCAGCTCGATCAGCGGCTCGCTGGACATGATCACGCCGGCCGCGTGCACACCCCACTGGCGCTTCAGGTTCTCCAGGCCGCGGGCGGTGTCGACGATCTTGCGGACGTCCTGGTCGCCCTCGTACAGCGTGCGGAACTCGCCGGCCTCGGAGTACCGCTTGTGCTGCGGGTCGAAGATGCCGGACAGCGGCACGTCCTTGCCCATCACCGCGGGCGGCATCGCCTTGGTGATCCGGTCGCCCATCGCGAACGGGTAGTCCAGCACCCGTCCGGCGTCCTTGATCGCCTGCTTGGCCTTGATGGTTCCGTAGGTGACGATCATCGCGACCCGGTCGTCGCCGTACTTCTCGGTGACGTAGCGGATCACCTCGGGGCGGCGACGGTCGTCGAAGTCGATGTCGAAGTCCGGCATCGACATCCGCTCCGGGTTCAGGAAGCGCTCGAAGAACAGACCGTGCAGCAGCGGGTCCAGGTCGGTGATCTTCATCGCGTACGCGCACATCGAGCCCGCACCGGAGCCACGGCCCGGGCCGACCCGGATGCCGTTGGCCTTGGCCCAGTTGATGAAGTCGGCGACGACGAGGAAGTAGCCGGCGTACCCCTTCGAGACGATGACCTCGATCTCGTAGTCGGTGCGCTTGCGGACGTCGTCCGGGATGCCCGCCGGATACCGGTGGTGCAGACCGGTCTCGACCTCGGCGACGAACCAGGACTCCTCGTTGTGACCCTCCGGGCAGGGGAAGCGCGGCATGAACCGGCCCTCGCCCTCGGTGAAGCCGACCTCGCACTGCTCCGCGATCAGCAGCGTGTTGTCACACGCCTCCGGGAGCTCCTTCCAGACCTCGCGCATCTCGGCCGGGGTCTTCAGGTAGAACTCGGTGCCGTCGAACTTGAACCGGTTCGGGTCGGACAGGGTGGAGGCCGACTGGACGCAGAGCAGCGCGGCGTGCGCGGTCGCGTCCGCCTGGTGCGTGTAGTGCAGGTCGTTGGTCGCGACGAGCGGCAGGCTCAGATCTTTCGCCAGCCGGAGCAGGTCCTGCTGGGTCCGCCGCTCGATCTCGATCCCGTGGTCCATCACCTCGCAGTAGAAGTTCTCCGCGCCGAAGATGTCCCGGAACTCCGCGGCCGCCTCGACGGCCTCCTTGTACTGCCCGAGGCGCAGCTTGGTCTGCACCTCGCCACCCACGCACCCGGTGGTCGCGATCAGGCCCTGGCCGTAGGTCTGCAGCAGCTCGCGGTCCAGCCGGGGCTTGAAGTAGTAGCCCTCGAGGCTGGCCAGCGACGCCATCTTGAACAGGTTGTGCATCCCGCCGGTGTTCTTGGCGAGCAGCGTCATGTGCGTGTACGAACCGCCACCGGAGACGTCGTCGGAGCTGTTGTTGCTGGCGTCGCCCCAGCGGATCCGCTTGCGCTCGGTGCGATGCGTCTGCGGTGTCAGGTACGCCTCGACGCCGATGATCGGCTTGACGTCGTACTTCTTCGCGGTCCTCCAGAACTCGTACGCCCCGAAGACGTAACCGTGGTCGGTCGTCGCCAGGGCCGGCATGCCGGCCTCCTGGGCGGTCTTGAACAACTCGTCGATCCGCGCGGCGCCGTCCAGCATCGAGTACTCGGTGTGCACATGAAGATGCACGAAACTGTCGCTGGACCCCATATCGGCGCGGACCTCCCAGGGCGTACGTGAGGTGGACCGGTACAGCCTATGCGGGCCCGCCGACAGTTCCTCACCGGCTCACCGGCCCAGGGTCGCGGCGCCCGCTATCCGGTCGTGGATCAGACCACGAGCACACCACTTCACGGCGCAGGGACGCGGCGCCGCAACCCGGCAACCCGGCAACCCGGTGGCGGGCAGAGCGGTGGACCCGGCACGGAGCGGGGGGACTCCGGTCGCCAGGCCCACCGGCGACGCTGCCCGGGTGGAGGGACCAGGCGGCGCGGGCGCGGTTGGGGGGAACCGCGGCCACGTTGTGGCACACAACGTTGATCACCACTGTCGCGCGGTCGTGCGCCGGCGCGCATCGGGACGGTTACGGATCTGACTACGGACGTGGGTGGTCCGCCACCCACCGGCCGACCTGGCTGCGGGAGGCGAACCCGAGCTTGCTGAGAATGTGCTCGACATGGGTCTCGGCAGTCCGGGGGGAGACGGTCAGGCGGTGCGCGATCTCGCGATTGCTCAGCCCCTCCCCGACCAGTACGGCGACCTCGTGCTCACGCGGCGTCAGCCGGTGTCCGCTCCCGGCCCGGCCGCCCGCATCCTGCTCATCGTCCTCCCCCAGCGCCAGCGCAACGGTCTGCTCGAAGGTGTACGCCGCTCCGCGCGCGAACGCCGCGTCGTACTCGCCCTCCCCGATCGCCGCCCGGATCCGCTCACCGGTCAGATCGTCGAGCCTGCTGTACGGCGTCCGCGTGTCGACAATCACGCCGCTGCGCCAGACCGCCCGCGACGCACCCATCAACCGCGCCGCCCGCTCGTCCGGCGCCGCCGATCCGGCGCACCACGACAGGGCCTGGACGCAGAACCCGATCCCGGTCCGGTCGTTCAACGGCCGCAGCGACCGAATCGCGTCCCGGAACCGCCGGGTCGCCGCCTCGGGCTGGCCCCGGTCACGCCACTCGACCACGCCGACGGCCCACATCCCGTACGCCCGGGACTGGACCGCGCCCGCCGCGTCGGCCAGCTCGTAGGCCTGCCGGCTGAACCCCTCGACCCACTCGTCGCCGAGGAAGAAGGTTGCCAGGGACAACAGATAGAGGCTGTTGAACTCACCGTGCCGGTCCTCGACCGCGCGGAAGCCGGCCAGCGCGGCCTCGAGCTCGGCGACCGCGGATGCCGGGTCGCCCTGGTAGATCAGCGCGTGCGCCGACACCTCGGCGAGACCGGCTCGCAGCCGGTCGTCGTCGTACCGCTCGGCCAGTTCTTCGCACTCGGCCAGCCAGCGCGCGAACTGCTCGGCCTCGCCCAGGAACATCGCGAGCTGGCACCCTGCCAACAGGCCAAGCGCACGGCTCTGTGTCGGCCTGGGTGCGGCGTCGAGCGCTCGAGTGAGGTAGCGGTGGCCTTCGCGGAGGAGGCCCGCGAACCAGAAGGTCCAGATCGGTGCTGCCAACTCCAGCGCGACCGGCTCCTCTCCGGGCTCGGCCAGGCAGAAGTCGATGGCGGTCCGCAGGTTCTGATGCTCGCGCCGCGTCCGCAGGAACAAGTCACCCTGCTGCGGGCCGAAGGAGTCGGTCGCCCAGCGAGCCGTCAGCGCCCGGTAGTACTCGCGGTGCCGGAGCTGGTACGCACGGGTCTGGTCGCCGAGCCGCGTCGCTCCGAACTGGGAGATGGTCGTCAGCATGTCGTAGCCGGAGACCACCGGAGCAGACGCCAGGTTGCGACTGATGATCGACTTGTTCACCAAGCCGGCGATCAGGCCGAGTACCTCGTCGCGTTCGATACCGTCGCCTGAGCAGACCTCCTCCGCGCCCTCCAGATCGAAGCCGCCGGAAAAGACCGAGAGGCGTTGCCAGAGCAGGCGTTCGGCGCGCGAACACAGCTCGTAGCTCCAGCCGATCGCGGCTTCCAGCGCCTTCGGATGCGACGGATCCGCCGCCTCGGCGCCCAGCAGGAGCCGGACCCGGTCCGCGAGTCGCTCGCGGATCTGCGGCAGCGACAGCGTCCGCATCCAGACCGCGGCGTGCTCCAGCGCCAGCGGTACGCCGTCGAGCAGCCGGCAGACCTCGATCACCTCGTCCCGGTTGGCATCGTCGATGCTGAAGCCAGGGGCCATGGCCCGGACCCGGTCGGTGAACAGCACCAATGCCTCGTACTGATCCGCGGCCGCGGGCGGCGTCTCGGCCGAAGGTGTCGGCAGCGGCTCCATCGCCAGGATCTGCTCGCCCTCGACGCCGAGAACCTGCCTGCTGGTCGCCAGGCTCCGGAGCCGGGGTGCAGCCGCCAGCAACTTGCTCACGAGTACGGCGCACGCCGCGGCCAGGTGCTCACAGTTGTCGAGCACGAGCAGCAGGTGCTTGTCCTCCAGGAAGTCCGCCACATCCGACTCGGGGCTGGCCGACACCTGGATGAGCTCGAGCGCCTCGGACAGCGTGTGGCCCAGCAGAGCCGGATCCCGCAAGGCCTGCAATTCGACGAACCACACGCCGTCGTCGAACGTCCGCCGTACCTCGGCTGCCATCCGCACCGCCAGCCGCGTCTTGCCGACCCCGGCGACCCCGGTCAGCGTCAGCAGCCGACTGCTCGACAGCAGCCGCCTGGTATCGGCCAGTTCCCGCTGCCGCCCGACAAAGCTGGTCACCTCAGCCGGCAACCGCCCGCGCCCCACCCCGGCTCGAGATCCCTCCATGGGTTCAGCCTAGGCCGGTACGCCGCCCGGGTCCCTACTGCGCGTCGACCAGCAGGTCCAGCGCGTGGTCGAGGTCGGCGGGGTACTCCGAGGTGAACTCGACGTACTCGCCGGTGCCCGGGTGGGTGAAGCCGAGGCGCATGGCGTGCAGCCATTGGCGGGTGAGGCCGAGGCGTTCGGCCAGGACCGGGTCGGCGCCGTACGTGAGGTCGCCGCAGCACGGGTGGCCGATCGCGGACATGTGGACGCGGATCTGGTGCGTGCGGCCGGTCTCGAGGGTGATCTCGAGAAGCGTCGCGTACCGGAACGCCTCGAGCGTCTCGTAGTGGGTCACGCTCGGCTTGCCGCCGGCCACCACGCCGAACTTGTAGTCGTGGTGCGGATGCCGGTCGATCGGCGCGTCCACGGTGCCGGTGAACGGGTCCGGATGGCCTTGCACCAGCGCGTGGTAGATCTTCTTGACCGTCCGCTCCTTGAAGGCGCGCTTGAGGACGGTGTACGCGTACTCCGTCTTCGCGACGACCATCAGCCCGGACGTGCCGACGTCGAGCCGGTGCACGATGCCCTTGCGCTCGGCCGCGCCGCTGGTGGAGATGTTGAAGCCCGCACCGGCCAGATGACCGATCACGGTCGGCCCGGTCCAGCCGGGCGAGGGGTGTGCCGCGACCCCGACCGGTTTGTCGACCACGACGATCTCGTCGTCGTCGTACACGATCCGCAGGTTGTCCACGGTCTGCGGCACGACGGTCACGTCGGACGGCGGCGGTGGCAGCTCGACGTCGAGCAGCACGCCGGCCGCGACCCGCGAGGACTTCGGAGCGGGCGACCCGTCGACCTGGACCAGACCGGACTCGATCAGCTCGGCCGCCTTGGTCCGGGACACGCCGAACAGCCGCGACAGCGCCGCGTCCAGCCGCTCACCCGCGAGACCGTCCGGCACCATCACGGTCCGGGACGTCACTTGCGCTGCTCCCGCGTCCCGTCGAGCTTGACCCCGCGCAGCGTCTGGATCACCAGCAGGATCGCGGCCGACGTCACCGCCATGTCCGCGACGTTGAAGATCGCCCAGTGCGGCGTCTGCAGGAAGTCGACCACGTGCCCGTGGAACGCCGACGGCTCCCGGAAGATCCGGTCGATGATGTTCCCGACCGCGCCGCCGAACAGCAGCCCGAACGCGACCGCCCAGCCCACCGACCCGAGCCGCCGGGACAGGTAGACCACCCCGATCGCGACGGTGATCTGGATCGCCGAGATGTACGGCGTGTAGCCGGTCCCGAGGCTGAACGCGGCGCCCGGATTCCGGATCAGGTTGAACTTCAGCAGCGACCCGACCACGTTCACCGGCTCACCCGGCGTCAGGTGGGCCAGCGCGAGCGCCTTCGTCACCTGGTCGAGCAGCAGGATCACGACGCCGACCGCGCCGAACAGGCCCATCCACTTCCAGGACCGGACGGGCGGTGGCGGCGACGGTGGGGATGGCGAGGACGACGGAGAACCGGCCGACGGGTCGTCGGCCGGTTCCGTGGTGTCTGCGTCTCCCACCTGGTGAGACGAGGCAGGGTCGTTCAGCGGCGTTCCTGGCGTTCTTTGCATGACACGCACAGTGTCGCACGCGGGAACGCCTGCAGCCGACCCTTGCCGATCGCGTTGCCGCAGTTCTCGCAGACGCCGTACGTGCCGTCGTCGATGCGGGTCAGCGCGAACTCGATCTGGTTCAGCATGTCGCGGGCGTTGTTGGCCAGCGACAGCTCGTGGTACCGCTCCAGGGTGGTCGACCCGACGTCGGCCTGGTCGTTCCCGGCGCCGTCGCTGCCGTCGCGGAACAGGCCCGCGATCTCCTGCTCGGCGTCCCGGATCTCCTGCTTGAGGTGCTCGACCTCACCCTCCAGCTCCGTGCGGAGCTCGGCGAGCTCGGCAGCGGTCCACGGGTCCTCGCCCGGCTTCACCTTGAAGGTCTCGGCCGTATGTGCAGCGGACTTCGCCGGCGCCGTGGCCGGGGTCCTGTTCTCGTTCGTCTTCATGGCCACCCTCTTCGTCTGGGCTTCCTTGGCAGGGATCTTCTCGGCCGGAGCCTTCTTTGCCGCGGTGGAAGTCGGCGTCGACTTCTTCGCGGGAGTCTTCTTGGCCGGCGAGGCCGTCGCCGGTTTCTTCCTCGCCGGGGCTTTCCGGGCCGTTGTCTTCGCAACCGGCTCGGACTTCTTCGCAGCGCTCTTCTCGGCCGCGGCGGAACGTTGGGGGGCGGACTTCTTCGATGCCGATGTAGCCATGCTGATCAGCTACCCCCTGCCTTCGTCGGAGACTGAAGCGGACTGGTCGCAAGACAGTAGGCCACGTGCTCACCACGTGCCAGCCCGACGCGCAGACCGTGGACATACGGTAGTCGGTTCTTCAAGTCCGCTCGATGTTCCGCGCGTCACAGCCCTGTCTCAGCGACTACGCTACGTCACCGAACGTTTCAGTCGGCTCATCGGCCACTCCCCCAAGAACAATTAACGATTCGTAGTCAGCTCGTACGACGCCGTACACTGACAACCGCGATCCGCAAGGCAGTGATGGGGCTATCACCCCGGAGCCGCCGGAAGAACGGTCTGTAAGGGACCTATTAGAACCGGCAGCGGCAGCAAAAGGAAGTGGGTATCTCGCGGAGGGATACCAAGGAGGGTGGTACCGCGCGGTGCCGGCGCCGAGCCGGTGCTTCGTCCCTCGTCCCGCAGGTCAGTGGCGACGAAGGACGATGAGATGGCGGCAGAGAACCCACATACCCCCTGGCGGCAGGTTCCCGCCCAGGTCGACTTCCCCGCGCTCGAGCGCGAGGTGCTGACCCTCTGGGACGAGCACGACACCTTCGCCAAGAGCCTCGAGCAGTCCGCCGGCGGTCAGCCGTGGACCTTCTACGAGGGCCCGCCGACCGCGAACGGCATGCCCGGCACGCACCACATCGAGGCCCGCGTCTTCAAGGACGTGTTCCCGCGCTACCGGACCATGAAGGGCTTCTGGGTCGAGCGCAAGGCCGGCTGGGACTGCCACGGCCTCCCGGTCGAGGTCGCGGTCGAGAAGGAGCTCGGCTTCAGCGGCAAGAACGACATCGAGGCGTACGGCATCGCCGAGTTCAACGCCAAGTGCCGCGAGTCCGTACTGCGGCACGTGGACGCGTTCAACGACCTGACCGTCCGGATGGGCTACTGGGTCGACCTCGAGCACCCGTACAAGACGATGGACCCGGAATACGTCCAGTCCGTCTGGTGGTCGCTCAAGCAGATCCACGACAAGGGCATGCTGGTCGAGGACTACCGCATCACGCCGTACTGCCCGCGCTGTGGCACCGGCCTGTCCGACCACGAGCTGGCCCAGGGCTACGAGACCGTCGTCGACCCGTCGGTGTACGTCCGCTTCCCGCTGACGTCTGGTCCGCTGGCCGGCAAGGCGTCGCTGCTGGTCTGGACGACGACGCCTTGGACACTCGTTTCAAACACCGCAGTCGCCGTACACCCCGACGTCGAGTACGTCGTCGCCACCGACGGCGTGGAGTCGCTGGTCGTCGCCAAGCCGCTGCTCGACCGGCTCGGTGAAGGCTGGACCGTCACCGACGAGTACGCCGGCCGCGAGATGGAGCTGTGGAACTACCAGCGGCCGTTCGAGCTGGTGCCGTTCGACGAGCCGGCGCACTACGTCGTGCTCGCGGACTACGTGACCACCGAGGACGGCACCGGTCTGGTGCACCAGTCCCCCGCGTTCGGCGCGGACGACCTCGCCGTGGGCCGCGCGTACAACCTGCCGGTCGTGAACCCGGTGGACTCGAGCGGTCACTTCAACGCCGACGTACCGCTGGTCGGCGGGCAGTTCTTCAAGAAGGCCGACGAGGACCTGGTGAAGGACCTCGACGCGCGCGGTGTGCTGTTCAAGCACGTGCCGTACGAGCACCCGTACCCGCACTGCTGGCGCTGCCACACCCCGGTCATGTACTACGCCCTGCCGTCCTGGTACATCCGCACCACCCAGGTGAAGGACGCCCTGCTGCGGGAGAACGAGAAGACCAACTGGTACCCGGACTCGGTCAAGTGGGGCCGGTACGGCGACTGGCTGCGCAACAACATCGACTGGGCCGTCTCCCGCTCCCGCTTCTGGGGTACGCCGCTGCCGATCTGGCGCTGCGCCGACGACCACCAGGTGTGCGTCGGCTCGCTGGCCGAGCTCGGTGAGCTGGCCGAGCAGGATCTGAGCGCCACCGACCCGCACCGGCCGTACGTCGACGACATCACCTTCGACTGCCCGACCTGCGGCGCGGAAGCCCGCCGGGTGCCCGAGGTGATCGACGCCTGGTACGACTCGGGCTCGATGCCGTTCGCGCAGTGGGGCTACCCGTGGGCCGAGGGGTCGAAGGAGAAGTTCGCGACGTCCTACCCGGCCGACTTCATCTCCGAGGCGATCGACCAGACCCGCGGCTGGTTCTACACGCTGATGGCGATCGGCACGCTGGTGTTCGACGAGTCGTCGTACCGCAACGTCGTCTGCCTCGGGCACATCCTGGCCGAGGACGGCCGGAAGATGTCCAAGCACCTGGGCAACATCCTCGAGCCGATCCCGCTGATGGACGACCACAGCGCGGACGCGGTGCGCTGGTTCATGGCCGCGTCCGGTTCGCCGTGGAAGGCCCGCGGCATCGGTCCGAACGTGCTGAACGAGATCGTCCGGAAGGTGCTGCTCACCTACTGGAACACGGTCGCGTTCCACGCGCTGTATGCCCGGCTTGCGGACTGGTCACCTGCCGACGCGCCCGCGGTCGCCGACCGCTCGGTGCTGGACCGCTGGCTGGTGAGCGAGGCGCACCGGCTGGTCCGCGACACCGACGAGGCGTACGCCGCGTTCGACACGCAGCGGCTCGGCCTGCTGATCAACTCGTTCGTCGACGTGCTCTCGAACTGGTACGTCCGCCGTTCGCGCCGCCGGTTCTGGGCCGGTGACGCCGGCGCGCTGGCAACCCTGCACGAGACGCTCGAGGCGCTGACCCGGGTGATGGCACCGCTGACGCCGTTCGTCACCGAGCGGGTCTGGCAGGACGTGTTCCGCCCGGTCACGGACGGGCTGCCCGAGTCGGTCCACCTGTCCAGCTTCCCGACGTACGACGAGACGCTGATCGACGACGTACTGGCGCAGCACGTGTCGATGGCCCGCCGGGTCGTCGAGCTCGGTCGGTCGGCGCGCGCCGAGGCGAAGGTGAAGACCCGTCAGCCGCTGGCCCGCGCGCTGGTCGGATCGGCCGCGATCGCGGACCTGTCCCCCGAGCTGCTGCAGGAGATCGCGGACGAGCTCAACGTGGGCACGGTCGAGCCGCTGTCCGCGGCCGGCGCCGACCTGGTCGAGTTCTCCGCCAAGGGCAACTTCCGGGAGCTGGGCAAGCGGTTCGCCAAGCAGACGCCGGTGGTCGCGGCCGCGATCGCCGCCGCCGACGCGGGCGCGCTGGCGGTCGAGCTGAAGGAGACCGGTACGGCGTCGGTCGTCGTCGACGGCGAGGACGTCCGGGTCAGCGAGGCCGAGGTGCTGCTGTCCGAGCGGCCGAAGGAAGGCTGGTCGGTGGTCAACGAGCAGGGCGAGACCGTTGCCCTCGACCTCGAGGTGACGCCGGAGCTGCGGCAGGCCGGGCTGGCCCGCGAGGTGGTCCGGACGTTGCAGGAGGCCCGGAAGAACGCCGGCCTCGAGGTCTCGGACCGGATCAAGGTCTGGCTGACCTCGACCGACACCGAACTGACCGATGCCCTCGGCAAGCACGCCGACGAGATCGCCCGCGAGGTCCTCGCCGTCGAGCTGAACCAGTCCGCCCCCACCGAGGCCGACGTTGCCACCGGCACCGAAGAGGACCTCCAACTCACCTACTGGCTCACCAAGGCCTAACGCGGCGGCCGGACGGGGGGGGGGCGGGGGGGCGGGGGGGGGGGCCGGGGGGGGGGGCCGGCGGGGGGGGGGTTGT
>NZ_JBEPDK010000008.1:0-85218 GCF_040300265.1 Kribbella sp. NPDC000426 | reverse complement strand
GCGGCCTCGGTTCCCACCGGCACCTACGTGCACCACAAACTCACCAACTCCCACACCACGCCCTACCGCGGCGGCGGGCCGGCGCGCCCCCGGAGAGCCGGGCTCGCGCCGAGGCCGTCGATCACGTCGGCGAGTAGTTGCCTCGCCTCCTCGACCCGGTCGTCGCCCAGCGACTTCCGCAGCTCGCGGTCGATGGCGGCGCGGTGTTTGCGGGCGGCATCGATTACTGCCTGGCCGTGGTCGGTCAGGTGGACCTGCTTGGCGCGGGCGTCGTCCGGGTCGGTACGACGGGCGACGTACCGGCGCGCCTGGAGATCGGCGACGGTCTTCGAGGCGGCCTGCTGGGTGACGCCAAGCTTCTCGGCCAACGTGGTGATCGTCACCGGCCCACTGACCAGATGCTGGAACACCACACCGTCGGCGAAGCGCGCATCGCCGAAGCCGTCGTCGGTCAGCCGGCGCTGCACCTCGTCGGCCAGCGCCCAGCCGGCGAACAACGAGACCAGCGACAGATCCAGGTTCATACCGCTAGAATACACAACCATGGTTGTGCAAAAGGAGTTCATCGAGCGCGCGCACCGGATCGTGTGGTGCAGCGTGGCGACCGTCGGGCCGGACCAGCGGCCGCGGAGCCGGATCCTGCACCCGATCTGGGAGCTCGACGGCGACGAGTTGACCGGCTGGATCGTGACGCGGAAGACGCCGGTGAAGGTGCGGCATCTCGCGAACAGTCGGTACCTGAGCTGCACCTACTGGGAGCCCGGTCACGAGGTGGCCGTCGCGGACTGCGAGGCGGGGTGGGTCGCGGACGTGGCGACCCGGCAGCGAGTGTGGGAGCTGTATCGGGATGCTCCGGCACCACTCGGCTATGACTTCTGGAGTGTGTTCCCCGATGGACCGGCCGGGGAATCACCCGCACTGCTCAAAAAGTCCTGACACCCTGTCACCGTGCTGGGACGGTGTGTCAAAAGTGTCCAGACATGACGAAGAGGCGGTGCCGCCGGAAAGCACCGCCTCCTCAACGAGGTTTCTTTACACGCCGTGACCGTGAGCCTGGGCGCGAGCCTCCGGGCGGAAGCCGTTGCGCGGGCTGAGCGTGTCGTCGCCGTTGCCGAGCGCCTTGAGCTGCTCGGTGAAGTACGTCTTCAGGCGGCTGCGGTACTCACGCTCGTACGCGTGCAGGTCGTCGATCGTGCGCTCGAGCTGACCCTTCTGCTTCTCCAGGGTGCCGAGCATCTGCGCACGACGCTCCGCGATCTCGCCGTCGAGCTTCTCGGCGCGGGCACGGGCCTCACCGGTCATCCGGTCGGCCTTGCCACGCGCCTCGTTCTCCAGGCGCTCCGCCTTGGCGCGGGCCTCGCCGATGATCTTGTCGGCGGTGTCCTTCGCCTCCTGGACCAGGTCGTCGGAGTGCTTGGTGGCCATCTCCAGCAGCCGGACGGCCGAGCTGGAGGCGTCGCCGACCGAGCCGGCCGCCGCAGCCGCACTCGCAGCCGCGACCGGCGGCATCACCGGTGGCTTCTCCTCCGGCTTCTCGACCACGACCGGGGGCTTGGGCTGCTGCACGACAGGCGGCAGGGCGGCGGTCTGGTCGACGACCGGCCGCTGCTGGTCCGCACCCGCGCGCTGAGCCGCCGCGAGCTTGGCCCGCAGCTCCTCGTTCTCGGCGAGAAGTCGCTCGAGCTCTGCCTCGACCTCGTCGAGGAAGGAGTCGACCTCTGTGACGTCGTAGCCCTCCCGTAGTCGGACGGGCGTGAATTGCTTCGAGCGGACGTCATCCGGCGTCAGCGGCATCTTTCACCTCGTTTGTCTGTGTCTTGGCGGAGTCCCCGTAGTGTTGCACCCCGGCGACTCAGTAGATCACGTTATCGCTTCGTTGTCTTATGACGGAATCCGGGCGGTCGACAACGGTCCTGCCCGGCGGAGCGGCCCGGTAGCCACGGCCCCGTTTTTCCCGAGACTCTACCTACCCAGTCCGCGCCGTTCTCACCCTCACAACGACCGTAAAGCCGTTGAGTTGATGGACATCGCCACCGAGACGATGACGAACAGCATCAGCATGGACAGGTCGATCCGCACCCCGCCCGCCCCGATCGGGGGCAGGATCCGCCGCAACGGCTTCAGCAGCGGATCGGTGATCGAGTAGATCAGCTCGAAGAACAGCAGCAGTGGGCCCTTCGGGTGCCACTGGGGCGCGAACATGACGATCAGACTGAGCACGAACCTCGCCACCAGTACCAGGAAGAAGGCGAGCAGCACCCAGCTGAGAACACTGAGGACGAGCGCTAGAGCATCCATGTCGTCAATGAGTGTAGAAGACGGCGGAAGGCCAGGAGCCAACCAGAGCCTCAGCTCTGGTTGTAGAACCCGTCCGCGGCGATCTTCTCCTTCTCCTCGGCGGCGACCGTGACGTTCGGCGGGCAGACCAGGAACACCTTGGTGGTGATCCGCTCGATCGATCCACGGCAGCAGAAGATCAGCCCGGCGGCGAAGTCGACCAGTCGCTTGGCGTCGGCGTGATCCATCTCGGTCAGGTTCATGATGACGGGGGTGCCGTCGCGGAAATGCTCACCGATGACGCGCGCCTCGTTGTAGCTGCGCGGGTGCACGGTGGTGATGCGGGCCAACTCGGTTACCTCCGGGGACGGCGCGACCCCGCGCCGGTCTGGGAACTTGCTGACCGTGGCGCCGCTGGTGTTCTCACGGTCCTCGCGGTGCTCGCGAGACTCGCGGCTCTCCCGGCCGGCAGGTACCGGCTCGGTCTCGTGGGAGTCCCCGTCAACGTCGTCGACTGCGTCGTCGTCGTACTCGTCGTACTCGTAGTCGTCGTACCGCGCGTTGTAGCGCTCCCCGTCCTCGACCAAGCCGAGGTACACACCCATCTTGCGCAGTGCGCCGCTCATGGCCCTCCAGCACCTCGATCCGGTTCGACGACTTCACGTACAACGGTGAGCAGTAAGCAAAACCTGCTCGATGTCGACACTAACCGAGTGAAGGACGCGTACCGAGTAAGGCGCGCCCGAGCCGGACGTGTGTCGCACCGTGCTTGATCGCGGCCTCCAGATCACCGGTCATCCCGGCCGAGATCCAGTCGGCGCCGGGGTGTTCGGAGCGTAGCCGCGACGCTACGTCCCGAAGTCCGGCGAAGGCTTCGCCCGGGTCAGATCCCAGTGGAGCGACGGCCATCACTCCGCCGAGCTCCAAGGCGTCCGCGGCCGCGATCTCAGCAGCCAATGCGGGTACGTCGGAAGGCTCGACGCCGCCCCTCCCGGCACCGGTCGCCGCCTCGGCCGACCCGTACGCCGCAAGGCTCACCTGGATCAGGCAGCGCACCGTCTTCTCCTCAGCGACCGCGGCCTTGGACAACGCTTCGACGAGTGACGACCGATCGACGGAGTGCACGATCGACGCGTTGCGGACCACGGACCGCGCCTTCTTCGACTGCAGCTGACCGACGAAGTGCCACGTGAGGTCGGTGCACTCGGGCGCCTTCACCTTGAGCTCCTGCTCGCGGTTCTCGCCGACGTCCCGGACTCCGAGGGCCGCCAGCGCCCGCACGTCGCTGACTGGGAAGGTTTTGGTGATCGCGACAAGGGTGACATCGTCCCGGGACCTCCCGGCCGCCTGACAGGCCTTCTCGATCCGCTCCTGAACGCGCAGCAGATTGCCGCGCAGCTCGCCGGAACGATCGGTCATCGCGACACCAGCTTGACCAGGCCCGCCATCCGGCCGCTGGTCGGGCCTTCGCGACGGTACGAGTACAGGTTGCCGGACTCGATCGTGCACGCGGTCGCGTCGACCACCTCGACGTCCAGCTCGGCCAGTTGCGCCTTCACACCGGCAGCCACGTCGAGCGCGGGTGTCCCCCAACTCGTCTCGGAGTACGCCGCCGGCACGCGCTCGGCGACCTCGGCCCGCATCTCTTCGGGGACCTCGTAGCACTTGCCGCACGCATACGGACCGAGTACGGCGGTGATGCGCGAGGCACCGAGGTCCCGCATCGCGTCGACGGTCGCCGGCACGATGCCGACGTACATGCCCTTGCGTCCGGAGTGAGCGGCACCGATGACGCCGTCGCCGACCAGCAACACCGGCAGACAGTCCGCGGCGCGAACGGCGAGCACGACATCGGTGCGAGTCGTTACGAGCCCGTCGGCCTTCGGGTTCTGCGCGAGCGGCAGGTCGTCGTCCGGGCCGACGACGTGGACATCGCGGCCGTGGACCTGGCTGACCCGGACGATCGCGTCGGGCTCCACTTCGAAGGCGGTCGCGGCCCGGCGGAAGTTCTCGGCGATCCGCTCGGCGTCCTCGCCGTACCCGCCGAGATTGAATTCCCCGTACGGCGGTTTGCTGGCGCCGCCGTACCGATCGGTGAAGACGACCCGGGCGGCGGAGAGAACCTCGTCGTAGCCGAACACGACTGAAGATTACCCAGCGCCGACCCCGGCACCCAGCAGCGCCCGCGCCTCGTCGGTCACACCGTTGCGCTCGGCCTCGGCCGGCAGCCCGAGCACGTGCCCGGCCGCGAGCCGACAGGCCTCGGCAAACGCCTGCTCCGCCGGTACGTCGAGATCGGGAACGACGCCGGTGCCCTCCCAGTTGGTTCCCGAGACCGAGTTAACCGAACGCGCCACCGGCACACTCGCCTCGAGCTGCTCGTGCAACTTGAACCCCTCGCGCGGATGCGCGCCGCCGCCGGTCCGCTCGCCCACGACCACCGCCCGCCCGAACTGCTGCAGGTTGTAAGCCAGCTCCTCGCCGCCTGAGAACGTCGCAGGACTGGTCAGAACCCAGATCGGCTTGCTGCCGCTGAACCGCGGCCCCGGCACGTACGGCGTGGTCCAGAACTGTCGCATCGTTCCGTCGGACGGCTTGACCAAGTCCTGCAGATGAACGGGCTCGTCGGAGTCGAGCAGATGACTGCAGACGTAGGCGACCTGATCGGGTGAGCCACCCACGCAGCGCCGCAGATCGATCAGCAACGCGTCGGTCGATGCGAGCAGCGACATCGCCGCGGTGACCGCCGGCCCGGCCAGATTGGGGGGGTAGAGCAACGGCCGGATCTCGAGCAGCCCGATGTTGCCGTCGAGGCGTTCCACCCGGGCCATCCCGCCGGCGTCGAGCTCCGCCCGGCGGCGCCAGTGCGCTTCCTCGGCCACCGGGTCCGCCTCGTCCGGCAACCCGTCGCGACGGAAGATCAGGCGCAGGTGCTTGTCGCGATTGCCGAGCTGCAGGTCGGCGGTGACCCGCTCGGCCAGCTGCTCCGGCGTACCGAGGTCGTCGTAGCGACCCTCGGCGGCTGCGGCGGCGAGCCGGTCCGCGACCTCGGCGCCGATCTCGGGAAAGACGTAGTGCTCGGCGACCAGCGCGCCCAGCCGGCCGACGACGGCCCTGATCTCTTCGGTGTCCATGGGCAGCAGTAGAGCACGCGGTTTGACAAAGCGTCAAGAATTCTCGACGCTTGATCCATGGCCGAAATTCTCGATCACCTGGAGGTGTCGAGCGCAGCGCAGTTCAAGGCGCTCGGACACCCGTTGCGGCACCGTTTGCTGTTCGCGCTCGGGCAGGAGGCAGCCACGATCAGCCAGCTGGCCGCCGCGCTCGGGACAGCCAAGGGCAACGTCGCCCATCACCTGGGCGTGCTGCGTGACGCCGGGATGGTGCACGTGGCCGAGACCCGCCAGGTGCGCGGCGGGACAGAGCAGTACTACCGGCGGTCGGCGCGACGGTTCGACTTCGTCGGCGAAGGCGCCCGGGCGACCAACACCGTCGCACTGCAGGCTGTCGCCGCCGAGCTCGAGAGCGCGGAGGACGACCCGATGTTCAACCTGCGGAACATCCGGCTGACCACCGCCCAGGCCGCGGAACTCGCCGCGACGCTGGACCGCATGGTCCACGAGCTCACCGACGCCGGCCCGGCCGAGTCGCGCTACGGCGTTCTGGTCTCCGTCTACCGGCCCCGGCAGCCGGAGCCGACTTCCTGAATTACTTCAGGAAGTCGGGGATGTCGAGGTCTTCCTCGGGCTCCGGCTTCTTCGGCTTGGGTGCACTGGGCTGCGCGGACTGGCTCGGCTGGCTCGACTGGCCGGCCGACGAGTTGCTCGGGCCGTGGGTCGGCCAGGAGTGCGGAGCGGTCGGTGACGCCGGGGTGTGCGGTGCCGGCTGGCTCGACTGCTGACCGGACTGCACGGTGCGTACGCCGTCCCCGGCCGGGGGGCGCGCGGAGTTCGTCGTGCCGACGCCGGGCCGCGGCTCGGTCGGCGCAGGCACCGGGACCGTGTCGTCGGTCGGCAACGGAGGCGTCGTCGGTGTCACGTTGGCAGCGGGCCCGCCCGGCGTTCCTTGCTGCGTGCCGGCGACAGGGTTCGTCGGCGGCTGCTGAGCCGGGGGCTGCGGCGCACTCGGGGTCTGGCTGGGCTGCGCCGGAGCAGCAGGAGCCTGGCCGGACTGCTGCGCCGGCGGCGTCGAGGTGCCGGTCATCGGGGCCGAGTAGTTCTGCGGGCGGGACGACTGCGGACGGGCCTGGTTCATCGCCTGCTCGCGGCGCTTGGGCATACCGCCGTCGAAACCGGCCGCGATCACCGTGACGCGGACCTCGTCGCCGAGCGCGTCGTCGATGACCGCGCCGAAGATGATGTTCGCGTCGGAGTGCGCGGACTCCGACACGAGCTGGGCCGCCTCGTTGATCTCGAACAGGCCCAGGTCGGACCCGCCCGCGATCGACAGCAGGACGCCGTGCGCACCCTCGATACTTGCCTCAAGCAACGGTGACGAGATGGCTGCCTCGGCAGCCGCGACCGCGCGGTCCTCGCCGCGGGACGAGCCGATGCCCATCAGCGCGGAGCCGGCGTTCGACATGACTGCCTTGACATCGGCGAAGTCGACGTTGATCAGACCGGGCGTGGTGATCAGGTCGGTGATGCCGGAAACACCCTGCAGCAGCACCTGGTCGGCCTGCTTGAACGCGTCCAGCACGGACACGGCGCGGTCGGAGATCGTCAGCAGCCGGTCGTTCGGGATCACGATCAGCGTGTCGACCTCTTCGCGGAGGGTGGCGATGCCGTCCTCCGCCTGGGTCGCCCGCCGCTTGCCCTCGAACGAGAACGGCCGGGTCACCACACCGATGGTCAGCGCACCGAGCGACCGGGCGATCCGCGCCACCACGGGCGCGCCGCCGGTGCCGGTGCCGCCGCCCTCGCCGGCGGTGACGAAGACCATGTCGGCGCCCTTCAGCGCCTCCTCGATCTCCTCGGCGTGGTCCTCGGCGGCCTTCTGCCCGATCGCCGGGTTCGCACCGGCGCCCAGGCCGCGGGTCTCCTCGCGGCCGATGTCGAGCTTGACGTCCGCGTCGCTCATCAACAGCGCTTGCGCGTCGGTGTTGATGGCGATGAACTCAACGCCCTTCAGACCGTGCTCGATCATCCGGTTGACGGCGTTCACGCCGCCCCCGCCGATGCCGACGACCTTGATGAGTGCCAGGTAGTTCTGCGGTGCCGCCACGTCCGCGCCTCTCGCCTCGTTGCTTTCCCGTTGTCCAGCGAAAAGACTGAACCTCAAGTACATGCTTAGACTTATGTCAACTTTAGATTACGCCGCACGATACGGGACGCTTCCAGCCAAATGCCACGCGCCTCGCCGCGCATCCGCGATGTGACTTGTCACCGCTTTTCCCCTTTGGTGACAGGAAGATCGGGCGCCGAGACGTCGTACACCTTCGCCTGCCGCTTCATCAGCACGCTCAGTACCCCGGCCTTGCGCTCGCTGTCATCGGAACTACCCCAAACGACCTTCACGCCCGAGCTCAGGTTGAGCGTGATCGAGTCCGGCGACGCTGCCGAGATCGAGCCCACCTGCGCCCGCAAAGTGTCCGGGAGAGCGGCCGAGACCGTCACCACCGAGTGGATCGTGACCTCGCGCCGTACGCCGGTGACCTTCGCCTCCGGCAGTCCGGCCGGCCGGTCCGGCACGGTGCGGTACGACGTACCGGTCGCGTCGACCAGTTCGTACCGCGAGCCGTCCGTGACCACCACGACCGGGACCCGTTCGGTGACGACGATCACGATCTTGTTCGGCCAGGCCCGCGTCACCTGCGCGTCCGCGACCGCCGGAATCGTCCGCACCCGGTCCGCGATCGACCGTAGGTCCACCTTCGCCAGCGGGGTGCCGATCGGGGCGGCCGCGGTCTGCTCGATCGTTGCCAGCGGCACCGTGTCGGCACCGCTGATCCGGACGCCCGAGACAGCGAGCACGGAGGAGAAGTAGAACAACCAGACGACCAGCCCGGCCACGACGAGCAGCCCGCCGCCGATCGCCCACGGCAGCCAGCTCCGCCAGCGCACCAGCCGTTGCCGGCGCGCGAACCGCTGCTGTGCCCGAGCGAGGTCAACGCTCTGGGTCATACAAGGAACCCCACCCTTTTACGAAACCACAGGCTCGGCGGGCTCCGGCGCAGACTCGCGGGTAGCCGCGCGTTCGGCCAGCAGACCAACGACTTCCGGGCCGATCAGTGTCACGTCGCCCGCGCCCAGCGTCACCACCAGGTCACCCGGCTCGGCCAGGTCCGCGACCAGCTGCGGTACGGCGGACCACGACGGCTCGAACCGGACCTGGTCCGGCTTCAGCGGCACGTGGTTCGCGATCAGCGCCCCGGTGACACCGGGCTCCGGGTCCTCGCGGGCAGCGAACACGTCCATCACCACGACCTCGTCGGCCAGCGCCAGCGACTCGGAGAACTCCTTGGCGAAGATCCGCGTCCGGCTGAACAGGTGCGGCTGGAAGCACGCGATCACGCGTCCCTCCCCCGCCACCGTGCGCGCCGCGGTCAGGTCGACGGCCAGCTCGGTCGGGTGGTGCGCGTACGAGTCGAACACCCGCACGCCGTCCTCGAGACCCTTGAACTCGAACCGCCGGCCGGTACCGGTGAACGCCGCCAGCCCTTCGGCCAGGTCGGCCGCCGAGAACCCGAGCCCGAGCCCGACGGTCAGCGCCGCCGACGCGTTCAGCGCGTTGTGCTTACCCGCCTGCTGCAGCTGCACGGTCGGCAGCTTCCGCCCCCGGTACACCGGCACGAACGACTGCGTCGCGCCGTTAGCGGTGATCTCGGTGACATGGAGATCCGCGTCCTCCGACTCGCCGTACGTCCGTACGTCGATGCCGCGGCCGCGCGCGTACTCGGCAAGCCGCCGGGCGCCCGCGTCGTCCTGGCAGATGACCATGAAGCCCTCGGGCTGCACGCGGTCGCAGAACTCCTCGAAAGCCTTGCGGTAGCTGGCCTCGTCGCCGTAGTTGTCCAGGTGGTCCGGCTCGACCGACGTGACGATCGACACCTCGGGCGTGTAGGTCAGGAACGACTTGTCCGACTCGTCCGCCTCGGCGACGAACAGGTCGCCGGTGCCGTCGTGGGCGTTCGACCCGGATTCGTTCAGGTTGCCGCCGATCGCGTACGACGGGTCGGCGCCGCAGTGCTGCAGCGCGACCGTGAGCATCGACGTCGTGGTCGTCTTGCCGTGCGTGCCGGCGACCGCGAGCGTCCGGCGGCCGACCATCACCGAGGCGAGCGCAGCGGCCCGCGGCAGGATCGGGATCCCGGCTTCGCGGGCGGCGACCACCTCGGGGTTGGTCTCGCGGATCGCGGTCGACACCACCACCGTGTCGACGTCCTTGACGTGCTCGGCCTCGTGGCCGACCCAGCAGGTCGCGCCGAGGGCACGGAGCGCGGCGAGGACCTTGCCGTCCTTGGCGTCGGACCCGGACACCTCGATCCCGCGGGAGGCCATGATCCGGGCGATACCGGACATACCGGCCCCGCCGATTCCTACGAAGTGCACTCTGCCCAGCTTTTCGGCAGGCAGCAGCGTGTCAGGTGCGGTGACGATCACGACGCAGACCTCACCACATCCAGGATGATCCGCGCCAATCGCTCGTCGGCATCCGTCCGGATCACACCGGTCGCAGCTGTGGACATGGCTGTCAGACGCTCGCGGTCGTGCAGAAGTTGCGGCACGTTCGCGCGAACCCAGTCGGCGGTCATCGCGGCGTTGTCGATCAGCACACCTCCACCCACGTCGACCACGGGCTTGGCGTTCAGCCGCTGCTCACCGTTACCGATCGGGAGCGGTACGTAGATCGCGGGCAGCCCGACACCGGACACCTCGGTGACCGTGTTCGCGCCCGACCGGCAGACCACCAGGTCCGCGGCCGCGTAGGCCAGGTCCATCCGGTCGACGTAGTTCAGGACGACGTACGGATAACGGCCGGTCTGCGGTACTTCGAGGCTGTTCTTCGGGCCGATCGCGTGCAGGACCTGGATGCCGGCCGCCTGCAGATCCGCGGCGGCGCCGGACACGGCCTCGTTGATCTGCCGTGCGCCCTGCGACCCGCCGGTGACGAACAGCGTCGGCGCGTCCGGGTCCAGCCCGAAGAACTGCCGTGCCTCGGCCCGTAGCGCGGCCCGGTCCAGCGTCGAGATCGCGCGCCGGATCGGCAGCCCGACGTACTCGGCGTGCGGCAGCTCGCTGCCCGGGAACGACGTCTTCACGTACTGCGTGCAGTAGCGGGCGGCGAACTTGTTCGCGATCCCCGGCACCGCGTTGCCCTCGTGCACGACGATCGGCGTCTTGCGCCGCCAGGCGGCGACGTACGCCGGGGTCGAGACGTAGCCGCCGAACCCGACCAGGACGTCGGCCTTGGCCTCGTCCAGCACCCGGCGGGCCGCGCTGACCGAGGCCAGCATCTTCCCCGGTACGGCGAGCAGGGCCGGCGTGGGTTTGCGGGGCAGCGGCACCGGCGGGATCAGCTCCAGCCGGTAGCCGGCCTCCGGCACGACCCGGGTCTCGAGGCCGCGCTCGGTCCCGAGCGCGAGGATCTCGACGGTCGGGTCGATCCGGCGCAGGGCGTCGGCGGTGGCGATCAGGGGTGAGGTGTGGCCGGCGCTACCGCCGCCGGCCAGAACGATGCTGGGCACAGCTTTCAACGCTCCCGCGGGTTCACTTGTGTTGCGGCGTACGCCGCGAAGGCAGCCACCCGAACCGGGGCCGCCTGGTCTCTTTCAGGGCGGCCTGCGCGCCGGGCTCGGCCTTCGCGAAGGACAGCAGCATGCCGATCGCGATGAGGGTCGGCAGCAGTGCGGAACCACCGTACGACAAAAGCGGGAGCGGGATACCCACGATGGGTAGCAGTCCGATCACGGCGCCCAGGTTGACCAGCGTCTGGGCCATGATCCAGATGGTGATCCCGGCCGCCGCATAGCGGACGAACGGCTCGGTGTTCCGGGTCGCGATCCGCACCCCGGCGTAGGCCAGCGTGAGGAACAGCGCAAGCACGGTGAGCGACCCGACCAGGCCGAGCTCCTCACCGATCACCGAGAAGATGAAGTCGGTGTGCGCCTCCGGCAGGTTGCTCCACTTCTGCCGGCTGTTGCCGATGCCGACGCCCCACCAGCCGCCGGTCGAGAGTGCGTAGAACGAGTGGTAGGCCTGCCAGCCGACGCCCATCGGGTCCGAGAACGGGTCGAGGAACGACGTGACCCGCTGCATCCGGTACCGCTCCGAGTTCACGAAGTACGTCGCCACCGCGCCGACCACGACGATCGTCGCGACGAACAGCCGCGTCGGTGCGCCGACGATCCAGATCATGCCGATCATCACGGCCATCAGCACCAGCGCCGTACCGAGGTCGTGCTGGCCGACGACCAGCGCGATCACCAGACCGCAGACCGGCACCATCGGGACCAGCAGGTGCTTCCACTGGGTGAGCAGCTTCTCCTTGCGGGCATACAGATCCGCGCACCACATCACCATCGCCAGCTTGGCGAACTCACTCGGCTGGATCTGCAGCGGTCCGCCGAGGTTCAGCCAGTTGGTGTTGCCGTTCACGCCCACGCCGAGACCCGGGATGTAGGTCAGCACCAGCAGGAAGATCGATCCGAGCAGCGCGACGTAGGAGAGCATGCGGAAGTGCCGCGGCGTCATCCGGGAGGCGACGTACGCCATCGGCAGGCCGACCACGACCCAGATCAGTTGCCGGACGAAGATCGTGTAGCTGTTCCCGTTGACGCGCAGCGACAGCACACTCGATGCCGACAGCACCATCATCAGTCCGAGCACGAGCAACAGCCCGGTCGCGCCGAGCACGATGTGGTAGGACGTCAGCGGCCGGTCGAGCACGTCCCGGATCGCCGCGACCCAGGCCCGCTCGCTGCTCTTCCTGCCCTCGGGCTGATCCGCGATCGACGTCACGCGATCACCTCCGGATCAGTTACCGAGCGCGTGCACGGCTTCGGTGAAGGCGTCCCCACGGGCTCCGTAGTTGGCGAACATGTCCCAGGATGCGCAGCCAGGCGCGAGCAGCACGGTGTCACCCACCTGTGCGAGCTTCGCCGCCTCCCCCACCACGATCTGCATAGCTCCAGTGTCTGTTGCCTCGACGACGATCCTCGGGACATCGGGTGCGTGTCGCTCGAGAGCTTCGGCGATCACCTGCTTGTCCTGGCCCAACAGCACGACGGCCCGCAACCGTTCCCGGGCCGCGATCACCAACTCGTCGAAGCTGGCGCCCTTGGCCTGACCACCGGCGATCCACACCACGTGCTCGTAGGCGAGCAGCGAGGCCTGCGCGGCATGCGGGTTGGTTGCCTTCGAGTCGTCGACATAGTTGACCCCGGCAACCTCCGCGACGTGCGCGATCCGATGCTTGTCCGGCCGGAACCCGCGCAGCGCGTCGCGGATCGCGGTCGCCGGTACGCCGAAGGCCCGCGCCAGCGCTGCCGCGGCCAGCGCGTCCGCGATGTTGTGCGGCGCGGCCGGCGTGACGTCGGAGATCATCGCCAGCTCGAGCGCGGAGGTGGCGCGCTGCTCGACGAACGCCCGGTCCACCAGCAGGTCGTCGACGATGCCGAGCATCGACAGTCCCGGCGTACCGAGGGTGAAACCGACCGCGCGGCAGCCCTCGATCACGTCCGCGTCCATCACCAGCTGCTCGGTCGCCGGATCGGCGACGTTGTACACGCAGGCGATCTGGCAGTTCTCGAAGATGCGGCCCTTGTCCTTGGCGTACGCGTCCAACGAGCCGTGCCAGTCGACATGATCCGGCGCGATGTTCAGTACGGCTGCCGAGTGCGCCGACATCGAGTGCGTGTAGTGCAACTGGTAGCTGGACAACTCGACCGCGATCACGTCGTACGGCTCGGGGTCCATCACTGCCTCGAGCAACGGCAGCCCGACGTTGCCTGCGGCAACGGTGCGCAGACCGGCGGCCTGCAGCATCGCGGTCAGCATCTGCACCGTCGTGGTCTTGCCGTTGGTGCCGGTGATGCACAGCCACGGCGCGGCGTTCGCAGGGTCACGCAGCCGCCACGCCAGCTCGATCTCGCTCCAGATCGGCACCTCGCGCTCAGCCGCCTGGGCGAGCAGCGGCGCGTGCGGCGGTACGCCGGGAGACGTGACGACGACGTCGACCTCCTTCGGCAACTCCGCCGTACTGCCCGGGCCGAGTGTGATCGTGGCGCCGAGCGTCTCCAGGATCACTGCCTTCTCGCGCAGCGCCTCGTTGTCCCGATCGTCGAGGACGACGAGGTGCTCGGCACCGGCCTGGATCAGGGAGTCGGCGCAGGCGTAGCCCGCGGTACCGAAGCCGAGCACGACGAACCGCGTGTCCGCCCAGCCGTCGTCCGTCCGGGTTTCGAGTGTCATCCGGTCACCCATTCCGCGTAGAAGACCCCGAGTCCGATCACCACACACAAGCCCTGGATGATCCAGAACCTGATCACGATGTTGACCTGTTCCCAGCCGAGCATCTCGAAGTGGTGATGCAGCGGCGCCATCCGGAACAGGCGTTTGCCCTTGGTCACCTTGAAGTAGCCGACCTGCAGGATGACCGACGCGGTGACGATGACGAACAGTCCGCCGAGCAGCAGCACCAGCAGCTCGGTCCGGGTCATCACCGCGAAACCGGCCAGCGCACCGCCGAGCGACAGCGAGCCGGTGTCACCCATGAAGATCTTGGCCGGCGACGCGTTCCACCACAGGAAGCCGAACAGCGCACCGGTCAGACAGGCGGCGACGACGGCGAGGTCGTGTGGATCCCGGACCTCGTAACACTTGGCGCCGACGCCGTTCGCGGTCGCGCAGCTCTGGTTGAACTGCCAGATGCAGATCAGTGTGTAGGCGCCGAACACCATCATCGACGCGCCGGTCGCGAGACCGTCCAGACCGTCGACGAGGTTGACGCCGTTCGACATCCCCGCGATCAGCAGCAGGATCCAGATGATCACCAGGATGGCCGGCAGTTCCAGCCAGCCGATGTCGCGGATGAACGAGATGAACGGCGAGGCCGGCTTCTGCCCGCGCTCGTCCGGGAACTGCAGCGCGAGCACCGCGAACACCACCGCGACGAAGGTCTGGCCGGCCAGTTTCGCCTTGCTGCGCAGGCCGAGGCTGCGCTGCCGGAAGATCTTGATGAAGTCGTCCAGGAAACCGACCGCGCCCATCCCGGCGAACAGGAACAGCACCAGCAGCGCCGAGGCGCTCGGCGGCGTCATCGTGAACAGCTTCGCCGCGAAGTACCCGACGATCGTCGCGACGATGAAGACCGTGCCGCCCATGGTCGGCGTACCGCGTTTGATGTGGTGCGAGGTCGGGCCGTCGGCGCGGATCTCCTGGCCGTAGCCGCGCTTGGCCAGCCATCTGATCGCCCAGCGGGTACCGATCAGCGTCAGCACCATCGCGACGGCGCCACCGAACAGGATCGAGATCACTGCACGTCCTCCAGCAATGCGTCAGCGAGGCTGCGCAGTTTCGAGCCCTTCGAAGACTTCACGAGTACGACGTCCCCGGCGCGCAGCTCTTCGCGCAGCAACTCCAGCGCCTCGGGGATCGTGTCGACGAACACCGACTCGTTGCCCCACGAGCCTTCCAGTGAGGCGCCGAGATGGATCGGTTTCGCTCCTTCACCGACGACCAGCAACCGGTTCACGTCGAGCCGGACGACGAGGCGCCCGATCGCGTCGTGCTCGTCGGCGGAGGTGTCGCCGAGCTCGAGCATCTCGCCGAGCACCGCCCAGGTCCGGGCGCCGCGGGACCGGCCGATGGCGACCAGCGACTTCAGCGCCACGCGGGTCGAGTCCGGGTTGGCGTTGAACGCGTCGTTGATGATCGTCACGCCGTCGGCCCGCTCGGTCAGCTCCATCCGCGCCGCGGAGATCCGGGTGGCGGCGTTCAGGCCGTGGGTGATCTGCTCCGGCGTCAGGCCGATCGCCGACCCGACGGCCGCGGCGGCCAGCGCGTTCGACACGTAGTGCTCGCCGATGAACTGCAACTGCACGTCGCCACCGAAGTTCCCGATGTGCAAGGCGAACGCGGGACGTCCCTCCGCGTCGAGTTTCACGCCCTCCGCCCGGATGTCGGCCTCGGCCGCCTCCCCGAAGGTCAGCACCCGCGCCTTCGTCCGGCTCCGCATCGCGGCGACCCGGTGGTCGTCGGCGTTCAGGATCGCGATGCCGTCGGCCGGCACCGCCTCGATCAGCTCACCCTTGGCGATCGCGATGTTGTCCTGGGACCCGAACTCGCCGATGTGCGAGGTGCCGATGTTCAGCACCAGGCCGATACCCGGCGGCGTGATCCCGGTCAGGTAGGCGATGTCACCTTGGTGCCGGGTGCCCATCTCGGCGACGAGGTACTTCGTCGCCGCGGTCGCCTGCAGCGCGGTCAACGGGTGCCCGATCTCGTTGTTGAACGAGCCTTCCGGCGACACGGTCTCGCCGTACGGGCGGATCACCTGGGCGATCAGGTCCTTGGTGCTGGTCTTGCCGGACGATCCGGTCAGGGCGATGACCGTCAGGTCCGGCAGCCGGCCGACCACGAACCGGGCCAGGTCGCCGAGGGCGCGCTGGGTGTCGTCGACGACGATGCACGGGCTCCCCTCGACCGGCCGGGTGGTCAGCGCGGCGGTGACGCCGGCCGCGGTCGCCGTACCGACGAAGTCGTGCCCGTCGACGCGCTCACCGGGCAGGGCGACGAACAGCCCGCGCGGTTCGGCGGCTCGCGAATCGATCACCACCGAGCCGTCGACGACGGCCGTGGGCTCGACACCCACGAGCTCGCCGCGGACGACGTCGGCGATCTCGCCGCAACTGACAGGGATCACCGGTCTGCCTCCAACAGGTAACGCACGGTTTCGCGGTCGTCGAACGGGTGGATCACACCGCTGATCTCCTGGCCGGTCTCATGGCCCTTGCCGAGAACGACGACGGTGTCGCCGGGGCCGGCCAGCTCGATCGCGGACGCGATGGCCTGCCGGCGGTCGCCGATCTCGTGCAGGTCGACGGCCGGGACGGCCTCCCGCGCACCCTGTACGGCGGCCGCGCGGATCGTCGCCGGGTCCTCGCTGCGCGGGTTGTCGTCGGTCACGATCACCACGTCCGCCGTCCGGGCGGCGGCGGCACCCATCGCCGGCCGCTTCCACGGGTCGCGGTCACCGCCGCAGCCGACGACGGCGAACAGCCGGCCCTTGGTCGCGCCGCGCGCCGCCTTCAGCGCCAGCTCGACCGCGTCCGGGGTGTGCGCGTAGTCGACGATCACGGCCAGGCCGTCCTCGCGGGTGAACAGCTCCATCCGCCCGGGCACGGTCGCCGTACGCAGACCGGCCGCGATCGCATCGGCGGGTACGCCGGCCTGGCGCAGCATCACGGTCGCGAGCAGCGCGTTGGCGATGTTGAACTCGCCGGGCAGCGCGATCTCGACCGTCAGCGTCTCGTCCGGGCCTTGCACGTCGAACACGATGGTGCCGTGCTCGGACTGATGCCGGTTGGCCACCGTCCAGTCAGCGTCACCCTTGGTCGACACGGTCACCAGCGGTACGACGGTCTGCGCCGCGAGCCTGCGCCCGTACTCGTCGTCGATGGTCACCACGGCGACATCACACCGCTCCGGGGTGAACAGCGAGGCCTTCGCCTGGAAGTAGTCCTCGAACGTCTTGTGGAAGTCCAGATGGTCCTGGGTGAGATTGGTGAACCCGGCGACCGCGAACCGGGCACCGTCGACCCGCCCCATCGCCAGCGCGTGGCTCGACACCTCCATCGCGCACCACGCGACCGCCTGCTCCCGCATCACCGCGAACAGCGCCTGCAGGTCGGTGGCCTCCGGAGTGGTCCGGACGCTCTTCACGACCTCGTCGCCGACACGCGTTTGAATCGTCCCGATCAACGCTGCCGGACCGAGCCTGCGCAGTACTGCGTCCAGCAGGAAGCTCGTGGTGGTCTTGCCGTTGGTCCCGGTAACACCGAGGAGACGCAGCTCGCTGGTCGGCTCGCCGTAGATCCGGGACGCGACCGCGCCGAGCACGCTCCGCGGGTGGTCGACGACCAGCACCGGCAGACCGGCGGCCGACGCACGGTCGGCGCCGGCGGGGTCCGTGAGCACAGCGACCGCGCCCGCCTGCTGCGCTTTCGCGACGAATTCCGCGCCGTGCGTGACCGCACCGGGCAGAGCGGCGTACAGGTCGCCGGGGAGGACGGAACGCGAGTCGAGGGATACGCCGGTCACCGTGACCGGCGACTCTGCCGGAAACTGTGCGTGGGCGACGCTCGCGAGGTCGGCGAGGCTCACCGGCACGACGTGCCGTGGCCTGATCGCTGCGACCGCGCCGCCTGCGGCGGTAGGGGTGGACACGGGCCCTGAGGCTACCGCTCCGGACCCTGTGACTCCTACCTGACCCTGCGTCACCATCACCAGGTGATGGGAACGTCGGGCTGCTTTGCTCCGGTCGGCGGGAC
This sequence comes from Kribbella sp. NPDC000426, assembly GCF_040300265.1. Taxonomy (NCBI): domain Bacteria; kingdom Bacillati; phylum Actinomycetota; class Actinomycetes; order Propionibacteriales; family Kribbellaceae; genus Kribbella; species Kribbella sp. NPDC000426. The sequence goes on along the minus strand of NZ_JBEPDK010000008.1, from coordinate 67,451 downwards.
AACGTACTTCTGCAGCGCGTAGCTCATCACGTCTCGGAACACCGGTCCTCCTTGCAGGCCACCACCCCGAACTCCGTCACTCGGGTCGTGCAGTACGACGTAAGTAACGAAGCGCGGGTTGTCGGCCGGAGCAAATCCGGCAAAAGAAGTGGCCCACTTGCGGTAGCAGCTGCAGGCCGAGTCGACCTCCTGCGCCGTACCGGTCTTGCCGGCCACCAGGTAACCGTCGATCGCGGCCTGCGGCGCCGTGCCCTTCTTGGCGGTCACCGCCTCCATCATCGTGGCGACCTCCTTGGCGGCCTTCTCGCTCACCACCCGGTGCGGCGCCGCCGTCTGGTTCGGGACCACGGTGCCGTTCGCGTCGACGTAGTTGCGGACCAGCTTCGGCGGCACGTAGACGCCGCCGTTCGCGACCGTGTTCACCGCGGCCGTCATCTGCACCGCGTTCACCGACAGGCCCTGGCCGAAGGCGACGTTCGACCGGGTGATCTCCGGCCACTCGTCGCCGTCCATCAGCTTGCCGTTGCTCTCGCCGGGGAAGTTCAGGCCGGTCGGCTGGCCGAACCCGAAGTCGTGCAGGTACTTCACGAACTGCGGGATCCGCATCTGCTGCGCGGCCATGATCGTGCCGACGTTCGACGACTTCGCGACCACACCGGCGATGGTCAGGTTCAGCGGGCCGTGGTCCCAGTGGTCCTTGATCTTGCGCCGCTGAACCTCGATGCTGCCCGGAACCCGGAGCTTGGTGTTCAGGTCGATCAGGCCGGCGTCGGCGAGGGCGGCCATGGTGGCCACCTTCTGCACACTGCCCGGCTCGTAGGTGCGCTCGAGCGCGGGGTTGTTCAGGTCGCTGGGCTTGTACGGCTTGTTCGGGTCGAAGGTCGGGTAGTTGGCCATCGCCAGCAGCTCGCCGGATTTCACGTCCTCGACGATCACCGTGCCGGAGCTGGCCTTGTACTGCTTGACCGCCTGCTCGATCCGCTTCTCCGCGAAGAACTGCAGGTCGGTGTCCAGGGTCAGCTGGACGCCGACGCCGGGCTTGGGCTCCTCGACCGTGTGGTTCGCGTTCGGGATCTTGTTGCCCTTGGTGTCGACCTCGTACATCGCCTTGCCGTCGTGACCGGACAGCTTGTCGTTCAGGCCGTACTCGAGCCCGGACAGTCCCTTGCCGTCGGCACCCGTCACGCCGACCACGGTCGCGGCGATGCTGCCGTTCGGGTGGCTGCGGATCGGGTCGTCCTCGGTGTACAGCCCGGCCAGCAGCGGGGCGGCCTGGTCCTGCGGCTTGCCCTTGTTCTGCTGGCCGATGGTCGCGTTCGCGGCCTTGATCTCAGCCTGGATCGCGCTCCAGGTCGTCGGCGGAACATGATGCGCGAGAACGGTGTAGCGGCCCTTGCCGGTCATCGCGGCGACCAGCTTGGCGTACGTCGTACCCGTCACCTTCGGCGCGAGGATCGCGGCCAGCTGCTGCGCGACCGGCTTCGTCTGGGTCGGGTCCGCGGTGATCATCACCGCGTCCTCGGAGACTGCCAGCTCGACCCCGTTGCGGTCGGTGATGGCGCCGCGGGTCGCGTGCAGGATGAACGGCTTGGTGTTCTCCCGGGTCGCCGCCTGCGCGTAGCTGTCCGGGTCCACGCCCTGCAGCAGCACCAGCCGGCCCGCGAACAGCGACAGCACGAACGCCATCACCCCGAACGTCACCCGCAACCGAACCGCCGGACGCCCCAGCCGCAACATCCGCGGCGCCTTCGGCACCCTGCGCTTCTTGGGCCTGGGCCGAGGCCGATTCTGCGGCGGCCGCTTCTTCGCCGCTGTCTTCTTCACCGGACGTTTGGCGGTCTTCTTCGCCGCACCCTTGACCGGAGCCTGCTTGCGAGGCGCGGCACCACCGGGAGCAGGCCGCTTCGCAGCAGCCTTCTTCACCGGACGCGGGTTCGCTGCCGCCTTCTTCACCGGACGAGGCGCCGCCGCCTGCTCCTCCTCGCGGGCCTTGCGCAGCAGGCGCTCGCGGGTGGATTCGGGCCGGGACGGGGTCGTGCGGGCACTGTCCGTAGTGGACGGACGACGGGGCTGAGCCTTGCGGGGCTGGTTCTCCCGGCCCGGTGTGGCACCACGCTTGCGTGGCGGCTCGTTTCCCCGTCGATCCGTCATCCGATCATCCCCGTGTGGTCGTAACAGGCTTCTTCGTCGTACCCGTCGGCGGCTTGGTGGTGCCCGCCGGCGGCTTGGTCGTTCCCGCCGGTGGCTTGGTGGTGCCGGCCGGCGGCTTCACCGGAGTCGTCGTGGTCGGCTTCACCGGAGTCGTCGTGGTCGGCTTCACCACCGGCGGCTTGGTGGCGGTCCCGGTCGGAGTACCCGGGCCGAACATCGCCGTACCGGTCCCGGCCTTGCCCTCCGCCGGCACACCGAGCACCCGCCCGTCGGACAGCCGCAGGAACACCGGGTTCGGGTTCGGAACCATGCCCATCCGCAGCGCGCGGTCGGACAGGTTCTGCGGCGACTCCAGCGTGCGCACCTGCTTCTCCAGCTGCTCCTGCTGGTCGCGCAGCTGATCCGCCTGGGCGCTCAGCTTGGTGACCTCGAAGGTCCCGCTCTGCAGCTGCGTGTTCAGCAGCAGCAGACCGACCAGGCCGGCGGCCAGCAGCGACACCACGAAGATGACGAACGGCATCCGCGGCGGCCGGAACGGAGCGCCGTACACCACCCTGAGCCGCGGCTCGGAGCGCTTCTTGGCTGCTCCACTGGTGACCGGCGTCACCCGCGCCTTCTGCGGGCTGAAGACAGTACTCATCAGGCCACCAGTCCTTTCTCCCGGATACGTGTCGCCGCCCGCACCCGAGCGGAGGCGGCCCGCGGGTTCGCCGCGACCTCTTCCTCGGTCGGGCGCTCGGCGCCGCGGGTCAGTAGTTTCAGATAGGGCTCATGCCCGGCGGGGATCACCGGCAGGTCGTCCGGTACGTCGGTCTTCGTGCCGGCCGCGAACGCCTGCTTGGTGATCCGGTCCTCGAGCGAGTGGTAGCTCATCACCACGATCCGCCCGTGCAACGCCAGCGCCTGCAGGGCTGCCGGCAGCGCCCGGCGCAGTACGTCGAGCTCGCCGTTCACCTCGATCCGCAGCGCCTGGAACGTCCGCTTCGCGGGGTGTCCCCCGGTCCGCCGGGCCGCCTGCGGGATCGCGTTCCGCACCAGCTCGGACAGCCGCGCGCTGTTCGTGAACGGCTCGGTCTCCCGCTCGCGCACGATCCGGTCCGCGATCCGGCGGGCGAACTTCTCCTCGCCGTACTGGAACAGGATCCGGGCCAGGTCGGCCGCGCTGTAGGTGTTGACGATGTCGGCCGCCGTGGTCGGGCCGGTCGGGTCCATCCGCATGTCCAGCGGCGCGTCCTGGGCGTACGCGAACCCGCGGTCGGCCTCGTCCAGCTGCATCGACGAGACGCCGAGGTCGAACAGGATCCCGTCGATCGCCGGTACGCCGAGGTCCGCGAGCGCCCGCGGCAGCTGGTCGTACACCGCGTGCACGAGCGTGATCCGGTCCTCGTACGGCTGCAGCCGCTCACCCGCGAGCCGCAGGGCGTTCGGGTCCCGGTCGAAGCCGATCAGCCGGATGTCGGGGAACTCCCGCAGGAAGGCCTCGGAATGACCGCCGAGCCCGAGGGTCGCGTCGACGAAGACAGCGCCCGGATGCGCGAGTGCCGGCGCCAGCAGCGCGACCACGCGCTCCAGCATCACCGGCACATGCCGCTCCGCAGCGTTCATCCTCGACCCTTCCCGTCGCCCGCGGGAGCGACCCTGCCCCCGCAGGTCTTGTGTGTGCGTAGACAGCACCGTCCGGTCAGATCGCGGGTACGCCTCCCGGGGAAGTACCTGCTGGTCTTGGCGCCGGGGAAGTGGCGTCAACACTGCAGGTCGGAAGTCGGACCCGTGATCTCACCGGACGGTCGGTGTGTCCTCGCACTCTGTTCAGCTATGTGCTTCTAGAAGATGCCTGGCAGCACTTCCTCGGAGAGGTCGGCGAACGCCTGCTCCTGCTCCGCGGAGTACCGGTTCCAGTTCTCCGTGTTCCAGATCTCCACCCGGTTCATCGCCCCGATGACGACGCAGTCGCGATCCAGTGACGCGTAATCGCGCAACATCGGCGGGATGGTGACCCGGCCCTGCTTGTCCGGCATCTCGTTGGAGGCGCCGGCGAACAACATCCGTAGGTAGTCCCGCGCACCTTTGTTGGTGATCGGAGCCTGCTTCAACTGCTCGGTCAGCTGGACGAACTCACGCTCCGGCCACACGGACAGTGATCGCTCCTGCCCACGTGTGATCACCAGACCGTCGGCCAGCTCGTCGCGGAACTTCGCCGGCAGGAACAGCCGGCCCTTGTCGTCGAGCTTGGGGAAGTGAGTTCCGAGGAACACGCTCCACCTCCCCGTTGCGGACTTTCCGACTCAGGCGAGTGTTTCCACCACTTCAGTTCCACTGCGCTCCACCTTACTCCACTTTCCACCACCGTCAACCAACTTCCGCCCCATTCCGCCCCCGCGCCGCCTGAATCCACGCCTGCATTCCCGCGTGTCGCTGCCGCATCAGCCGTTGAGTCCTCCACTTCGCTCCCTTTCCTTCCTCCACTTCGCTCCACCGCGGTCCTCCACTCCCCTCCACCGGGACCGGATGAACCATTCGGCGCGATTCGCCGTGAACCTTCTACCGGCTCCGGACGTCGTACGGCGCACGCACGCTTTTCCCGCCCGTACGCTTGGAGGGACGACTCCGACCCCGTGAGGGCGTGCGCCGATGAACACCGAAACGCCAGGTAACGAAACCCCCGCCGCACTAGGCCCGACCCCTACAGCGGGTGAGAATGTGTCGGCAGTCAACGAATGGGGAGGACACAGAGTGAGCACCACCGCGACCAGCTCGCCGCTGGCAGGAGCCGGGGACTTCGACGAGCTGTCCGAGGTGGCGGGCCGCGTCCGCCGGGCCATGGAGCAGGTGATCGAGGGCAAGACCGACGTGGTCGAGGTCGCCATCACCGTGCTGCTGGCCGAGGGACATCTGCTGATCGAGGACGTGCCGGGCGTCGGCAAGACGATGCTGGCGAAGGCGCTGGCGAAGTCGATCGACTGCACCGTGCGCCGGATCCAGTTCACGCCGGACCTGCTGCCGTCGGACATCACCGGCGTCTCCGTCTTCAACCAGGAGATCCGCGACTTCGAGTTCAAGCCCGGCGCGGTGTTCGCGAACATCGTCGTCGGCGACGAGATCAACCGTGCCTCGCCGAAGACCCAGGCCGCGCTGCTGGAGTCGATGGAGGAGCGCCAGGTCACCGTCGACACCACGACGTACCACCTGGACGCCCCGTTCATGGTCATCGCGACGCAGAACCCGATCGAGATGGAAGGCACCTATCCGCTGCCCGAGGCGCAGCGCGACCGGTTCATGGCCCGCGTCTCGATGGGTTACCCGGAGCCGGCCGCCGAGCTGCGGATGCTCGACGGGCACGCCGCCGACGACCCGCTGCAGAGCCTGCAGCCGGTCACCGACGGCCAGCAGATCCTGCGGCTGGTGAAGACGGTGCAGTCCGTGCACGTGTCCGAGTCGGTGAAGGAGTACGCCGTCGCCCTGGTCGGCGCGACCCGGCGGTCGCAGGAGCTCCGGCTCGGCGCCAGCCCGCGGTCGACGCTGCACCTGATCCGGGCGGCGCGTGCGGCGGCCGCGCTCGACGCACGCGAGTTCGTACTGCCCGACGACATCCAGGAGCTCGCGGTGCCGGTCCTCGCGCACCGGGTGCTCCCAGCGGCTGAAGCGCATCTCGGTGGGCGCGGTGCAGCCGACATCATCTCCGGGCTGGTGTCCAGCGTGGCCCTCCCCCGCACCCGCCGGGACTGAGACATGCGGCAGGCACTGCGCGGACTGACCACGAGAGGGCGGGCGTTCGTCGCGGCCGGTCTCACCGCATCGCTGTGCGCGCTGCTGCTCGGGCAGAAGGACCTGCTGCGCGTCGGCATCCTGCTCGCGGCGCTGCCGGTGGTCGCCGCCCTCGTCGTCGGCCGGACCCGGCTGCGCCTGCAGGTACGGCGCAGCCTCGCGCCGGACCAGGTCCCGGTCGGGACCCAGGCGACCGTGGAGCTGACCCTGAGCAACCAGGGCCGGATGCCCGCGGGTCTGCTGCTGCTCGAGGACCGCATTCCTTATGTACTAGGTCACCGGCCGCGGTTCGTCGTCGACCGCGTCAGCCCGAACTGGCGTCGTACGGTCACCTACCCGGTCAAGTCCGACGTCCGCGGACTGTTCCAGGTCGGGCCGCTGATGCTGACGGTGGCCGACCCGTTCGGGCTGGTGGAGACCAGCCGGACGTTCACGCGCAGCCAGCACCTGCTGGTCACGCCGCGGGTCTACCGGCTGCCGGAGATCCGGCTGGGTGCGGACCGGGCCGGCTCCGGTGAGAACAGGCCGCGGGCAATCGCCTCTGCTGGTGAAGAGGACGCGACGGTCCGCGAGTACCGCGACGGTGACGACCTGCGCCGGGTGCACTGGCGGTCGACCGCTCGCCGCGGTGAGCTGATGGTCCGCCGTGAGGAGCAGCCCTGGCAGAGCCGGTGCGCACTGTTCCTGGACGCGCGGACGATCTCGCACCACGGGCACGGGCCGTCATCCAGCTTGGAGTGGGCGGTCAGTGCGGCCGCGTCGGCCGGCATCGACCGGATCCGGCGCGGGTACGTGACCACGATGCTCGGCGGGCCGACCACACTGTCCGCCATCACGCACCGGACGTCCGCGTCGGTGCATCAGCCGCTCACCCAGCAGGAGCTGCTGACCGAGTGCGCGACCGTCGAAGAGCACAAGTACGCCGAGCTCGCGCCACTGCTGACCGTCGACCGGCACGCGCAGGAGCCGAGCCTGGTGATCGCGATCCTCGGCGCCTGCAGCCCCGACGACGTCATCGCCCTGAACCGCTGGCGGACCAGCCAGGCCACCGGTGTCGTCCTGCTGCTCGACGCCGCGAGCTGGGCGGTCGGCGCCGAGGCGACCGAGAAGGCGGCCCGGCTGACCGCCGCCACCGACGCAACTGAAGGCGAACTACGCCGCAACGGCTGGCGAGTAGCCAGGGTCCGCCGCGGCGACCACCTACCGACCGTGTGGTCCGGCTTGGGGCTACGGAGCGGAAGAATCGCATGACAGGCCATGCCCGTATTTCGATAGCTGCTTGGGGAGCGACCGTTCTCGGGTCGCTCGTGCTGACGCCGGTGTTCTCCGGGCCGTTCCTGTTCATCAGCGCGTTCCTGTGCGCGGTGGTGACGGCGATCGGCGTGCTGCTGCAGAACCTGCGGACACCGCGGATCGTCGTACCGATCGTCCAGCTGTTCGCGCTGGTGGAGCTGCTGTCGCTGTTCTTCCTGCACGGGACGATGAAGTTCGGGCTGATCCCGTGGAAGGCGACCGCACTCGAGTTCAACTCGCAGATGGTCGACGCGATGGACTCGATCAACCGGTTCAGCGCGCCGCTGCCGCAGGACCCGCACCTGACCTTGTTCGCGGTCTCGGTGATCACGGCGACCGGGCTGCTGGTCCACATCATCGCCGTACAACTGCGGCAGGCCGCGTGGTCGGGCTTGCTGCTGCTGATCATGTACACCGTGCCGGCCGCGACCGTGCACGGCGGTCTGCCGGCGTTGCTGTTCATCCCGCCGGCGATCGGCTACATCATCCTGCTGTCCGCGGAAGGCCGCAGCCGGCTCAGCCGCTGGGGCCGCCGGATCTCCGGCGTCTCGCACCTCGACGCGGCCGAGCCGGTCGAGGCCTCCGCACTCGGTCAGGCGGGTCGCCGGATCGGGCTGACCGTGGTCGCGATCGCCGCGCTGCTTCCTGCTCTGCTGCCTGCGCTGCCGGAAGGTGTCATCGGCAACGGCCTGGCCGGCGGCGGTACCGGCAACGGGCTCGGCGCGTCGATCTCGTCGACCGACCCGATGCTCGACATGGGCAGGAACCTGAAGCGCGGCGACAACGTCGTCGCACTCACGTACAAGGGCGGTCCGGCCGGCGGCACGTACCTGCGACTGACCGCGCTCGACCTCTTCGACGGCAGCACCTGGCGGATCTCACCGCGGCCCGACGGGCACAAGATCACCGGCGACCTGACGCCGCCGCCCGGGTACTCCGGTGATCTGTCGAAGGTCTCGCAGAGCAGCATGGAGATCGACGTCACCCGGACGTTCCGCTCCCAGTTCGCCCCGGTGCCGTATCCGCTGCACTCCATCTCGCTGAAGAAGGACTGGCAGTACAACGACGAGGCGCTGGACGTCGTGTCGACCAACGGGTCGATCGTCGCGGGCAAGAAGTACAAGCTCACGTCGTACGACGTACAGCCGACGCCGCAGCAGTTGCACGACTCGATCACCACCGGCGGCCCGGACCAGTACACGCTGGTGGTTCCGCAGAAGACGCCGAACGACATCAAGCAGAAGACGTTCGAGGTCACGGCCGCCGCCGGGGACAACAAGTTCGAGGCCGCGGTGCTGATCCAGAACTGGTTCCGCAGCGGCGACTTCACCTACAGCACCGCGAACGCCAAGGGCAGCGGGATGACCGCGCTCGAGGACTTCCTGCTGAGGAGCAAGACCGGGTACTGCGAGCAGTTCGCGACCGGGATGGCGCTGATGGCGCGGATCATGGGGATCCCGTCCCGGGTCGGGATCGGCTTCCTGCCCGGGCAGGCCGGTAAGGACGGCGAGTTCACCGTCCGGATGCACGACATGCACGCGTGGCCGGAGCTGTACTTCCAGGGCGTCGGCTGGGTCCGGTTCGAGCCGACCCCGTCCGCCCGCGTCTCCGCGACGCCGAACTGGACGGTGCCCGCGACCCCCGACCCGACCAGCCCGACGACCGCGCCGACCAACCTGCCGAGCACGCCCGGCGCCGGCGAGACCCCGGGCATCGACAAGCCGCGGCACGACCCGAACCTGCCGGACCAGAGCTCCGTCGGGATCGTTGACTCCGGCAACTGGTTCACCAACGGCGGAGGGCAGATCCTGGCCGGCGTACTCGGTGTCGGTCTGCTGCTCTGCATCCCGTGGATGATCCGCGCGGCGACCCGGCGGCGGCGCTTCCTGCGACCGCCGGGACGGGAGGGCGCCGAGGGGCTGTGGGCGGAGATCCGCGACACGGCTCGAGATCTGGGCCTCGACTGGTCCGAGATCTCCACACCTCGCCAGACCGGCCAGTGGCTGCTCACCAAGCTCCCTGACGAGACCCATCCGGCGGCCCGCAAACTGGCCCGCGGCATCGAGGCCCTCCGGTACGCCGGCGAGTCGGATCCTGAGCTGGACCTCCGCCCCGAGGCCTCCGCGATCCGCAAGGCTCTCTGGTCGCGGGCACCTCGCCGCCGGCGCTTCCGAGCCCGTTTCCTGCCACCGTCCTGGCGCTGGTACCTGAACCGAGGCAGCACAGAAGCGTCCGACCTCCTCGACGAGTTCGACCTACTCCTGGCCCGCCTACGCTCCCTGGTCCTCCCCAAGCGCCCTCACACCAACTAGCAGCCAGAGGTGCGTGAGGAGCCACTCACGCACCTCTGGCTGACGGCAGGTCGGCACGCCAGACCCCAGCCGCGTGCGCCGCGCCCACCCGCACGCAAGCTCAGCCGCGCCACAGCACTCAGGCCGCGCCAAGCGCACCCGCACGCCTACCACCCGACGCGGAGCGTCGGCGCTGCACCAGCGCGGCTGGCGCCTTCTGCTTGACCTCGGGGAAAGCAGCACACCCGTGCCGCGGGGGCACGGGTGTGGGGAAAAGGCTGTGGGTTAGAGGTCCTCGTCGCGGCGGCGGCGCCAGCGGTCTTCCATGCGTTCCATGAAGCTGCCGGAGGAGTCGTGCTTGGTCCGGTGGCGTTTGGTCGGCGGCGGCGGTGGGATGTCGTCGGACTCCCCCGCGTTGCTGATCCGCTTCATGCTCAGCGCCGCGATGTACAGGCACGCGACCATCATCACGAAGCCGACGACGCCGATGATGGTGTTGGGGATGATCGCACCGGTCATCAGTACCGCGATGCCCAGCACAAATCCAACGCCGGCAAGCACTGCCCGCCGCTTGTAGTACAAGCGCACATTGGTTCCCCGCATGGCGGAAACGAACTTCGGGTCTTCCGCAGCGAGGGCGCGTTCGAGCTGCTCGAACTGGCGCTGCTCTTCTTCCGAGAGGGGCACCGTCGATCCCTCCATGATGAGCGCGATCTCGATAGGCCGCCTTCAGTCTAGGCCGCAGGTGGCTGACACGAAACCCTGACCGGCTGTCCAGCGCGTCACGGTCCGGCAACTGCCCCGGCAGAACCGGTTCCAAACCCATGTATTCCGGCGTGTCGCTCACAGTCGGTTCACAGCAAAGTCCCCGTGACCGTGCCTCAGGTAGCCCGCCGGTCACCCTCTGTCGCGATCTGCCGGGTACGCCGGGCAACCGGCGTACAGCTCAGCGCGTGGCGAGAATGTGCAGCTGGGTGGCCAGCGCGCGGAACGCCGGGTGCTGGCTCGCGGCCCGCTCGAGCTCGGCCAGCGAGTCCGCGGCGCCCGGCTCGGAGTCGACGAACGCGGCCGGCACCAGGTCGGCGAATGTCCGCACCCCGTGCACCGTGTGCACCATGAATCCGGCATCGGCCAGCTGCGCCGTGATCCCGGCCTCGTCGAACCGCCGCGGCATCGGATCGGTCGCACCCCAGCGCCCGTCCGGGTCCTGCAGCGCGATCCGCGCCTCGGCCAGGTGACCCGCCAGCGCCCGGGCCAGGACGACCGCGTTGCGCTGGGCAACAAGCAGACTTAGTACGCCGCCCTCCCGCAGTACCGACGCCATCGCCTGCAGCGCCTGGACCGGGTCATCCACGACCTCGAGTACGCCGTGGCACAGCACAGCGTCGGCGCTCGACTCCCCCGCCAGCCCCGGGAGCTCCGCCGCGTCGCCCTGCACACCGCGCACCAGCTTGCTCACGCCCTCGTCGCTGGCTCGTCGCTCGAGCGACGCCAGCGCGTCCGGGCTCGGATCGACGACCGTCACGCGGTGGCCTTCGACCGCCAGCGGAACCGCGAACCCGCCGGTGCCGCCGCCGAGGTCGACAATATCGAGCCCGCCGTCCAGCCCGCCGCCCGGATCGGTCCGGCTCCGGCCCGCCAACGCTACGCGCAACGCCTCGCCCACCAACGCCGTACGCACGCTCCGCCGTCGCCGATCCACCATCAACCCTCCAGCCAGTCCCCCATCACCACCGCCGCGCCACACCCTACTTCCACCCCGCCCCGGACCCGGTAGACGGATCCCGTCCACCCGCACGCGCCAACCGCCGTAAGCCATCTTCAGCAAGTCCTTCGACGAGCCGGACGAACAACGTTCGCCGGACAAGACGAGAGTCGACGTCGTCAAACTGCCAGGCGCCAGTGTCGCCCGGCTCACCTTCCAGCCGGGCTGGCGCTGGTCCGAGTGCATCCGGCCGGTCATCGGCGGCGAGTCGTGCCAGGTCCGCCACGTCGGGACGCTGCTCTCCGGCGAGATGGAGGTCGTGCACAACGACGGCACCAAGGCACAACTGGTCCCAGGCACTGCATACGTCATCGAACCCGGGCACGACGCCTGTGGAGCAGGGCTTGTCAGGAGGGTGTGCGGGCGATGACGTAGAGGCGGCGGGTGGTTTCGGAGCGGGTGGGGATGGGGCCTCGTAGGTACCACTCGATGTCGACTAGGCCGGCGGTCTCGACGACGTTGACGACCTGGGTCGGGTCGTGGAGGACGTAGTCGAGGTTGACCTCGTGGCCTAGGAACTCCTCGACGTGGCGGACCTCTGCGCCGGCGTGGAGTGCGAGCACCAGCCAGCCGCCGGGATCGAGCGGGCGGGTCAGTGCGGCGATCGCGTCGGGGAGTTCCGACGCGGCGAGGTGGATGAGCGAGTACCAGGCGAGCACCGCGGCCCACCCGGAGCTGGTCGGCGGGCGACCGAGTCGACGGAGGTCGCCGACCTCGAACGTGCGATCCGGGAAGCGCCGCCGGGCCTCGGCGACCATCTCCGGCGAGATGTCGACCCCGGTGGCGTCGACGCCGTACTCAGCCAGGTACGCCGTGATGTGGCCCGGCCCGGAGCCGACCTCGACCACCGGCAAACCGTTGGCCTGGGCAACGACCCGGTCGAGCAGCCACCGCTCGAACGGCAACCCGTCGAGCTCGTCGAGCAGCTCGTCCGCATACGCCGTAGCCACCGCGTCGTACGACGAGCGCACCCGGGCGTCACGTGCTTCGGAGCCATCAGCGATCACCGTGTCGCGGTCAACCGACTCGACGGCGGCCACTGCTTCCTCTTCGGGCACCGGGCCGAGGAGGTGGATCCACCGGCGGTCGTGCTGACCGGCGCGGCGCTCCAACTCACGCACGAGGGGCTCGGGGCGTGCGGCCATCCGCCGCAGGCATGCCTCGACGTCGGTCCGGTCGTCGAACTTGTGCAGCCGCTCGGTCCGCGTCCGCAGCTCACCGGGCGCCTGCGCACCGCGGAGCAGCAGGACGGTGATCAGCGCACGCTCGTCAGGCTCGAGCCCGAGCCTCTCGTCGAGGGTCTGGTGGTACTTCAACGTCCGCCGGCCGGTGTCGACCCAGACGATCCGCAGCAGCTCGCGATCCCGCAGCGACCGCGCGACCCGCTCAACGGTCCCCTGGTCGTAGTCGACGACCGGATCGCGATTGCTGGTCTGATTGCACGCCGTCCGCAGGGCGTTAGCGGTGAGCGGGTACGACGCCGGCACGGTCGCCTGCTTCTCCAGCAAGCTCCCCAGCACCCGCTGGTCCTCAGCATCCAGAACAGGAAGGTCACTCACCTGGCTGACCTTAGTTGCCTCCTGGTGCCAGCGAGGAGCAGCGGATGGGTGATCAGCCAGGTTGATAGGTCTCCGGAAGCGTCAGCGGCTCGAAAGCGGTGCCGTTGCAGGCCGAGCACAGGGCGTCGTCCAGCATGCCGGAACCCGCGCACTGGGTGCAGAGGCCGTCATGCCAGGTCTGATCGGTCAGCGAATGGTGGGGACGCGGGTAGTGGGTGTCAGGCAGGTAGCACTCGGCGCCGGTGTGGGCGTGCACACGACCGCACAGGTCCTTGCCCAGGCCTCTCGGCTGTTCGTTCACGGTCGGGATCTCCTCAGTGCCTCAGCGCTCAGTGGTTCAGCTGGCTTGCATCCAGGGTTGGGTCAGAACGGACTGCGGGTCGGTGGTGGCCGTGAGCACCGGGGTGGTGGACAGTCGCAGGCTGGCCTCCACCTGGCCGTAGAAGGTGTCGACCGCGCGGACCAGGTCGTCGGCCTCACGGGTGGTGACGGCACGCTCCAGGCCGGCCTCGGCGGCGGCACGCTGGGACGCGCCGGCGGCGAAGAACGTCGCCCACTCGCCGAACTCCGGGGCGACCTCGGCCAGCAGCACCCAGGCGTTGCGCTGGACCCGGCGGCGGCTGCCCGAACGGACCGGGCGGGCGCGGACGGCGAGCACCGCGGCCGCGACCCGGAGCGCCGCGACGTGGGCGCTCGAGTAGCGGATGAGGTGGTCGGTGGTCTCCGTGGCCTCGGCCAGCGCGGCGCGGGCACGGGACAGCTCTCGGCTGGCCGCGCCGGCAGCTGCCGGCGATACCGGTGAAACAGTCATCGGTCGGTCACCCTCTCCAGTTGCCAACGACCCGAGTGCGGGTCGTGGGCGAGATCGAACAGCTCACGACGGCCATACCGCCCGGAGCCTGCTTCTACCCGGAACACCGTGCGCTCCGGCCCCCAGTCCGCGTCCAGTACCCCGACAGCCGCGGAGCAGGCCTCGGCGACCATGGCCGCGTCGATCCGGGCCGGCAGCACATCGGACTGCGCCGGGCGCTGGGCACGTGGGTCGTGGATCGTTCCCGGGCCGATGATGCCGCGCTCCCACCAGGCGGCGGTCTCGGTCCACTGGGACTTCAGCGCGGTGACCCGCCAGAGGCGGCCGCGCCAGAGGAACTGGTCCGGGGTCTCGATGCCGTCCACGAACACCGAGTGCACCTCGACAGCGTCGTCGAACTCCCACATGGCCCATCGCCTCCTCTGTACACGCTTCCCCTGTTGCACTGCTGGGTCCGAGGCCCGGCGGGCGAGCCCGGGGTGGGGGTCGAGGTCCACCCCGGTGCCCGGCCCGCCGGGACCACCGGATTCCGATGCGGCCGCAACTCCGCACCGGAGCCGTCCAGCTGTCCGGCTCGCCCCGATCCGGCCTCCCGACGAAACCGGGGCCGAGGCAATCGAACATCTGTTCGAACACTGGAAGCGTATCGTCGCCCGCCGACAATCGTCAACGGCCCGTAATTCCGGCGCGTCGCCACGCGACGCCTCCGCAGGCCAGACTGGAGAACCCGGGACGGAAGGACGAACGATGCGGAGACGGGCAGCGGTCATCACCGCGACGGCGGTCGCCGTCGTGGTCGCGGCGGTCGCGCTGCCGCTCTTCCAGCCGTGGCGGCTGCTCACCGACAGGGTCGTCGACGAGGCGCTGCCCGGCACTGCTCCGATCTCCACGACTTCATCGTCGACCACGCCACCGACAGTTTCTGAGCGCCCGGCAAAACCAGGGCCGGTTGTCAAGCCCCGGCCGAAGATTCTCCTGACCGGGAAGCTGATCAGTCACGAACACCGGACGTCCGGCACGGCCGCCGTCCTCGTCCTGCCCGACGGCAGCCGGGTGCTCCGGATCGAGGACCTCGACACGTCCGACGGTCCCGACCTGAAGGTCTGGCTGAGCGACGCCGAGGTGATCCCCGGCCGACCGGGCTGGCATGTCTTCGACGACGGCGCCTATCGGAGCCTGGGCCGCCTCAAGGGCAACCACGGCAACCAGAACTACCCGATCCCGGCCGAGGTGAAGCTCGGGGACTTCCGCAGCGTGGTGATCTGGTGCGACCGCTTTAACGTGTCGTTCGGCGCGGCCCCGCTCGCATAAGCTCACCAGGGTGAGCAGTCATCCCAATGTGCAGAAGGTCGCCGACGCACTCGCGGCGGCAGGCGCCACCGGCGAGATCGTGATCCTGGACGAGGCGGTGCCGACGGCGGCGGCCGCGGCGGCAGAGCTCGGCTGCGAGGTCGGCGCGATCGCGAACAGCCTGATCTTCGACGGCGACGGCGGACCGGTTCTCATCCTCACCTCGGGCGCGCACCGGGTGGACACGGCGAAGGTCGCCGCCGAGCTCGGGATCGGCAAGCTGAAGCGGGCCACGCCGGAGTTCGTGAAGGAGCACACCGGTCAGTCGATCGGCGGCGTCGCCCCGGTCGGCCACCCGGGCCGCGTCCCGACGTACGTGGACACCGCCCTCGAGCAGTACGACGTCATCTGGGCCGCCGCCGGCATCCCGCACTCGGTCTTCCCGACGACGTACGGCGAGCTGCTCAAGCTGACCGAGGGGACGGCCGTCACGGTCAACTGAGTACGGCGGGAATCGCCGTACTCAGGAACCGCCGGGCCAGCACGCCCCGACGGTGCCGCCACCACGGCGACGTCCGAGGCACTGGTCCGTAGCGGCGTGCCTTGATGTCGTCGACAACTGACACGGGAGCCCCGAGACCGGGCAGTACGTCGAGCGCGGCGCGCTTGGTGATCAGGTCGCCCGTCGCCAGCGTCACGTGGGCACGGGCGAGCGTGAGCAGGCTGAGGTCGACCCAGATGTCGGCGTACCAGTTGGTGCGTTTGCGGGTCGCCGGGAGCCAGAACTCCCGCTGGTCCCGCCGGACGAAGGCGAAGAGTTCCTCGTCCGTCGTCGCCGGCAACAGCTCCGCGGGTGTCGGGCCGAACAGCGTGCGGTTGCCGATGGCAAGCTCTCGTCGGGTCACCGGGGTCACCGGCCGGTCGAAGTACCGCTCCTGGGCGAACGTCGGATGCCGCACCGAGAGGTCGGTCAGCTCGGTCATGTAGGAGCAGTGCAGCTTCTTCGCAAGCGGTGAGTCGCGCATCAGCTGCCGGTGTACGTCGGCGACAGCAGCTGGCGGCGGTGACGACGTCACGGCGACCACGTCGAGGTCACTGCGGCCCAACTGGTAGTCCCCCAGTGCCAGTGAGCCGTGCAGCCAGACCGCCTCGACGGGGGCGACTTTGCGTATGGACGTGACGAAGCCGTCCAGCAGTTGCTGGACGGCTTCGTCGGTCACGTGCGACAGACTAGATCGCCGGGCGGACGTCTACGTCGGCAGCCCGTACGTAGGCCATCCGGTGGCCGAACCAGATCTGGTAGTACTTGTCCTTTCCGAGCACCTGGACGTGGTCGGCCGGCGGTTGCCCGTCGAACGTCACGGCCCGGTAGTAGTCGGTCTCGATGTTCAGGTCACCGACCGGGTAGGACTGCCCGGCGCCGATCGAGTACTGCAGCGGCGTCACCGTCTGGTACGGGATGCCGGCCGGGTACGCCGACTGCTCCGGGTACGCACGGCCGTACACCGGCACCGACGTCTTACCCGCCTTCGGCTTGACGACCAGACCCGGCTTGGCGAAGGCATCCGGTGCGTTGACCGGGCTCTTGAACCAGCCCAGCGCGCCGAGGTACCAGACCGCCACCCAGTCGCCCTGACGCTGCGCCACGACGTACTGCGAACCCGCTGCGGCCCGTGAGCCCATGTCGGACACGTCAGTGGTGCCGTCGATCCCAGTGGGGTGCAAGCCGATGTCCTTGACCAGCGGGGCGTTGTCGTCCGGCGACTGGCGCAGGTAGACGAAGTTGGTGCCCTGCGGCGTGCACGTGGTGTTCGGCGCGTCGCAGTTGGAGACGACCTGGATGTTGCTGGCGAAGCCCGGCTTGATCGTGACGATCGAGCCGACGCGGACCGGGAAGACCTTGTGCCCGTAGATCGGCGCGCCGAGCAGATCGAAGTAGTGCTCCCAGTCCCAGTACGGTCCCGGGTCCCAGTGCATGCCGGCGACCGTGGACGGGACCGTGCCCGGCACCTGGTCGTGGCCGATGATGTGCGCGCGGTCGAGCGGGATGTTGTTCTTCGCGGCCAGGTACTTCACCAGCTTGGCCGAGTTGCGGTACAGCGACTCGGTGAACCAGGTGGCGCCCTGCGGTGCGAAGCCCTCGTGCTCGATGCCGATGCTGTGCATGTTCACGTACCAGTTGCCGGCGTGCCAGGCGACGTCCTTGGCCTTCACGTGCTGCCAGGTGTGTCCGTCGGACGACCGCATGGTGTAGTTCCAGCTCACGTACGTCGGGTCCTGCACCAGGTTCAGCACGCCCTGCCAGGTGCCCTCGGTGTCGTGGATGACGATGTAGTCGATCTTGCCGGTCTTCGGCCGGTTGGCGAGGTCGTGGTTGCCGTAGTCACCGGCGGTGCCGAACTCGGAGTACGGCGCAGGCAGCCACTCGCAGCCGAGCGTCGGCGGGCACTCCACGTCCGACTTCGACGGCTGGACTCCGGCCGGCAGCGACAGCTTGGCGACCTGCGCCTTGTCCGGCTTGACGGCGACGGCCGGCATCACGATCTGCTGGCCGGTGTTCGTCGTCCGGGCTGCGCCCTTGGCCATGATCGAGTAGACGTCGTCGGCGAACCCGGCAGCGCCGACCTTGTCGCCGGCCTCGGCGTACGACGCCACCGCGCCGTACCACTCGGCCGGTGAGGTGGTCGCGCCGACCGGCAGGCCGAGCGACTTCTGGTACGACGCCAGCACCGCGGCGCCGCCGTTGATGTTCGCGGTGATGTCGGTGCGCAGCGAGGACGCGTCCAGCCCGGTCAGCTCGGACGCCTTCTTCAGCGTCTGCAGCGACTCGGCGGTGGCGACCTTCTGCTTGCCGGACAGGTCGGCCACCTCGGACGCACCCAGCGAGGTGAGGTGCATGGGGCCGTAGCCACCTGACGTGCTCGGCGCGCCGGCGTGGTCGTCCCAGCGCGACTCGGCGTACGAGACCGCCAGCAGCACGGACTCCGGTACGCCGTACTTCGCAGCGGCCGCGCTGTACGCCGTAGCGGCGACGGCGGACGGTGCGGGCTTCACAGGCGCAGGTGACGCCTCGGCGGGTGGACCTCCCAACGACACGCCGACCAGGGCGGCCGGCAGCGCTACCGCAGCGAGTGCGGCAAGAATCTTCGGACGACGCAGCATGATGTTCTCCTGAACCCCTCGGGCGGGTGCCGGTCACACAGACTGGCAGCCTAGTCACTGTGAGTCGAGGCGACGCGGATGTCAACGGTTAACCAAAACTCACGTTCACGGGTTCGATACTGACGAAATAGTGCGGCAACTGAGGGTTACGGAGCAGGACATTGGAAGCGCTGCCGCTGGCGGTCACGACTGGCTGGGCCAGTGGCGTGAATGCCTATGTCTGCGTGCTGATTCTCGGTCTGCTGGGCCGGTTCGCCGGCGCCGACGACGTACCGCACGCGCTGACCACGACCCCGGTGCTGATCGCAGCGGGTGTTCTGTTCGCGTTCGAGTTCGTCGCCGACAAGATTCCGTACGTCGACTCCGCGTGGGACGCGATCTCGACGGTGATCCGGCCGACGATCGGCGCGATCCTGGCCGCCATGCTGGCCGGCCAGGCGAACTCGCTGCACCAGGCGATCATCGCGACGACAGGTGGCCTGGTTGCGCTCCTCTCGCACTCGGTGAAGGCCAGTCTGCGGCTCGCGATCAACACCTCCCCCGAGCCGGTCACGAACATCGCCGCGTCCTCCGGTGAGGACGTGGCGGTCGCCAGTGTGGTGACGCTGGCCGCCTTCCACCCGGAGGCCGCGCTGATCGTCGCCGGCATCCTGCTGATCCTCGGACTGATCGGGGTGTACTTCGCATTCCGGTTCATCCGGCGCGGGTATCGCAGGTTCAGAGCCTGGCGCGAGAGACGAAGTACCCCTGCGACTGGGAGCAGTGCTGCCTGATGGCGAACGTGATTGTTGTCGGGGCCGGTCTGGCCGGTCTCGCCAGTGCGGTGCGGCTGGCCAAGCTGGGCCACCAGGTCACCATCTGCGAGCAGAACGAGCATCTCGGCGGAGTGCTGGGCCGAGTCGAAGCAGACGGCTTCACCTGGGACGCCGGCGCAGCCAGTACGACGCTGCCGGCCGCGCTGCGAGACCTGTTCCGCAAGAGCGGCCGTCCGATCGAGAGTCTGGTCCAGCTGGAGCCGGTGACCGAGCCACGCCGCCACATGTTCACCGACGGCTCTGTGCTCGACCTGCCGATCAGTGACCGCGGCCTGCAAGAGGAGGCCTGGACCGACCTCGCAGGTGCGGCTGTGGCCGAGCAGTGGACCGCCCTGGTCGACTCGTACGGCGACACGTGGCAGATCCTGCGGAAGACCTCACTCGAGCCACCGCTCGAGGACAAGCTGCCCATCAAGACGATCCGGGCTCTCAAACCCTGGCAGTCGCTGGAGAAGGTCGCGCAGCGCGAGTTGAGCGACAACCGGGCCCGTGCGGTACTGCGGCACTTCGCAGCCCAAGGCGGTTCGGACGCCACCCTCACGCCCGGGTACGTCGGCGTCTGGTCGTACCTGGAGCGCACGTTCGGCCGCTGGACCATCGCAGGCGGCTTCGGCGCACTGGCCGACGCTCTGGTGCAGCGGGCCAGCGAGCGGAAGATCACCGTCCACACCAGCGCAGAGGTGGTCGCCGTGACGACGACCGGCGGCGCGGTGACCGGCGTACGGCTCACTGATGGCACAGAGCTTCCGGCAGACGTTGTAGTGAGCGACATCGACCCGCGGGTGCTCTACGAGAGCTTCGTGGCGGACCCGGCGGCCAAGAAGGTTCGCAAGCGGATCCTCGCGACCCACCAGGCCCAGGCGGCGTACGTCGTCCACCTCGGTCTGAAGGATCCAGTACCGGACCTGCCGTTCGAGACCGTGCTGCACGGGACGCCGACGGTCGTGGTGCGCACGGGCGGTACGGCGCCGGCCGGTCACCAGGCGTGGTCGGTGCTGGTCCACGGCTACCCGACCGACGACGTACTGGACCTGCTGGTCGCGCGCGGGCTGCCCGTCCGGGACAACGTGGTCTCACGGCAGACCTCGCCGTCCTGGTGGGCCGGCGTGGCCTGGGAGGGCTACAAGACCGCCCGCCGCCGCGCCTCGAACGTGTCGCCGGTGAAGGGTCTGTACTGCGTCGGCGCGGGCGCGCATCCGGGCTCCGGCGTGCCCGCCACCACGCTGGGCGCCGCGATTGTGGCCGACGCCATCGGGAAGGCCTGAGGCCGCGGTGGGGTTGGACAGGGGAACAAACTAAGATTGGTTGTTCCTGTGTTCTGTGTCGGGGTGGTGCCCGGCGGTAGAGAGGACCTCGGTGGATCAAACCCCCACATCGGCCGATCACGACAACTTTGACAGCGTGGAGCGGGCGGAGCTGGCGGCTGAGCAACAACACATCGACCGGGTGTACGGCCGGGTCGAGGAGGCCGCGCGGTCCGCGTCCCGGATCGCCGTCGAGGGCCACCAGCGTGGCCAGGCGCAGAACGTCGGCCGGGTCCGCGACGAGGAGCAGACCGGTCTGTACGAGCGGGACGTGCTGGTGTTCGCCGCTGCCCGCCGGATCGCGGAGCTCGACGCCGAGCACGAGGGCCTGGTCTTCGGCCGGCTCGACTCCGACCGCGGCGACGACGAGCCGGCGGCCGGGACCGCGGCCGATCTCGACAAGCTGTACGTCGGCCGGATCGGTGTCCGCGACGCGGAGTACGAGCCGCTGGTGATCGACTGGCGTGCGCCCGCGGCCGAGCCGTTCTACCGGGCCACCGCGACGGACCGGCAGAAGGTCGTCCGGCGCCGCGTACTGCGGAACAAGGGCCCGCGGATCGTCGGACTCGAGGACGACCTGCTGGCGCCCGAGCGCGCGCCCGAGGACCTGCCGGTGATGGGTGAGGGCGCGCTGATGGCCTCGCTGTCGCGGGCTCGCGGTCACACGATGCGCGACATCGTCGCCACCATCCAGGCCGAGCAGGACAAGGCGATCCGGGCGCCGGCCCGTGGCGTCACCGTCATCGGCGGTGGACCAGGCACTGGCAAGACCGTGGTCGCCCTGCACCGGGCGGCGTACCTGCTCTACAGCGACCGCAGGCGCTTCGAGCGCGGCGGCGTACTGGTCGTCGGGCCGTCTGCTGCGTTCATGGCCTACATCGAGCGCGTGCTGCCGAGCCTTGGCGAGAACACGGTGTCGCTGCGGGCTGTCGGTGAGCTGGTCGACGGTGTGAAGGCCACGGCGGTCGACGAGGCCGACGTGGCCGCGATCAAGGGCTCGCTGCGGATGCGGGCCGTGCTGTCGCGGGCTGCGCGCGACCGGGTGCCGAACGCACCGACCAACCTTCGCGTGTTCCTCGGCGGCGCCACGATCGAACTGGATGCCAACCAACTCGACAACGTACGCCGGAATGCCCTGCGCCGGACTGCTCGCAACAAGGCAGCCAGTGAGGCTCGCAAGGGTCTGATCGCCGCACTGTGGCAGCGGTTCCCGGAGGACCTGCGCACCGGACCGCTGGGCGACCGTGAGGCGTTCGGTGATCGCGTGGCCGACACTCCGGCGTTCCGGACGTTCTTCAGTCAGTGGTGGCCGGTGGTGACACCGGAGTCCGTGCTGCGCTGGCTCGGTGACCCACGCCGGCTGCAGCGCTGGGCACGGAACGACCTGACTCCGGCAGAGATCGACGCGCTCGCCAGAGGCATCCGTACGACGAACGAGTTCACCATCGCTGACGTGGCGTTGCTGGACGAGCTGAGCACGTTCCTCGGTCGGCCGCCGGTTCAGGAGAACACCGATGAGGAGTTCGACTGGCTGGAGGGGCTGAGCGACGGCGTCAACGAGGTGCTGACCAGCTCCGAGCGCCGTGCCCGGGCCGCTGCCGCCCGGGAAGCGGAGGAGCCGGAGGAGTACGCGCACGTCCTGGTGGACGAGGCGCAGGACCTCTCCCCCATGCAGTGGCGGATGGTCACCCGGCGCGGACCGCAGGCCAGCTGGACGATCGTCGGCGACCCGGCGCAGAGTTCCTGGCCGGACCCGGACGAGGCGCGCGCCGCGATGGACTCGATGCTCTCGCACCTGCAACGGCACTCGTTCCGGCTGTCCACCAACTACCGGAACTCGGCCGAGATCTATTCGTTTGCCGGTGAAGTGATCAAGCAGTCCATCCCCGATGCGGACCTGCCCAACGCGGTCCGCAGTACCGGAGTGAAGCCGGAGCACCGGATCTTCGACGACGGCAAAGTCTCCGAGGCCGCCGCCGACGCCGCCTCCGAGCTGCTGCAGCTGGTCGAGGGAACGGTCGGCGTCATCGTGCCGCCGAAGCTGCGCCCCGCCGTCGACCAGGTGCTCGCCGAGCTGGGCGATCCGCGCGTCGTCGCACTCAGCCCACTGGAGTCCAAGGGCCTCGAGTACGACGCCGTCGTAGTCGTCGAGCCAGATCGGATCGTGAGCGACACGCTCGGCGGAGTACGGGCGCTCTACGTCGTCCTGACCCGTGCAACCCAACGTCTGATTACCATCAACAGCACGACCCGCTGGCTACCGCACAACAGTTAGCCGCGGGGTACGACGTACTGGACGAGGTCGGCGTCGTTTGCGGCGAGGTCCGGCCAGCGGCAGGTGAGGTGCAGGATCGTGAGACCTGACGTCGGGTACTTCTGGGTGAGCTCGACGCGCTCCGGGCTGGTGCCGTCCAGCGCCAGCTCGTCGGCCAGCCACGGGATGCCGGGCGCATGGCCGACGACGATCACGGTGCGGGCCTCGGCCGGGGCCTCGTGGATGACGTCGAGGAGTCCGTCGGCGTCGGCGCTGTAGATCCGCTTGTCGTACCAGACGTCGGCCGCGGTGACGCCGGCCTCGGCGACGTACTTCCAGGTCTCGCGGGTGCGCTTCGACGGCGAGCACAGCACCAGGTCCGCTTCGATGCCTTGGGCAACGAGATGCCGGCCGGCCGCGGCGGCGTCGGCGCGGCCCCGGTCGGCGAGCGGCCGGTCGAGGTCGGGCAGGTCCGGCCTCGACTCGGGCGGCACCGCCTTGGCGTGCCGGAGCAGGACGAGAGTGCGGTCGATCAGCAGGTCCGACGGGTCAGCCATTGCGTCAGGATACGACGGTAGAGCTGAGGTTGCGGAAGACCTGACGGGTCGCTGTCGACCGGTTCAGCGTGATGAAGTGGATGCCCGGCGCTCCGCCGGTCAGCAGCCGTTCGCAGAGCTCGGTCGCGATCTCGATGCCGACCTCGCGGACCGCGGCCGGCTCGTCCTCGACCGCGAGCAGCCGGGACGTCACGGCCTCCGGCAACGCCATCCCGGTGAGCTCGGCCATCCGCTGGATCTGCTTGATGTTCGTGACCGGCATGATGCCCGGCAGCACCGGCATGTCGCAGCCGAGCGCGGCGGAGCGGTCGACCAGCCGGAAGTAGTCGTCGGCGCCGAAGAACATCTGCGTGATGGCGTAGTCGGCGCCGGCCTGGGCCTTGGCGGCGAGCACCTGGGCGTCCGCCTCCAGCGAGGTCGCTTCCGGGTGCTTGTCCGGGAACGCGGCGACACCGACGCTGAAGTCGCCGAGTGAACGGATCAGCTCGACCAGCTCGACCGCGTGGTTGAGGCCCTCGGGGTGCGCGACCCACGGCTGGTTCGGCCCGCCGGGCGGGTCGCCGCGCAATGCGAGCATGTTCCGGACGCCGGCTCCGGCGTACGCGCCGATCACCGAGCGCAGTTCGTCGCGCGAGTGCGAGACGCAGGTCAGGTGACCGAGCGGGGTCAGCGACGTGTCCTGGGCGACCCGCTCGGTGACCCGGATCGTGCCGTCGCGGGTCGTCCCGCCGGCGCCGTACGTGATCGAGACGAAGGTCGGGTGCAGCTGCTCGATCTCACGGATCGACCGCCACAGCACCTCCTCCGCCTCGGGCGTCTTCGGCGGGAAGAACTCGAACGAGAACGACCGGTCTCCGGACGCAAGCAGTTCACGGATCGTCGGCGCCCCGCCGGGACGCGTCGAAGGAAGCCCGTTCGCCATGCCGCACAGGTTACCCGCGGTGGTCGGCGCTGTCTGCCCACCGACTACGCTCCGAGACGTGGCCAGTGATGTGGTTGGTGAGGTGGATATCCCGGGCGGGATCCAGCGGGCGCTGAGCAGGTTCCTGGACCGGCAGGAGGAGCGGCTGGCGGCGCTCGGGCCGGAGCTGACCGAGCAGGTGCAGGCCGCGCGGGACGCGACCAGCGGCGGCAAGCGGCTGCGTCCGTCCTTCTGCTACTGGGGTTTCCGGGCCGCGGGCGGTGATCCGGCGCTGCCGATCCTGACCGCCGCGGCCAGCCTGGAGATGCTGCATGTCAGCGCGCTCGTCCACGACGACGTGATGGACTCCTCCGACGTACGACGAGGTGCGCCGGCCGCTCATCGCCGGTTCGAGGCGCTGCAGCGAGAGCGGGCCGAGAAGAGCGGCCACGGCGGGGACCCGGTCAGCTTCGGCGTCGGGGCGGCGATCCTGCTCGGAGACCTGTGCCTGATCTGGGCCGACGAGTTGTTGCACACCTCCGGGTTCGACGCGGCAGCGCTGGCCCGGGCCGAGAAGTACTTCGACGCAGTGCGCGTCGAAGTCACCGCCGGGCAGTACCTCGATCTATTGGCGCAAGCGAGCGGCGAGTCCGACATGGACCTGGCCTTGCGGGTACTGCGGTACAAGTCCGCGACGTACACGATCGAACGTCCGCTTCATGTGGGCGCGGCGCTGGCCGGGGCCGACTCGCGGTTGATCTCGTCGTTGTCGGGCTACGGGCTGCCGCTGGGCGAGGCGTTCCAGTTGCGGGACGACCTGCTCGGCGTCTTCGGTGATCCGGCGGTCACCGGCAAGCCGGCCGGGGACGATCTGCGCGAGGGCAAGCGCACGGTCCTGATCGCGTATGCGATCGACCACGCGTCCGAGGTCCAGCTGGCCGAGTTCGACCGGCTGTTCGGGCGGCCGGACCTGGACGACGACGAGGTCCAGCTGCTGCGCGAGATCCTGCAGGACTCCCGTGCCGTCCAGGCCTGCGAGGACCTGATCACCAACCGCACCGAGGATGCGCTCGATGCTCTGGACGAGGCGCAGCTCGCCGACGACGCGAGCCGCAAAGCCCTGACGGACCTGGCGATCGCGGCGACTTCCCGCTCGGTGTAGCTGTTACTGCTCGGCCATCAGATTGATGAGCCGCAGCAGGTCGGCGGTGGCAGGAAGGTTGCCGAGGACGATGACCTTGAGCACGGCACGGTCCTCGTCGTAGATGGTCTCGGCCTTGAGGTTGACCGCCTCGGGCTGGTTGAGCGCGCCGAGGATGTGCGTGGTGATGCGGTCCGCAGTCGCGCGATCGACGGCGTCGATGTGGACGATGCTGGAGGCTTCGACGTGCCGGGCGGACCGGTCGACGTCGACCACGGCGGTGGGGGCGCCGGTGAACTTCTCGAGGTCCTCACGGGTGATCCGGTACTGCTTGCCGATCCGCACGGCCTTGAGCCGGCCGTCGCGGACGTAGTTCCGGATCGTGCGAACGTGCAGCCCCAGCCGATTCGCCACCTGCTCGACCGAGTACAGCTCCTGCGCCATCTCACTAGACTATGGCAAGTTCCTTAGAATTCCCTATAAATGGCTAGGTAGGGATAGATAGGGTATTTTGAAGCATATGGTTGATCTTGCGGGCGTGCAGGTGTTCGTCAGTGACACGGCCGTCGCCACCGAGAGCGAGGCCGTGCAGCTCATCGTCGACGCGCACTACGCCCACCGGGCCGAGTGGATCGCGTTCACGCCGGAGCAGCTCGGCGACGAGTTCTTCGAACTGCGGACCGGGCGGGCCGGTGCGATCACCCAGAAGTTCGTGATGTACCAGATGGGCCTTGCCGTCGTCGGCGACATCTCGTCGCGGATCGCGGCGAGCAAGCCGCTGGCCGACTGGGTCCGGGAGAGCAACCGCGGCCGCAACCTCCTGTTCGTCGAAGATCTCGACGACCTGACCGAGCGGCTACAGGACCGGCAGTGAGCTCAACAGGTCCGGCGTTTCGGCGCCGGCCTCCTCATGGATGAGGATCCGGAGCTGACCGGAGTTGGTGGTGTCCTCGGCGAAGATCTGCAGGGCGACGTCGACAGTGTCGTGATCGTGCTCGAGCAGGTGCCGGAGACCGGTCCACAGCACGACCTCGGGCTCTCCGGTCGACCTGTCGCTGAGCGAGTCGGCCAAGGCGTCCCAGTTCCGGCCGAACCAGCGCGGCAGGTCGAATGCCGTCGCACACAGGTCCAGGAACCCTGCCTTGTCGTGGATCTCGCCGGTGTCGAGCAGGACGAATCCGAACCCGGCGGCAGCGGCGTCACGGCGTACCTGCTCGGCGGTGGCCGTCGACGGCCAGCGGTAGACGCCTGGACGGAGCCCGTCCGACAGCAGGGCGCGTAGATCGGTCATGAGGTTCCCCCGTCTTCCGCGATGCGGCGGAAGGACTTGTAGTGGTCGTCCGTGTAGTAACGCTCCTGAGCGTTACCGGTCACGATCCGGCGGGCACCACGGTCCTTCTCGCCCGGCGTCTTCACGGTGTACTCGTGGTAGTAGCCGCGGTCCTGCTTCGGGAGGATCTTCTCCAGGTTCCCGAACACCACACCGTCGCGGCTGTACGGGTACGGCCCGCCCTGGTCGATCAGCTTCAGCGTGTCCTGTGCCTCCTTCGGCAGATCGGCCACGGCGACAATCTTGAGACCGCTGTCGGGATCGACGTCGGTGGCGGACTTCGCGCTGCACCCGAACAGCGAGGCCGCCAGCGTGATCACCAGCATGGCGATCACCACGGCCGCGATGATCCTCGCGGCCTTCGGGTTGTTGATCACCGCAGCCTCCGAGTGAACTCGGCGGCCGCCTCCCCCGGGTCGTCCGCGTCGGTGATGGCGCGTACGACGACCACGCGCGTGGCACCCGCTTCCAGTACGTCGTCCAGCCGCTCCAGGTCGATCCCGCCGATCGCGAACCACGGCTTCGACTGCCGGCGACCCGCCGCGTACGACACCAGCTCCAGACCGGCGGCCTGACGGCCCGGCTTGGTCGGCGTCGCCCATGTCGGCCCGACACAGAAGTAGTCCGACCCCTGCTCGGCCACGGCGGCGTTCACCTGGCTGAAGGTGTGCGTCGACCGGCCGATGATCGGCCCCGGTCCCGTGATCGCGCGAGCGGCATGCACCGGCAGGTCCCGCTGCCCCAGATGCAGTACGTCGGCTCCCGCCGCGAAGGCGATGTCGGCGCGGTCGTTGACTGCCAGCAGCTTGCCGTGCCGCTTGCACGCGTCGGCGAACACCTCCAGCGCGGCCAGCTCGTCGGCAGCCTCCATCTCCTTCTGCCGGAGCTGCACGATGTCCACGCCGCCGGCCAGGGCAGCGTCGAGGAACTGCTCCAGGTCACCCTGTTTCTCGCGGGCATCCGTGCAGAGGTAGAGCCGGGCGTCGTCGAGCCGTTCGGTGTGGTCAGTCACACCCCAAAGCCTGCCATGTCTGTTCGGTCGTAGGCTCTGTGGCATGCCTGACGTGGTGGTGATCGGCGGCGGACTCATCGGTCTCGCGACGGCCTGGCGGCTTGCCACCGACGGTGTCCAGGTGGCGGTGTGCGACCCGACACCGGGCGCCCAGACCTCCAACGTCGCCGCCGGCATGCTCGCACCCGTCACCGAGGTCGAGTACGGCGAGGACGAGCTACTGGCGCTCAACCTGTCGTCGGTCAACGCGTGGCCCGCGTTCGCCGAGGAGCTGGAAGAGCTGACCGGACAGCCCGCCGGCCTGCACCGGACCGGCACACTGTCTGTCGCGTACGACGTGGACGACGCAGCGGCGCTTCGCAGGCTCGCCGACTACCAGCGACGGCTCGGGCTCGAGGTAGAGGAGCTGTCCGGCCGCGACGCCCGCCGCCGCGAACCACTGCTCGCCACAGGCGTTTCCGGTGGCGTCTGGGTCCCGGGTGACCACTCCGTCGACAACAGGCAAGCAGTAGCCACCCTCCTCCGCGCGATCGAGCTCTCCGGCGTCCAGCTGATCCGGCAGCGCGTCTCTCGCGTCCTAACCTCCGGTACGACGGCTATCGGCGTACTGCTGGAGAACGGCGACACCGTGCACGCGGGTCAGGTCATCGCTGCGGCCGGACCGTGGTCGTCGCAGCTGGACGGCGTGCCCGAGGAGCTTCGTCCACCGGTCCGACCGGTGAAGGGCGAGGTACTGCGGCTGCGGGTGCCCGAGGCGTATCGTCCCGCACTGCAGCACACCGTACGAGCAACTGCGCGCGGCTTCTCCGTCTACCTGGTCCCACGACCCGGCGGCGAGCTGGTCGTCGGCGCGACGACGAGCGAGCTCGGCTACGACACCCGAGTGCTGGCGGGTGGCGCGTTCGCGCTGCTGCGCGACGCCCGGACAGTCCTGCCCGTGATCGACGAGCTCGAACTGGTCGAGGCGATCGCCGGCCTTCGTCCCGCGACGCCGGACAACGCACCGATCCTCGGGCCGTCCGGTCTGGATCGGTTGCTTTGGGCAACCGGCCACTACCGGAACGGCGTGCTACTGACGCCGGTCACCGCGCACGTGCTGGCCGAGACCGTCCGCACCGGCACGCTGCCGGATCTGGCGAAACCCTTCCTGGCCAGCCGGTTCGGGCACTGACTCACAGTTGCCTGCAGCAACCGGAATGCTTGTGAACGACAACAATGTAGTTCAGCCTTGAATTGTAAACATTGCATTACAGGCGTAACACGTACCCCATGGCCCCCTGTTGTCACATCTGTACCAGCGCTTACGGTCAACAGGACGTCACACGGGGAGATGGTTGCCATGCACAAGGTCCTACGGGTGCTGAGCGGGCTCGCCGTGCCGGTCCTGACCGCGGCCGTGATCACCGCCGGCTCACCCGGCTTCGGCGCGTACAAGGTGAAGCAGGGCGACACCCTCAGCCACATCGCCGGCCGGTACGGCACGTCGGTGATGACGCTGGTCGCGCTGAACAAGCTGCCCGGCAACGGCAACGCGATCTACGCCGGCGAAGTTCTGAAGGTCCCCGCGAAGACCACCGGCTCCAAGGCGCAGCCGGCGAAGCGCTCCCAGCTCGGCCGGGTGACGTACGTCGTCAAGCGCGGCGACACCGTCTCGAAGATCGCGAAGCGGTTCAAGTGCTCCCAGGCCAACCTGCTCGCCGCGAACGGGCTGCGCTCCGGCGACCGCATCTACGCCGGCAAGCCGCTGCAGATCCCGGTGAAGCTGCACCCGAAGAAGCCTGCCAAGAAGGCGCGCACCGACAACACCTTCGCCGGCCGCACGTACGCCGACCACATCGTCGCGCAGGCCAACCGCAACCGGGCGATCCTGAAGCAGCGCAAGCTGCCGACCCGGACACAGATGCGGTCACTGATCGTAACGACAGCCAAGCGGTACGGCGTCGACCCTCAGCTCGCGCTCGCGGTGAGCTGGCAGGAGTCCGGCTGGAAGCAGCGCGTCGTCTCTCCCGCGAACGCGATCGGCGCGATGCAGGTCATCCCGTCGACCGGCAAGTTCGCCTCGAGCATCGTCGGCCGCAAACTGGACCTGCTCAGACCGCAGGACAACGTCACGGCCGGAGTCGTGCTGCTGAGCCGGCTGACCGGCGCCGCTCGCCTCGACCTCGCGGTCGCCGGGTACTACCAGGGCCTGGGCGGCGTGAAGAAGAACGGTGTGTACCCGGACACGAAGCTGTACGTCAAGAATGTGCTCCGGATCAAGGCTCAGCTCGAACGCGGGTGGGACCCCCTGCGGTGAGCCTGAGCCAGTCACGCTGAGGCGTTATCTACACTCTCTGAGCAGAACGTTTGGAGAGGCGGCTCACCGCAAGTGACGGACGACGTGGACACGCAGGTCAGCGACCGCCTCGTCGGGCGAGTGCTCGACGGCCGGTACCGCGTGGACGCGCGGGTCGCGAAGGGCGGTATGGCGACCGTCTACCGCGCCCTCGACACCCGGCTCGATCGCACCGTCGCGCTCAAGGTGATGCACGACGGGCTCGGTGACGACGCCCAGTTCGCCCGCCGGTTCGTCGCCGAGGCCCGGGCCGCCGCCCGCCTCTCGAACCCGAACGTGGTCGCGGTCTTCGACCAGGGTGACGACAACGGCACGCTGTTCCTGGCGATGGAGTACGTGCCCGGCCGCACGCTGCGTGACGTCATCCGTGAGCAGGCACCGCTGTCCCCCGCCCGCGCGCTCGACCTGCTCACGCCGGTCCTGTCGGCGCTGTCGGCCGCTCACGACGCAGGCATCGTGCACCGCGACATCAAGCCCGAGAACGTGCTGATCTCCGACAAGGGCGCGGTGAAGGTCGCTGACTTCGGCCTGGCCCGTGCAGTCAGCGCAAGCGGCAACACCGCCACCCAGGGGCTCCTGATGGGCACGGTGTCGTACTTGGCGCCCGAGCTGGTCACCGACGGCAGTGCGGACGCCCGCTCCGACGTGTACTCGGCCGGCATCCTCCTGTACGAGCTGCTCACCGGGAACAAGCCCCACTCCGGCGACACCCCGATCCAGGTCGCGTACGCGCACGTCCACGCCGACGTACCCGCTCCGTCGCTCGAGGTGCCGACCATCCCGCCGTACGTCGATGCGCTCGTGCAGCGTGCGACCGCTCGCGACCGGGACCTGCGGCCCACCGACGCGCGGGTGTTCAGCCGGCAGGTGCACCGCGTACGCAGTGCGCTCGAGGAAGGGCTGCCGGACGACCCGGAGCTGACCGGCGACCTGACCGTGCCGATCCAGCAGATCCGGCAGGACAGCGGGTACGACGACGGCTACACGCGCGGAGAGGCACCGCTGGAGTCGCTGCAGAGCGAACCGCTCCGCCACGACACCATCGTCGTACCGGTGGACCGTGGCCGCCCGACTGGAGCACCTGCCAAGCCGGCGCCACCAGCACAGCAGCGAAAGAGCCGCGGCCCGATCGCACTGATCGTGATCCTGGCCGCAGCGATCGCCATCGGCACCTCAGCCTGGTACTACGGCATCCACCGCTACACCTCCACACCCAACCTGGTGAGCATGGCGCCCGCTGCCGCCGAGGCGGAAGCCGAGAAATCCGGCCTGCACACCAGCCTGGACAACCAGGACTACTCCGAGGACGTGCCGCAGGGAGAGGTCATGCGGACCGACCCAGCCGCGGGCGACCGGATCCGGAAGAACGGCGATATCGGTCTCACCGTTTCGAAGGGGCCTGAGCGCTACCGGGTGCCGCAACTCGTCGGTCTGCAGCTGGACGCCGCGCAGCAGGCGCTGTCCCCGATCAAGCTGATCACCGGGCAGATCAGCGAGCAGTACAGCGAGACCGTGCCGCAGGGCCGGGTGATGGCGATCAGCCCGCGGTTCAACACCGTCGTCAAGCCGGGCACAGCGATCAACTTCGCGGTCAGCAAGGGCAAACGGCCGATCACCGTGCCCGACTGGACCGGCAAGTCCTACCGCGACGCGAGCAAGGCACTCCGCAAGCTCGGCTTCACCGTCGGCCGCACGACGCAGTACGACGAGAAGGTCGCCGAGGGCAACGTGATCAGCCAGACCCCGAACAGCGGCACGTTGTTCGCCAAGGACAAGGTCACGATGGTGGTCTCGCTCGGCCCGCCACTGGTCGACGTACCGGACGTCAAGCGCAAGAGCACCGCGGACGCGCAGAAGATCCTCACCGACGCAGGCTTCAAGGTCACGGTGCAGAAGGCGCCGTTCAACCTCGGGCTGAACATCGTCGCCGCGCAGAGCCCCGGCGCCGGCAAGAAGGCGCAACCGGGAAGCACCGTCACCATCACCGTGCTCTAGCTCGTTTTGCCTTCTACGGAAGGCGTCTGATGAGATGTGCGGCGTGAACCACCCGCGGATCGCCGTCCTTGCCCTGCTCGCGGTCGCGGCGGCGTGGGGGTCGACGTTCTTCCTGACCAAGGACCTGCTCACCAGGATGGACGTCGCCGACTACCTGGCGTTGCGATTCCTGATCGCCTCGGTCGCGCTGGTGCTGATCCATCCGCCGGCGATCTCGAAACTGAGCCGCCTGGACCGCGGGCGGGCCGTTGCCCTCGGCATCACCTACGGCATCGCCCAGCTCGTGCAGACCGAGGGCCTGCGGCACACCTCGGCGAGCGTTTCCGGCTTCGTCACGGGCATGTACGTCGTCTTCACCCCGCTGCTCGGAGCGGTCATCCTGCGCCACAAGATCGGGCGCTGGGCCTGGTTCGCCGTGATCCTCGCCACGGTCGGCCTCGGCGTACTGTCCCTGCGCGGGTTCACGCTGGGTACCGGCGAGCTGCTGACGCTGGCCTCGGCCGGGCTCTACGCGCTGCACATCATCGGGCTGGGCGCATGGTCGACCCCGAAGAACGCGTTCGGGCTGTCGACGCTGCAGATGATCGTGATCACGTGCGTCTGCGGGATCGGGGCGCTCCCCGGCGGGTTCTCGGTGCCGAGCTCGGGCCGCGACTGGGTCGCGGTGGTCTACATGGCGCTGGTCGCCGGAGCGCTCGCGCTGATCGTGCAGACCTGGGCGCAGGCACACCTGACTCCCACGCGGGCCGCGATTGCGATGACAATGGAGCCAGTGTTCGCCTCGACGTTCGCAGTACTGTTCGGCTCCGACAGCCTGACGTGGCGGATGCTGGTCGGTGGAGCGTTGGTGGTGTCGGCGATGTACCTGGTCGAGCTGGCGCCGCGGCGGAAGTTCGAGGCGGAAGTGCAGCACCTGGCGCAATAGGAGGCGACGATGCGGGACGGCAGCCGGCACCGCTGGTTCCCGTACGCCGTCATTGCCCTGCTGCTCGCGATCCTCGCCGCGGGCACGACCAGCAACCTGATCCGCAACCCGCAGCCCCGTCTCGTCGCCGACGGCATCCCCGGCCGGACTGCCACGCACGCCGACTCGGCCCTCGTCAGCGGGAAGTACGACGACCTGGTGCAGCACGCCCTGGCCGATCTCGACGGTCTCACGCTCCCGAACGGCGCCACGCTGGCCGGCTGGAACGGCCCGTGGCGGTACGTCTGGCCGCGCGACGCGTCGTTCGTCGCCGTCGCCCGGTGCGCGATCGGCCAGTACGACGCGGCACTCGACGTACTGGCGTTCCTGGACCGGGTGCGGCCGTCGGCCGGTCGATGGCAAGCGCGGTACACCGAGACCGGCGGTCGGGTCGACGACGGCCGGGCTCCGCAGCTGGACGGGTCCGGGTGGGTGCTGTGGGCGACCTGGTTCTGCCGGGCGGGCGACAGGTACTGGGAGATGGTCCGGGAGTCGGCCGACCAGATCGTCGCCGAGCTCGCGCCGGACGGACTGCCCGCCCCGTCGTCGGACTACTGGGAGCGGCGCGAGAAGGAGCTGACTCTGGGCACGGTCGCGCCGCTGCTGACCGGGCTGCGGTCGGCGGTCCGGATCGCCACCGACCAGCACCACCCAGCCGAGGCGACCCGCTGGCAGGCCGCGTTCCAAACGTTGTCAGCGGCAACCGATCGGGTCTTCGGACCGGACTATCCGCGCACGCCGGCGGCGGCGACGAGCTTCGTCGAGCCCGGTGTCGAACCGATCGGCATCGGCGGCGGGGCGGACGCGATCGTGACGGTCCTCGGTCCGCCGTTCGCCCCGGAGCGTTCCGTCGTCTCGACCGCGATCGACCGGGCCCACGCCGTACTCACCCAGCCCAACGGCGGCGTGACGCCCGGCGAGGACTGGCGCGCCGACGGAGTTTCCTGGACCCCGCAGACCGCGTTGTTCGCGCTGAGCGCAGCAGCGCGCGGGGACAAGGCTACGGCGAACGCTCTGCTGTCCTGGCTCGACCAGCACCGGACCAGCACCGGTGCCCTGCCGGAAAAGGTGAACCGGGACCTGCAGCCGGCCGGCGAGGCACCACTCGCGTGGACCGCCGCCCTCGTCGTCCTCGCCGACACTGCGCTGCAGAACCCGCTTCCGGTGCCCTAGCAGATCTCCATCACGTCGTGGGTCGGCGCGTCCGGTCGCGTCGTACTCGTCTTGCCGGAGTAGAAGAACGCGGTCGAGGCGATGTCGTCCTGGAGCGGCAGGTAGCGGCCGCCGGAGCGCCAGCCGAGGGCCTGTACGTCGACCCGCAGCTTCTCCTTGAAGCGGATCGGGTCTGGCAGGTGGAAGCGGTACATGCCGAAGCGTTGCTGGCTCTGGTACTGCCCGTCCGGGCGGATCACCTGCGGCATACCGAGGTACGGCGTACTGAACTCGGTGTAGCCGCCCAGATGAGGTACGTCGAAGTTCCAGGCGCCGCCGAAGTAGTCCTCGGTACCTGTGCCGCAGATGGTCGGGAACTCGTCGTCACCGTCCAGGTAGAACTTCACCTCGCCCTCACCCCACCAGCCGGTGCTGTTGACGCCCCAGGCCAGGTAGGTGCCGACGTAGTGCCCGGGACCCTCCACGCCGTCCAGCAGGGTGTGGACCGTCTTCGACTCGAGCGGATTGCTCCGCCGCCACTGCGCATGCAGGTACGCCGACTTGTCGGGTACCGCGCCGAGCCAGTAGTCCACCTGGAAGTACACGACCACCGTCTCGTCGTGTGTGTTCTCCAGCGTGAACGTGGCGTGCTCCTGGAACGGCATCTCCCAGTAGCAGTTGAAACCGCCGTTCGGGTTCACCGCGACCGGCAGCGAGCTGACCTGCGCGAACTTGCCCCAGCCGGAGCAGAAGAAGTCGCCGACCGGCGTCTCGATCGCCGGTGCGGTGTCGCCGTCCCAGTAGCCGCGCAGCACCAACCGCCGCCAGTGGTCGACATGCGTGGTGAGCCAGATGTGGGTGACACAGCCGGAGCCGGCGATATCCGCCAGGGTCGCGGTCTCCCCCGGCCCGATCTCGATCGACGGCGAGACCTTCCACCCCTGCCCGAGATCCCGGGCCGCACGCGCGCCGGTCCCCTCGGTCCGCCGCCCGCCCTGACCGGGCTCGCCGGTCGGGTTCTCCGCACTGATGGACCGCGACTCGACCTCGGCGAGCGCACTGATACCGGTCAGATTCCCAAGAGTCATACCCGCGACCCTAGCGGTCATCGACGGTCTGAGAAATCGATTGCCCGCGACTCGGACTCAGCAGATCCGGCCGTACTGTCGCTTGTACTGGTGTAGGCCGGTCTGCCGCCGCTGTTGCGGTTCGCGACCGTGCTGTGCGGTACGCCGTACCTGGCCGAGGACGTCGTACAGGACGTCGCGATCAAGGCCCAGCGCACCTGGGACCGGATCGGCGGTCTGGACCACCCCGGAGGCGCATCTGATCGGCGACTGGCCAAGCTCCCGCGGCGGCAACGGGCCGTACTGGTCCTGCGGTACTACGGCGGCCTGACCGACAACGAGATCGCCGAAACCATGGGCTGCTCGCCAGGCCGACACGGCGCCGCATCCGGGCGAGATCCGGCAAGCGCTCCAGCTGGGCGGCCGGCGTGCCGCACACCGCCGTACTGCGTTCGTCGTCGCCACCGCGGTAGCCACTGCGACTGCTGCGGTCGCCGCTGTGCTCGCACCGCACCTGCTGCAGTCCCGCACCGGGCCGGCGGACCAGACCAAGACGTCGGCGTGGTCCCAGTGGGCGGGCCTGACGCTGCCCAAGAACATCTACGCGTCCGTTCAGGTGTACGGCGCGAACCGGCAGGACGCCGAGCTGCAGTTGCTGACCGGCAATCCGTGGCCGACGTACTGCCAGCTCCAGGTGCATCGCAACGGCGACTTCGACCCGGGGCGGATCCCTGCCGGCAGTCAGCGGCTCCCCGCCGGCCGGATCGTCACCTCGACCAAGAAGAAGCCGTTCCCGCCCGCTCCGCTCGGCTACCGGTTCCCGCTGTCCGGTGACACGTACAAGACTCTTGTCTGGCAGCCGGCCGAAGGCCTGTGGGGACTGATCACCTGCGAGGCGCAGCGTCAGCTCGGCACCCGCGCCATCCCGCAGCTCGACGGCCCGTTCGATCCGGATGTCGCGGTGGCGCTCCAGGTCGCGGAGGCGATGACGACAGGTCCGGCCAAGCTCGGATCGCCGTTCGTCGCGAACGGACTGCCGGACGGCCTGACCGCGCGCCGGATCACCTACTCGCCGGCGAAGGGCAACGTCGAAGGGTCCGGTGAGGAGTTCGCGGCGACGTTCAGCGACGGCGACCCGACGACCGGGTACGTCAGGCCGGCGTCGCGGGACTGCAGCCAGTCGTTCCGGCCCGGGACGGCTCCCAAGGCTTGCACGCTGCCGGGCAACGGGGCCTTCGTACGGCAGCTCGGCGACGACCTCGAGATCAGCTACTCGACCGGCAAGTTCTGGAACCAGTACAGCCGCTTCATGAAACCCGTTGCGATCATCCACGGGATGAAGGCGTACTACGTGTACGGCAACGGCATCGCGGCGGCCAACGACAAGAACCAGATCCCGCCGCGCGACGCCGTACGACTAGAAGGCAACGGAGTCGCCGTCACGATCCAGAGCCTGTCCCCGAACCCGTCAATGGCCGAACTCCGCACGATCGCCGAGAAGCTCCAACTAACCACCTCCCCGAACACCCCCACCAACTGGTTCGACGCAGCAACCTCGATCCCCTGAACTGGCTCGCCGTGCATAGCAGATCTCAGCAGGGGCGGACCTTGGCGGTGGTGCCGGTGAAGGAGAGGCAGGCCCAGGGGCGGCCCTGGTCGCGCTTGGCGCGGACGATGACGGGGAAAGCGTCCGCGCCGTGGACCTGGGGGCTCTTCTCGGTGACGAACGAGCCGATGGCGCCGCCGCGGGCCCCGGCCGCCGCCTTCACGTCGGCGACGGTGACGCTGCTGCTCGATTTCTTCTCGGCCGCGGTCTTGGCGTCGGTCGCGACCTGCAGCGCGAACTTGATCTCCGGCGGCTTCGACCACGTCGTCTGCGACCACGGGATGATCAGGCCGAACATCGCCAGCCCGATCGCCGTGATGATCTGCCGCAGCCTCCGGCTCTGATCGGTCAGCAGCAGGGCCGCGCAGCAGATCGCGAGGAAGACGGTGAGCCCGCGCAGGATCCAGTGCCGGTCGAGCCGGCTGTCCACGGCGAGTCCGGCCCCGACGGCGATCACCAGGCAGAGCACGGCCGCACCGAGCGCCCGGGCCCGTGGAGACAGAGATTGCATGCCGCAGACGATAGACGCTCGCGCCCGGACGGCATCATCGGGTTTGCTGCGAGGGTCAGGACGGCGGGCCGAGCTGCGTTTCAAGCTTGGCCGGCCAGTCCTCGTGGGCGAGTTCACCGCACATGAGGACATCCCGCCAGTCAGTTCTCGCCAGCTCCAGCGACCCGCGGAGCCGGGTCAGGTCACCTCGCGCGCAGAAGACGATCGCGGCCTGGATGCGCTCCGAATCGCTCGCCTCGGACACCAGTCGTGCGATCTCCTCGGCGCTTCCTGGCTCAGTGAAGTCGGACTGGATCCGTCGCCGAAGCCGCGGTGATACGTCCGCCATGCGATCAGGCTATGTCAGAAGGTGGTGGTGAGTTCCTGGGTCTGGCCGGTTGCGGCGGCGCGGTAGGCGGATTCGATGATGTCGATGACGTGTCTGGCGTGCTCGGCGGTGACGATGGACGGCGTGTCGTCGCGGACCCAGTCCACCAGCTGCATGACGTCCTCGTACACGTGCTGCTCCTCGATGTCGCGGTGCGCGCCCGTGACATGCGGGAGGAGTGCCTGGTTGCCCGGGCCGCGCGGGGCGAGCTCGGCAGCATCGCGGTTGGGGAAGTCGAACGGTTCGCCGTTGAGGAGCAGGCCGTCGATCGTTCCGGCCGTGCCGTAGTACGCGCCGCCGAAGCCGCCGCGGATCGGGCCTGCGGCGGTGCCGGTCGCGACGCAGTACACGTTGTCGCCGAAATCGATCAGCACGACGGTGTTGTCGTCGGCATCGGTCTGTACGTCGACACCCCCGCTGGAGCGGACCGGGATGCGTACGCCGGACATCGCGGTCACGCGCTTCGCCGGACCGAGGATGCCGGTGACGGTGTGCAGCGCGTAGACCGTCATGTCGTACATCGGGCCGCCGCCGGGCTTGCGGAAGTACCACGACGGGTCGATGTTGCTGAGTACGTCGGCGCCGCCGCGGACGGACTCGTTCTCGTGGTACGTGCCGAACGACGCGCCGCAGCTCACCCACGACAGCGTGCCGATCGCGCCCTCGGCGATCAGCTCGCGCGTGCGGATGTGGTGCGGGCGCAGCATCTCCCCCGGCGAGGCAACGATCCGCAGTTCGTTTGCGGCGGCGAGCTCGATCAACTCGGTGGCCTCGGCAACCGTGATCGTCATCGTCTTGTTGAAGTGCACATGCTTGCCGGCCTGCAAGGCCATCTTCCCCTGCTCGTAGTGCAACCCGATCGGCGAAGCAATCGTCACCGCGTCGACATCACCCCGGGCCAGCAGCTCTTCGTACTCCGTGAAGCCCCGCTCCACTCCAAATCTTGCCGCCGCAGCCTCCGCACGCCCTGGGACCGGGTCACACACGGCAGCGAGCGTCACCCGGCCCGCCAGATCCGGCTGCCCCAGGTGCGGCAGGATTCCCCGCACCGAGATGCTGCCCGCCCCGACCACACCCATCCGCACCGAGTCCGCCATACGAGCAATCCTATGAATGAAAGCCGTCCGGCGCGCTCACCCGGTGAGTCCGCTCCGGTCGGATAGGTTTCGGCGACATGAGCGATGTCGAGCATGTTGTTCTCATCCACGGGACCTGGGGTCGCGGGAGTCACTTCCACGAGGCCCGCGCTGCCTTCGAAGACCGTGGTTTCACGGTTCATACGCCGACACTGCGCCACCACGAGCTGGATCTGGAGGAAGGTTCGGCGCAGATCGCATCGCTCAGCCTGACCGACTATGCCGACGATCTGGTCGAGGTGTGTGAGTCGCTCGACTCGCCGCCGTTGATCCTCGGGCATTCGTTGGGCGGGTTGCTGGCGCAGCTCGTCGCCGCCCGGACCAAGCACGCCGGCCTGATCGGCGTCTGCCCGGCCCCGGCGGCCGGGATCTTCGCCATGTACCCGTCGATGAGCCGTCTGTTCCTGAGCCACTACCTCCAGCCGCGCCCGTGGACCAAACCGCTCCGGCCGACCTGGGACAAGTTCCACGTCGGCGGCCGGATCACGCAGACCGATGAGGACTCCCGCGCGCTGTACGCCGACCTCGTGTGCGAGTCGGGTCGCGCGTACTGCGAGATGGCCTTCCCCCAACTCGACCGCCGCAAGGCGTCCCGCGTCGACTACGCCGCGATCAACGGCCCGGTCCTCATCTTCGGCGGCGCCCAGGACCGCACCGTCGTACCAGCAGTCTGCCGCGCAACCGCTGCGAAGTACCGCAACGCCACCTACCAGGAACTCCTCGACGCCGACCACATGATCCTGTTCGGCAACATCCTCCAAACCACCATGACCCACATCGACAACTGGCTCGCAACCAACAAGCTCCGCTAGAGCGGGTCGGTGATCGCGAGGGGTGGGCCGGCGAATTCGACCCAGTTGGCGCGGCCTATTGCTGCGAGTTCTTCTGGGTCGACGGGTTGCGATAGTTGCTGTGCCTGCTCGAAGAAGCGCTCGACGCCTGATGGGGTGGTGATGATCAGCAGGCGTCCGGCCGTGTCGCCGGTGTTCTGGAAGGCGTGCGGCACGCCGCGCGGGCCGAACGCCATGCCGCCGGTCGATGCCCGGAGCATCTCGTCGCCGGCCTTGAACCGGAACTGGCCCTCGATGACGTACCACACCTCGTCCTCGCGCAGGTGCGTGTGCACCGCCGGACCGCTGTACGGCGGTATCAGCAGCTCGAGAATGCTCAGCGAACCATTGGTCCGGAGCGTGTCGGCCATGACGACAGCCGACCCGTTGACTGGAGTCGTGTACGTGACTCCTTCACCCGCCTGCACAGCAAAGGGCTCCATGAACGTCTCCCCCTCCCCTGATTCACAGTAGGCCACTGTTCGGGAACCTGAGCAAGGAGCTGTGATCAGGTCTCGATGCCGAGCGCTGCAAATCGGTCTGCGAGATCGTCGACCCACCCCGGCGGGGTCCGGTGATCCGGCAGCGGTACGCCGGCTTCGCTGCGCCACAGCGCGTCCGCGAGCGCCGTACGCAGATGCCACGCCATCACCCGCTCGATCGACAGCTCCCGCGGGTAATGACGCATGGTGGCCGTCAGCAACTCGACGCCGGGGCCGGTGCCGGGGAAGGTACGCAGGTCGTACTCCGCATCCGCGAACCCGGCGGTCTCGAAATCCACCACCGCTCGGAGCGCCCCGCCGTCCCACACCTGGTTCCCGCCATGCAGGTCGCCGTGCACCAGCACCTGCGGACCCGGCGTCGCGAGTACGTCGTCCGTCCAGTCGCACCAGCGTACGACGTCAGCACGCTGATCCGGACGAGCCCATTTCGGGAACTGCTCCCGCAGTACATCGGTCGCGGCCGGCTGCAACGATGCCGCGGGCAGGCCGGGTCCGACCTGACCGTGCAACTCGCCCATGAACTCGGCCAGCTGCCGTCCGGCGTCGTCCCGGTCGATCGAGTCCACAATCTCGAATAGCGACTCGCCGGGCACCAACGCAGTCACCAGCAACAACGGATCGGTGCTACTGGCAACCACCTCCGGCAGGTACGGAACTGTCGGCCGCAACCTCGCCAACATGTCGATCTCATGCGCCAACCGCAGCGCCGCGGGCTCCGACCAGGCGAACTTCACGACGTACTGCTCACCCACCACCGCGCTGGCCGACCACCACGTCGGGTCGTTCTCCACCGACTCCCGAACCACCACCGGATACCCGCCGAGTCCAACCTCCGCCAACGCCTCCGCAACCGCCCCCGCCGACCCGTCCCTTAGCCATCTCACCCCACTGAGGCTAATACTGACTTTGGAGGCACCCCGATGAACAACGTCCCCGGCCTGACGGTTCAGCGCACAGTCCCGCAGATAGAACTGCACGCCCAGCTGATCGGAACCCTCGACATCGACCCAGCAACGAACTGCCTCGTAGTCCGCATGCAGGTCAGCGTCTTCGACGAGTCCCGAGCCATCGTCCACGTCGACAAACTGGTTGACGTCGCCTGGCCCGTGGGCTCAACCATCGGAATCCGCGACGGCAGACCAGCCCTCCTCGACCCAACCGGCCAAACCGTCGCCCACGTCGGCGACGAGGTCTCCGTAGGCGGAGGCTGGGTACCCACAACCAAGGCGGACGTCATCTCGTGCACAGGCCAAGACCACGTCTTCGTAGGTCACCACCCAGAACGCCTCTAGCCGACTGCTACCGCGCGTTAGGCGCCGAACCCCCTCAACATGCGCCTCCTCCAGCCGAAAGACCCAACTCCCAGCAGGTTCACGGCGTGACGGTGATCTTCAATGGTTCCGACAACAGGAAGCGCTCGTCAGTCTGCAGCGAGATGACCAGGTTCCATTCCCCCGGCGGAACCGCGTAGCCCAGCTCCGGGACTACCGAGGCCGCGCCGATCAAGACGGTCAAGCGATGACTCTGCTGGGGCTCGAGCGGCAGTCCGATGCGGCCGGCGTTGATTGGTCCGACATACCGACCAACAACGTTGCCTCTGCGATCCGTCAGGGTCGCGTGGAGGTTCCGCGAGGGGTACAGCAGCTGCGTGTGGTCGGCGCGATTCGTCACCTCCACCTCTCCGTGTGCGGATCGTCCGCTCCGGACCGACAGCGGGGAGAACGCCTCGACTACCAGCCCGGCAGCGTCGGCGGGGACTCCCGGCAGCTGGCGTGCGTACGCGCTCTCCAGCAACTCTCCGCCCGGAAAGGTCATCGCCCCAACCTGCAGGTCCACGACGTCGCCGTACGTCGCGTTCAGCGTGCCTGCGATCTCCGTCGCCCAGGCCGCCAACTGGATCCAGAACCTCCGCTCGGACCGCCGTTCGGTCTCGGGGCTCGGCCACACCACGAGCGCGCCCGGCGACTCCTCATGCAGCCGCAGGAGGTCCACGCGCAGACTCTCCCAACCCGCCATAGGCCGACGATACCGTGCGTCGTACCGAGGTCTAGGCCGTCAGGCGGTCTGCCTCCGCGAGTAGGCGACTGCCGAAGGGCTGGAAGCCGATGCTGGAGGCGTAGACGCCGCTGAAGACTCGGTGGATGGTTCCCCACTCCCAGATGGCGGTGGCGTCGACGCCGGTGCGGGAAGCCAAGTGTTTGGTGCGGGCTCGGAGGTCGTCGCCGAGGTCGGGGTTGCAGCGCACGATGGTGCCGAGATCGCAGGCCGGCTCTGCTCGAAGCCCGGTTGGGTCGATGAGTTTGTAGCTGCCGTCACTGGCCTGCAGCGCGTTCATCTCGTGGACGTCGCCGTGGACCAGAACCGCGGTCCGATCGTCGTGGGCGGCGCGACGACGCTTCATGCAATCCAGCGCATCCGCCACAGTCGCCGGCGAACACGGTCGCCCCGCCTGCTCCCAGAGCTGCGGCAGCCGATCGGCGTACTGCTCGGCCAGCATCGCGCCGGTTCGAAGCTCCACGTCCGGCCCGACCGGACGCCACAGGCGCACAGCCACATCGCACAGCAAGTCGTGGCGGCTCGCAGGATCGGCCACGACGTCGTACATCGGAGCCCCAAGGCGCTCCAGCAGAAGGGCTTGCCGCCCAAGGTCCTCGAGCAACAGCCGGGCGCAGCCCTCTCCGTCGGCCAGGCGCATCACTGTGGCCTCCGGCCCGACATCGCGGCCTGGTACGCCGACCTTGAGAACCGCCGGAGTCCCGTCAGCCAGCGTGGCTTCGACGGCGAGCGCAGCGTGACCACCCGCGAAGCTGGACCCGATCACCAGCGACCAATCCTCAGCCAGCGACTCGACCACGCCTGGCAGCTCGTCCAGCCAGGAATCGTTGCCGTCGGACACGACCGTCCTGCGGACCTGGTCAGGAATGTCGAGGCTCATGTCATCAGCCTAGTTATCAAAAGGCGCGCCAAGTGTGCCCAAACACGTGCTGGACGTGGACAAATGGAGTGACGCACAAACAATCTTCGCAGTGGGATTGATCAATCTCGGCCTGGCCTTCGTCATCCGGTACGCCCTCCTGGACTCCAGCACCAGAACACCGAGCACAGGCTCGGCCGTCGCGGGAGCAGTCCTCCTTGCGATTCCCTTCGTACTCATCACCTTCAGGAGCCTGGGCACACCCGCAAAGGCATAGTCGTTGGCATGAACGACCTTCCCAGCCTCCTAACAGCCATCGCAACAGGCGACCGTCAGGCCGTGACGGCCGCGCTCGACGCCGTACCGTCGCTGGTGACGGCACGTTTGGCGCGCCCCGACGAGTTCTTCCTCGAGCAATGCCAAGCTCAGCTCTACGAAGGCGACACCGCCCTGCATGCCGCAGCATTCGCGTACGACGTCAGCCTCGCCCGCGACCTGCTCATCCGCGGCGCCAGCCTCACCGCCCGAAACCGCCGCGGCGCGGAACCCTTGCACGCCGCGGCCAACGGCGTACCCGGCTCAGCAAACTGAAACCCGACAGCGCAGCGAGCCATCATCAAGTTCCTCGTCGAAGCGGGCGCCAATCC
This sequence comes from Kribbella sp. NPDC000426, assembly GCF_040300265.1. Classification (NCBI taxonomy): domain Bacteria; kingdom Bacillati; phylum Actinomycetota; class Actinomycetes; order Propionibacteriales; family Kribbellaceae; genus Kribbella; species Kribbella sp. NPDC000426. The sequence goes on along the minus strand of NZ_JBEPDK010000008.1, from coordinate 24,023 downwards.
GAATGCAACTGCCGCCGGCGGCGTCACTCCCCTCCACCGAGCAGTACGCAACCGCTGCTCAGCCGCCGTCGACCAACTCCTCCACGCGGGCGCCGACCCCCACCTACCGAACGACCACGGCTCAACCCCGTCCGACCTTGCCCACCTCACCACTGGCCGAGGCGGAACCGGCTCGGACGAAGCAAAAGCCGAACAGCAACTCATCCTCGCTCTGCTCCACAAAGCTGTCGCTCCGGAATAGCGGGTGGGTACTTAGAAGGTACTTCCGCCCGATCGCACGAAGGAGCATCCAAATGTTCGCGATCATCGCCGCCGTCATCTTCGGCCTGGCCCTCATCCTGGACTGGGCCGACGCCCGCGTCAGCGACGCGTTCACGCCGCAGACGTTGCTGATGGCCGGCCTCCTCTGCATCGCCCTCCACCTCGCCGGCATCGGCACAACCCGCCGCTGGGGCCGCCGCCGCTGACCAACACAGTCCCGCATCAGAACAGGTGCGGGCACGCCACCAGACTGGCTGCGAAGAGAGTCGGAACGATGATGACCAAGAACGGCATGGTCATCAACGACAGTACGGCTCCCGCTCCGCCGATGCGCGTCGCCACCGGCAAGGGTTCGGGTGGTGTCATCAACCGTTCGACGCGCGCGGCCACCGACCCACCGGACGCGGCCAGACCGACGGCTGGTGCGCGACCGCAACTCAGGGCAGCGATGGCCGTAGCCAGACTGTCCCCTGAAACGCGTCGAACCGCCTGGTCATCGGCCAGCAGTTCGACAAGGTTTCCGGTGACTTCGCGGATCCGCCCGAACAACGGCAACGCCCCGAAAGCGTGCCGCAGTACGTCGGCCCACGCGACAAGCAGGTGATGACGGCCGGCCAGGTGCGCCCGCTCGTGGGTCAGCACGGCTCGCAGTTCCACGTCGTCGAGGACGGTGACGGCGCCGCTGGTGAGCACGATCTGGCGCGCGCCGGGTACGCAGTACGCAGCAGGCACGTCAGCCGGGAGGATCGTTGCGTCCAGCTCGGAGTCGTGCCGTCCGAGCAGGCTCAGCAACTCGAGGTGACGTCGCTGCTCCGAACGTCTGATCCGGAGCAGCCGTACGGCGGCGAATCCGACACGTCCAACGACCAGTGCGGGGACGACGAGGGTTGCTCCCGCAATGAGCATGTCCGAACCGCCCTTGCCGTCGGTCAGCGCCGCCAGCCAGACGCGCAACATCCCGCCGTCCGCGAAACAGGCGACCGTGGCCAGCGTGGCCGCCGACAGTGCCGAGACTGCGCTGGTGTGCCAGAGCGTCAAGGCCAGCCGCGGCGACCGGTCGAGCCACCGACCGCCGAGCAGCCGGGGTATCGCCACGGCCAGTACGGCGGCGTACCCGAAGAGTGCGGCGGTGAGCGTCATTGCCGACCGGGCTTCCGGGACCGTAGGGCGCGCCGGATAGCGTCGGCCTCCTCGGGTGTCGCGCTCTCGACGAACCGCAGCAAAGTGCCGGCCTGGTCGCCGCTGTCGGTGAGGATCTGGCGCATCAGTTCGGCGTTGTACTCCTGCCGCGAGGCGACCGGTTCGTACCGGTAAGCACGGCCTTCACGTTCCCGCGTCAGCCAGCCTTTGCGGTGCAGGTTGTCCATCACCGTCATCACCGTGGTGTAGGCCAGGTCGCGATCCCTGTTGAGGTCGTCCAGCACCTCGCGTACGACGGCCGGGCGGCCCCAGGACCATAGCCGCTCCATCACCGCCGCCTCGAGCTCACCGAACCCGCGCACCGGACCCCTCCGCCTCGATGTCGATCATCCCCCGCGGACAACTACGGTAGATAGTAGGTCAGTGCGGCCTTTCTGTACATCAAGACGGCCGTGCCGCGACGAGGTACGCCGTACCGAGGTGGCGGCGCGGGCCGCGGCTGATGGTTGTCCCGGGACGGCTGCGCCATCGCGTCGTCCAACGGCGCACGATCTGGTCGAGCGGAGGCACGAGCGCGTTCAGGTCGTAGTACGCCACGTCTTCGTCCTGCAGTCCGCTGGCGCGCAGGGCGTTGACGAGCCGCCGTCGGACGGCGGTGCGGAAGCCCTTCGCCGGGGATCCTCTGCGACGTCCCGGTGGCACTCCGATCAGCGCCTGCAGACGCGGAATCTGGCGTAACAGCGGCCAGTAGATCCACCACTCGAACAGGTGGTACGGGCTGACCTGGTTGAGCATCGTGACGATGACGAGCCCGCCAGGTCGTACGACGCGTGCCAGTTCCGGCAGGGCGCGGTCGATGTCGACGTACTCGAGCACGCCTGCGGCTATGACGACGTCGAAGCTGGCGCTGCGGAAGGGCAGTTCCTCAATGCTCGCCAGTGACAACCGGACGTCGCGTGAACCCGGGCGCCCCCACAGCCGCGCTCTGGCGGCGTGAAGCATCTCCGCGGATACGTCGCATGCCGTGATCGCGAACGCGCCGGGGCGACTGTCCAGCAGGTGCTCGACGAGCGCGCCTGGTCCGCAGCCGACGTCGAGAAGGTCCCCGGTGGTCACCTGCAGGCATTGGTCGATGAGGTGGATGCGCGAGCGGAAGTACCGCGCGGACGGCCCCCAGCCGTTGTGATCGGCGGCGTACTGCGTGCCGGCGGTTCGCTTCAGGAACCACTCCTGGTCGGGACTGCGTTCGTCGAGTCCTGTCATGTTCCCCCCTGACACCCGGATACTACTATGCTGAATAGTAGTAATCGAGGGCGGCGTAGGGAAGGACACAACTTCATGAAGTGCAGTACACGGGGCGTGCTCGTGGCGATCGCATGTTGTGCGACCGGGCTCGGGCTGGTTGCCTGCGGCAACGACGAGGAGTCAGGGCCGGGCATGCATCACAGCACGACGGCCCCCGCCGACACGGCGCCGGCGGATCACAACGCTGCCGATGTCACGTTCGCGACCGCGATGATCCCGCACCACCAGCAGGCGGTGCAGATGGCCGATCAGGCGTTGAAGAAGGCAACGAACGCACAGGTCAAGCAACTGGCAACGGCGATCAAGGCGGCGCAAGCCCCCGAGATCGAGGAGATGTCGGCCTGGCTCAAAGGCTGGGACCAGATGGTGCCGACCCCGGGAATGGGCCACTCGATGGCATCCGGCGAGGGCATGATGACCACGGAAGAGATGATGGCCCTCGGCAACCAAACCGGCGCCGCCTTCGACAAGATGTGGGTACGGATGATGATCACCCACCACCAGGGCGCGGTCGCGATGGCAAAGATGGAACAAACCTCCGGCCAAAACCCGAAGAGCAAGCAACTGGCCCAACAGATCGAACGAGGCCAAACCACCGAAATCACCACCATGCAAAAACTCCTCACCACCCTGCCATAGCCTGGTCTGGGAGGTGGTTGGTATGCGTTATCGGGAGGGTCCGGCGACAGCCTCGCCAGATCTGCCGGTCGTGCGGGAGTGGGTCGAGCGCAATCCGAACGCGGATGCCACGCTCACGGAGACTGTCGAGCACGGCGGTGAGCGGGTCGTCCTGGTCATCAGCATTCCGGTGCATGAGCAGATGGTCCGGGCACAGCGTGAGGTTTCCCCGCTCGTGCGGTTCCCCGAGTTGTTGCGATTCAGGCGCCGGCGGCCGGCCGAACAGGAGATCGAATGGACCCTGCAATGGGTGTTGGGCCTCATGCGCAGGCAGGAGGACCTCAACCTGCCCACCAAGGTCACCTCGACGGGGCCTCACCCGGTGTCCGGGCTCATCATGATCACGCTTGACCGCGTCGACCCTACGTACGCCGCCGAGCTCGAAGCCCGCGGCAACGGCCTCACCATCGTCCTGCCCGACCCGGTGAACCCGGTCCCGCTGGCGGTTGCGCACGACTGGTGGCCGCCGGACCGAGTCCCGGACGCAGCAAGTCCGACCTGGGCCACAGTGGAGAAGCCACGCGCCGACCTCCCGTGATGGTCCACTGACTCGCGGCGCTATGTGGTCGGGCATACTGCCGGGATGCGGGTGGCTGTCGACCATGTGTCTCTCTACTTCGATGTCGACGGCTGTGGCTTAATCGCTGAGGGAGACGCGATGCTGTCGCGGCCGACTCTGCTACTCCTGCACGGCGGACCCGGTGCGGATCACAGCCTGTTCAAACCAGAGTTCTCGGTGCTCGCCGACGTCGCTCAGGTGATCTACCTCGATCAGCGCGGTTCAGGCCGTTCCGACCACAGCACCGCGGAGAATTGGACATGGACGCGCTGGGCCGACGACGTCGCCGCGTTCTGTGAGGCACTCGATGTCCGTGCCCCGGTGCTGGTGGGTTCCTCCAGCGGCGGCAGGGTCGCGATCGAGTGTGCGGCTCGGCATCCGGATCTGGTCGCGGGTCTGGTCTTGGAGAGCACTCTCGGCGTGCCCACCTCTCTCGACGAGAGCCTCGAAGTATTCGAGCGCCGCGGAGGGCAGGCAGCCCGAGATGCTGCCGCCAGATATCTGGGCGGTGACACCAGCCCTTCGGCGAGCAAGGCGTGGGCGGATCATGGGTTGCCGTTGTACGCCGGCACCTCGGACGGCGACATAGCCTCGCGCAAGGCACGGGCGCTGATCAACGACGAGGTCCAGGCGCACTTCCGGGCGGGCGGGTGCGGGCCTGCCGAACTGACCGCAGCTCTCGCGACCGCGGTGACCTGCCCGACGCTGGTCCTAGCGGGCGAGGACGACCCGGTGTCGCCCGCCGCCGCGGCCCGGCGATTGCCTGCGGTACTCAGCAACACCACCACCCAGGTAGAGGTGCTGGCGGGAGTGGGCCACGGAGTGTTCCGCCAAGCGCCGCAGAAGGCTTTCGACGCCCTACGCACATTCCTTCGCGACATCCCGGCCGCGCGACACGACGACTATGGGCACCACCTAGAGATCCCCGGATCCTAGCCATGGCGCGTTCATCGACGCACGCAAACAACACGCATGGCACTGCAGTTGCGTGGCTGACGTTCTCTCAGGTCGGTTCTGCGTGATAGCAGGCGGGTCAGCAAGATTGCGTATGACAGCGGCATCGCGTACGGGCGTTCACGTCGCCGACCAGTACGGTCCGCTTGGCTGCAGGGACTCGGTCGTGGTCGAACGCGGGCGGCAGCCCGCAAAATCCGGCGACAGCCGGAAGGGATGCACCGGCGATAAGCCGGGGGGCGGGCGGGTGCGGGCATAGCAGGCGCGCTGAGGAGCGCAGCGACGAAGAAAGCGACTGCGGAGCACGCGGGGTTGATCACCCTTCCCCGGGACCTGCTTGCCTGCGGAGCGGGCGGGGGCCTGAGTTTTAGAAGGGGAGTTTGGGTTGGGGTGGGGCGTGGGTGGGGTCTACGCCGTCGAAGAGGCTGCTGACTGATTCGCCGTCGTGGATTCGTTTGATGGCTTGGGCGAAGAGGCCGGCTACCGAGGTGATCTCGAGTTCGGGGAAGCCGTCGGGGCGGGGGACGGTGTCGGTGCTGATGACTTCGGTGATGGACGGGTGGGACCTCAACCGTTCGACGGCGGCGCCGGCGAAGAGGCCGTGGGTGCAGGCGACGGCGGCCGACGTACAGCCTCGGTCCTTGAGGCGGTCGAGGAGTTCGATGATGGACCCGCCGGTGGCGATCTCGTCGTCGAGGATGATGGCGCGTTTGCCGGCCACGTCGCCGACGATGGCGTCGATCACGACCCGGTCGTCGGCGAGGCGCTGCTTGCTGCCGGCGGCGACCGGCGTACCCAGCAACCGGGCGAACTGGGTCGCGGTCTTCGCGTTGCCCAGGTCGGGGCTGACGACGACGGTGTCGCTCAGGTCGCGGCCGCGGAAGTGGTCGGCGAGTACGCCGATCGCGGTCAGGTGGTCGACCGGTACGGAGAAGAACCCGTGGACCTGCGGCGCGTGCAGCGCCATGGTCAACACACGATTAGCGCCCGCGGTGGTCAGCATGTCCGCGACGAGGCGGCCGCCGATCGAGATGCGGGATGCGTCCTTCTTGTCCGAGCGCGCGTACGCGTAGTGCGGGATGACCGCGGTGATCTGCTGCGCGGACGCGCCGCGGGCGGCGTCGATCATCAGCAGGAGCTCCATCAGGTGCTCCTGCGTCGGCGGCACCAGCGGTTGCACGATGTACACGTCTCGTTGCCGGCAGTTCGCCTGGAGTTGGACCTGCAGGCAGTCATTGCTGAAACGATGGATCTCTACCGGCGAAAGCGGTACGCCGAGATCACTACAGATCTGCTCCGCCAACTCGGTGTGGGCACTTCCGCTGAACACGACGATCTCTCGCACGGCTCTCCCCGAACGCTGCGACCCCGACAGCGGCAGCCTACCTGGCGCGTACGCGCGCGGAACGACGAGGGCAGCACGCAGCGACCGCATCGAGCGGAAAGCTCAACACTCGTGACGATCAGCTGACGATGCGGGCCAGGACTTCCGCCGCCGTCCGGCAGTCCTCGGCGGATGCGTCGAGGTGCGTGACGACGCGGAGTTGCGTCGCACCGACGCCACCGACCAGTACTCCGGCGTCCCGGGCAGCGGCCACCACCTCGGCGACGGTGCGACCGGTGGCGGCGAGATCGGCGACGACGATGTTCGTCTCGACCTGATCCGGCTTCACCGAGCCGGGCGCGGCATCCGCCAGCACGGAAGCGATCGCGCACGCGTTCGCGTGGTCGGAAGCCAGCCGCTCGACGTTGTGCTCGAGGGCGTACAACCCGGCAGCAGCCAGTACGCCGGCCTGTCGCCAGCCGGCACCCAGACGCTTGCGCCACACGCGAGCCTCGCGGATCAGGTCCGTCGACCCGACGAGCACCGAGCCGACCGGTGCTCCGAGGCCCTTCGACAGGCAGACGCTGGCCGCGGCCGCTCGGGATGCGTAGGAGGCTGGTGTCCGGCCGGTGGCGACGGCTGCGTTCCACAGGCGGGCGCCGTCCAGGTGCAGCGGGATGTCCCGAGCATCCAGCTCGTCGGCGAGAGCGTCGTACCCGTGCTGGATCGCGCCGCCGCCGAAGTTGTGCGTGTTCTCGACCGAGACCGCTGACGTGGTGACGAAGTACGGCCCGAGGTCGGGCGCGATCAGCGACCGGATCTGCTCGAGGTCGATCTGCCCGGCCGGCGCGCTCCACGTCCGTGTGGTGACACCGCTGGCAGCCGCGTGCGAGCCGAGCTCGGCGCGGACGATGTGCGCGGACGCCTCGCAGAGCACCTCGCCGCCGCGCGGGACCAGCGCCCGTACGCCGAGCACGTTCGCGAGCGAGCCCGTCACCGTGAACAACCCGGCCTCGTGCCCGAGCAGCCCCGCGACGTGCTCCTCGAGCTGGTTGACCGTCGGGTCCTCGCCGTACACGTCGTCGCCGACAGCCGCGGACGTCATCGCCGACAGCATCGAGGCCGACGGGCGGGTGACGGTGTCCGACCGGAGATCGATCATGCCTGCGCGCCCCGCAGCCGCTCCGCGACCAGGAAGGCGAGCTCCAGCGACTGGTGCCGGTTCAGCCGCGGGTCGCAGGCCGTCTCGTACCGGTTGACGAGGTCCTCCGCGACCAGCTCCTCACCGCCGCCGAGGCACTCGGTGACGTCGTCGCCGGTCAGCTCCATGTGGACGCCGCCCGGCCACGTCCCGACCTGCTCGTGCGCGTCGAAGAAGCCCTGGACCTCGTCCATCACGTCGTCGAAGTTGCGGGTCTTGTACCCGTTCGGCGTCTCGAACGTGTTCCCGTGCATCGGGTCGCACACCCACGCGATCGGCGAGCCGTGGTCACGCACAGCCTCGAGCAGCGGCGGCAGCGCCGAGCGGATCTTGCCCGCGCCCATCCGCGTGATGAAGGTCAGCCGCCCCTCGACCCCCTTCGGGTTCAGCTTGTCGATCAGCGCCCGGATGTACTCCGGAGTCGTGGTCGGCCCGATCTTGACGCCGAGCGGGTTCGACAGCGAGGCCAGGAACTCGACGTGCGCGCCGTCCAGCTGACGGGTCCGCTCCCCCACCCAGAGCAGGTGGCCGGACACGTCGTACGGCTGCTCGGTCCGCGAGTCGATCCGGGTCAGGGCGTGTTCGTACTCGAGGATCAGCGCCTCGTGCGACGCGTAGAAGTCGACGGTCCGGAACTCGTCGGACGTCGCGCCGCAGGCCCGCATGAACGCCAGCGCCCGCTCGATCTCCGACGCCAGCTGCTCGTAGCGGCGGCCGACCGGCGACGACTTCACGAAGTCCGTGTTCCAGGCGTGCACCTGGTGGAGATCGGCGTACCCACCGGTGGTGAACGCGCGGGTCAGGTTCAGCGTCGCTGCCGCCGCGTTGTACACACCGCGCAGCCGCTGAGGGTCCGGGATCCGCGACTCGGGCGTGAAGTCGAAACCGTTCACCGCGTCGCCGCGGTACGACGGCAACGTCACGCCGTCCCGGGTCTCCTCACCGGACGAACGCGGCTTCGCGTACTGCCCGGCGATCCGGCCGATCTTCACCACCGGCACGCTCGCGGCGTACTGCAGGACGACCGACATCTGCAGGAGCACCCGGAGCTTGGCCCGGATGTTCTCCGCGGTCACGCCGGCGAACGTCTCGGCGCAGTCGCCGCCCTGCAGGATGAACGCCTCGCCGCGGGCGACCGCGCCGATCTTCGTGGTCAGGTCGTCGCACTCACCGGCGAACACCAGCGGCGGCAGCGTCCGGAGCTCGGCGATCACCTGGTCGAGCACGGCCCCGTCCGGCCACTCCGGCTGCTGCAGCGGCTTGAGCCCGCGCAGCTCGTCCAGACTCGGAACTCCCGGCACTTCCCCGGCCGTCAACGTCGCGAATTGCATGGGCCCAACTGTAGGCCAGAGCCCGGAACCGAGCGTGACCGTCTCAGGTCAACGAGCCCGGATCGGACGGTACGTCGACCGCGTGCTCGCGGAGCGCGGTCAACGGGATCGTGTCGAGCGTCCGGGCGTGCGTCGAGGCGAGTACGACGGGAGACGCGGCCCCGGCGTGGTACGCCTGGAGCCAGCGGGCAGCGACCACGCACCAGCGGTCGCCCGGCTCCAGACCCGGGAAGTTGTACTCGGGCCGGGGTGTGATCAGGTCGTTCCCGACCGAGGCCTGGTGGGCGAGGAAGTCCGCCGTCACCACCGCGCAGACGGTGTGGCTGCCGAGGTCCTCGGGGCCGCTCGTGCAGCAGCCGTCGCGGTAGAAGCCGGTGACCGGGTCGGTCCCGCACTCCTGCAACGGCTCACCCAGCACGTTCAGGTCGCTGTCCATGGCGACATCTTCGCCCGGGACCGGCCCCGACCCGGGTCAGCTCGCCTTGGTGTCGCCGAGTCGCAGGTGCTCGTCGACGGATTCGCCGGCCTTGATCAGCTCCTTGGCCTTGTCGGCGTACATGTCGACGTACTCCTGGCCGGACAGCTCCATCAGCGCGTACATGATCTCGTCGGTGACCGAGCGCAGTACGAAGCGGTCCCGCTCCATGCCCTCGTAGCGGGAGAAGTCCAGCGGCTTGCCGAACGCGACGCCCGGACGGACCAGGCGCGGCAGCAGCCGGCCCTTCTCGCGGTAGAAGAAGTTCGGCCGGATCGTGCCCGGCGGCTGCAGCTTCTCGGTGTCGATCATCGCCACCGGGATCACCGGGACGCCGGCCACGATCGCCATCCGCGCGACGCCGGTCTTGCCCTTGTACAGCCGGCCGTCGGGCGAGCGGGTGCCCTCGGGGTAGATCCCGAACAGGCCGCCCTTCTCGAGGATGCTCAGACCGGTGTTCAGCGCGGCCAGCGAGGCGCGCCCGCCGGACCGGTCGATCGGGATCTGGCCAACCGACCGGAAGAACGTCGCGACCAGCTTGCCCTTCAGGCCGGGACCGGTGAAGTACTCCGATTTGGCCGGGAAGACGATCTGCCGCGGTACCGAGACCGGCAGGAAGATCGAGTCGCAGAACGCCAGGTGGTTGCTGACCAGCAACGCCGGGCCGTCGGTCGGCACGTGCTCGAGCCCGGTCACCTTGGGCCGGAAGAGCAGCTTGATCAATGGCGCGACCAGGAACCGTCTCAGGAACAGGTACAGCATCCGCCTCGACCTCCGTCACTCGCCCGACACCCGGACACTACGTTCCAGCTTCCCCCTCAGGCAATGTCACCGCCAGGAATGTGGGTGTTGCTCACCGTGTTGTCACCTGGATGCAGACTGGATGCAGACTGAATGCGGGCCAGATGCGACGATTGACGTGCGCCCTGGCCGGTCTCCGGTCCGGGCGTCTGTGAGGAACGGAACGGCGAGGAGTCGAGCGTGCCAGTGCAAGCCCACGCGGAGGAGTTTCGCAGTCCCGGCAGCGGGGCGAACGCGGCCGTCGGAGTCCTGCTCAGCCACGGGTTCACCGGCTCACCGAAGTCGATGCGGCCGTTCGCGGACCATCTCGCCACGCAAGGGTACGGCGTCGCGGTACCGCGCCTGCCCGGTCACGGGACCAGCTGGCAGGAGATGAACAAGACCGGCTGGCCCGACTGGTACGCCGTACTCGACAACGAGCTGATCCGCCTCCGCAAGGAGCACGACCAGGTCTTTCTCGTCGGGCTGTCGATGGGCGGCTGCCTCGTCCTGCGGCTGGCCGAGCAGCACGGGACCGACGTTTCCGGTCTGGTCCTGATCAACCCGTCGGTGCGTACCGACGACAAGCGGCTGGTGCTGCTGCCGGTGCTGTCCAAGCTGGTCCCGTCGTTCCCGGGCATCTCCAACGACATCAAGAAGCCGGGCACCGACGAGGGCGCGTACGACCGGATGCCGCTGCGCGCGCTGCAGTCGCTGTCACAGCTGTGGAAGGTCACCCGCGAGGATTTGGCCGAAGTCACGCAGCCGGTCCTGCTGTTCCGCAGTACTGTCGATCATGTGGTGGAGCCGAGCTCGGGGCGAACGGTGCTGGCCTCGATCTCGTCCCGCGATGTGACCGAGACCCTGCTCGAGGACAGCTATCACGTGGCAACCCTGGACAACGACGCACCGCGGATCTTCGCGGACTCAACTGCCTTCATCAAGCGGCTGAGCGGTAACTCCGATGCGTGACAACGGACTGACGGCGGCGTCGTACACGTCGCTCGGGGGGATCGACCCGCTGGTCGCCGAGCCGGTGCTGGACGCGCTCGCCGCGGCTGGGATCGCGGCGTACTGCGAGAACCAGAGCGAGGCGCGGACGCCGGAGGAGGCCGAGGAACCGGTCCGCATTCCGGTCGGGTACGACGAGATCTTCGTCGACGCCGCGGCGGTGGACGAGGCCCGCCCGGTGATCGACCGCAGTACCGAGGACGCGGAGTGGGAGTCGCTGGTCCAGCAGTTCAGCCAGCCGTCCGCGCCGGGTCACGACGGCGGCGAGGACCCGGTGCCGCGGTGGCCGGCCAGCGAGGATGTCGACGACAAGTACGAACCGCTGATCGACGTACCGACTGGGCTGACCGTGTCGGAGAAGCCCGACGACGACGAGGACGAGAAGCCGGTTCGCAAGGCCGACGACCCGCACGACCACTTCGTCCCGCCCGAGCCGCCGCGCGGCCCGCGGCTGGACTGGATCACCCGGCTCGCCTGGCTCGGGCTGCTCGGCGGTCCGCTGCTGCTGATCGCTGCCGCGGTCCTGGACTTCGGCACCGGCCGGATCACCACGCTCGCGGTCGCCGGCTTCATCGGCGGGTTCCTGACGCTGGTGCTGCGGATGAAGGACCGGCTTCCGCCTGGTGACGGAGGCGACGACGGAGCGGTCGTCTGAGTTAGCATTCGGATCGTCGGACAATCCGACGACTTCCGAGGGAGGGCACCCCGTGCAGGTCACCGAGACCGTCGAGATCACCGGCCACCTGATGGACTCCGGGCTGCTGTCCCGCGTCCTCGACGACATCCGCGGGTACGGCGGTGAGTACACGCTGGACAAGTTCGACCTCGGTTACGACAAGGACGACCCGTCCACGGTCCGGATGACGGTCGGCGCGGACGACGAGGAGTCGCTGCAGCGGCTGCTGATGCGGATCCAGACCAAGGGCGCGAACCTGGTCAACCCCGGCGAGCCGGAGATCACCGAGGTCACCCAGGACGGCGTCTTCCCGGACGGCTTCTACTCGACCACGAACCTGCCGACCAACGTCCGGCTGCACGGCCACTGGGTCGAGGTGCGGAACCCGGAGATGGACTGCGGGCTGCTGGTCGAGGGCGAGACGGTGCGGACCATCCCGATGTCCGACGTCCGCGCCGGCATGCGGATCATCACCAGCGCGCAGGGCGTCCGCGTGATCCCGCCGATCAGCGAGACCGTCGAGGGCGGCTTCGGCTTCATGGAGTCGGAGGTGTCGAGCGAGAAGCCGCAGCGGGTCCTCGTCCGGCAGGTCGCCGACGGGATGCGCGAGGCGAAGGCGGACGGCCAGAAGGTGCTGTGGGTCGGCGGCCCGGGCATCGTCCACACCGGCGCCGCGCCGGCGATGGTCGCGCTGGTCGAGGCCGGGTACGTCGACGTCCTGTTCGCCGGCAACGCGCTGGCGACCCACGACATCGAGTCGTCGCTGTACGGCACCTCGCTGGGCGTCGACCTCGAGGGCGGCCGCGGCGTCGAGCACGGTCACGAGCACCACATCCGGGCGATCAACACGATCCGCAAGGCCGGGTCGATCGCGGCCGCGGTGGAGCAGGGCGTGCTCACCGCCGGGGTCATGCACGCGCTGGTGAAGAAGGGCAAGAAGTTCGTGCTGGTCGGCTCGGTGCGCGACGACGGGCCACTGCCCGACGTCTACACCGACGTACTCGAGGGGCAGCGGGCGATGCGGGCCGAGCTCGACGGGGTCGGGTACTGCCTGATGGCCGCCACCATGCTGCACTCGGTTGCTACCGGCAACATCTTGCCGGCCTCGATCCCGCTGACCTGCGTCGACATCAACCCGGCCACCGTGACCAAGCTGGCCGACCGCGGCTCCTCGCACGCGCGCGGCATCGTCACGGACGTCGGTCTCTTCATCGAGCACCTGGCCCGCGAGCTGTGCCCGGAGTACGCCGACAGCAAGTGACCCGGGCGGCGTTCAGACTGGTGGGGTGAACGAGGACTTCGAAACGTTCCTGCGCCGGTTCGAGGAGGCCAACACCGCCTTCGTCAACGGGGATCCGTCGTTGTGGATGCCACTGGTGTCCCACAGCGAGCAGACCTCGATCTTCGGCGGTTTCGGCGGCCACGAACTCGGCTGGACCGAGATCGGCCCGCGCTACGAGTGGGCGTCGTCACAGTTCCGCCCGAGCGGCGCCAAGGTCGAGTTCGAGTACCTGACCAAGCACGTCGGCACCGACCTCGCCTACACGGTCGCCATCGAACGCTGCACCGTCGCGTACGCCGACCGCCCCGACCCGCTGGCCCACGTCCTGCGCGCAACCATGATCTTCGCCCTGGAATCCAACTCCTGGAAAATCCGCCACCGCCACGGCGACCCCCTAAGCCCCAAACCCGGCACCTCAGGCCCCTGAGCCATAGCCAGGGTGTTGGATGGCGGTATGACGGAACTTGTGCACCTCGAGGTGGCCGGTGGGGTTGCGGCGATTACGTTGGATTCGCCGCACAACAAGAATGCGCTGTCGCAGCAGTTGACGGGTGAGTTGCTGGAGCGGCTCGAGGCGGCGGGGGCGGACGACGCGGTGCGGGTGATCGTGGTTCGGTCGGCGCTGGATGTGTTCTGCTCGGGGGCCGATCTGTCCGAGGCGACGACGGTCGGGATGGGCGTCGGGGCGCAGCGGATGGTCGACGTACAGCGGGCGATCGTCGCGAACCCGAAGCCGGTGGTCGCGCGGGTGGCCGGCGCGGTGCGGGCCGGTGGGATCGGGATCGTCGCGGCGGCCGATATCAGCATCGCCGGCGAGAGTGCGACGTTCGCGTTGACCGAAGTACGGCTGGGGCTGGCGGCGGCGACGATCTCGCTCACGGTCATCCCGCGGCTGACGGACCGCGCGGCGGCGTACACGTTCCTCACCGGCAACGGTTTCGACGCGCTGGAGGCCGCGCGACTCGGCCTGCTCACGCTGACCGTGCCGGACGCCGACCTGGACGCGGCGGTCGACACCGTGCTCGAGGCGCTGCTGAAGGGCGTCCCACAAGGTCTGCGCGAGACCAAGAAGCTCCTCAACCGCGACCTCCTCGCCGACATCGATGCCCGCGGCAAGGACCTCGCCGAACTCTCGGCATCACTCTTCGGCTCCCCCGTGGCCCAGGACGCCATGCGCGCCTTCCTCAACCGCAAGAAGAGCTGATGCTCACCGACGCCCACCTGACCCACTTCCGTGAGCAGGGGTACGTCGTTGTTCCCGGCGCGCTGTCCGGCGCGCAGCTCGCGACCGGGCGCCGGATCGTGGCGACGATGCTCGAGCAGGAGCGGCCGGAGGGCGTCGGGGCGCACTTTCTCTGGCCGCGGTTCGAGGGCGGGCATCCGTTGCTCGACTTCTACCGCTCGATCGGGCTGGCGGAGCTGGCCGGTCAGCTGCTGCGGCCCGACCTCGCCGTACAGGATCCGGACTTCGCGCAGGTCGCGACCACGATCCCGCCGTGGCCGCACCGACCGGGCGGACCGCATGTCGACGGGATCACACCTGGTCTCCCCGACGGAACCCCGGGGACGTTCAGCATGCTCGCGGGGATCTGGCTGACCGACCACGACGAGCCCGACCGCGGGAACTTGTACCTCTGGCCAGGCACCCATCTGAAGTTCGGCGCCTACCTGGCCGAACGCGGCGCCGACGCCCTCGCCCGCGTCGACGAGATGAACCCCGGGCCGTACCCGGACGTCCCGCTCGGCGACCCCGTCCAGGCAATCGGGCCTGCCGGCAGCGTTCTGTTTGCCCATTACCTGCTGGCCCACAACATCGGCGGCCACTTCGGCACCGCCGACGACGTACGCCGGGAGACCCTCTACTACCGCCTCCAGGCCGACGGCCATCGAGAGCGCTGGCGAGACGTGGTCATCGATCCGCTGCTGGAGTTCAGGGACTGAGTTCGATCAGCAGCGGGAGGTGGTCGGTGGCCGCCGCGAGGTCTTCGCGGGTGGCTGGGATGTGGCGGAGGCGGGCCTTGAGTTGAGGTGAGAACTCGGCGGCGTCGATGCGTTTGTGGGGCGTTGTCGAGTTGAAGGTGTTGCCGGCGTCGAGGTCGAGCAGGCCCTCCTCGGCCAGGCGTTTCCAGACCGGGCCGTCGGGTTCTTCGTTGACGTCGCCGGTGAGCAGGTACGGCGTGCCGAAGGAGCGGCACAGCTCGAGCACCTGCGCGATTTCGTGGACCCGGCCGCGGGGGTGCAGGCCCAGGTGGCAGACCACGACCGCGATCCGGGTCGAGCCGAGGACCACAATTCCGCCGACCGAGCCACCGGGGAGCTGGGTGGCGATGAAGTTCAGCCGGCGACGGACGAACGGGCGCCGGATCCGGCGCCCCCGGACACCGGTCAGGTCGATGCCGTCGGCAACAAGGATCGCGTTGCGCGCCGACGCCGCGACGTACCGCATGCCGAAGGTCGCGGCCATCGCGCGCCGCTTGCGCCTGGTCCCCCACCAGGTCGGCGCCTCCTGGACCAGCATCACGTCCGGCCGACAGGCTCGAACCACCCGGGCGAGCGCCGTACGGTCATCGCCCCAGCGGTGCACGTTGTACGACAGCACCCGCAGCCGGGGCGTGTCCGTCATCCCTCGTTGTCGCCGTTCACGTCGGCCGGGTGCAGCTCGGTCTCGGTGGCCGCGGCGCGCATTCCGGTACGGCGGCCGGCCGACTTCCGCGCGGCCCGCTCCAAGCGCGTCGACCGTCCACGTGCGGCCGCCGTCTTCGCCGTGACCGCTGTCGTCTTGACCCGGACCCGGCGCAACCACGTCGCCTCTTCCCGAGCCAGGTCAGCCGCACCGACCAGACCGGCCTCCGGACCGAGGACCGCGCGGACGATCCGCGCCTCGGGACGGAACCCGCGACCGGTCAGGGTGCGCTTGAACGCCTCGCGCGCCGGCGCCAGCAGCAGCTCGCCCGCGTCGGACACGCCGCCGCCGATGACGAACGTGCCGGGGTCGAGCGCAGCGGCCAGGTTGGCGAGGCCGATGCCGAGCCAGCGGCCGACGTCCTCGAGCAGCTCGACCGCGACCGGGTCGCCGTCCTTGGCCAGCTCGGTCACCATCGGGCCGTTGATCTTGCGCGGGTCGCCGCCGGCCGCACGCAGCAGGTTGTGCGCGACCGGCGAGCCGGACAGCGCCAGCTCGCGCGCCTCGCGGGTCAGCGCGTTGCCGGAGGCGTACTGCTCCCAGCAGCCGCGGTTGCCGCACTCGCAGCGGTGACCGCCCGGGACGACCTGCATGTGGCCGAACTCGCCGGCGATGCCGAACTTCCCGCGCTGCAGCGAGCCGTCGTTGAGGATCGCGCCGCCGATGCCGGTGCCGAGCGTGACGCAGACCAGGTGGCTCTCGCCCTGCCCGCCGCCGAAGCGCCACTCCGACCAGGCGGCCGCGTTGGCGTCGTTCTCGACCACGACCGGCAGGCCGAGCCGGCGCTCGACCGCGTCCCGCAGCGGCTCGTGCCGCCAGGCCAGGTGCGGCGCGAACAGCACCGAGGACCGGGTGACGTCGACGAACCCGGCCGCGCCGATCCCGACCGCGATCACGTCGTGCCGCGACTCGAGGTCGTGGACGATCTCGGCGATCGCGTCCTCGGTCTCCTTCGGGTCCGTCGTCGGCGTGTCCCGCCGTACCCGGTCCAGGATGTTGGCCTCCGGGTCGACCACGCCGGCGGCGACCTTGGTCCCGCCGATATCGATCCCGATCGTCAAAGCCTGCGTCAGAGCCAAGATTCGACCTTCCTCGCGGTACCCCCGACCCCCGCCGGACCGCTTCCAGTATCCCAGATCACCGTGCGGGGACCTGGGCCGGAGCCGGTCGGCGGGCCAGGTCGGCGGCGCCGATGAGGCCGGCGTCGTTGCCCAGCAGGGCGAGGGTGAAGGTGGGGTGGGGCCGGTTGGACTTGGCCGGGAGGACCTTCTCGAAGGCGATCTCGGCGGACTTCATCAGCAGGTCCTTCGCCGCGCTCACGCCGCCGCCGATCACGATCAGCGTCGGGTCGAACATCGTCGCGAGGCTCGCCAGCCCTTCGCCCAGCCAGCGGCCGAGGTCCTCGAGCAGCTCCACCGCGCACGGGTCACCGGCCATCGCCGCCTCGGTGATCATCGGCCCGGTCAGCTCCGCCGGGTCGGTGATCCCGCACACGCTCAGCATCTGCGCCGCCGCGATCGACCCCGACTCCGCCTGCGCCCGCCCTTCACGCACCAGCGCCCGCCCGGACGCGTACTGCTCCAGGCATCCGCGCGACCCGCACCCGCACCGATGACCACCGGGTACGACGCGCATGTGGCCGAGCTCGGCCGCGACGCCGTACGCCCCGCGGAGCATCTCGCCCCCGATCACGACACCGCCGCCGATACCGGTGCCGACCGTGAGGCAGAGCATGTGCTCGACGTCCTTCGCGGCGCCGAACGCGAACTCGCCCCAGGCGGCGGCGTTCGCATCGTTCTCCACGACCACCGGGATCTTCAGCTTCTCCGTGACCCGCTCACCGAGCGGCTCGTCCCGCCAGGCCAGGTTCGGCGCGAACAGCACGGTCGACCGGTCCGAGGAGACGAACCCGGCGGCGCCGATCCCGACCGCCTCGATCTCGTGTTCGGCGATCAGCTCGGCCGCCGCGTCGCAGATCGCCGCCGCGGTCCCGTCGACGGAGTCCGCCGGGGTGTCGCGGTGCGAGCGGGCCACGATCGTGCCGTGCTCGTCGACCACGCCGGCCGCGATCTTCGTACCGCCGACATCGATGCCGATCGTCAGTCCCATGGTTCGGGGTCCTCACTCACGTCGATCCGGTCCACCTTGGGCGGGGCCGGTTCCTCCTCGGGCTGCGCGGAGCTGGTCGGCCGCGACGCTGCGTCCTCCCGCGCCTGCCGGGCCGCGTCCGCGGCGGCCTCCAGCAGAGATCTCAACGAGCCCAGCACGTGCGCGGCCGCCGTCGACAGCTGCTCGATCGTCTCCGGGCTGGTGTTCCGTACCCTGTGGATCAGCTGGCACACCGGACACCACATGCAGTCCGGGCCTAGTTTGTGCTCGGGCTCACCCTCGTCCGGGGCGTCCTTGGTCGCGTGCTGCAGCACCGCGAACAGCTTGGCAGCCTCCTCGGCGACCGAGCCGACCGGCTCCTTGCTCACAGACCCTCCCCGATCGCGGCCGTACGGCGGGCCAGCTGCTCGTGGTACTCCGCCGTCAGCCCCTGGGCCAGCTCCTGCGCAGACTCCAACGGACCCGATCCGCTCGGGACCTCCGCCGGGGCGACCGGCCGCGCGGTCTCCCGCGGCGCGAACCGCACCTGCAGCCGCCCGTCGTCCAGCCGCGCACCCGCGACCACGCCACGCGCCAGCGCCGCCGGCAACGGCAGGACCCGCCGGTACGACCCGACCGTGATGATCAGCTCGTCACCGTGCCGGGCCAGCTCCAGCTCGCTGGCCGATGCCAAGGGCAACGGCATCGTCAGCGTGTACGTCCGTCCGTCGGTGTCGATGTGCCGGTCCACCCACAACGACGTCTCGTCGGTGGCACGAGCGAACGGGTCGTCCCCGCCGTACATCTCGACGGCGAACGCGGCCAGTTCCTCGACGCCCACCGGCTCGCAGACCCGGTACGGCGATTCCCAGATCGGCAGCGGCCGGAACGAGTCGGCGACCTCCTCGAGGATCCCGCGCTGCGCGGCCACCCACTGCCGCCGCCAGGTGTCCGCACCGGCAGCCGGGAAGACCCGGTTGGCGACGACGCCGTCCACGCGGTACCCGTACAGCGAGAGTCTCGTCAGCGACCGCCGCGCCTCGGCGACCACGACCGCCTCCGGCGTCAGCACCAGCCGCACCGAGGCGTCCGGGCCGGCCAGCAGCGTGCGGATGTCCGAGAGATCGCTCTGCAGCCGCCGCAGTGCGTCGAAGACGTTGTCGTCCGGGACGGGCAGGCTCGAGCCGCGGCTGAGGCTGCCTCCCCGGGAGATGAAGGGCCGGAACGTCCGCATCATCTTGCGTTCGGCGTTGAAGATCCGGTCGAGGTACCAGTTCAGCGCCTCCGGCAGCCCCAGCAGCCGGAGCGTCTCCGCGGTCGGCGCGCAGTCGACGACGATCACGTCCCAGCGCCCGGACCGGACGTGGTCGCGCACTTCGAGCAGCGCGAGCACCTCTGCGGCGCCGGGCAGCACGGTCAGCTCCTCGGCCTCGATCGGGTCGACGCCGACCATGTGCAGCACCGACCGCAGGTAGTTCTGGATGTCGCCCCAGGACCGCTCGAACTTGCGTTGCGCATCGATCTGCTGGACGAACAGCAGATCGTCGATCTCCGTCGGCTCCGGGCCGACCTCGGAGTCGAACGCGTCCGACAGCGAGTGCGCGGCGTCCGTCGACAGCACCAGCGTCCGCAGCCCGCGCAGTGCGGCGAGCGTGGCGGTACCCGCGGCAGAGGTCGTCTTGCCGACCCCGCCTTTACCCGTATACAGCAGAACCCGAGTCACTGGATCAGGACTCGACGCGCTTCTTGAGGCCCTTCAGGGCGGTGTCGATGATGACCTTCTCGGCCTTGCGCTTGAGCATGCCGATCATCGGGATCGCCACGTCGACGGCCAACCGGTACGTCACCTCTGTCCCCTCCGCACCCAGGTCCTTCAACACATAGGCGCCGTCCATACCCTTGACCATCTTCGCCTCGACCAGCGTCCAGGTCACCTCGTTGCGGGACCAGACGTAGGCCAGCGTGTACTCGTCCGAGATCGCGCCGGCGTCGACCTTGAAACGCACCTTGTTCGGCCGGCCGGCCTCGTCGGTGGACAGCACCTCGGTCTCCCGCATCGAGTCGGCCCACTCCGGGTACGCCGCGAAGTCCGCGATCACCGCCATGATTTCTTTGGGGCTCGCGTTCACCTTGATGGTCGAGGTGGTCTGTTCCGCCATCGATTCACCTCTTCGCCGGTCGGGTCTGATGCGGTCTGGTGCAATGAACCAGTGTCCTCAACGGAGACTATCGCGGGATCGGACGAGGTACGTCGTTCGCCCGCCGCGCGGCCCGCTTCGGCTTCGTCCTTGAACCGCCACAGGTGCTCCCGGTACGTCGCGACGTACCGCTCCTTGAGCCGTTCGAGGGCGCGGCCGCGGACCGGCCGGGCCGGGTCGACGCGCAGGTACCAGTGCACGACGACACCGTCGCGGACCGGCTCCAGCCACCACTCCGCCGTACCGACCGCTGCTCCGGTCACGGACCACCGGACCCCCTCCGCGCCGCGCCGTTCGGACGGCGTCAGCGTGAGGTCCGGCCACCATTCGCGCCAGAGGGTGTCCGATCCGAGTCGCTCGGCGACGTAGGCTGGATCAGCAACGACCAGGTCGTCGCAACTGATGTCGAGCGTGGGCATGGCTCCGAACCTAGTTCCTTGGGTCACATAAAGGTGGCTACTTGTGGGTAGGTGACTGTAGCGTGCGCCGGAAGTCGACAATTCGTGACCGACTGAGGAGACGACGCGGATGCGTGAGTACACCGTTCCTGCTGTGACCGAGCCCGCCAGCGGGAGCCTGAGCGACCCGGTGTGGGCGAACGCGTCCTCCCATCCTGACACCGCGGTGTTCAGCCGCCGGGTGGCGGGCGGCGGCTGGCAGGACGTCACCGCGGCCGAGTTCGCCCAGCAGGTCACCGGCGTCGCGAAGGGCCTGATGGCGGCCGGCGTGAAGCCCGGCGAGCGGGTCGCGCTGCTCAGCCCGACGCGGTACGAGTGGACCCTGATCGACTACGCGATCTGGAGCATCGGCTCGGTCACGGTTCCGATCTACGAAACCTCCTCCGCCTCGCAGATCCAGTGGATCCTCACCGACTCCGAGGCGGTCGTCGCCGTCGTCGAGAACGCGACCCACGGTGCAGTCGTCGAGTCCGCGCGGGCCGAGGCCCCTGCGCTGCAGGAGGTCTGGCAGATCGAGGCCGGCGCCGTCGACCAGCTCACCGCGCTCGGCCAGGACATCTCCGACGCCGAGTTCGACAAGCGCCGCTCCTCGGTCACGGCCGACGACCTGGCCACGCTGATCTACACCTCCGGTACGACGGGACGCCCGAAGGGCTGCAAGATCAGCCACGCGAACTTCCTCGACGAGCTCGGCCCGGCAGTGAAGATCCTCGACAACCTCTTCGACACCACCGGCGCGAGCACGCTGCTGTTCCTGCCGCTCGCGCACGTGTTCGCCCGGATCATCCAGGTCGGCTGTGTGATGAAGCGGGTCAAGGTCGGTCACAGCGCCGACGTGAAGAACCTGGTCGAGGACCTCGGCGCGTTCAGGCCGACGTTCATCCTGAGCGTGCCGCGGGTGTTCGAGAAGGTGTTCAACTCGGCGTCGCAGAAGGCGCACGCGGACGGCAAGGGCAAGATCTTCGACGCCGCCGCGGACACCGCGATCGCGTACTCGCAGGCCTTGGACAAGGGCGGTTCGTCGTTCGGGCTGAAGGCGAGGCACATGCTGTTCGACCGGCTGGTCTACGGCAAGCTGCGGGCGGTCCTCGGCGGACAGGTGCAGTACGCCGTCTCCGGCGGCGCTCCCCTCGGCGACCGCCTCGGTCACTTCTTCCGCGGGATCGGCGTACCGGTGCTCGAGGGGTACGGGCTGACCGAGACCACGGCTGCCGTCGCGGTGAACCTGCCCGACGACATCCGGATCGGGACCGTCGGCCGGCCGTTGCCTGGTGTCACGGTCGCTGTCGCGGACGATGGTGAGCTGCTGTTCAAGGGCGGCCAGGTGATGCAGGGGTACTGGAAGAACGACGAGGCGACCGCGGCGGCGATCGACGCCGACGGCTGGTTCCACACCGGCGACCTCGGCGAGTTCGACGTCGACGGGTTCATCAAGATCACCGGGCGGAAGAAGGAGATCCTGGTGACTGCGGGCGGCAAGAACGTCGCGCCGACGCTGCTCGAGGACCAGATCCGGCTGCACCCGCTGGTCAGCCAGTGCAT
This sequence comes from Kribbella sp. NPDC000426, assembly GCF_040300265.1. NCBI lineage: Bacteria > Bacillati > Actinomycetota > Actinomycetes > Propionibacteriales > Kribbellaceae > Kribbella > Kribbella sp. NPDC000426. The sequence goes on along the minus strand of NZ_JBEPDK010000008.1, from coordinate 2,077 downwards.
GGTCGTCGGCGACGGCAAACCGTTCATCGCCGCGCTCATCACGATCGACCCGGAGACGATCGTGCCCTGGGCAACCGAACGCGGAAAGCCGACCGACCCGGCGGCCCTGACCCAGGACGCGGACCTGATCGCCGAGTTCCAGAAGGCGATCGACGAGGCCAACACCTCGGTCTCCCACGCCGAGGCAATCAAGAAGTTCTCGATCCTGCCGATGGACTGGACCCAGGAATCCGGCGAACTCTCCCTCAAACTCTCCCTCCGCCGCCACATCGTCATGGAAAAGTACGGCTCCGACGTCGAGGCCCTGTACACCAAGTAGGCCAAAGCGAAGGAGATCTAGAGCAGCGGCCGGCTCGACCGGCCAGCTGAGCGTCCCCGGTCGAGCTCAACCGCGACGATCTCACTGGTTCGCTCGGCCGAGCCTTCCCACCAGCCCGGGATCAGCCATCCGATATGCCGTTGGGCAGCCGATGCGTCCTGGCCGGCCCAACCTCAAACCTGAACCCGAACGGCGACTCGCTCAACTCGCCAGCCAAAGGGCCCGCGGGACAGGCTCGATCGCGACCAGCTCACCGGGGCACTCGGCCGAGCCTTCCCACCAGCCCGGGATCAGCTGTCGGGTATGCGGTTGGGCAGGCGGTGCGTCCCGGTCGGACCGACCTCGAACCTGAACCCGTGCGGCGTCGTCCACTCCAAGGTCTTGTGGTCGACGCGCCGGACATCCCACCCGCGGGCATGGGTCTTCACCCGGTGTGCGAACCGGCTGAGCGGCGCCAGGTTGCGGGTGCTGGTCTGCCCGGCTGGGCCGTACGGGTCGTAGGGCTCGATGTGATCCAGATCGATGCCACGGTGGCTTTCCCTGGTCCCGTACGGGAACAGTTCGACCGGGTAGGTCAGCCGCACCCGTTCCCGGATTCGCGCCGGGATCTCGTAGGCGTCGACACTGACGGCGTCGTTGAGGTCGATCACCGGCTTGACCGTGTACGGGCCGTGGCCGACGAGTTCGGTGAGCTGCTCGGCCAGCAACGGCCCGATCCCCTCGGCGCGCAGCACCCCGGTCCCGGTGGCCAGGGTGAGGTCGGTGAGGTGCACGAAGACCTCGGTCTGCCCAGGACGCACCTGCCCAGCCCGGCTCGCACTGCCCGCGGCGCTGGCCGAGTCCGCACTGGTCGCGGGGTTCGCGTAGGCGTCGCGTTTGATCTGCGCGAGGCGCGCGTCCAGCGCCCGCTGAGCGGCGGCATCCATCGGCACGCCCTCGTCGGGCTCACTGCGCGGACCGGGGATGTATCCCGGTAGCCGACTGTCGAACGGGTCACTGGGCGGATCGGGATCATACGGTCCGGCGCCGTCTTCCAACGGAGGCTCCCGCAACTCGACCAGGTCGGCCGTCGCCCCGGCGATGGGATCGGCCAGGTGGGCATCACCAGCATCCAGGCCGTCGTACGACGCGCTTGCCGGGCCCGCCGTCGTGCCACCGCGAGCCCGGCCAGACGACGTACACGGTGCGCCGCTGGAGCGGTCATGCGGACCGACGTACGGCGAGCGCGTCGGACCCGCCGTCGTGCCGGCGCGGGCCGGCGACGTACGCGGTGCGTCGCTCGTGCGGTCACAGGGACCGTCGTACGGCGGGCTTTCCGAGCCAGCCACACTGCCGCCGCGGGCCGGGTCCGCCGGCGTGGACGGCGTGGACGGCGTGCGCGGTGCGTCGCTCGTACGGTCGCGCGGACCGAACGCGCCGTCCGCGGTCGCCGATCGCGTGCCGACGCCTGACATCAAGCCCGCACCTGCGGACCGCGTACCGACGCCTGTCTGCGGGTCCGCTGTGGGGCGCAGGCCAGGGGCGGTCTCGGGGTTCGCCTCCGCCGAACACCGGACAGGGTCTGCGGCCGGAGTTGGGGTGTCTGCGGGCGCGGGCGCAGGGTCTGCGGAGGGTTCTGCGGCGGTGCTTGGGGAGGTGGTCGGGGGTGCGGTGGGGTGGTTGCGGGCTTGGGTGAGGAGTTCTTGGGTGTAGCGGGGGTCGCTGATGATGCCGAGGGCGTCGGCGCGGCGGTGTTGGAGGTGGCGGGTGTCGCCGAAG